>NZ_KV794318.1:47717-48165 GCF_001808705.1 Streptococcus sp. HMSC074B11 | reverse complement strand
CATCAGGAAGACCCAGACTTGCTTAAGGGTGAAACTCGTGTTGTTCGAGCAGGTGTTGTAGGCGAGCGTACTATTTTAACTGAAGTGACGACTGTCGATGGCAAGGAGACTCGCAAACTGGTTTCTAATGAAATAACAACAGCCCCGGTTCCAGAAATCATCGCAGTAGGTACTAAGGTAGACTCCACCTCAATCCCAAGTGGAGGTACTTCAAGCTTGGTCGAGGTGAAACCAGAACTTGAAGTTACGACAGAAGCTGTTGCTTATGATACTATTCATCAGGAAGACCCAGACTTGCTTAAGGGTCAAACTCGTATTATCCAAGCAGGCCTATCAGGTGAGCGTACTATTTTAACCGAAGTCACCAAGGTTGATGGTAAGGAAACCCGTAAAGTAGTTTCTAATGAAGTTACGACCACACCCGTTACCGAAATCATTGCAGTAGGCA
>NZ_KV794318.1:47357-47617 GCF_001808705.1 Streptococcus sp. HMSC074B11 | reverse complement strand
CGAAATCATTGCAGTAGGCACTAAGGTAGAGTCCACCTCAATCCCAAGTGAAGGTATTCCAAACTTGGTCGAGGTGAAACCAGAACTTGAAGTTACGACAGAAGCTGTTGCTTATGATACTATTCATCAGGAAGACCCAGACTTGCTTAAGGGTCAAATTCGCCTTATCCAATCAGGCGTAACAGGCGAACGCACTATCTTAACCGAGGTCACCAAGCTTGATGGTAAGAAAACTCGTAAAGTAGTTTCCAATGAAGTCA
>NZ_KV794318.1:46872-47257 GCF_001808705.1 Streptococcus sp. HMSC074B11 | reverse complement strand
GAAACCAGAGCTTGAAGTTACGACAGAAGCCATTGCTTATGATACTATTTATCAGGACGATCCAGACTTGCTTAAGGGTCAAACCCGAGTTCTCCAGGCAGGAGTAACAGGTGAGCGTACCATCTTAACCGAGGTTACGACTGTCGATGGCAAGGAAACTCGCAAGCAGGTTTCTAATGAAATAACAACAGCTCCGATTCTAGAAATCATCGCAGTAGGTACTAAGGTAGAATCTACCTCAATCCCAAGTGAAGGTGCACCAAGCTTGGTCGAGGTGAAACCAGAGCTTGAAGTGACGACAGAAGCGGTTGCTTATGACACTCTTCATCAGGACGATCCAGACTTACTTAAGGGCCAAACTCGTATTATCCAAGCAGGGGTAGCA
>NZ_KV794318.1:9126-46772 GCF_001808705.1 Streptococcus sp. HMSC074B11 | reverse complement strand
CGATGGCAAGGAAACTCGCAAACTGGTTTCCAATGAAATAACAAGAGCCCCGGTTCCAGAAATCATCCTTGTAGGGACTAAAAAAGAGCCTTTGCCTGTACCACAACCAAAAGTTGACACCCAAACAATCCCCTACAAAACAATTTATCAAGCAGATGACAGTCAAGATGTCGGAACTAGGAAGACGAAAATTCATGGAGTCAATGGACAAGTAGAAACTACTACCCGATATACAAGAGATCAAACAAGTGGCCAGATTATAGAGTCTAGTACATCAAAAAACTTGGTGGAAAAGGTAGATGAGGTTGTTCTAGTTGGGACCAAACCAAGTGTAGAAACAAAGGTCATCGCAAATAATACGATATATGAAGCGGACCCGACACTTCCTTATCAAACAGAAAAAGTTGTTGTTCCAGGTAAGGAAGGAAGCGAAAAAACGACTACCACCTACCAAGTAGATACTCAGACAGGTCAGGTTACAGAAAGAGATCACCAAAAAGAAGTAACAGCTCCGATTGATAAGGTAGTGAAGGTCGGAAATGTCGCAACTATCGTGACGCCAATTCCAATCAAGGAGGAACGCCGTCAGGAACCAAGACTTGATAAGGACCTTGAAAAAGTAGAAAGTCAGGGTGAGCCTGGCGAGACCACCACTACCAGAGTTTATGAAGTGAATCCTCAAACAGGTGAATTGCTATCACACACGGAAACAAGTGCTGTGACAAAAGCAATGAAGCCAAAGGTCATCTTGGTGGGAACCAAAGAAAACAAACCTCATCTTCTTCCAGTGAATACGGAGTTAGAAAATGCTATCGATGTACGACCTGCTAGCCAAGGAATGAAGGCTGTGGACCTGCTTTCCAATGCTTACGTGACAAATGCCTTCAGGCCAAATATTCTGGGGCGAGATGTGATTAGTAAGAAGATTGAACTCAAAAAGATCAATCCTACTATTACAGATGAAGAGGTTAAAGAAGTCCTTCGCAAAGAATATCTAGAAAGATTATCTATTAAAGACGCGCTTGAAGAAACGAAAAAGACCCTAGATACAGACCTTAAAAAAGTTGTAGCCAATACCTTGAGTGTGCTCGGAAACACAGCAGAAACCAGAGCTAAGGTTCAGGCAGATTTAGAAGCTAATAAGGAAAAAATTCTCCTAGGTTTAACCTATATCAATCGTTTCTACAATATTGATTTTGGTAAGACCAACATCCGTGATATTCTTGCCTACAATCCAAGTTCCTTTGGCAAGAAGGTGACGTCATTAGAATGGCTAACATCTCTAGGTTCAATGAGCTATGATGAGATGAAGCTGGTCAATAGCCCACGAACATTTGAAACATACTTTGGAAAAGTAACCGATAAGTCAACCTTATTAGACTTCCTTGACTATAACCGAACTACCTTTACAAACATGGATGGTGATACTTGGTTGAAGGATGCTACAAAAGCCATCGTTGTTGAGAAGAAATCCAAAGAGAAGACAGATGAAAATGTCAGTCTCTACACGAAGTTGACCTCTGATCCTGCCAAGTATGGGGCAGAACCTCAACAGATTGATAATCGCAAACAATATAACATGGCTACCCTTCTAGGCCTAGTGAATATCAAGGAACCGAGCATCTATGCCATTACTAATATGGCAACTGTTTCCTACGGAAATATCGGAACTTATATGGATACCTCACTGGCTCAAAGCAATCCTACTCAATATAAGGCTGAATTGGAAAAAGTGAAGGCTCTGGTTGAATTGACGGCTGAGCGTCAGGCTGCTTATGTTGATACGCTTTATAGAATCACTAAAAAAGACAATCAATCAAAACTAGTAACCAACCGTTTGATTGTGGATACTATGAAAAAGTATACTAGCAAGCAAAATGCAGGTATCAAGGAAACCTGGTCCAAGGAGTTTGGTTCAGAGGCGGATAAGGGAGTCAAGGACTTTATGTCTCCGCTAGGCATGTATTCTCCGCCTCAATCAGTAGGTGCTGAGGCAAATGGTGCTGGTGTGCGTTACTTTATTGATAGGGTCTTGGACGATCGAGGGTCAGCGACTTACTCTCATGAAATGACTCACTTGTTGGATCGTACAGTTCTCTTTAACAATTATGGTCGACGGGATGGTACAGGAGCAGAATTCTATGCACGTGGAATCTTTGAAAACTCCTACACTCCGGAAACGGATAGCTACTTTAACTTGAACTTTGTCTATGACGAGAGTGACAAAGACAGTTTCTACAACAAGACACCTGAGCGCTTTAAATCAGCCGCAGATTTGAAAGAATATATGCACGGTAGTTTCGATGTCCTCTATACTTTAGATTATCTAGAAGCTGAGGCAAGTCGAGGATTGTCAGCTGCGGATAAGGCAGTCTACTTCAAGCAACTCTTACCAAGTGCGACAAGTGGTTCAAGAACACCTGTTCCTTATCCAAATCCATCTGTCAAACCAAGCCACCAGAGCGAGGAAATCAAGGCTTTAACCGAGGCAGATGCTAGCAAGCTAGGAGATGTTCATAGTTTGATTGACAATCATATCGTGGTAAATCGCTATATCATTAAAGGATTCACGGCTACAGGGAAAGTAGATGCCAATGGTTATTATACCGTTGATATGTTTGATACGATTTATGGTGTCAACGAAAATGATAAGGGAATGAGTGGTGATATCAGCTTTAGAAAACAAGCCTTTGAACTCATGGCAGCTCTTGGCTATTACGAAGGTTTCGTTCCTTATGTCTCTAATCAGTACAAGCAAGATGCAGAAAAAGAGAATCGTCCCTTGTCAGACCAATACATCTTTGAAAAGATCTTAGCTGGTAAGACCTATGCTCAATTCAAGAAGGAACAAATGGATGAACGGATCGCGAATATCAGTAAATTAAAACCGATTACCATTGACTATAAAGGTAAGCAAGAAGTGATTTCAAGTCCTGAACGAATGAAGCAATTGATGGAAGAAGCGGTAAAAGAAGAACTTGCTCAGATTAAAGCAGGAAATATCAGCCAAAAACAATACCGTTTCATTGAAACTCCTGTTCAGAAGTTGAAAAAAGCTATATATAAAGCCTACCTCAAAGAATCAAATGAGTTTAGAAATTCCATCTATACTTCTTAAGGAAAAGATAAGTCTATCATTAGGAGTTCATAGCAATTTTGCTACTTAGTAAGATTCACTAGTTAGCTAGGTTCGAGACAGAAAAACACCTTTTGAATTGCAAGTTTTCGCAGTTCAAAAGGTGTTTTGTTTATGATGATAGATTGCTTTTTTCTTCAGAATAGCGTTGATAGAAGTCAACTTTCAGTTGAATAAAGTTTTCCAATTCGCGCAGGAGTTGAAGTAAGGTTGCGCGTGTTTCAAATTCTTCCCTTGTTTTAGGGAGATTGCGATTGCGAAATACTTGCAGGTAGCTTTCAATATCATTTAATAAATCGTTGGCAGGATTGGTCTGGCTGAGTTGATCTGCAATTTTAGCGAATAGCTGGGCAAGGATTAGGCTTTCGCTTGCGGCTAGATTACAGGTGTTGATTTGCTGGGCCATATTACGAAGAATGCGACTCTGTCTCTGTCTCATTTCGAAATAGTGGATATGATAGTCGGTCTGATGAAAGAGGTGGTCAGAGTGATCAAGATAGACCAGTTTGAGAGCTTCTTCAAGAAGCTGATCCAGTTCTTCAACGAGTTGGGCACGGTTACGACCATCGCCCTTTCCAAGATAATATTCAAAACGTTGTAGGATGTGTTTGAGTTTTTCTTCTACCTTGAGATGATAGAGATGGATTTCTTCTTGCCGAGAAGGCATGTAAAGATTGACAGTCAAGGCGAATCCCGTACCGATCAGAAATAGGAGGAGTTCATTCACTAGCAGATCTGGTGATGTTGACTTCTGAACCAAGAGATGACTGACTAGGACACTACTCGGGGTAATACCAATCTCCCAGCCCAGTTTATAGGCTAGAGGGACATAGAGGGCCAAATAGAGACCAAAACTCCAGATGTGGTAGCCAGTCATTTGAAAGGAAAGGACACCAATGAAAAGAGCAAGAAGGGTTGAAAATAAACGATTGCGAGCTAGTTTAATGGTGCTTCGACGGGTATCCGATAAGCTCAATAGGGCAATGATACCAGCGGACACTGCTGAAGATAAATCCAGAAAGTTGGCTAGAACACAGGCCAAACAGGTTGCCAGAACGAGTTTAAAAGTACGTTGGGTGATAGACATGAGACATTTCCTAAAGTAATTGATAGAAACCAGACAAAACAAGCCCTAAATAGGCTTGCCTTGATTATTTATTGCGAGCAGAGGAAAATTCAGCTACTGCTGTAAAGAGGACATCTGTTGAAGAGTTGAGGGCAGTTTCACAAGAGTCTTGGATAACACCGATAACGAAACCTACACCTACAACCTGCATAGCGATATCATTGGTAATCCCAAAGAGACTGCAGGCAACTGGGATAAGTAGGAGAGAACCTCCAGCAATTCCTGAAGCACCGCAGGCAGAGATGGCTGCAACGATACTGAGTACAAAGGCTGTTGCAAAATCAACTGAGATTCCAAGGGTATTGACAGCTGCTAGGGTTAAGATATTGATAGTGACAGCAGCTCCAGCCATATTGATAGTTGATCCAAGTGGGATAGAGACAGAATAGGTATCTGGATTGAGACCTAGATCCTCACAAAGTTTCATATTAACAGGGATATTTGCAGCTGAGCTTCGAGTGAAAAAGGCTGTGACTCCGCTGATACGCAAACATTTCCAAACAAGTGGATAAGGATTTTTCTTGATAAAGAGAAAAGCAATCAGAGGATTGATCACTAGGGCAACGAAAACCATAGTGGCAATCAAAAGTCCGAGTAAGATTCCGTAATTTGCTAAACTCGCAATACCTTGTCCAGAGATGGTTTCGAAGACTAATCCGAGGATACCAAATGGCGCAAGGTTAATGATCCATTCGACGATTTTTGAAGTCACACTGGCCATTGTTTTGAGTAGTTCCTTGCTATTTTTGCTAGCTTCACGCATGGCAACTCCAAAGACGATAGCCCAAGACAAAATTCCGATATAGTTAGCTCCGATGATGGCGTTGACAGGATTGTCCACTATTTTCAGTAGGAGATTACTGAGGACTTGTCCGATGCCGTCTGGAGGAGTAACTTCTGTACTAGCACTACTCAAGACCATCTGAACAGGGAAGAGAAAGCTAGCCAAAACTGCTACAAGAGCCGCAGCAAAAGTCCCCAGCAAATAGAGGAAAATGACTTTTTTCATATTGCTATCTTGGCCTTTCTGGTGTTGGGAAAGGGCGTTAGCGACTAAAGCAAAAACCAGGATAGGGGCAATGGCCTTTAGTCCTCCTACAAATAAATCTCCCAATAAACCGATGCCAGTTAGATTAGGAACGAGTAGACCTAGAATAGCTCCTAAGGTCATTCCAATTCCGATCCGTTTGATCAGATTTGTTTTGTTCCAAGCACGAATAATTCTTTTCATAGAGGTCTCCTTTTTTGTGTATTGTTTATGATTATAGTATAAATATGCTTGAAAAGCAAGTGAGTTATAAGTTTTGTTGGAATAAATGAATATTTATGAAAAGGATGGCGAGGAAGGATTTATGGTATAATGAATAGAAAAGGAGTTTTATATGCAAGAATTTTTTCAACGTTATCTGGATAAATTAGATGTAACAACTGTTTTAGAGAATCTCTTAACCAAGGTGATTTCCCTTTTGCTACTGATTCTTATCTTTTATATTGTCAAAAAGTTTCTCCATGCTGCTGTAAGAAAGATTGTTAAACCTTCACTTAAGTTTTCAAATCGAGATGCTGGTAGACAAAAGACCATTTCTCGTTTGCTTGAGAATATTTTTAACTATATCCTTTATTTTTTCTTGATTTACTGTATCTTGTCTATCTTAGGGTTGCCTGTTTCTAGCTTGCTTGCAGGTGCGGGGATTGCTGGGGTGGCCATCGGTATGGGAGCACAAGGTTTTCTATCAGATGTCATCAATGGCTTCTTTATTCTCTTTGAGCGCCAGTTGGACGTTGGAGATGAGGTTGTCTTGACTAACGGCCCAATTACCGTATCGGGGAAAGTCGTTAGTGTAGGAATTCGGACAACTCAACTGCGAAGTGATGACCAAGCTCTTCATTTTGTTCCTAATCGGAATATCACCGTCGTTAGCAATTTTTCAAGAAAAGACGAGGACTGAAATTTTACCTGATTTATGGTACAATGGAAAGAGTTTGGTAAAGGAGAAACGATGTTTTTAGATAAGCAGTTAGGGAATGGTTGCACCTGGATTAATCTAGATGTGGAAATCATCAAAAATCTTGAAGATTTATCTGAAATCTATGGATTGGATAAAGAAACCATCGAGTATGCGCTGGATAGAAACGAACGGGCCCACATGGATTATAACCGTGAAAATGGGACAGTGACCTTTATCTACAACGTTCTTGACTTAGAAAGGGACAAGGAATACTATGAAGCCATTCCTATGACCTTTATCGTAGAAAAGCAACGAATGATTACCATCAGCAATCATAAGAATGCTTATGTCATTGATCAGATGCTAGGCTATCTTGAAAATCATGAAATCATTTCAATCTACAAGTTTCTATTTGCCGGTTTAGAGCTTATCAGCAATGCTTATTATCCTGTCATTGAACAGATGGATAAAAGCAAGGATGAAATCAGTGCCTTGTTGCGTCAAACAACCACTAAAAAAAATCTTTTTGCCCTCTCTGACTTGGAAACTGGTATGGTTTACTTGACAGCTGCGGCTAAACAAAATCGCCTCCTCTTGGAACATATCCAAGGACACGCGCTTTATCGGAACTTTAACGAAGTGGAAAGAGAGCAGTTTGATGATGCTATGATTGAAGCCCATCAGTTGGTGTCCATGACAGATTTGATTTCTCAAGTCTTGCAACAACTCTCCGCTTCTTACAACAACATCCTAAACAATAACCTGAATGATAGTTTGACAATTTTGACCATTATCTCCGTCTTACTAGCAGTCCTTGCGGTTATTACAGGTTTTTTCGGAATGAATGTTCCTCTACCATTTACAGAAGAGCCCAATGCTTGGATTTATATCTTAATAGCTAGCTTGATTTTATGGGCAGCCTTATCTCAATGGCTGAAGAAAATTACTAGAAAATAAAAGAGAAGGAGCCAGAATGGCGATTGAAAATTACATGCCAGATTTTGCTGTGGAAGCAGTTTATGATCTGACAGTTCAAAGCCTGCAAAAACAGGGAATCAAAGCTGTTTTGGTGGATTTGGACAATACCCTGATTGCTTGGAATAATCCAGATGGAACAGTAGAGATGAAGCAATGGTTGCATGATCTGCGTGATGCTGGGATACGTATCATTGTGGTATCCAACAATACTCCCAAACGTGTCAAACGAGCAGTTGAAAAATTTGATATTGACTATGTTTACTGGGCACTGAAGCCCTTTACTTTAGGAATTAACCGTGCCATGAAACATTTCCACTATGAAAAAGACCAAGTGGTCATGGTTGGCGACCAGCTGATGACGGATATTCGAGCAGCCCATCGAGCAGGTATTCGCTCGATTTTGGTTAAACCATTAGTTCAACATGACTCTATTAAGACTCAGATTAACCGAGCTCGTGAGCGTCGTATGATGAGAAAAATCGCTGAAAAGTACGGCCCTATTACTTATAAAAAAGGAATCTAATTATGGAAGAAATTCTCTGTATTGGTTGTGGAGCAACCATTCAGACGGAAGATAAGACTGGTTTAGGTTTTACACCTCAGTCAGCACTTGAAAAAGGTTTGGAAACTGGAGAAGTTTATTGCCAGCGTTGTTTCCGTCTTCGTCATTATAATGAAATCACAGATGTGCAGTTGACGGATGATGATTTCCTCAAACTCTTGCATGAGGTGGGAGATAGCGATGCCTTGGTGGTCAATGTCATTGATATCTTTGACTTCAATGGCTCTGTTATTCCAGGTTTGCCACGTTTCGTGTCGGGCAATGATGTGCTCTTGGTTGGAAATAAAAAAGATATCCTACCTAAGTCAGTGAAACTTGGTAAGATTAGCCAGTGGCTGATGGAGCGTGCTCACGAAGAAGGCTTGCGTCCAGTCGATGTCGTCTTGACTTCAGCACAAAACAAGCATGCCATTAGAGAAGTAATCGACAAGATTGAGCACTACCGTAAGGGACGTGACGTCTATGTTGTCGGCGTGACCAATGTTGGTAAATCAACCCTCATCAACGCCATTATCCAGGAAATCACGGGTGACCAGAACGTCATCACAACTTCACGCTTCCCAGGAACAACCTTGGATAAGATTGAAATCCCACTCGATGATGGTTCTTATATCTACGATACTCCAGGAATTATCCATCGTCACCAGATGGCTCACTACTTGACTGCTAAAAATCTCAAGTATGTCAGTCCTAAAAAGGAAATCAAACCAAAAACCTATCAGCTAAACCCTGAACAAACCCTATTTTTAGGTGGATTGGGACGCTTTGACTTTATTGCAGGAGAAAAGCAAGGTTTTACAACCTTCTTTGACAATGAACTCAAACTTCATCGTACCAAGCTAGAGGGAGCTAGTGCCTTTTACGACAAGCACCTTGGAACCCTCCTTACACCACCAAATAACAAGGAAAAAGATGATTTTCCAAAACTAGTCCAACATGTCTTTACTATCAAGGATAAGACTGACCTAGTTATCTCAGGCCTAGGCTGGATCCGTGTAACAGGAACTGCCAAAGTAGCCGTCTGGGCACCAGAAGGCGTCGCCGTCGTCACAAGAAAAGCAATTATTTAAAATAAAATCACCGAGCGAACAAAGTGAGCTCATAAAAAGATAGTTATTGCCGTGGTGTGATTGCCAATCTTTAGATTGGCAAGGGGCACAATTGAGACCTAGGCTCAATTGTGAGGTCAGGAAATCCATTTTTCAAAGATGAAATCATTGAAAAAATAGTTCCGACCGTCCCTCACCACCTAAAATAACTATCAAAAAAGGAAGAAAGAATATGTCATTAACATCAAAACAACGTGCCTTCCTCAACAGCCAGGCACACACCCTCAAACCCATCATCCAAATCGGGAAAAATGGTCTCAACGACCAAATCAAAACCAGCGTTCGTCAGGCACTTGATGCTCGTGAATTGATCAAGGTTACTCTCTTACAAAACACAGACGAAAATATCCACGAAGTAGCCGAAATCTTGGAAGAAGAAATCGGTGTGGATACAGTCCAAAAAATCGGACGCATCTTGATTTTGTATAAACAATCAAGCAAGAAAGAAAATCGCAAGATTTCTAAAAAAGTTAAAGAAATCTAAGAACGATACTCCCAAAAGCTGTTTTTACAGAAGACTAAAGGAGATTAACCTATGGCAATTGAATTATTAACTCCCTTTACCAAAGTGGAGTTAGAGCCAGAAATCAAGGATAAAAAACGCAAACAAGTCGGTATCTTGGGTGGAAATTTTAATCCCGTTCATAATGCCCATCTGATTGTTGCAGATCAAGTGCGCCAACAGTTGGGATTGGACCAGGTTCTGCTCATGCCTGAATACCAACCACCTCACGTAGATAAAAAGGAAACCATTCCTGAACCCCACCGTCTCAAAATGCTTGAATTGGCTATCGAAGGAATCGAAGGTTTAGCTATTGAGACAATCGAGCTAGAACGCAAGGGAGTTTCCTACACCTACGACACCATGAAGCTTTTAACAGAGAAGAATCCAGATACAGATTATTATTTCATTATCGGTGCCGATATGGTAGACTATCTGCCTAAGTGGTATAGAATTGACGAATTGGTCGATTTGGTTCAGTTTGTGGGGGTTCAGCGTCCACGTTACAAGGCAGGGACTTCTTATCCAGTTATCTGGGTGGATGTGCCTCTCATGGATATTTCATCCAGCATGGTGCGTGATTTCATCGCCCAAGGACGCACACCTAACTTTCTCCTACCTAAGCCTGTACTAGACTATATCGAGAAAGAAGGGCTTTACTGATGGCATACCAGGACTATATAAACTGTTCCCGTGAGGAATTATTGGAAAAAATGGCAGAGCTTCTACCCGAGAAGCGGTTGACCCATTGTTTGGGTGTGGAGCGCGCAGCCATTGAACTTGCAGAACGATTCGGAGTGGATGCCGAGAAAGCAGGTCTAGCAGGTCTTCTTCATGACTATGCTAAAAAACTGTCAGATCAGGAATTTATAGACTTGATTGACCGTTATCAGCTAGACCCTGACCTTAAAAACTGGGGCAATAATGTCTGGCATGGCATGGTAGGAATTTACAAGATTCAGGAAGATTTAGATTTGAAAGATCTTGAAATTTTGCGTGCAATAGAAATTCATACAGTTGGAGCTGGTCAGATGACGGACCTTGACAAGGTTATCTACGTCGCAGACTATATCGAGCACAATCGTGCCTTTCCAGGAGTGGATGAGGCTCGTGAGATTGCAAGTTTGTCACTCAATAAGGCAGTAGCCTTTGAAACAGCTCGTACTGTAGAGCATTTGGCTCATCAGGGATTCCCTATCTATCCCCAAACCCTTGAAACCTATAACACCTATGTGCACTATTTGAAAGAGGATTAAATGAAGACGGTTTTTATCATTATTGATGTACAAAATATTTTAGTGGAAACAGGTTTTAAGACAGAAAGTCTATTGGAAAAAATTTCTTATTTACAAGATCAGGCTAGAAGTAAGAATATCGAAATTATCTATGTTCAACATATTGATAGTCCAGAAGCTCAAACATCGAAAGATTGGCAACTATCTGCGCTTTTAAATCGAAAACCTGATGAAAAGGTCTTTCAGAAGAAGTATAATAGTATTTTCAAAGAAACTGGCTTAAAAGAATACTTGGATAAACAGGGGATTGAAAAATTAGTTTTATGTGGTATGCAGACTGAATATTGTGTGGATACCTCTGTCAAAGTTGCCTTTGAATATGGCTATAAGCTGATTATTCCAGCAGGCGCTGTCACAACCTTTGATGGGGATGACATTCCAGCTGAAACGATCAATGAATTTTATGAGGACATTTGGGAGGAGCGCTTTGCAGATGTCCTAGATTACAAACATATTTTCTAGAAAGAGGATTAAATGAACGAAAAAGAACTACTAGAACTAGTCGTGAAAGCGGCTGATGAGAAACGTGCCGAGGACATTCTCGCACTCGATGTACAAGATTTGACTAGCGTGACAGATTACTTTGTCATCACGAGCTCAATGAATAGCCGTCAGTTGGACGCTATCGCTGACAATATCCGTGAAAAAGTAGCTGAAGCTGGCTTTAAAGGTAGCCATGTTGAAGGCGATGCAGCTGGAGGCTGGGTCCTATTAGACCTCGGTGGTGTCGTAGTGCATATCTTTTCAGAAGAAATGCGTGCCCACTATAACCTAGAAAAACTATGGCATGAGGCAAATTCTGTAGACATTTCAGAAGCCTTAGCATAGAAGATGAACTCAGTTGTAATCAACTGGGTTTTATTTGCTTATGTTAGAAGAAAATTGTTAGAAAGGTAAGGGCTAGTGGTGTTTACCATGGGGCTCTTGGTATCATGATTATGGCAACTTATGAAACTTTTGCGGCGGTCTATGATGCGGTTATGGATGATAGTTTATACGACAAATGGACGAACTTTTCTCTGCGTCATTTACCTAAAACCAAGGACAGAAAGAAACTATTGGAGCTTGCTTGTGGAACAGGAATTCAATCAGTGCGCTTCTCTCAGGCTGGTTTTGATGTGACTGGACTTGATTTGAGTGCGGATATGTTGAAGATTGCCGAAAAGAGAGCGGCTTCAGCCAAGCAAAAGATTGATTTCATTGAAGGCAATATGCTGGATTTATCCAAGGCTGGTCAATACGACTTTGTCACGTGTTACTCGGACTCAATCTGTTACATGCAGGATGAAGTGGAAGTTGGGGACGTTTTTAAAGAAGTCTATAATGCCCTCAATGAAGATGGTGTTTTTATCTTTGATGTGCATTCGACTTACCAGACAGATGAGGTCTTCCCAGGCTATTCCTACCATGAAAACGCCGAAGACTTTGCCATGCTTTGGGATACCTATGAGGACGATGCTCCTCACTCCATAGTGCATGAACTGACCTTCTTTGTCAAGGAGGCAGATGGTTCCTTTAGCCGTCATGATGAGGTACATGAGGAACGGACTTACGAGGTCTTGACCTATGATATCTTGCTGGAACAGGCTGGTTTCAAATCCTTCAAACTCTTTGCGGACTTTGAAGACAAGGAGCCAACAGAAACCAGTACCCGTTGGTTTTTTGTCGCTCAGAAGTAGGAGATTTCCATGACCATTACAGGTATTATCGCGGAGTTCAATCCCTTTCATAATGGCCACAAATACCTGCTGGACCAGTCGGAGGGACTGAAAATCGTTGCCATGTCTGGGAATTTCATGCAGCGTGGGGAGCCTGCTATCGTGGATAAGTGGATACGGGCTCAGATGGCGCTGGAAAATGGGGCGGACTTAGTGGTAGAATTGCCCTTTTTAGCCAGTGTCCAAGCAGCAGATTTTTTCGGTCAAGGTGCAGTGGCTATCTTGGCTCGTTTTGGGATTAACACCCTTGCTTTCGGGACAGAGGAAGTTCTGGATTATCAGAAAATTGCAGACCTATACTCAGAACGTGGTCAAGAGATGGAGAAATTTGTGGATAACTTACCTGATTCTCTTTCTTACCCTCAGAAAACGCAAGCTATGTGGAAGGAATTTACAGGTCTTGATTTTTCAGGCAATACGCCCAATCATGTCCTTGCTCTCGCTTATGCCAAGGCAGTTTCAGGACGAAATATCAGACTTCATCCGATTCAGCGTCAAGGAGCCGGCTATCATTCTGTGAACAAGGATGTAGACTTTGCCTCGGCCACAGCTCTCCGTCAGCACCAATCAGATCAAGATTTCTTAGAACGCTTTATGCCTTCTGTTACTCTTTTTGAGCAGGCGAGTAAGGTGAGTTGGGATAACTATTTTCCACTTTTACGCTATCAAATCTTGTCAAATCCAGATTTAAGTACTATTTATCAGGTCAATCAAGAAATGGCTGTACGCATCAAGGATGCCATCAAGATAGCCCGGTCTGTTGACGAATTGGTCGAGGTGGTTGCTACCAAACGGTACACCAAAGCGCGTGTCAGACGCCTCTTGACCTATATCCTGGTACAGACCAGAGAAAGTAACTTGCCAGAAGCCATCCATGTCCTTGGCTTTACTGAAAAAGGCAGACAACATCTCAAGTCTCTGAAAGGACAGGTCAATCTAGTCAGCCGAATTGGCAAAGAACCTTGGGATGCTATGACTCAAAAGGCAGACCAAATTTATCAACTGGGACACCCAAGTATCGCAGAACAAAATTATGGTCGAGTGCCAATTAAAATCGAATCAAACTAAGTCTACTGAGAGGTAGGCTTTTTAACTTATTTTTTTCTAAAAAAATCTTTAAAAGTTTAATAAGGGAGAATAGCCTATTTTATTAGGAAAAATAAGGATTTTTAGCCTTGAAATGACCAAAACAACTTCAAATTAAGGTTTGTTAAAAATGATTTTTTATGGTAGAATGTATAAGAATGCATATCATTCGGATAAACAAATAAATTGAGGTAAAAACATGGAAATTATGGCGATTGTTATCGTTGTTTTTGCCGTCATCATTGGTTTAGTCATTGGATATGTCAGCATCTCAGTCAAGATGAAATCATCACAAGAGGCTGCAGAGCTGATGCTTTTAAATGCTGAACAAGAAGCAACTAATTTACGAGGACAAGCTGAGCGCGAAGCGGATTTATTACTCAATGAAGCTAAGAGCGAAAGCAAGTCTCTTAAAAAAGAAGCACTATTGGAGGCCAAAGAAGAAGCCAGAAAATACCGTGAAGAAGTGGACGCTGAATTTAAATCAGAACGTCAAGAACTCAAGCAGATCGAAAGTCGTTTGACCGAACGTGCTAGCAGTCTTGATCGTAAAGATGACAATTTGACGAACAAAGAAAAAACACTTGAACAAAAAGAACAAAGTATTTCTGATAGAGCAAAAAACCTTGATGTACGTGAAGAGCAACTAGAAGAAATTGAGAAACAAAAGCAAGCTGAACTAGAGCGTATTGGAACTCTGACTCAGTCGGAAGCAAAAGACATTATCTTGGCCCAGACAGAGGAAAACTTGACTAAGGAAATTGCTAGTCGCATTCGTGAGGCTGAGCAAGAAGTTAAGGAACGTTCAGACAAATTGGCTAAGGATATCTTGTCTCAAGCCATGCAGAGAATTGCTGGTGAGTATGTAGCTGAGTCTACCAACTCTACAGTTCATCTGCCTGATGATACCATGAAAGGTCGTATCATTGGTCGTGAAGGGCGTAATATTCGTACCTTTGAAAGTTTGACAGGGGTTGATGTTATCATTGACGACACTCCAGAAGTGGTAACCTTGTCAGGTTTTGATCCTATCCGTCGCGAGATTGCCCGTATGACGATGGAAACTTTGCTTAAGGATGGACGTATCCACCCAGCTCGTATCGAAGAGTTGGTTGAGAAAAATCGTCAAGAGATTGACAATAAGATTCGTGAATATGGTGAAGCCGCAGCCTATGAAATTGGTGCACCAAACCTTCACCCAGACTTGATGAAGATCATGGGACGCTTGCAGTTCCGTACTTCATACGGACAAAATGTCTTGCGTCATTCGATTGAAGTTGCTAAGTTGGCTGGTATCATGGCCAGCGAACTTGGTGAAAATGCTACCCTTGCTCGTCGTGCGGGATTCCTCCACGATATTGGTAAAGCCATTGACCGTGAAGTAGAAGGTAGCCACGTTGAGATTGGTACTGAATTGGCGCGCAAGTACAAGGAACACCCAGTTGTGGTGAATACTATTGCCAGTCACCACGGAGATGTAGAACCTGAAAGTGTGATCGCAGTCATTGTTGCTGCGGCGGATGCATTGAGTGCTGCCCGTCCAGGAGCTCGTAGTGAGTCACTCGAAAGCTACATCAAACGTCTCCATGATCTTGAAGAAATTGCTAATAGCTTTGAAGGTGTTCAAAATAGCTTTGCCCTTCAAGCTGGTCGCGAAATCCGCATTATGGTAAATCCAGGTCAAATCAAAGATGACAAGGTCACAATCTTGGCTCATAAAGTTCGTGAGAAAATTGAAAACAATCTCGATTACCCAGGAAATATCAAGGTAACCGTGATTCGTGAACTTCGTGCAGTTGATTATGCAAAATAAATAAGAAAGAGCAGTTGAAAAATTACTGCTTTTTTGTTACACTAGATAGAAAGATTGTAGCGAGCAGAAATGGCTTTAGATATATAATCTTACAGAAATTTTCAAGTCATTTCACAAACTATCCAAAGGAGATATAATGGCAGACCGAGGCTTACTAATCGTTTTTTCAGGTCCTTCAGGAGTTGGAAAAGGAACGGTTAGACGAGAAATTTTTGAGAGTTCTGAAAATCAATTTCAATATTCTGTATCTATGACAACGCGGGCGCAACGTCCAGGTGAAGTAGACGGAGTTGACTATTTCTTCCGTACGCGTGAAGAATTCGAAGAATTGATCCGTCAAGGACAGATGTTAGAGTATGCAGAGTATGTCGGTAACTACTACGGTACTCCTCTGACTTATGTTAATGAAACACTTGATAAGGGAATCGATGTCTTTCTTGAAATTGAAGTGCAGGGAGCTCTTCAGGTCAAGAAAAAAGTTCCAGATGCTGTCTTTATCTTTTTGACACCACCAGATTTGGAAGAATTGCAAGACCGTCTCGTAGGCCGAGGTACAGATAGCGCAGAAGTAATTGCTCAGCGTATCGAAAAAGCCAAGGAAGAAATTGCTTTGATGCGTGAGTATGACTACGCTATTGTCAATGACCATGTTTCTCTTGCCGCAGAACGTGTCAAACGTGTCATTGAAGCAGAACATTTCCGTGTAGACCGCGTGATTGGTCACTATCAGGATATGCTACCAAAGTCTCCGACTATTCGATAAACTATAGAAAACAGGTACAAACAAATGATGCTTAAACCCTCTATTGATACCTTACTTGACAAGGTACCATCAAAATATTCACTCGTAATCTTGGAAGCAAAACGTGCTCACGAATTGGAAGCTGGAGCACCTCCAACTCAAGAATTCAAATCTGTAAAATCTACGCTTCGTGCCTTGGAAGAAATTGAATCAGGGAATGTAACCATTCATCCAGATCCAGAAGG
Organism: Streptococcus sp. HMSC074B11; assembly: GCF_001808705.1. Classification (GTDB taxonomy): domain Bacteria; phylum Bacillota; class Bacilli; order Lactobacillales; family Streptococcaceae; genus Streptococcus. The sequence goes on along the minus strand of NZ_KV794318.1, from coordinate 30,511 downwards.
AAAACGCGAAGCTGTTCGCCGTCGTATCGAAGAAGAAAGACGATTGAAAGAAGAAGAAGAAAAGAAAATCAAAGAGCAAATCGCGAAAGAAAAAGAAGAAGGTGAAAAAATTTAAGGTTGGGGGGACTCAATCTTATTTTTTCTATTGCAAGAATACTCAATCAATTAAAAGGATTTAAGAAGAGAAGGAGGTGAGGATATGGCCATTGCAAAAATCATTGTGGATGTTCCCTTGATGCAGACAGACCAGCCCTATAGCTACAAAATTCCTGAGGAATTTGAGGGGATGCTGGAAGTCGGCATGCGAGTTCATGTACCTTTTGGAAAGGCCAATCGCTTGATTCAGGGAATTGTTCTTGGAATGGAGTCTCAATCTGATGCAGATGTGGCAGACGAAGATTTGAAAGAGATTGCAGAGGTACTTGACTTTTCTCCAGTTCTAACAGAGGAACAACTCTGGCTAGCAGAGGAGTTACGTAAATCAGTCTTCTCCTACAAAATTTCCATTCTAAAAGCTATGCTCCCTGGATTTTTGAATTCTAGCTATGATAAAATCCTCTATCCTCTGAAAGGCTTAAGTCAAGAAGATAGAGACCGTTTGTTTGGTTCGCAGGAGTCTCTAGCATTTTCATCTCTAGACATAGAAAAGCAGGCTGAGATGATGCGATTGACTCGAAAAGGTCTCTTGAGGCTAGAGTATCAGGCTGTAGACCAGAAGAAGGTCAAAACGCAGTCTTGGGTTGAAGTGAATCTTGATAAATTAGAAAAGCTAGAAATCTCAAACCGTGCCAAGAAGAAATTGGAACTGCGAGATTATTTATTAGCTCATCCTGAAACAGTTCCTTTGGCTACTTTGTTAGAACATTACTCACGGGAACAAGTCAATTTCTTTGTGGAACAGGGTGCTTTGACGATTTTTCAAAAGGAAGTTCAACGCTCAGCTGCTTATTTTGAAGGAATCGAGTCGAATCAAGCCTTAGAGTTAAATCAAGAGCAAAAAGTAGCCTGTGAGGCAGTTGTTGGAGCGATTGGGAAGCAATATCCTCCCTTTCTGCTTCAAGGAATTACAGGAAGTGGTAAAACCGAGGTTTACCTGCAGATTATCCAAGGTGCCCTGGATATGGGAAAAACAGCGATTGTTCTAGTTCCGGAAATCTCTCTGACACCTCAAATGACCGAGCGATTTATTGCTCGTTTTGGTGAGCAAGTTGCCATCCTCCACTCAGGCTTGTCCAATGGTGAAAAGTATGATGAGTGGCGCAAGGTGGAGCGTGGAGATGCTCAGGTAGTTGTTGGGGCCAGGTCTGCTATTTTTGCCCCTTTGAAAAATCTAGGTGTTATCATTATCGATGAAGAGCATGAGGCTAGTTATAAGCAAGACAGCAATCCTCGTTATCATGCTAGAGATGTGGCTCTTTTACGAGCTCAGTACAATCAAGCTGCCCTAGTCCTTGGTTCTGCAACACCGAGTCTAGAGAGTCGTGCGCGTGCTGGCAAGGGTGTCTATCAGCATCTACGCCTGACTAAACGTGCCAATCCTTTAGCAAGTATTCCTGAAGTTCAACTGATTGACTTCCGTGACTATATCGGGCAGAATGAAACATCAAACTTTACACCACCACTGATTGAGGCCATTCAAGATCGACTGGATAAAAAAGAGCAAGTGGTTCTCATGCTCAACCGCCGTGGCTATTCTAGTTTTGTTATGTGTCGGGAATGTGGGACTGTTGATACCTGTCCAAACTGTGATATTTCCTTGACGCTACACATGGATACTAAAACCATGAACTGCCATTATTGTGGATTTTCTAAGGAAATTCCTCATGTTTGTCCAAACTGTCAGAGTCGTAGTATTCGTTACTATGGAACAGGGACCCAGAAGGCCTACGATGAGCTGGCTGAACTCTTTCCAGAGGCACGTATTCTGCGCATGGATGTGGATACAACTCGCAAAAAAGGTTGTCACCAAGCACTTCTTGAGCAGTTTGGCAAGGGTGAAGCGGATATTCTTCTGGGAACCCAGATGATTGCCAAGGGCTTGGACTTTCCAAATGTGACCTTGGTTGGTGTTCTCAATGCGGATACAGCCTTGAACCTGCCTGATTTCCGTTCTTCTGAGAGAACCTTCCAACTCTTGACCCAGGTGGCAGGTCGCGCTGGTCGTGCTGAAAAAGCAGGTCAGGTCTTGATTCAGTCTTATAATCCTCAGCATTATGCCATTCGATTCGCAAAGGATCAGGATTACGAAGGTTTCTATGTCTATGAAATGGGCATCAGACGTCAGTTGGGTTATCCACCTTATTATTTCACTATTGGAATCACCTTATCTCATAAAAAAGAAGAAGAGGTTCTTAGACGTGCTTATGAAGTCATGGAGATTTTGCGGTCAGGTTTATCGGATGCTAGTGTAATTCTAGGTCCGACGCCAAAACCTATCGCTCGTACTCATAACCTCTATCATTATCAGATTTTAATTAAATATCGTTTAGAAGATGAGCTAGGGCCAACCCTCAACCAGGTCTTAGCCTTGACTCAAGAACGGGAAAATAGTGAGCTCCGTCTCAGCATTGACCATGAGCCACAGCAATTTTTATAAGAAGGAGAAGATATGACAAAATTAATCTTTATGGGGACACCCGACTTTTCAGCAACAGTCTTAAAAGGGCTTTTGACAGATGACCGTTACGAAATTCTAGCCGTTGTGACCCAGCCAGACCGTGCTGTTGGTCGTAAAAAAGTGATCCAAGAACCCCCAGTCAAGCAGGCTGCCAAAGAGGCAGGACTTCCTATCTATCAACCTGAAAAACTATCTGAAAGTCCAGAGATGGAAGCTATTATGAAGCTAGGAGCGGATGGGATTGTTACTGCTGCTTTTGGGCAGTTTCTCCCAAGTAAACTCCTTGATAGCATGGACTTTGCGGTCAATGTTCACGCTTCGCTCCTTCCTAAACACCGTGGTGGTGCTCCTATCCATTATGCCTTGATTCAGGGTGATGAGGAGGCAGGAGTAACCATTATGGAAATGGTCAAGGAAATGGATGCAGGAGATATGATTTCTCGTCGTAGTATTCCAATTACAGATGAGGACAATGTAGGAACCTTGTTTGAGAAATTGGCGATTGTTGGTCGTGATTTGCTTTTGGATACTTTGCCTGCATACATTGCTGGCGAGATTCAGCCTCAACCACAGGACCCAAGCCAGGTTACATTTTCGCCTAATATCAAACCTGAAGAAGAAAAGTTGGACTGGAACAAGACCAATCGTCAACTCTTTAACCAAATTCGTGGGATGAATCCATGGCCAGTTGCTCATACTTTTCTAAAGGGCGAACGCTTCAAAATCTATGAAGCACTCCCTGTAGAAGGTCATGGAACTCCAGGTGAGATTCTTTCCATCGGTAAGAAGGAACTGATTGTCGCAACAGCAGAAGGAGCCCTGTCTTTCAAACAGGTTCAACCAGCAGGAAAACCTAAAATGGACATTGCTTCCTTCCTCAACGGTGTGGGACGAACTTTGGCAGTAGGAGAACGATTTGGTGACTAAAGTAGAAACGGCTAGAAGTTTAGCCCTAGAGGTATTGGAGGATGTCTTTATCCAACAAGCTTACTCCAATATCGCTTTAAACAAACATCTTAAGGGAAGTCAACTGTCAGCGGCAGATAAAGGCTTGGTGACCGAACTGGTCTATGGAACGGTAGCTCGAAAACTAACCTTAGAGTGGTACTTATCTCACTTTATTGAGGATAGAGACAAGCTAGACAGCTGGCTCTATGTTTTACTTCTCATGAGTGTCTATCAACTCCAATACTTGGATAAGCTACCTGACCATGCAGTGGTCAATGAAGCAGTTGAAATTGCTAAATTTCGAAAAAAAGGTAGCGAAAAACTAGTCAATGCTGTTCTGCGCCGTATCTTGCGTGAGGGCTTGCCAGATATTGCCAGTATCAAACGTAAAAATAAGCGTGACTCTATTGCATACTCTTTACCAGTTTGGTTGATTTCTAAGCTAAAGGAAGAGTACGGTGATGAGAGAGCGCAAGCGATTTTTGAAAGTCTATTAAAACGTAATAAAGCCAGTATTCGCGTAACAGATTTGAGTCGAAAAGAAGAGATCAAAACTTTGCTTAGTGCAAGTGATTCTCATTTATCTCCTGTTGGTCTGGTTAAGGAACAGGGGCATTTTGCTAGTCATGACTTGTTTGCAGAAGGTGCTATCACTATTCAGGACGAGTCTAGTCAACTGGTTGCACCGACACTAGAGCTACAAGGCGACGAGCAGGTTTTAGATGCTTGTGCAGCTCCTGGCGGAAAGACCGCCCATATGGCATCCTATCTGACGACAGGTCAGGTAACGGCTCTAGATCTCTATGACCACAAACTCACTTTAATTCAAGAGAATGCTGAGCGTTTAGGCGTAGCAGACCGTGTCCAAACGCAAAAACTGGATGCCCGAAAGGTCCACGAGTTTTTTGGTAAGGATCAATTTGATAAAATTCTAGTCGACGCTCCTTGTTCAGGGATTGGTCTATTGCGTCGAAAACCAGATATCAAATATAATAAAGAGACAGCAGATTTCGCGTCATTACAGGAAATTCAATTGGAAATATTAGGTAGTGTTTGTCAAACGCTACGTAAAGGTGGTATAATAACGTATAGTACCTGTACTATTGTCTCGGAAGAGAACTTTCAAGTGGTTCAAGCTTTTTTAGAAAGTCATCCCGAGTTTGAGCAGGTTAAACTAGAACATGAATGTAAGGATATCGTGAAAAATGGTTGTATCCTCATTACTCCGGAATTATACGGAAGTGATGGATTCTTTATCAGCCAATTTCGTAAGATATCCAATTAGGAAGGAACTGACACAATGGAGATTTCATTATTAACAGATGTGGGTCAGAAACGTACAAATAATCAAGACTATGTCAATCTTTTTGTCAACCGTGCCGGTCGTACAATGATCATCTTGGCTGATGGGATGGGAGGACACCGTGCAGGTAATATTGCCAGCGAGATGGCAGTAACTGATTTAGGTGTTGCCTGGGTTGATACGCAGATTGACACCGTTAATGAAGTTCGCGAATGGTTTGCCCACCATCTAGAAGTTGAAAATCAAAAGATTTATCAAATGGGGCGTGATGAAGCCTACAAGGGAATGGGGACAACTCTAGAAGCCCTTGCAATTATTGATCATCAAGCTATTTATGCTCATATTGGAGATTCACGTATCGGCCTGATTCGTGGTGAAGAATACCATCAATTGACTAGTGATCATTCTTTGGTCAATGAATTGCTCAAGGCAGGTCAATTGACACCTGAAGAAGCTGAAGCACATCCACAAAAGAATATCATTACCCAATCTATCGGACAAAAAGACGAAATTCAGCCTGATTTTGGAATTGTCAGCTTGGAACCAGGTGACTATCTGGTCATGAATAGCGACGGTCTAACCAATATGATTTCAGGCAGTGAGATTTATGATATTGTGACAAGCGATATTTCGCTTGATGATAAGGCAGCCACTTTGGTACGCTTTGCCAACAATGCCGGAGGGCTTGATAATATTACAGTTGCCCTTGTTTCGATTAAGGAGGAGGCGGCAGAATGATCCAAATCGGCAAGATTTTTGCCGGGCGGTATCGGATTATCAAACAAATTGGCCGTGGAGGTATGGCAGATGTCTACCTGGCCAAGGATTTGATTTTAGATGGGGAAGAGGTAGCTGTTAAGGTCTTGAGGACTAACTACCAGACTGACCCGATTGCTGTTGCTCGTTTTCAGCGTGAAGCGCGTGCAATGGCTGACTTAGATCATCCCCATATCGTTCGGATAACGGATATCGGCAAAGAGGACGGTCAACAGTACCTAGCTATGGAATATGTAGCTGGTCTTGATCTCAAGCGCTATATCAAAGAACACTATCCCCTCTCAAATGAAGAAGCTGTCCGTATCATGGGTCAGATTCTCTTAGCGATGCGCTTGGCGCACACTAAAGGTATTGTCCATCGTGACTTAAAGCCTCAAAATATTCTTTTAACTCCTGATGGAACGGCCAAGGTGACGGACTTTGGGATTGCTGTAGCCTTTGCAGAGACCAGTTTGACTCAGACCAACTCTATGCTGGGTTCTGTTCACTACTTGTCACCTGAGCAGGCTCGTGGCTCTAAGGCAACTGTCCAGAGTGACATCTATGCCATGGGGATTATTTTCTATGAGATGCTGACAGGGCATATCCCTTATGATGGCGATAGTGCAGTAACTATAGCCCTCCAGCATTTTCAAAAACCTCTTCCTTCGGTCATAGCTGAAAACCCATCTGTTCCCCAAGCTTTGGAGAATGTGGTCATCAAAGCAACTGCTAAAAAGCTTACAGATCGATACCAGTCGGTTTCAGAGATGTATGTTGATTTATCTAGCAGTCTATCTTATAACCGCAGAAATGAACCTAAACTTGTTTTTGATGATGCTACTAAGGCGGACACAAAGACATTGCCAAAGGTTTCTCAAACAACCTTGACCTCTATTCCTAAGGTTCAACAACAGACAGATAGCCATCAGGCAACTAAAGCTAGCCCAGAAGTAAGCGCCAAAAAATCTGTGGAAAAACCAGTGAAAAAACGTCATTTTAAAGCACGCTATCTGGTTCTACTAGCAAGTTTCGTACTGGTTGCGGCTTCTCTGGTATGGATTTTATCCAGAACACCAGCTACCATCGATATTCCAAATGTAGCAGGTCAAACAGTTGCTGAAGCTAAGGAAACCTTGAAAAAAGCCAACTTTGAAGTTGGTGATGAGAAAACGGAAGCTAGTGAAACAGTCGAGGAAGGACGAGTGATTCGGACAGATCCAGATGCTGGTTCAGCTCGCAAGGAAGGATCTAAAGTTAATCTAATCATATCTTCAGGTAAACAATCATTTAAGATTGGAAACTATATTGGACGCAAATCTACTGATGTTATTGCAGAGTTGAAAGAGAAAAAAGTTCCTGAAAATCTGATTAAGATTGAGGAAGAAGAGTCCAGTGAATCGGAACCAGGTGTGATTTTGAAACAGAGTTTATCTGAAGGTACGACCTATGATCTTAGCAAGGCCACTTCTATTGTATTGACCGTTGCTAAAAAGAAAAAGGTAACGACGATAAATATGCCAAACTACATTGGCTCGAGTCTTGAATTTGCTAGAAATAATCTTAAAAGTATAGGTATTAGTGAAGATAGAATTGAAATTAAAGAAGTGGAGATAGCACAAGAAGGAATTAAAGAAGGCGAGATTGCGAAACAAAGTCCTGCACCGGATGAAAAACTAGATTTAAGCAATCCGATAGTTAAACTATACATTTATAAACCTAAAAAAACTTCACCTTCAAGTAGTCAATCTTCGTCAGAACATAATTCTGGTCAAACTGACACAACAAACCCTACAAATCCTACGCAGGGTAACCATCCAACAACTCCTACACAAGATGGAACTGGAAGTCAACGAAATCAATAGACTCTCTATATAAACCAATCTTTGTCACAGTTTTTGTGACAAAGATTTTTTTTCCTCCGAAATTATGATAAAATAAAATGGAGTTTGAAAAAGGAGGGAAATATGGAAGAATCAAAAAAACTGAATGCAGTTATTGATGTCATCATGCTAGCTGGAACAATTCTGCTTCGCAATGGTTCTGAGATTTATCGTGTTGAAGATACCATGATTCGGATTGCTCATTCACAGGGCATTATGGATTGTAATGTTTTGGCCATGCCTGCCGCCATTTTTTTCTCCATTGAAAATACAAATATCTCTCGTATGAAGCGAGTGACATCCTCCTCTTATAATATTGAGAAGGTATGTGATGTTAACCAGATTTCACGACAACTTGTATCAGGACAGCTTGATTTGGAGACAGCCTTTATCCAATTAAAGGAATTAAATGCTAAGGCGTCTCCCTATACCAATGTTCAACTAACTGCAGCAGCGACTCTCAGTGCTCCTTTCTTTTCAATCATGTTTGGAGGGAATGTCTACGATGCAATCGGAGCAGGAGTGGCGACCTTATTTGCCTTTACTTGCTCTCTCTATGTAGAGAAGTTTATTCGTATTCCTTTTATGACAGCTTTTGCAGGTGCTCTTGTCTTTGGTTTGATTGCACAATTTTGGGCGCGCTATTCCGGTTTACCATCGACAGCTGATTTGGTCATTGCTGGTGCGGTTATGCCTTTTGTACCTGGAATTGCCCTGACCAATGCTGTTCGAGATATTATGACCAATCACATTAACTCTGGTATGAGCAAGATGTTTGAATCCTTGCTGATTACCCTTGCCTTAGGGGCTGGAACATCAGTTGCCCTCGTACTCATGAACTAATATGACACTAACAACATTTTTATTGCAAGCTCTGGCAAGTTTGCTTGCCATTATTACCTTTTTAATCGTTTTAAATGTACAACGTTCCATGCTGATACCTGGTGGAGTTTTAGGGATGTCTATCTGGTTACTCTATCTGATACTCAAGGAACCAACCAATGTCATTTTGGCAACCTTTATTGCTGCTGTGATTGGTTCTTGTGTCAGCCAAATTATGAGTATCCTCTATAAGACACCAGCGGTTGTTTTTGCTCTGGCAATATTGGCGCCACTAGTGCCAGGTTATCTGTCCTATCGAACCACTTCCTTCTTCGTTACAGGTGACTACAGTCATGCCATTTCTAGTGCCATGTTAGTCATGATGTTGGCTCTCGTTATCTCCATTGGAATGGCCAGTGGAACAGTTTTGTTGAAATTGTATCATTATCTCAAAAAGAATCGAGCTAGCTAAGACTCGATTTTTTCGTGGGTAGAGTGGCTGAAAGAGCGTGAGTACGACGATAGAAATGAACTTGATTTGGGGAATCAAGTCTTTTTTCGCTCATTTGACCTCAATTATGATAAAATAGAGGTGAACGAATTTTTACAATGAATGATAAAAATAGAGGTAAATATGACAATCGGTATTGATAAGATTGGTTTTGCGACCAGTCAATACGTTTTGAAATTACAAGATTTAGCAGAAACCCGAGGAATTGATCCTGAAAAATTGAGTAAAGGACTCCTTTTAAAAGAATTGAGTATTGCTCCTTTAACAGAGGATATTGTTACTTTGGCTGCTAGTGCAGGAAATTCTATCCTGACTGAAGAAGAGAAGCAAGAGATTGATATGGTTATCGTTGCGACAGAGTCTGGGATTGACCAGAGTAAAGCTGCAGCTGTCTTTGTACACGGTTTGCTTGGGATTCAACCATTTGCTCGTAGTTTTGAAATCAAAGAAGCTTGCTATGGTGCAACTGCGGCCCTTCACTATGCTAAGTTACACGTAGAAAATTCTCCTAAATCAAAAGTTTTGGTACTAGCTAGTGATATTGCAAAATATGGTGTCGAAACTCCTGGGGAACCAACTCAAGGTGCAGGCTGTGTTGCCATGTTGATTAGCCAAAATCCACGCGTTATGGTCTTCAACAATGATAACGTTGCGCAGACTCGTGATATTATGGACTTTTGGCGTCCAAATTATTCAACGACACCATTTGTAAATGGGGTTTACTCAACACAGCAGTATCTTGATAGCTTAAAAACGACTTGGGAAGAGTATCAAAAGCGTTATGACTGTAACTTGGACGATTTTGAAGCTGTATGTTTCCACTTGCCATATCCAAAGCTAGCTCTCAAGGGATTGAAAAAAATCCTCGATAAATCTCTACCTCAAGAGAAAAAGGATTTACTTCAAAAGCACTTTGATGAATCCATTATTTATAGTCAAAAAGTTGGAAATATCTATACGGGTTCACTCTTTTTAGGACTCTTGTCTCTTCTTGAAAATTCTGATAGTCTGAAAGCTGGGGATAAGATTGCCCTCTACAGCTATGGTAGTGGTGCTGTATCTGAGTTCTTTAGTGTAGAATTGGTTGAAGGCTATGAAAAACAATTGCAGAATAATCGCTTAGAATTGCTAGACCAACGTCAAGCTTTGACTGTTGCGGACTATGAACGAATCTTTTTTGAGGAAGGAAACTTGGATGAGTCTGGATCTGCAATTATGTCAGGTTATGAAGGGCAAGACTATGCCCTTGTTGAGATTGTAGACCACCAACGTCGCTACAGCAAGGTTGAAAAATAATGAAAAAAAATTGGAATGGATTTGCTAAAAAATCAATTCAAGAGCGCCTAGAGCTAGTTAAGTCTCAGGCGCTTACTTCTATTGAAGTCCAAGAAAGTCTTGAGCAAAATGAAAATCTCAGTCTAACAGTTGCGGACCAATTGAGTGAAAATGTGGTGGGGACCTTTTCTCTCCCATACTCAGTAGTTCCAGAAGTACTGGTAAACGGTCAAGAGTACACCGTTCCTTATGTGACCGAAGAGCCATCTGTTGTTGCTGCAGCTGCTTTTGCAAGTAAGATTATCAAGCGTGCGGGTGGTTTTACTGCTCAGGTTAATCAACGCCAAATGATTGGTCAAGTAGCTCTTTATCAGGTTCCAGATAGGGATAAAGCTTGTCAGGCTATTTTGAGTCAGAAAACAGAGTTGCTCGAACGAGCAAACCAAGCCTATCCCTCTATCGTCAAACGTGGTGGTGGAGCGAGAGAGCTAAAAGTTGAGAAAATTTCTGGTGAGGCTGACTTTTTAGTGGTTTATCTCCATGTAGATACTCAAGAAGCCATGGGAGCTAATATGCTCAATACCATGCTTGAGGCCCTAAAACCTAGTCTAGAAACTCTCAGTCAAGGGCAAAGTTTAATGGGCATTTTATCCAACTATGCAACAGATTCTCTAGTAACCGCAACTTGTCGTATTGCCTTTCGTTATTTGAGTCGTCAGAAGGATGAAGCGCGTGAACTGGCAGAAAAAATGGTTTTAGCTAGTCAGTTTGCCCAAGCAGATCCTTATCGAGCGGCTACCCACAATAAGGGAATCTTTAATGGAATCGATGCTCTCTTGATTGCTACTGGAAATGATTGGCGTGCCATTGAAGCTGGAGTACATGCCTATGCCAGTCATGATGGTTCCTATCGAGGTCTTAGTCGTTGGACTATGGATTTGGAAACAGAAGAACTGATTGGAGAAATGACTCTGCCGATGCCAGTTGCTACCAAGGGTGGATCAATTGGTCTTAATCCTCGTGTAGTTCTCAGCCATGAGTTGCTAGGTCATCCATCAGCTAAGGAATTGGCTCAAATTATCGTATCAATTGGTCTTGCACAAAACTTTGCAGCTCTTAAAGCTCTTGTCAGTACAGGAATCCAGCATGGACACATGAAACTTCAAGCGAAGTCACTAGCCCTCCTTGCAGGAGCCACAGAGGCTGAAGTGCCTAAGTTGGTAGAAAGCTTGATTGCTGAAAAAACTTTTAATTTAGAAAAAGCCCAGCAATTTTTAAAAGTCTGGCGGTCTTAACTAGTTGAAACCGTGGTATTAGTCTCAAAAGATGAAACATAAGAAAAACAAATTCATTATCAATTGAAAAGTCTCACATATAACGATGAACAAGAGAGGATTACATTATTCTCTCTTTTTTTGATATTTGAATCATAGAGAGTGTACCCATTATGATTATTACTTCCCTTGTTATTATGCCTCATAACTAATATAGTTGTTTTTCAACAATACAATCCTTTACAGTTAATTTAAGGGAAATATCATCCATTTCTTACTTTAGGGTATGGAAGTGAAGCAATTCTATGGTGAATGGTTTTATAGTAATACAGATCATTCTAGTAATGTTTTAAAACTCCTCTAAAAAGGATTTTCCCATTCTTATGTTTACACTTTTTTTGCAAACAGCATGCTTTTGTAACCCCTTCCATGTTTGTTGTTGTATTTTAAAACTTTTAGGTATAAAATGGAAATATATAAAATGGGATGAAGAGGGATAAATCATGTCTAAGAAAAAGTCCGATATGCTTTGGGCTAAGAAAAAGGAAGAAAATGGTAGATTTTTTTGGTTACCCTTGTCTCTGCATCTAGAAGATACAAAAAATATAACTGGACTTCTCTGGGAGCATTGGTTAAGTGAGGGGCAAAAAAAACTGATTGAGGATTCTCTGGATTCAGTAACATATGATGGCGGTTTAGGGAAACGACTTGCACAATTTTTAGCTGCTGTTCATGATATCGGGAAAGCAACTCCAGCCTTTCAAACTCAAAGAGGATTTGCAAATTCAGATGATTTGGATATTCAACTATTAGAAAAATTGGAGCTGTCAGGATTTACTAAAATTAGTTCACTTCAACTATCATCACCGAAAAAGAGTCATCACAGCCTTGCAGGTCAATATTTGCTATCTAGTTATGGTGTTCAAGAGGATATTTCGACTATTATTGGTGGACACCATGGACGACCTATTGATACGATTGAGGATGTAAAAAATCAAGGGAGCTATCTTTCAAACTATTTTCAAAATGAAAGTAAGGAGAGTGCTATCCATAAGAACTGGGATTTGGTTCAAAAAGAAATCTTCAACTGTGCTTTAGATGAGTTGGGGTTTGACTCTGTGAGAGAGCTTCCTAAAATTAAACAGCCAGCTCAAGTTATCTTATCAGGATTGCTGATTATGGCTGACTGGATTGCTAGTAATGAGCACTACTTTCCTTTATTGAGTGTCAATGAAAAAGAGGAGGTAGATAAGTTAAGTCGCCTTCAAGATGGGTTTGAAAGGTGGAAAAAAACTAGTTTGTGGCAACCTAAATATATCTCAAAACCAGATAGTCTCTATAAGGAAAGATTTGGATTTGAACCTAATAATGTTCAATCAATCTTATCTCATGTTATTACTCAAATATCTAAACCTGGGATTGTAGTTCTAGAAGCACCAATGGGGTTAGGGAAGACAGAAGCTTCATTGATTACGGCAGAGCAGTTAGCTACTAAGACGGGAAGAAGCGGTCTTTTTTTTGGTCTACCAACTCAGGCGACATCGAATGGGATTTTTAATCGTATTGAAAAATGGGTTGAAAGTTTAAAAGATGATTCTGAAGACATACTATCTATTCAGTTGGTACACGGGAAAGCAGCTCTAAACGAAGATTTTTTAAAACTTAAAGCTAATACATTTAATTTTGACGATGTAGAAAATGGTAGTGTTATCATTAATGAATGGTTTTCTGGGAGAAAGACTTCGGCTTTAGATGATTTTGTAGTGGGCACTGTTGATCAGTTCTTAATGTTGGCATTGAAACAAAAACATTTAGCTTTACGTCATCTAGGTTTTAGTAAAAAGGTTGTTATAATTGATGAAGTTCACGCATATGATGCTTATATGAGTCAATATTTGATGGGGGCGATAAAATGGATGGGAGCCTATGGTGTTCCAGTAGTCATTTTGTCAGCGACATTACCTTCTCAACAAAGAGAAAATATCCTTAAAAGCTATATGTCTGGGATGGGGATCAAATGGCGAGATATTGAAAATACGGACCAATTAAAGACAGACGCTTATCCTTTAATCACTTATAATGATGGCTCAGAGATTCATCAAGTTACAACATTCAATAAGCAAAACATAAAAGACATTCACATCATTCGTTTACAAGAAGAGCAGTTATTGGGAACGGTTAAAGATGGCCTTGAGGGCGGTGGAGTAGTTGGAATCATTGTCAATACAGTGAGAAGATCCCAAGAGTTGGCAAGAAACTTTTCGGAAATTTTTGGAGATGATATGGTGGAATTACTTCATTCCAGTTTTATTGCGACCGAAAGAATCCAAAAAGAGAAAGAATTATTACAACAAATCGGAAAAAATGTAGAACGTCCACATAAGAAAGTTATCATTGGAACTCAGGTGATTGAGCAATCCTTGGATATTGATTTCGATGTGATGATAAGTGATCTGGCACCTATGGACTTGCTAATACAACGTATTGGACGACTTCATCGACACCAAATAGAACGGCCTCAAAAGCATGAAATAGCTAGGTTTTACGTTTTAGGAACTTCCCAAGAGTTGGATTTTGAAGAAGGAAGTAGTTTTGTTTATGGTGATTATCTGTTAGCCAGAACTCAGCACTTTTTATCAGATATCATGAGATTACCAGATGATATTTCACCATTAGTCCAGAAAGTTTATTGTCCAGATTTTACAATTGAGTTTTCAAGTCAGGAATTTCAGCAAAAATATTTAGATGCTAAGACGGAGCATGATGTCACGATTAAAAATAAGGAAACAAAGGCAAGAACATACCGTATCGATGATCCTGTCTTAAAAATATCGAGACATAGAAACAATAGTCTGATTGGTTGGTTGAAGAACCTGCATCCAAACGATAGTGAAGAAAAATCTAATGCTCAGGTTCGTGATGTTGAAGATACAATTGAAGTGATTGCTTTAAAGAAAATGTCTGATGGCTATAGCTTATTTATTGAAAATCAAGATATATCTCAGAATATTGATAATCCTTCGGTCGCTAAAAAAGTAGCACAAAATACTTTACGACTTCCGATGAGTTTATCCAAGGGCTATAATATCGATCAAACTATTGAAGAGCTTGAAAGGTATAACAACAGCTATTTAAGTCAATGGCGAAATTCATCGTGGTTAAAAGGAGCTCTCGGGATTATTTTTGATGAAAACAATGAATTTATTCTCAATGGGTTTAAACTCTTATATGATAAAAAATATGGAATTACAACGGAGAGGTTGAATAAGAATGAGTCGATTTAATTTGCTAGATGAACCCTGGATTTCTGTGGTTTATGATGAAAAAGGAACAACAAAAGAAGTTTCCTTGCAGGAATTGTTTATAAATGCTCATCAGTACAAAGATTTAGCAGGAAATACAAAAACGCAAGATTTTGCTGTGTTGCGAGTTTTGCTGGCTGTGTTACATACTGTCTTTTCACGCTTTGATGCAGATGGTAATGTCTATGAGTATCTGGCAGTAGATGAGCGGTTTAAACAAATTGAGCCTGTGGAAGAATCTGATATTGCTGACTATCAGGATGATTTATATGATACATGGATAGATCTTTGGGAAAGTGGTAAGTTCCCAGACATTGTTAATCATTACCTAGAAAAATGGCGGGATCGCTTTTACTTATTTGATGAGGAATATCCATTTTTTCAAGTTAGAAAAGAGGATATTGCAGCAGATAAAATTAGTAAAGCAAAAGCAAGCAGTATCTCTGGGAAAAATATCAATAGAACGATTTCAGAGAGTGATAATAAGTTAGCCTTATTTTCCCCCAAGAATAGTAAAAATAAAGAACAATTGACTGCTTCCGAACTTACACGATGGCTTTTAACTTTTCAAGGGTACTCAGGATTATCCGATAAAGTTATTTTTGGAAAAGAAAAATATAAAGTGTCAAAAGGCTGGTTGTTTGATATCGGTGCAGTTTTTATACAGGGAACTTCTTTATTTGAAACGCTGTTACTAAATTGTATCTTGCCATTCTATGACTATGGTAATTTAGAAAGTATTCAATGTCCCTGTTGGGAATTTGCTAGTTCTGATAATATTAATCGCTATTTGTCTGGTAGTGAATGTACAGATTTAGCTAATCTGTATACGATTTGGAGCAGAGGGATTTATATTAATCCAGAATATGATTTAAATAAGCCTTTCTCTTTTGAGATTGTAAAATTACCCGATATCAATCATCAGGACAATTTTTTAGAGCCAATGACAACATGGAAATATAATACTACAGGAGAAAATAAAGATAGCTATACTCCTAGGAAACATCTCTTGAATAAATCGTTGTGGCGGTCTTTTGGTTTGCTAGCAGTAGAAAATAGAACAGGGTGCTTTAGAAAACCGGGAATTATTGATTGGCTAGGAGATATAGGTGACATAATAGGAAATAGATTATTTAATATTATTTCCATTAGTATGCAGGACGATGGAAATGCTACTTCATGGCTTCCGACTGATGAAGTTATTGACTCTATACTTATCAATGATTTAGTTTTGGCGGATTTTAATGAGAGTGGTTGGGTACCACGTATTAATGAGGTAGTGGAAGAAACAAAAACTGTCATTTCTAAAATATATAAACGCTATATAGAAGATCTAAAAGAAATCAGGAATATCTCAAACAACAATTATACTAATCAGATGGTTGAAATGCTCTATTTCAAAATCGATCACCCTTTTCGAGAATGGTTATCCAGTATTCTACCAGATGATGAAAAGGATCCTAAAATCAAAGAATGGAGAGATTTGCTGAAAAAAATGGTTAAAGCTGAAGCAAAGAGCATCTTAGGTCAAGGAGGAACGAGGGACTACCTCGGTATTGAAAAAGATGGTCGAATAAAAAATATTGCAACTGCTTATAATTCATTTGATTATTTGCTTCATCAACAATTAAAATAGGAGGTGTGTGTGTTGGAACAATCCAAACAGACAGTTGGTTCTGTCACAAAAAGAATTATTAGACAATTGAGTTATGAGTTGGAGTCACCATCGAGTAAAGCTGCTCTGGCAAAAATTAGAAAAACGTTGGGTAAACCCTTGAGCGATGCAACAGATATCTGGCCGATTTTATTTGAGCATTTACCAGAGGAGTTTGTCAATCCATACCAGCAGCCTAGCTATGAGGAGTTAGCAATTTATACAGCTATCCAATTTTACGCCTTACATCAACAAGGAACTTCAACGGGCGTGATGTTAGATGAGCCCGATACTTATCAAAATATCGGTTCTGCTCTTAGTCAACTTCGAAAAGGAGATGACACGACAGCCATTGACAGAAGGTTCAATGTTATGATTACATCATCAACTTTTGAAGAGTTTACCTACCATTTACGCCACATGATGATGTTACTCAAAGCAAAGTCTCCTGCTACAAAGGTTGATTATGCTAAGTTAGCTGAGGACTTGTATTGGTTTTTAAAAAATGTACAAGAAGATCTTCGCCTAAATTGGGCAAGATCATATTATAAACAAATCAAAGGAGAAAAACACAATGACAACTAACCAACGCTTATTTTTAGATATTCATGCTATACAAACCTTGCCACCTTCAAATATGAATAGAGATGATACAGGTAGCCCAAAGACTGCTCAGTACGGAGGTGTAAAAAGATCGCGCGTGAGTTCTCAAGCTTGGAAGAGAGCTATAAGAGACTATTTTAACACTTATGGAGAACAGTCTAATGTTGGTGTCCGAACAAAAGACATTGTAAGATATGTTGCAAGTAAAATTGTAGAACTAGATAATTCTATCAGTTTTGAAGATGCACTAACCAAAGCAGATACAGTCTTGATAGCTACTGGAATTAAGAAAAAAGGTAAAGTCAAGGCACTTTACTTTATGGGGGATAGACAAGCTGAGAAATTAGCTCAAGCGGCCTATGAAAATCTGACTGATAAAAAAGAACTTCAAGAACTAGCTAGCTCAAATCCAGCCATTGATGTTGCTATGTTCGGTCGAATGGTAGCTGAAGATCCAGTTCTAAACGAGGATGCTTCCTCTCAAGTTGCCCATGCTATTTCAACACATGCTGTACAAACTGAATTTGATTTCTTTACTGCTATTGATGATTTAGCTCCAGAGGATAATGCAGGTGCAGGTATGCTGGGAACCATCGAATTTAACTCTTCTACGCTCTATCGTTATGCCAATGTTGCGATTCATGAATTATCAAAACAACTAGAGGATGAGAAATCCTTAAAGAATAGTTTGAATTTATTCATCGAAGCATTTGCAAATTCACTCCCGACAGGGAAAGTGAATACCTTTGCCAATCAAACTTTACCACAGGCTTTAATCGTTTCTTTGCGTGATGATCGTCCTGTTAATCTTGTCAGTGCTTTTGAAGAACCTGTTAAATCAACAAATGGTTATGTGGCAAAATCTATTGAAAAACTGTCTAAAGAGTATACAAGAGTTGAAAAATTCGTGAATAAACCACTTTTGACTTTCTATGTGACTTTGGATGAGAATGAGAGTTTAAAACAAATAGGTGAGGAAAAATATTCAGTTTCAGAATTATTAAAAGATTTTTCGGAAACATTAGGACAATACCTCAAAAAATAGGTGAATGGCATGAAGACTATTTTGTTGAAATTTGCTGGCCCTTTCCAATCTTGGGGGACAAGTTCACATTTCGAAACAAGACATACGGATTTTTATCCTTCTAAGAGTTCTGTTATTGGGTTGATTGCTTCAAGTCTTGGATATCGTCGAGACGATGATGAAAAAATTACTCGTTTAAACGAGCTGGATTTTGCAGTTCGAGTGGATCAACAAGGAAATTTACTCAGAGATTTTCATATCGCACAAAAGTTTACAGAAAAAGGAAAATTTGAACGAAATTATGTCACAAATCGTTATTATTTAGAAGATGCTGTTTTTGTAGTGGCTCTTTCTCATAATAATGAGCAGTTTTTGGAAATGATTTTACAAGCTTTGAGAAATCCCTATTTCCAACCATTTATGGGAAGAAGGGCTCTGCCGTTAACTGCAGATTTTATCTTAGGTGAGACTGAGATTGGAGCAGTTGAAAGTTTGAGAACTCTTGAGTGGCAAGCTTCACCATGGTTTATGAAGAGAAAGCTTATGGATGTCGTAACTTTAGAAATCTATTCTGATAGACATTTAACCGATAGAGGTATTTATCAACTGAGACAAGATGTTGTCAAGTCTTTTTCACAAAAGGGGAGAAGGTTTGGTTATAGGTATGAAACTAGAGAACTGGTTCAAGTTCGGAATTCGTTTCGAGATAGAAATACGTCACATGATGTTTTTAAGAATATAGGAGATTGATGGTATGTATATCTCAAGAGTAGAAATTGATCGCACCAATCGCCGAAAAATTAGGTGCTTAACACATATAGGAGCTTATCATGCTTGGGTAGAAGAGAGTTTTCCAGAAGAAATGGAACAATCTATTCGAACAAGGAAATTATGGCGTATAGATCGTATCCAAGATAAAGATTACCTGATTATTGTTAGTGAGAATAAACCTGATTTACAACGATTAGAAAAATATGGGATTTCTGGTAGTGCTCAAACTAAGGATTATCAACAATTTTTAGATAATATCTATACTGGTAGCCGAATGAAATTTCGAGTAGTTCTTAATCCAGTTATTTCCTTAGTATCACCAGATAATCTTAAAAGAGGTATTGTAAAACCTCATGTTACGAGAGAATATCAGATGAATTATCTAATAGACCGCTCTGACAAAAATGGATTTTCACTGATAAAAGAAGATTTTTCAATCGTTGAACGTGGTTATGAGATGTTTAAAAAATCTGTTAAACCTATAAGATTGGTAAAGGTTGTTTATGAAGGAATCTTAACAGTTAGTGATGCAGATCTTTTTAAGAAGCTTTTGACAGAAGGAATGGGAAAGAAAAAAGCATACGGTTTTGGTTTAATGACCGTTATTCCATTGGGAAACGAACCATGGTAAAAAAAAGTGGAACGAAGAAAACATCTCTGCGAGAACTTCCTAAAATAAGCGATCGTGTCAGCTTTATTTACGTAGAACACGCAAAGATAAATCGTGTGGATAGCGCTATTACAGTGCTTGATAGCAACGGAACAGTTAGAATACCTGTTGCTATGATTGGTGTATTATTGTTAGGACCGGGTACTGATATTAGCCATCGTGCTGTAGAGTTGATAGGAGATGCTGGAACCAGTATGGTTTGGGTTGGTGAGCGAGGCGTTCGTCAGTATGCTCATGGAAGATCCTTAGCACATTCGACAAAATTCTTAGAGAAACAGGCTAAGCTGGTTTCAAATTCTCGGTCGCGTTTAGCTGTTGCCCGTAAAATGTATCAAATGCGATTTCCTGGTGAAGATGTCACCACATTAACAATACAGCAACTACGGGGTCGTGAAGGAGCTAGGGTGAGAAAAGCATATAGGATGCAATCTGAAAAATTCAAGGTTCCTTGGGATAAAAGGGACTACCGACCTGATGATTTTGAAGGAGGGACGGTAGTGAATCAGGCACTATCCGCAGCTAATGTAGCACTTTACGGTTTGGTGTACAGTATAGTGGTAGCGCTAGGTGTTTCTCCAGGTCTTGGTTTTGTACATACCGGCCATGATTTATCCTTTATTTATGATATTGCAGACTTATATAAAGCTGAATTGACTATTCCCTTAGCTTTTGAAATTGCAGCTAACTATACTGAGGATGATGATATTGGTAAGGTTGCTCGATTGAAAACAAGAGATTCCTTCGTAGATGGCAAGTTAATGGCTCGGATAGTTACTGACATTCAATATTTATTTGAAATAGATGATGAAGAGGAGTTAGTGATTGATACGCTTTCTTTGTGGGATGATAAGGATAAACTTGTTAAACATGGAGTTAGTTATACGGAGAATTAATAATATGTCACTGACTGTTTTAACTTTAAAGAATGTTCCGCCGTCTTTAAAAGGAGATTTAACCAAGTGGATGCAAGAAATAGCCACAGGGGTTTACGTTGGAAATATCAATACTAGGGTTCGTGAAAAGTTATGGGATCGTATTAAGGCGAACGTTGGAAAAGGTGAGGCTACAATTAGTTACGCCTTTAGAAATGAAATTGGCTATCAATTTGATACCGTAAATGCTCAGCGGGGTGTCCTAGACTATGATGGAATCCCATTAATTCTATTACCTAGCCAAACAGACAGCAATGGGGAAATATCCAGTTTTGGATATAGTGATGCTGCTAAGTATAGACGCATCAAGCGTTTTGGCAGTCATTCAGAAGTTTCTTCAAAACCACAGAGTTCCTATATTGTGATTGATATTGAGACGGATGGTTTAGATGAGAATGAACATACCATTATAGAAATTGGGGCACTTAAGGTTACTCCATCCACTACAGAAGAGTTTAATGCTCTTATCAAATATGACGGAATCTTGCCTACGAAGATTTCTAAATTAACGGGAATTTCTCAGGCTCTATTAGAACTAAATGGTCGAAATTTAAAAGAAGTACTTTCCGATTTTTTGCTTTTTATAGGTGAATCAGCTTTAGTTGGCTATGATATCAATTTTGATGTTAAGTTTATTAACAATGAGCTTAGCAAGTTGGGTTTGCCTTTATTATCAAATAAAACTCATGATTTAAAGAAATTTGTCAAGAGTGAAAAACTATTTCTGGCTAACTATCAATTACAGACAGCTCTTAAGGAATATGGAATTGAGGAGGTAGTTCCTCATAGAGCTTTACAGGACGCTAAGTTAATCTATCAGTTATCAACAAAAGTGAATAAATTTTTGGATAGAATCAATCGAGATTAGCGGTTTCAATAGGATCTTTTAGTGTTTTTCCCGCACACGCGGGGGTGATCCTACGCTATGTTTGCAATTTGTGAAGCAAATGGTGTTTTTCCCGCACACGCGGGGGTGATCCTTGAAAGGAGAGGAACATGACCTCACAGGAATGCGTTTTTCCCGCACACGCGGGGGTGAT
>NZ_KV794318.1:8688-9026 GCF_001808705.1 Streptococcus sp. HMSC074B11 | reverse complement strand
AGTTTTTCCCGCACACGCGGGGGTGATCCTTCTTGAGATTCGAGCGAGAAATAAACTTAATCAGTTTTTCCCGCACACGCGGGGGTGATCCTGGAGGTATTCAAATTAATGTACCTCGCGAACCGTTTTTCCCGCACACGCGGGGGTGATCCCAGGTTAAAAATAAAAAAGGGTACTATTTCCAGGTTTTTCCCGCACACGCGGGGGTGATCCCATAACTTTCAAAGGTGGTAAAGTAAATTCTTCAGTTTTTCCCGCACACGCGGGGGTGATCCTGCATTAAATGGTATTTGGCAATCTATTAAAGAGTTTTTCCCGCACACGCGGGGGTGATCCCA
>NZ_KV794318.1:0-8588 GCF_001808705.1 Streptococcus sp. HMSC074B11 | reverse complement strand
TTCCCGCACACGCGGGGGTGATCCCAGGTTTCTTACGGAAGATATTCTCAAAGAGATGTTTTTCCCGCACACGCGGGGGTGATCCTGGCGAACTTCACACAGACCCAGCTTTTAAAACGTTTTTCGCGCATACGTGGGAGATTGACTACATAAAATGAGATATAAGAAAAATATCCCTATTGAAAACTGATAAATTAGAGATAGGAGTGTCTTATTATAGGAAAAAAGCATATTCTGTGTAAATGAAGATATCTTACATAACAAAGGAGAAGACAAGTGAATCGAATGAAGTCATCATGGAGACATTTGGTAACAATAACATCAGTTGGGTAAAAAACTTGTAGAAGAGTATAAGAAAATTTGTCTTGTATCTGTTGTCTTAGAGTGTTTCAGAACTAAATGTTCAAAATTTTTTGATTGGAAAAACGAGACTAAAATCCTTCTGCCAAATCCCTAGCTCTCCTAGCTGGTGCTAGTGAGTCTGAAGTTGCTCCCCTGGTTGAGCGCCTCATCGCAGAGAAAACCTTTAACTTAGAGACAGCCCAGCGTTATCTAGAAAACTTAAGATCATAAAAAACTCAGACAAATTCAGTCTGAGTTTTCTTGTGCTTAAATACTTTTACCTGGTAAGAGACTAACTGGTAAGAAATAACCGGTTGTGGCAACTTCTTTTCCTTCGATTTTTTGAAGTAGTAACTCAACTGTCAGGCGAGCAATTTCTTCCAAGGGTTGTTTTATGGTAGTGAGGTGAGGATAGAAATTCTCGATAAAATAAGTTCCATCATAGCCAATAACCTTGAGTTCTTCTGGAACAGAGATACCAAGCTCCTGGGCAATCTTCATAACCAAGATGGCTGTTAAATCATCTGAAGCAAAAATCGCATCTGGTTTTTGCTTAGTCAAGATATTTTTGATTTCCATTTCTTTTCGAAGGGGTGAAAAGTCACTGGAAACATTGATAATAGGAGCCTTGGGTAAGATTGAAGCAAAACCAGCATGACGAAGTCCTGTTGGAGAATTGGAGTTGTCATTACCTGTAATCATGATGATAGCCTTGGCTCCAGTTTTAGCCAAGGTCTGAGCGGCTAGGACTCCGCCAGCATAGTTATCAGAAGAAACGACAGGAATATCTGGTGACAAGTTTCGGTCAAAGGAGATGATAGGAGCCGTCACGCGATTGTAGTCTTCAATCCCTAAGTTATGGCTACCAGAGATAATACCGTCCACCTGGTTGGCCTCTAGCATTTCAAGATATTCACGTTCTTTTTCCGAATCGTGTTCACTGTTACAGATGATTGTCTTATAGCCTTTTTTGAAGAGTTCGTGCTCTAATTTGTCAATCAATTCAGCATAGAAAACATGGCTGATTTTTGGGAAAATTAGCCCAATTAACTTGGCAGATTTACCTTGAAGACTGCGAGCCAGATTGTTAGGTTTATAGCCTAGCTCACGCATAGCATCTTTAACCTTTTGAATAGTTTTTTCTGACAGGTAGCCTTTTTTATTAATAACACGTGAGACAGTAGTTGGGCTGACGCCTGCTAGTTCTGCGACATCAGTTAGTTTTGCGACCATATTCTAATTCGTAGTATGTTCCAGTTGGGTTTCCAGATTTAATGAGGATTCCATTTTGATCTTCGTGAGGGAAGACACGACCAGAAAATACTTTTTCTCCTTTATTGATAAAGATTTCAAAGACTGAGTTGTCGATGAAGATATTGACAGTAGTTGCTTGATTAGTAACTGAGCAAGAGCGAGTAGTTCCAAATTCTTGAGCGTATTGCTCACCTGCTTGACTGCGGTCAACAGTAACTTGACCATTGACAAGGTCAAAGTTGATAGAGAGTCCTTTGCCATCTTTATCAGCAAGAAGAACGATTTCATTTTGACTATCAGCTTCTAGGTTAAGCTCGATCTCGTAGGTGTTTTTGGTTTCAGAACGATTTGAGAATTCCTCTTCTGAAGCACGAAGATCCTGGATAGCTGCTACAGGGTATTGATAGAGTTTGCCGTCTTTAATGGTAAGTTCTTTTACCAATGAGAAAGTTCCTTGGTGATCAAAACGGTCAGATGGGTAAGAAACGTCTGGTAAACCAAGCCAACTAACAGCAAGGGCACGTCCATCAGGGGCATTGAAGGCTTGAGTGGCATAGGCTTCAAAACCATAATCGAGGTTGTGTAGTTCAGACACATCTACCATACGAGCATTTTCTGGGTCAAAGGAAGCGCCGATTTTATACATGTTTGGATAGATATTGTCGTATTCAAGAACCTTTTTATCCAAACCTTGTGGGCAGTAAAGAAGGACAGGTTGTTCTCCGACAAAGACTAGATTTGGGCACTCCATCATATAGGCAGTGCGGTCATTGTTAAAGTCAAGATCAGCAACTTCTTGCCAGTTTGTATAATCATTATCGATAGCCTTATAGAGACGAACAAAACCTTTTTTGTCCAAATCTTGACCACCAACGATAGCGTAGTATTGCCCTTTAAAGTTAAAAATCTGTGGATCGCGGAAGTGGTCAGTAGCATCAGCAGGCTGATCAATCAAGATTTTATCAATCTTTTTAATATTTCCATCCTTATCCATCAAGGCACCGATCTGATAAGGGTGGCGTACCCAATTGTCATCACGGACATTTCCAGTATAAAAAAGGAATAATTGATCGCCAAACTGCATAGCAGAACCAGAGTAAGCACCGTGGCTATCTAAAGGAGTATCAGGTAAGATTTTTACACCTGTTTCAGTAAAGTGCACCAAATCGTCACTTTCAAGCTGAACCCAAGACTTTAACCCATGAGCTGCTCCGAAGGGGAAGTTTTGGTAAAAGACAACCCACTTGCCATCGAAATAAGAAAAGCCGTTTGGGTCGTTGAGGAGACCTTCCTTTGGCTCAATGTGATAGCTGACATGCCATGGGGATTGTGCCATCTTTTCTTGGATTTCTTTTCTTTCTTCTTGTGTCCAATCTTCATAACGTCTGTAACGACGTTCAGTAGTCCATTCCATTTCTATTTCCTCCATAAATTCTACTATCTTAATAGTAAACGTTTCCTTATAAAAAAGCAAGTCTTTCACACTAAATTTAAGAAAAAAATGTCAAACGATTGACAGAGTTCAGAAACAAAATTTTATGAAAATCGATGAAAATATGAAAGTTTTTGAAAATTTAAAAGTAAAAACCCTGAGTTTATAGGGTATTTATTGCTGTGTTGATGAAAAAAATATCAAAAACAATCAAAAAATAAAAATTAGCAAAATTTTTTCTGCAAAACGCTTGACATATTTTTTAAACGTGATAGAATAATATTCGTAGGGCGGATAAAATCGCTTTCAAACAAGAAAAAATTTTATAAGGAGATTTTTGCAAATGACGAATACAGAAATTGCAAAAAAAGTCATCGAAGCCTTGGGCGGACGTGAGAATGTTAACAGTGTAGCTCACTGTGCTACTCGCCTTCGTGTTATGGTTAAAGATGAAGCGAAGATTAACAAAGATGCTATTGAGAACTTGGAAAAAGTTCAAGGTGCTTTCTTTAACTCAGGTCAATACCAAATCATCTTTGGTACAGGTACAGTTAACAAGATGTACGATGAAGTCGTAGCTCTTGGTTTGCCAACGACATCTAAGGATGAGATGAAGGCAGAAGCTGCTAAACAAGGAAATTGGTTCCAACGTGCCATCCGTACTTTCGGTGATGTTTTTGTACCAATCATTCCAGTTATCGTAGCAACTGGTCTCTTCATGGGTGTTCGTGGACTCTTGAATGCTCTTGGAATGACACTTCCAGAAGATGTTACAACTTACACTCAAATCTTGACTGACACAGCCTTCATTATCTTGCCAGGTTTGGTTGTTTGGTCAACCTTCCGTGTATTTGGTGGTAACCCAGCTGTTGGTATCGTTCTTGGTATGATGCTCGTTTCAGGTTCACTTCCAAATGCCTGGGCTGTTGCTTCTGGTGGAGAAGTAACTGCTATGAACTTCTTCGGATTTATCCCAGTTGTTGGTTTGCAAGGTTCAGTTCTTCCAGCCTTCATCATCGGGGTTGTCGGAGCTAAGTTTGAAAAAGCTGTTCGTAAAGTTGTTCCAGATGTTCTTGACCTCTTGGTAACACCATTCGTAACACTCCTCGTAATGTCAATTCTTGGTTTGTTTGTGATCGGACCAGTCTTCCACGTTGTTGAAAACTATATCCTTCTTGGAACAAAAGCTATCCTTAACTTGCCATTCGGTCTTGGTGGTTTCTTGATTGGTGGAGTTCACCAAGTTATCGTCGTATCAGGTGTTCACCACATCTTTAACTTGCTTGAAGTTCAATTGCTTGCTGCTGACCATGTTAACCCATTCAACGCTATCATCACAGCTGCCATGACTGCTCAAGGTGCTGCAACAGTAGCCGTTGGTGTGAAAACTAAAAATCCTAAACTTAAAACACTTGCTTTCCCAGCTGCTCTTTCTGCCTTCCTAGGTATTACTGAGCCTGCTATCTTCGGGGTTAACTTGCGTTTCCGTAAACCATTCTTCCTTTCATTGATCGCTGGTGCAGTCGGTGGTGGACTTGCTTCAATCCTTGGTCTTGCTGGTACTGGTAATGGTATCACAATCATCCCTGGTACAATGCTTTACATTGGTAACGGACAACTTCCACAATACCTTCTTATGGTAGCTGTATCATTCGCTCTTGGTTTTGCTCTTACTTACATGTTTGGTTATGAAGATGAAGCAGAAGTGGCTTCAGAAGCTACAACTGAACGTTTAGCTGACGAAGCAGTAACTGGTACTGTTGTTGCACCTAGCGAAGGTGTCATCCAAACACCAATCGTTGGTGACGTAGTTGCACTTTCAGACGTTAATGACCCAGTTTTCTCAAGTGGAGCTATGGGACAAGGAATCGCTGTGAAACCTAGCCAAGATGTTGTCTATGCACCAGCTGATGCTGAAGTGACAATCGTCTTCCCAACAGGGCATGCTTATGGTTTGAAAACAGCAAACGGAGCTGAAATCTTGATTCACGTTGGTATCGACACTGTTTCAATGAACGGTGAAGGATTTGACCAAAAAGTTGCCCAAGGTGACAAGGTTAAAGCTGGAGATGTTCTTGGAACATTTGACTCAGCTAAGATTGCTGCTGCAGGACTTGATAACACTACTATGGTTATCGTAACAAACACTGCAGACTTTGCTTCAGTAAATCCAGTTGCTTCTGGATCAGTTGCTAAGGGAGATGCAATCATCGAAGTTAAAGCTTAATACTCTTCGAAAATCAAATTTAAACTGCGTCATACTCGCTTTGCCGTATGTATGTGTTACTGCCTTCGTCAGTTCTATCTACAACCTCAAAGCTGTACTTTGAGCAATCCGCAGCTCGATTCCTAGTTTGTTCTTTGATTTTCATTAAGTACACTACTTTCGATTTAATAGATCAAAAAACGAACAAATGTCATGTTTGTTCGTTTTTGATTGAATAGTAAAATTTACAGAGGAAAAACTAAAATATAGAGCAACTTTCCTTCTGGAATTATGCTATAATAGAGAAAATAAAAACTAGAGGTTTATCATGACAAAACTATATGGAAGCTTGGAAGCGGGCGGTACAAAATTTGTCTGTGCTGTCGGTGATGAAAACTTTAATATTGTAGAAAAAACACAATTCCCAACAACAACTCCTATCGAGACAATCGATAAAACTATCGAGTTCTTTTCAAAATTTGATAATCTTGCAGGACTTGCGATTGGATCATTTGGTCCAATTGATATCGACAAAAACTCAAAAACTTATGGTTTTATTACAACTACACCGAAACCTCACTGGGCCAATGTTGATTTGCTTGGTGCTCTTCGTCGCGCTCTAAACGTGCCAATGTACTTCACAACAGACGTAAACAGTTCTGCCTACGGTGAGGTAGTTGCTCGTAATAATGCTGGTGGCCGTATCGAAAACTTAGTTTACTATACAATCGGTACAGGTATCGGAGCTGGTGTTATCCAACGTGGTGAGTTTATCGGTGGTGTGGGACACCCTGAAATGGGTCATTATTATGTGGCTAGACACCCAATGGATATTGAAAAAGAATTCAACGGTGTTTGTCCTTTCCATAAGGGATGTCTGGAAGGCTATGCAGCTGGACCAAGTCTTGAAGCTCGTACAGGTGTTCGTGGGGAAAACATTGAACTCAACAACCCTGTTTGGGATGTTCAAGCCTACTATATCGCTCAAGCCGCGGTTAATGCTACTGTAACTTTCCGACCAGACGTTATCGTATTTGGTGGTGGGGTTATGGCCCAACAACACATGCTTGACCGTGTACGTGAGAAATTTACATCTCTTCTCAATGGTTACCTACCAGTTCCAGATGTACGTGACTATATCGTAACACCAGCTGTAGCAGGTAATGGTTCGGCTACACTTGGAAACTTCGTTCTTGCTAAGAGCGTTGCAAAATAAACATGAAAAATGAGGTTGGAAATTATCCCGGCCTCATTTTTTAGTCTTTTTCTATCTTTGTTTCCTGATGGAAAATATTTTGCCAAGTTTCGTGGCGGCGCCAGATGCTTGTGTGGATGGTATCACCAATCTGATAGCGGATCAGTTTTGTCTTCTGACTAATGGAAGTTAGGTGAAGCTCTTTAATGGCAGATGTCAGTTCTTTTTCGGACTTATAGGCATCCTTGTCCAGTTCTTGTCCGTCCTGGCGGATATAAATGAAGTCTTCTGCAAGTAACTCTTCTAGTTGATTTCCTTGGTCAATCAATTGCTCTCTCATGAGCAATTTTTTATAGACATTATCTAGGATTTCATCCTCAGGGATTGGTGCTGGTTCGATATGAATGTCTGTATCAAAGACACCAAAGCGTTCTGATAACATGGATTCAACCTGATCCGCAATTTCGTGACTTTCAAAAACAGAGAGATCTGGGTTCATCTCGAGAGTAATGTCCAGATAGATATTACTTCCGTAAGTACGACCGCGTTGTGATTTGACCTTGCTAATCTTAGGAATTTCCATGATAGCCTTTTGATAATCTTCCAACAAATGTTCATCAAAACCATCTGAAAGACTGAAAGACGACTCGATAAAGATATCATAGGCAGTCTTGAGGATAAAGAAGGTAATGACGATGGCAACCAATTTATCCACGAGAGGGAAGTTAAAACTGCTGGCTAGGATAGCGATAGTGGTTCCGAGTGAAGTGACTGCATCTGATAGATTGTCCTTGGCAGCCGCTTTAAGCGCTTTAGATTTGGACTGCTTGCTGAGGTGGGTGTTGTAGAGATAAACAGCAAACATAATCACAGCAGAGATCACTCCTAGAATCGCTCCCAGTGGGTCAATCACTGTTTCTTCGCGACTAATAATCTTTTGAATCGTATCTCGCAAGACATCAAAACCAACATAGAACATGATGATTGAAGTGATGAGGCTTGCTAAGTCCTCGATTTTCCAGTGACCGAAACGATGGTCTCTATCTGCTGGTTGGCGGGCCAAACGAATCCCAATGAGGAGGGCAACATTTCCGATGATATCAGAAACGTTGTTGAAACCATCCGCCACCAAACTGGATGAGTGAAGGAGGTGGCCTGCTGCTAACTTAGCTGCTGACAAGAAAAGGTAGGTCAAGATGCTTATAATAGCACCTCGTTCAGCTAATTTCAAGTTTGAAACGGATTGATTCATCTGACTCTCTTCCTAGAATTTTTATATTCTATCATTATACTGGTTTTGTAAGGAAAATTCAAATGGAGGGGATGTCATAGAGTGGGATACAAATCAGAAAATGCTTTTTTTTTTTAGGAAAAATGATAAAATGTTATTCGGAAGTTTGTGCTTTTTATTAAGGAATATTAGTAGGTAATAAAGGAGATTCCATGAAAACATTAGTTGTTATACCAGCACTCAATCCACCTTCAGACTTGTGTAATTATATAGTTAAACTGAGAGAAGCAGGATTAGAAAATATTTTAATAGTAGATGATGGGAGTAGGAGAGAGTTTAAATATATTTTTGAACAGTTAAGAGATGAACAAAATTGTAGGATATTAACTCATGCAAAAAATTTAGGCAAAGGTCGTGCACTAAAAAATGCCTTTAACTATTTCCTGACCATGCCAGATGTAGAAGAGTTTAATGGAATTGTTACTGCAGATTCAGATGGTCAACATAGAGTTGAGGATGTCTTATCTATGGTAGATACGATTTCTAATTATCCTGATTCACTAATTTTAGGTTGTCGGGATTTTGATTCTGAAAATGTTCCACCAAAAAGTAAATTCGGGAATAAACTTACCAAATTAGTATTTAAACTACTCTATGGGAGAAAAATAACAGATACTCAAACAGGATTACGAGGCTTTCCCAAAGCGATCTTAAATGAAATGTTGGAAATTCAAGGTGAACGCTTTGAATATGAAACTAATATGCTCATTCATACGTTTGATAAAGCTATTCCGATACAAGAAATAACGATTGAAACAATTTATTTTGATGGTAATGCAGAAACTCATTTTAATCCTATTAAAGATTCTTTGAGAATTTACAAAGTAATCTTTGCTTCATTATGCGACTTTCAGTCCGTCTCGCTCCG
>NZ_KV794317.1 GCF_001808705.1 Streptococcus sp. HMSC074B11 | reverse complement strand
CAGGTTCGAATCCTGTCTTCCCGATTGATGGCGGTGTAGCTCAGCTGGCTAGAGCGTCCGGTTCATACCCGGGAGGTCGGGGGTTCGATCCCCTTCGCCGCTATAATGATCTTGTTGGACCTTTAGCTCAGCTGGTTAGAGCTCTCGGCTCATAACCGAGTGGTCGTAGGTTCAAGTCCTACAAGGTCCATTAAATACTATGGAGGATTACCCAAGTCCGGCTGAAGGGA
>NZ_KV794316.1 GCF_001808705.1 Streptococcus sp. HMSC074B11 | reverse complement strand
TTCTAAAAACTCTTACCACTTACCTTCTTATTTTTTGACTTCTTTACTCTAAAAATTCTATGAAAACGGTCACCTGCCAGATAGACTCTTCAACCGACCACATAGACAAAGCTTCTTGTAATTGTCAACAAAATGGTGTTTAATAGATTTGTAAGTAAGAGATCTCTATTACAACTTTACAAAGGAGAAAATATGAAAGTCAGACTTGACATTGATCAACAATATGCAGAAGAACAAATCATCATAGAAGCACCATCTTTGTCCCCTAGAATTCAAAAAGTTCAAGACTTTGTTCAATCACTGGATCAAAACGAAACTCTTAAAGGAAAATTCCAAGACCAGGTCTACTTGATTCAGATTAGTAAGATTCAACGTATATATATTGAAAATCGCAAAGTCTTAGCTGAAACGGATAGCCAAACCTATGCGCTCGACATTCGTCTTTACCAAGCAAGTGAAATTTTACCTGCTTCCTTTATCCAAATTTCCCAATCGGAAATTGTCAACATCGATGCTATTAGTCATCTAAAACTAACCTCTAACGGCTTGATTGAAATCTATCTAAAAAATGACAGTTTCACCTACTCTTCTCGCCGTTACCTCAAAGCTATTAAGGAGAAATTAGAACTATGAAAAAACAAATTTTCCACGATGCCACAACTGGTATCCTCATCGGCCTCATCCTATCTATTATCTTTTCTTTTATCTATTCACCAAGCAACTATGCACCACTTAGCCCCAACTCTTTGATTGGCCAATTCATGATCCAACAACAGGTACATGGCGCTCTAGTTTTGCTCTACTGTTCTATCATCTGGGCAGCTATCGGAGTCCTCTTTAGTTTTGGTAGCCGTCTCTTTGCCAAAGACTGGAGCCTTCTTCGTGCGACTGTCACTCACTTCTTCCTCATGCTATTAGGTTTTGTTCCTCTAGCAATTCTGGCAGGTTGGTTTCCACTTCGCTGGACTTTCATCCTTCAACTCATCCCAGAGTTTGCCATCGTCTATCTCATCATCTGGGCGATTCTCTATAAAAGAGAATCAAAGAAGGTTGCCCACATCAACCAATTATTGGCTCAGAAGAAATAATACAACAGAAACCCACTCACAGGACTGAGTGGGTTTTGATTTATAATTTTTGTTTCCATTCTAACAAGAGGTTCATGGCTTGCATCGGTGTCATATTGTACACATCTACTTTAGCCAATTCTGCTAGGATAGGATTTTCTTCCGCCGAGTCAAATAGGGAAATTTGTTCAGAAACTGCATGTGTTTGTTTCATTGGAGCAGGACTTTCCTGACCTTGGTTCTCTAATTGCGTTAATATTGCATCTGCCCTTACTAGCAAATCTGTCGGTAGCCCTGCAATCTTAGCTACGTGAATACCGTATGATTTATCAGCTGGTCCTGCTTCGATCTTGTGAAGGAAGGTAACCTGACCATTTTGCTCCAGCGTAGCCACGTGGACATTAACCAGATGTTCCAGACTAGATTCTAAGCTAGTCAATTCATGGTAGTGAGTTGCAAAGAGAGTCTTGGCTCCGATATGTTCATGGATATACTCGATAATCGCTTGGGCCAGGGCCATGCCATCATAGGTTGCCGTTCCGCGTCCAAGCTCATCAAAGAGAATCAGGGATTTTTCAGTAGCATGTGCAATAGCATTATTAGCTTCCATCATCTCGACCATAAAGGTTGACTGACCGGAAACCAAGTCATCTGCTGCCCCGATACGGGTAAAAATCGCATCAAAGATAGGCAAGTGAGCACTTTCTGCCGGAACATAAGATCCTATCTGGGCCATGACTGCTGTCATAGCTAGCTGACGCATATAGGTTGACTTCCCGCTCATATTAGGCCCTGTAATCAGCTGGATGCTAGTATCTTCACCCATTTGGATGCTGTTGGGAATATAGGTTTGGGCTCCCATGACCTTCTCAACAACTGCGTGACGTCCCTTTTGGATGTCAATTCGTGAATCCTCTCCGAACTCTGGCCGAATCAGGTGTTGATTTTCTGCTACCACTGCCAAACCTTGTAAGACATCGACAGTAGCGATTCCTTGGGCTAGGGCTTGCAGGCGTTGGATATACTTGCCAACCTCCTCACGGATCCGCATAAAAATTTCGTATTCAAGATTGGCTGATTTCTCACGCGCTTCTAACATTTCTCCTTCGATACGAGCTAACTCCTCTGTCCCGAAACGTTCAGAGTTTTTTAGCGTAGCCTTACGGAAAAAGTGGGCTGGTACGTTACCAAGCTGCGAATTGGTCACATGGAAATAGTAGCCGTCTTTTTTATTGTAGTCAATCTTGAGCGTACTGATGCCAGAATTTTCTCTTTCCTTGGCCTCAATCTCAGCAATCCAGCTGGTTCCTTCTCTCAGTACCCGACGATACTTGTCCAAGGTCTCGTCAAAACCAGTCCGAATAATACCACCTTCGGTAATCACATGAGGAGCCTCAGGAGCAATGGCTGCGCTAATAAGACTTTCCAACTCAGGAATAGGATCTAATTGTTCAATCAGATAGGCAAGAGCTGGTTGCTCCATTCCTTCTAAAATTGCTCGAATTCGTGGAACACTTCCCAAGGTAGTCGCTAATTGCAAGAGGTCTTTAGGATTGCTTTTCCCAAAAGAAACACGACTAGCCAGGCGCTCAATATCGTAGACTCCCTTTAGGCTTTCTGTCAAATCACTACGTTCAAAGAAATAATCCAGAAAGACCTGTACAACCTCCTGACGTTCAAGGATACGATCCTTGTCAATCAAGGGACGGTGGATCCAAGAGCGCAAAAGACGCATTCCCATGGCAGTCTTAGTTTCATCTAGCAACCAGAAAAGACTCCCTTGTTTCTTGCCAGTACGAGCATTTTCTACTAGATCTAAACTAGCCTTGGTTGCATAATCCATCTGCAAGAAATCCTTAATTTCATAACGGACAACTGGCTTCAAGTGATTCAACTCTCTCATCTGAGTCCGATGAACATACTGAAGAAGCTTACTGCTGACAGCTTGTTCAATAGGCGCCAAGCGTGGATCCAGCAGATGTATGTCTTCAAATAATTCTTTCTCATAAGAAAGCACCAAATTCATTTGACGGCTGAGAATCTGTTCTTCCTCTTCAGTTAAGGCATAGCCGATGACAACTTCTCTTGCCTTAAGATTTCGGATTTCACCACAGACCAGGGTAAAATCCAATAAACCTGTCACATAGAAATCACCCGTCACTAAGTCCATGTATGCCAAACCAAATTGCTGCCCGTCACGGTCAATAGCCACCAAAAAGTTGTTTTGACTATCTGGTTTACTACTATCGACGACTGTACCAGGGGTAATCACCTGCACAACCTCGCGCTTAACAACCCCTACTGCCTGCTTAGGATCCTCCATCTGCTCAGCAATGGCAACCTTGTAGCCACGCTCCACTAGGACATCAATATACTGTTGTGCTGAGTGATAAGGAACTCCAGCCATGGGAATAGGATTGTCAGCATTCTTATTGCGACTGGTTAGTGAGATTTCTAGTATCTGGGCAGCATTGACTGCATCTTCGTAAAATAACTCATAAAAATCACCCATACGAAAGAGCAAAAAAGCATCTGGATATTGTTTTTTTATATCCACATACTGTTGCATGCCAGGTGATAATTTTTCTGTCATCATCCATTCTCTCCTTGTTAAAAATAGAGAGTGGGACAGAAATCGGTAATTCGTTAGAATTCGATTTCGTCGTCCCACCTCCGCACAGTTGAGTAGGGCTGTAAAAGCTGATGAAATCAGCGTAGTAGAGCCCACTCAACCACTGCGTCTTGCTCGACAATCCAAAGACAATTGAGAGGCTAGGACTTTTGTCCCAGCCTCCTTATCTATCCTTCATCAAATCTAACAAACGATCTTCCATGAGTTTAGCAACATGCTGATCTCGGCAGATTACCAAGAGAGTATTGGCACCCGCAACTGTTCCTAAAATCCATTCATCCTTGTTGGCATCGACAACATTGGCTAAAACTGCGGCTTCACCCAATTTAGTGTGTAAAACTAAGGTAAACTCAGCTCTTGCTACACCTTCCAAATGATGGGACAAGAACTCAACCAGGTCAATCTTCTCTGTCTCATTTGCTAGTACGTAGTAGACCTTATCATTTTTCTTAACCTTGGTCAAGCCCAGTTCGCGAAGGTCACGCGACAAGGTCGTTTGCGTCACAAAAACATTGCGTGCTTCCAACCGATCCTGGATCTCTTTTTGAGTCCCTAATTTTTCCTCAGTGATCATCTGCTTGATCAACTGATGACGTTCTCTTTTTCTCATAACATCCTCTCGAGTGAATATTTATAACATTTTACAACTATTTAATAAGAACATTATACCAAAAAAACTGAATATTTCAAAAAAATTCTTATCATTCCTCAAAATTGTGATAAAATAGAAGAAAAGTCCAAAGGAGTTTATAATGAATACAAAACAATTGATTGCTAGCGAATTGGCTAGCGTCATTGACAGCCTGGATCAAGAGGCTATTTTAAATTTACTAGAACAACCCAAAAACTCTGACATGGGAGACATCGCCTTCCCTGCCTTTACTCTAGCAAAAGTTGAGAGAAAAGCTCCACAAATGATTGCAGCAGATATCGCTGAAAAAATCAATAGCCAAGCCTTTGAAAAAGTCGTTGCTACTGGACCTTATGTTAACTTCTTCCTTGATAAAAATGCCATTTCTGCTCAAGTATTACAAGCTGTTATCACTGAAAAAGAACACTATGCTGACCAAACTATTGGTAAACAAAAAAATGTTGTTATCGACATGTCTAGTCCTAATATTGCTAAACCATTCTCTATTGGTCATCTACGCTCAACTGTTATCGGAGATAGCTTGTCACATATTTTCCAAAAAATCGGTTATCAAACAGTCAAGGTCAACCATTTGGGAGACTGGGGTAAACAGTTTGGAATGCTGATTGTTGCCTACAAAAAATGGGGCGACGAAGAAGCTGTAAAAGCTCATCCGATTGATGAACTTCTTAAACTCTACGTTCGCATCAATGCTGAAGCTGAAAATGATCCTAGCTTGGATGAAGAAGCACGCGAATGGTTCCGTAAACTTGAAAATGGAGACGAGGAAGCTCTCGCTCTTTGGCAATGGTTCCGTGATGAAAGTTTGGTGGAATTTAACCGCCTTTACAATGAATTGAAGGTTGAATTCGACAGCTACAACGGGGAAGCCTTCTACAATGACAAGATGGATGCAGTTGTAGACATCCTTTCTGAAAAAGGACTTCTTGTTGAATCAGAAGGTGCCCAAGTTGTCAACCTTGAGAAATATGGAATTGAACACCCCGCTCTTATCAAGAAATCTGACGGTGCAACTCTCTACATCACACGTGACTTGGCCGCTGCCCTTTACCGTAAAAACGAATATCAATTTGCTAAATCTATCTATGTCGTTGGTCAAGAACAATCTGCTCACTTTAAACAGCTTAAGGCTGTCTTACAAGAGATGGGTTACGATTGGAGTCAAGATATTGTCCATGTTCCTTTTGGATTGGTAACAAAAGAAGGGAAGAAACTCTCTACTCGTAAAGGGAATGTTATCTTGCTAGAGCCTACTGTCGCAGAAGCCATCAGCCGTGCCAAAGCGCAAATTGAAGCCAAAAATCCGGAACTTGAAAATAAAGACCAGGTTGCTCATGCTGTTGGAGTTGGAGCCATTAAATTCTATGACCTTAAAACTGACCGTACAAATGGATACGACTTCGATCTTGAAGCTATGGTATCCTTTGAAGGTGAGACTGGTCCTTATATTCAATACGCCTATGCTCGTATCCAATCTATCTTACGCAAAGCGGATTTCAAACCAGAAACAGCTGCCAACTATAGCTTGAATGATCCTGAAAGCTGGGAAATCATTAAACTCATCCAAGACTTCCCACGTATTATCAATCGTGCGGCAGATAACTTTGAACCTTCTATCATTGCTAAATTTGCAATTAGCTTAGCGCAAGCCTTTAACAAATATTACGCTCACACTCGCATCTTGGATGAAAGTCCAGAACGCGACAGTCGTCTAGCTCTCAGCTATGCAACTGCAGTTGTCCTCAAAGAAGCACTTCGTCTGCTGGGCGTAGAAGCACCAGAGAAGATGTAAATCGTTACAAGAGACTGAAACTAAAGTTCCTAGTCTCTTGACGGCAATCGCTATATGGCGAATTGCCTAAACGCTTCACTAATTCACCTAACCAAATAATATCGATTTGGTTAGGTTCATGTCGTAGGCTTTTAATCACTTTATTGTAAAGCAGTCTAAATAACTAACGCCAAATCCTATTCGGACTTTGTCTAGGCGCTTCACTAGTCTTTCGATTGAAATATTATCGATTTCTACCGAAAGACGTCGTAATCTTAAAGTTACTGGAACTAAAGTTCCTAATTGTTGGACGCTAGCCGCTTTTATGCGGACTAGCTAACTGCTTCACTAGTCATGGCCCCTAAATATAATCTATTTAGAGGGCCACGACGTCGTAAATGAGGCGAATTGCCTAAACGCTTCACTAATTCACCTAACCAAATAATATCGATTTGGTTAGGTTCATGTCGTAGGCTTTTAATCACTTTATTGTAAAGCAGTCTAAATAACTAACGCCAAATCCTATTCGGACTTTGGCTAGGCGCTTTACTAGTCTTTCAATAGAAATATTATCGATTTCTACCGAAAGACGTCGTAATCTTAAAGTTACTGGAACTAAAGTTCCTAATTGTTAGACGCTAGCCACTTTTATGCGGACTAGCTAACTACTTCACTAGAATGACTTGAAAAGCGGAGACTCTTCGCTTTTCTCTTGCTATTCATTTCTTTATCACTTAGGGAGAATTTTTATGAGCCAATACGCTTATATCTTAGTTGTTATTAGTCTTCTCTTTCTCTTTCTTGTCAACAAATATGAAAAAGAGAAACTTCAAAGACTGCTTCAGGACCAACTATTGAAAGATCAAGATTTTCGTGCAACTATCAAAGAGAAAATCCAAACGATAGAAAATATCAATGATGTCATTGACTACATCAACAAAGGTTACCGTTTAGGGATCCCCATTTCAAAAGAAATCGTTGACGAAATTCGCAACTAACAAAAAAACTCGAGATACCATTTCTCGAGTCTTTTTTATTTATTTCTGACAGCTAAGATTTCTACCAGGATAACAATCCCTAAGGATACCATGGTTCCAAATGGTGATTCATCTTCATCAAAAATTTTATCAGAAAACATCATCAGACTAATTGCCAAGAGCAACAAAGCACTGCATAGCATAATATCCTTGAAGCTTGGTTTGCGTTTTATATACTTTAAAAATGATTTCTGTAGTTTACTCATTTGAACTGTTCTCTTTTGAAATAATTCTATGATCCATGGGATAAAAATCTAGCCCAGCAACTCTATCCTCTTACAAGGATTCAAGTTCATAAAGCTCTGCAATAATCCCTGCGACCTTCTTGATATCTCCCAGCATTCCACGCATCTCAAAGTCAGCTAGAACGGGGAAACCAAAGCGTTGGCTGTATTGCTTAGCCGTCAAACAGTATTGGTTGTTAAAATTACGATTGCCTGATCCTACGACACCAAAACACTTGCTGGCATTGTCTCCATAGGAGATAAAATCACCTACTGGAGTAGTCAAAATCTCCACATCTCCATTGTCAACACCATTGCCACCTTCTAAATAAGTCGGTAGAAAAGCAACATATGGGTTGGTCATTTCAAAGAAATCTTCTCCTTCCTTGACCAAATCTTTAATATGAATTTTTTCTACTTCAATGTTCTCATACTGTTCTAATAGGTAAGCCTTCAATCGTGTTACGAAACTCTCCGTATTTCCACTCAGACTGATATAGACTAAGGAAATTTTTTTCATTTTCTCCTCCTTTTTTGAATCATAAAAAATAACTACCAAGATTGTATCTTGATAGTTATGCTTTGTCAACTCTTAGGCAAGTTCTTCCTCTTCTTGAGTTTCTGTTAATTCTTTTTGCTGACGCCACATTTTATAGAAGACGATTGCTAGGAAGATAACATTGAGTACGATCCCAAAAATGGCTGAACCTTTGGCACCAAGCTCCGCTCCCATACGGATGTTAGGGTCTGTAAAAAGTGAAACCGCATCCTGAACTCCGATAAAGTTGTAGATAGAACCAACGATGGCAACGAAGACATAAGCAAGATAAGTGTAGTTAGCCAATTGAAGGTTTTTACGAATAAGGAAAACCAAAGCTACAACAACCAGAATAACAGATAAGACAACCAAGAGAATGCTGAAGATTGAATGGCCATGCTCCGATACCTTAATGGTGTAAGCAACGAGCTCCTTAGCATAAGTAGCATTAACACCTGATGCTGATGTTTCTAGATTGTTCATACCCTCCGCAGTAGGTACTGGAGATATGATTCCAAATAGTGACATTGCTGAGAGTAAGGCTGAAAAAATCAGTAATACCCATAGATAGATTGGTTTCTTTTTCATCAAAGCAACCCCCTTATGTTTTTTTAGTTTATTATAGCATATTTTAACAGGCAAAACAAATCCTACAAGTTTGCTTCCACCTGTTTACGGTAGGCCTTAGGAGACTTCCCACATAGTTTTCGAAAGACCTTATAGAAATAGCCTACATTACTGTAACCAACCGTATAGCAAATATCCTCAATACTATCATTTGTAGATAGCAAGAGCTGCTGAGCTGCCTTGATGCGTTGCTTATTGAGAAGCTCTGCAAAGGTGGAATTGGTTTCCTTCTTGATCAACTGCCCCAAATAAACGGGATTGATAAAGAGATCCTTGCTGATATCCTTGAGGGAAAGCTCTTTTTTGTAGTCTCTACCAATAACTTCAAGCACACTGACTACATTTTCATTCATGCGGTATTGGCCGAAGAAGGATGTCAAGGTTTCCTTAGTATAAGCGACTAAATCCTCAAAAGTTGTAATGGCATGAATGTTCTTGACAATATCTGTCATGTCGTCTGCCTTCAGATGTTCAAAAAGATGGAAAACATCCATGACAAACTGGGTAAAGAGCTGCTTGGTAATGGATACCCTCGGTGTGTTTTCTAAGACAATCTTCTCAAGTAAGGTCAACTCCTCGATAATCTGCTGGAGATTTCCTTGAATAATCACTCGATAGATGGGCTCGTAATAAGAAAAGAGACTTTCAGACTGATCTAAATTGACCGATCCATAAAAGAGAGTCTTTTCAACATCACGCTTCCACTTTTCAAAGTTGATTTGATAAGGTGCTTCAAAAGGCATGACCAATAAGCCCTCAAATTCCTGATCTGCAAGGACGATCTGCCAATCCTGACCTAGAACATAGTAGGGAATAACAAAATCCCCTTGTTTTTCTTTTGAAAGTCCAATCCACCAGTTTTCTTTTTGGCTGAGATGAGTCTTGAAGGCTTCTTCATCGAGTTGCTGACTCAATATTTCGGGCTCATGAGATTTTTCACCAAGCTGACTGGCAATCTTTTCAAGCAAGCGTTCCAGTTCAACCTTATCGACTGGTTTGACCAGATAATCAACGACATTGAGATTCATGGCTTTTTTGACATAGTCAAATTCTTGGTAGCCTGAAAGGAGGATATAGTAAGCATTTGGCAACAACTCCTTCATCTCCCCAATCATTTCAAGTCCTGTCTTGTCAGGCATATTGACATCTGAAATAACAATATCGACGGAATGTTCTCGAACGTAGTCCAGAGCATCATCAGCATGATTGGCTGTTGCAACGACTTCCATATCCCACTTATCAAAAGGAATCAAACGTTTGAGACCTTCTGTAATCATGTACTCGTCGTCCACTAAAAGTACTTTATACATCTTTATCCTTTCTCTTCGTTTTGAATGGTGATTTGATAGCGAACACCTTCTTTTTCAACAGATTCTACACTGATATCATACCGGTCACCAAAGCAGAGCACAAAGCGCTCATGCACATTGACAATCCCAATGGACTGGCGTTTCCCACTATAATCCACTATATGTTCAAAGGTTCTTTGAGCTAATTTATCCTGGATCTCTGCTAATTTTTCGGCAGGCATTCCACGCCCATTATCGGTTACCAAAATCTCAACATAGCCTTCTTTTTTCAAGGCCTTGATACTGATAACATTATCCGTTCTTCTGTGGTCAACTCCGTGGGCAAAATAATTCTCCACCAAGGGTTGGAGGGTGAATTTTGGAATGCGCATTTCTTCCAAGTCAGGGTCGATCTTAAATCCGTAAGCAATGGATTTTGGATAGCGAACCATACAGAGATAACTGTACTTCCGACAAAACTCCACTTCTTGCTTTAATGTTGTTTCTCGCTCATCAGAGATGTTGTTGCGCAGGAGACTACTGAATTCGTAGATAATATCCGCTAGTTCATTTTGGTTTTCCATGACCGCGTACATCCGTATAAACTCGAGGGTATTGTACATGAAATGTGGATTTATCTGAGCTTGTAGAGCGCGCATATGGGCATCTTTTTGACTCAGTTCAAGCTGGTAAATATCATGGATATTTCTCTCCAGTCGGTCCAACATATCATTTGTCGTCTCAGCGATTAAAAGCAATTCCTGGTCTTTTTTCGTGAGATCAATTCTTTTACCCTGCTCCCCTTGCGCAATATCATGGATTGTTTCCACTAGGTCAACAACCTGTGTTTGATACTTCGAAAATGTTTTTTTCAAGGTTACATATAAAATAACGATAAAGAGGAGACTCAAAGCAAGAATAAAGACAGAACTAGAGATACTACCACTAAGGACATAACCTCGAGGAACTGCAACCTGAACCTGATAACCATGAGCAGTCTCGTCTTGCAACCATTCCTCTCGATCACTTTTTTCACCTTGGTGAAACATATCCGTTTCAAAAGGAGAGGTTATGCTCACAGCAATTGGGATATTTCCTCTGGTATTGTCAATAGCCTTATAAAAAACATCGGAAGATACAGAAACATAAATAACTCCAAGAGCTTGATCCGATACTGGATCGGATACGGGAACGGCAAAACTATTAGGATCTGGCTTAAAGGCGTCTGCAGAAACCTTGTAACCACTACGATTGTCCCTAGTCGAAACAAAAACTTCTGTTGAGTCTTGCAAGACAATAGCTACACCCGTTACAAAATCATTGCGCACATAAAGGTCATCGATATTTTCATAAATGGATACAGAAACATAGGGTGATGCCTTACGCTCCAGTTGCCAATAGAAATAATCTGGGGTACTAAGGCTAAAATACTTATAAATTCCCTCGATTCTCGCTTGATTATCTACTAAACTTTGGGCTGAACGCGCTGACTCTCGATAATAATACTCAACCTCGCTCACCGTCCGAGTCAAAACCCGCTGGGAAACCTGTCTTGCTTCTTTTTCGCGACTATCCCAGTTTACATAGGAAATCAAAAGAGCAAAACTAGCAATGATGACAATCATCACCCAGCTATAGGTTCTAAGGAGCGAATGAAGCCAAAATTGTTTCATTCTATTTGGACGCCAATTTTTCATGAATGTTTTCATAAACAGGCTCCAATAAATCACTAATAAAGAAATGCCACATTCCAATCCCTACAAAAATAATGAGGGCTGGCATATAGAAGCCAATGATGGCTAACAAGACGCTACCAAGAAGAACTTTTGCCACTGCTGACAAGCTCATAAAAATTCCGATAAAGGCTAGCTTCAAGGTATTTTGATAGGATAAGTCAAAATAAACTTGCAATTTTAGAGAAACTGTATAAGCCAAAAATACCAAGGCCACCAAAAAGATATTTAAAAAAGTTGCTGCCAAGTGGATAATGGTCTGATGCGGCAATTGGATCATGAGATACAAACCATAAATCAACATCAAGTCAAGTCCCATAAAGGTGTAGAAACTGAGATTGCTTTTAACAAAATTACTCTTAAATAAATCCCATGCTTCCTTGAAACGATAAGCACGGTAAGAATAGCCGTGTTCTGCAAATAAACTCATGAGAGTCGCACTAGCTGGCGCTATACCAAAGACTACTCCTCCCGCTAGTGTCAATAACCAAAAATAAGCTGTAGCTATCATCCCCAAAAAGAAACGATGAAAGACTAGCTCAATAAAATTTCCCACGGTTTGCCTCCAAAAAAATAATCTAGAACTATTATAACATATTTCAAGCGCTCTCAAAAATAGGAGGAAAGAAAAGGCAGTGAGAGTTGAACCTGCTACCTTTTAGAAGCAAGTTCGGAGCAGGTATCCATCCTTGTCAAATGGCCAAATGTTAGTTTATAAAGGATAAATATAATTGTTTAATAATGTTATTTGTGCTATAATAAATATAGATAGTGATACCGATCAATGACCAAAGGAGTTTTCAGAAAAGATAAACATATTTGCAGATTAAATACTTACTATTCAACTTATTTACTGGATTAACAAAATAACGAAAGGAGTATGAATCATGACTTTAAGAACTACTTTGTTTTGTGTTGCGCTTGTATTGACTCTTTTCTCTGATAAATTGTTCAAACAACAATATGTAAAAATCGTAAAAATAATTTGCGCTATAATCTTATTAGTCGCTTCATTATCATATCTGTTCTAAGTTATTTTAAGAATACAGGAATTTGTTTGTCCTGTATTCTTTTTTTCTCTATAAAACG
>NZ_KV794315.1 GCF_001808705.1 Streptococcus sp. HMSC074B11 | reverse complement strand
GAAAGCTATCCCAGGTTACCGCTTCGTAGAAACGAAGAAACTTCCGAATGGAGATACCGAGCACGTCTACGAAAAGATTACGACCTCTTATGTTGATGAAAATGGAAATCCAATTCCAGGATATCCGACTGAGAACGGTGAACAACCTGAGAAAGAAATTTCAGGTTACGAGTTTGTGAAGACGGTTGTAGATAAAGACGGTAATATCCAACACATCTACAAGAAGGTGGTAACACCGAATCCGGTACCGACACCAGATTCGAAACTAACGCCAGAACCAAAACCAATCCAAGTTCCAGAAACACCAAGGGAATCAACTCCAGTAACTGAAGCAGTAGCTAAGACAACTACTCCTCAGTTGCCAAATACTGGTACTGAAGATCATGCTAGTCTTGCTGCGCTTGGCTTGTTAGGTGTCTTAAGTGGATTCGGACTTATGGCTCGTAAAAAGAAAGAAGACTAATCAAGTCTGTAAAGTAGTGAGAAAGTCAACTTTCTAATAAGAAACTAGTGCATCGTGCGATGCACTAGTTTTTTTGATGCTTGTACTAAAGATAGAACTATGCTACAATCATCTAAAAAAGCAAGGAAATTAAAACATGAAAACAGAATATCAAAAAATGATCGCGGGAGAACCCTATCACCCATTCGACCCAGACCTCCGTTCTCTAGCACAAACAGCGCGACAAAAGCAAGCCGCTTTTAATGAAGAGGTAGATCCAGTAAAAGGTATGGAAATCATCAAAGGATGGTTTGGTTCTACTGGTGAAAATCTCTACATCAACACTCGCTTGATGGTAGATTACGGGGTCAATATTCATCTGGGAGAAAATTTTTATTCCAATTGGAATTTGACCATGTTGGACGTATGTCCGATTACTATTGGTGATAATGCCATGATTGGTCCTAATTGTCAGTTTTTAACACCTCTTCATCCGCTGGATCCCGATGAACGAAACTCGGGATTAGAATTTGGGAAACCAATCACGATTGGCAAGAACTTTTGGGCAGGTGGTGGTGTCATTGTCCTACCGGGTGTTACTTTAGGGGATAATGTCGTTGCAGGAGCAGGAGCGGTCATTACTAAATCTTTTGGAGATAATGTCGTTCTGGCAGGAAATCCAGCACGAGTTATCAAAGAGATTCCAGTTAAAGGAAATTAAAGGTTGTAGAAAGAGAAAATGAAGTCTTTTTCAAAAGAGCTCTTTGAAATCGAAAAGCCTAACCAGTTTCAGTATCAAAA
Source organism: Streptococcus sp. HMSC074B11 (assembly GCF_001808705.1). GTDB lineage: Bacteria > Bacillota > Bacilli > Lactobacillales > Streptococcaceae > Streptococcus. The sequence continues at coordinate 12,684 of NZ_KV794315.1, read as the reverse complement.
ACTTATTGCTAGCAAAAAACGAGGTCGGAATTTTTATCCCAGCCTCGTTTTTCGTCTTTAGAGATTTTTTCTCTTTTTAGCTTTTTTAGTCAATGCCACATCGCATTTATCAATATTTTGTGTAAGATAGCTAGTCACTTGGAAATCATCGACCTCTGCTTTTAGCTCGACTTCATAGACAATGCTAAGATTGTCCCCTGCATTTGTGCTATTGATCGTAATCATGTCAATTTCTGAGCAGAATTGGTCAAGAGCAGATTGGATAGCATCTTGAATCTTCTCTTGATTAGCTACCGTGATTGTTAAAAGTCTACGGCGTTGATTGTCAGTTTTGACCTGTTGATTTTCCAAAAGGAACCAAACACCCAAGATAAAGAGGGTGAAGAGAATAGCCAAGAAGAGATAGCCTGTTCCACAAGCCAAACCGATAATCATGGCTAGGAAAATAGCAATCAGTTCTCTTGAACCACTCGTTGCAGAACGGAAACGAATCAAACTAAAGGTTCCGGCTACAGCAATTGACGTACCCAAGCTCCCATTGACCAGAAAAATAACCAAGGTCATAAGGCAGGGAAGCAGAGTCAAGCTGATAGCAAATTCTCTGGTGTAGAGGGTCCGATATTTGTAGGTCCAAGTAAGTGCCAAACCGAGGACTAGACTGACTAGAAGTGCCAGCAGTAGTTGGAAGGGATCTGCACTTGCAGTGGCGTTGTTGAAAATGGAATTAAATAGATTAAGCATAAGCGATACCTGCGCTTTCTATACTGGGACGTGGTGCATAAGGAAGCCCTTGAGATTTGTGGTAAGCACAACTGTATTTTGAAAATTTGTGCTCCATCAAACCATACTTGTCTAGAATATCTTGTAACCACTGAGGTTTGTTTCCAGGAGCTTTAATCTCCATAATCACAGTATTGTCATCTAATAGAGGGGCCCCTTGATTTCCTGCAAAGAGACTGACATTTTCATCTCTATAGATTAGATTTTGGTCAATGGTGATACGAATCTTATTATAGTCGTAGCCCTCGATGTATTTTTTTTCTTTTAATGAATAACGATCGTAGTAGATGTACATACGAGGCTTGATAGCCTGCTTGTAATCTTGATGAAGCTTTTTCACTTTTTCAATGACGACTGTATCAGTAATACTAGCATCCAAGTGCCCTTTGGTCATAAAATTAAGGATAGAAATAGGAGTTGAGAGTAGTCTAAATTTGCGACCAACTCCTTCTTGGTCCTTGGTTTTTATTTCTAAAAATACTTGACTATCTGCTTTGGGTTGGCTGAGATAGGTCCGCATCCGAACCTTTTCTTTTCGATTATTTCCAAAATCATCATCTTGGAGCACAGCAAAGTCTTCCGTATCAAAGTAGATATTTGAAATAGTTGAAATTGGATAGTCGTCTTCTACTAAATATTCCTTTAAATCTTGAATCAGTTTGTCTAGTTTATCTTTGGAGATAATATATTTGGTTTCAATCCGCTTAAAAGTTGTTTCTAATGGTTTCATAAGTCTTTCTCCTCTTGCTTTCAGTTATACTATTTTTAAACCAGGTGAACTTGCTTGTCTACAATTCTAGAGGGGGGTTCTAAAACTTTTGTTAAATTTAACTTAATTGAAACTAAACTTAAGAAAACTTTCAGAAAAAGTTTAGGCTTCTTTTAGGAAAGACCCGTAGACTAAGAGCATGTAAAATGAAAGACGAGGAAACGAGCATGAAAGCAAAAAAATGGACATTTCTATTAACAAGTATAACAACTCTAGCACTGGTAACAGCATGTACCCAGTCAACTTCAAATACAACAGCTGGCAATAGTACTGCGACGACAACAGTAACTACCAATAAGAAAACATCTAGTTACTTTACAGATAAGGACTATGATACTTCTTATGATGAAAAAACAGCTGCAACTGTAACTTTGTCAGGAACAACGGCGACGGTATCAGGTGACGGAGTGGCCGTATCAGGATCTACCGTTACAATCTCTAAGTCAGGTACCTATGTGATTTCTGGTCAATCTGATGGAGTTCAAATCAAGATCGAAGCTGGAAGTTCAGATGACGTACACATCGTTCTAAATGGTGTAACAATGACCAATACCAATGCAGCTATTTCTGCAACATCAGCTGGACATGTTTACCTAACTCTAGCAAATGGCACAACCAATAGCCTTTCAGATTCAGCTTCAAATAGTGATGACAAGGCTGACGCGGCCCTCTTCTCTAAAGTGGACTTGACCATCAATGGTAAAGGGACTCTCAATGTAGATGGTAAGAAAAACAATGCTATCAAGGACAACGACACACTTCACATCACAGGCGGGACCTATAACATCACTGCAGTCGGAGACGCTTTTAATGTCAATGACGAACTTAACATTACTGGAACAACCATGACTATCGATGCCAAGGAAGACGGAGTTAAGGTTGATAATGATGACGATACTTCTGTTGGAACCATGTATCTCTCTGACAATACCATCACTGTTACTGCAGGTGATGATGGTATCCACGCTTCAGGTGATTTGGTCATCGATAGTGGGACCTATACTGTTAAGAATTCTACAGAAGGGCTTGAAGGTAAGTCAATCACTATCAACGGTGGAGATATCACCATCTATTCAACAGATGATGGTGTCAATGCGGCCAACAAAAACGCCCAACAAAGTGAAATTTTCTTCACCATGAATGGTGGGAACTTGACGGTTGAAGTTGGTCAAGGGGACACAGATCCAATTGACTCAAACGGTAATATCACAGTCAATGGCGGAACCATCAAAATGACAGGTCAATCAGGATTTGACTTTGATGGGACAGCGACCTATATAGGTGGAGATATCTACATCAACGGTGAAAAACAAACTGAGATTGTCAATTCGATGCCTGGAGGCGGAGGAGCACCTGGCGGTGGGCCTCAAGGAAATGGAGGCCCTGGTGGACGACCATAAAAGAAAATCTCCTTTCTCGAAAGAGAAGGGAGATTTTCTTATGTTATTAGGACGAAAAAGAATTATTCTCCGTCTTTTTTAAAGATGTTTTTTACACCAGCTACTGCGCCTTCGACAGCTTCTTTAGCATCTTCGGCAACTTCTTTAGCTTTTGAAGCTACCTTTTCTGCAGCTCCTTCTGCTTGAGTTTTTGTATCGCCAGTTAGTTTACCAAAACCTTCTTTAACAGAACCTTTAGCTTGGTTGAATTTTTCTTCGATTGACATGGGGGATACCTCCGTTAATTTTTGTATTATCTAAATTGCATCAGATATTAATTTAAGTATATACCCTTTTATGCTAAAAAGCAAAAAACTGATACGAAAAGCATCAGTTTATTTTTTTAATAGGTTACAACATTCAAATGACCTTTATCATATTCAGCGATAAAGATATTTGAGACTTCTTCGAAACCTTCTTCTTTCAATTTCTCAGTTAGCCACTCCTCGGATTTGCCAATGGTTTCTAGGATTTCAACTTGGACAACACCGTCGGTAATAATTGGATACTTAGGATTTTCATCGCCCATTCTTACGACAATCAGCTGTCCATTTTGCTCAATCACAGCTCTCTTGACATCCTTCAGTTGGAAGATTCCTTGAGAGCGCAATTTAAGAGCTACATCTGCGGCTGCAAGACCTTTTGAGCGACAAGCTTCTGGATCTAATGTTCCATTTTTAATGATAATCGTAGGTTTTCCGTCAATCAGATGTTTGATGAAGGAAACATTGGTATTCAACCATTTAAGGAGTAAAATGAGAATAGTCCAAATAATGAGGATAACAATGTATTGGATGATGGTAATAGAACTATTGTAGATAACCCCACCGATAATACCCCCGAGAACAAAGTTCTGGATTTGGTCCACTGCAGAACTTGGTGCTAGATTTCCTTTACCTGTTACGTTAATAACAAAAACAAGAGAAAGAAGCCCCAAGGCCAATTTAATTGCAATTGTAGCAAAAAAGCTTATCATTTTTCAACCTCCACGAGTTCAACATCTGATTTATAGAGTTCCATTTTTTCTAATAAATAGCTATCTTGGTCAGTCCCGCTAATGGCACGATAAAAATGTTCGCCAACCTTAATAATAGCTCCATCAGTTACTGCTGAGGTATTGACATAGACCTCTTTTTTATCTACACCTAATTCTTTTGAAACGACTTCGATAAAGTTTAGGGAAGAGCGGAATTGATTATCATTGGATTGACTGTTTTGAAGATTCGTAATGCTTATCAAAACGAATGCGATTAAGGTCAAAATAGAAATGAGCGATAATTCACGGAACTTGCTCCCTTTTTTATCTTTGAAAGCTTTAAATGCAAAAAATCCAGTCACGATAAGCAGTAAAGCTGATACGATAATCATGACCCAATTCTGTTGACTAATCTGACTGAGCACATAGTCATAGGAATAGAATTTCATAAAACTCCCTCACTTTTTTAAATTCAATCTATTATAAAATAATTCCTAAACTATAGCAATTTTATTATGACGAAAAAAGCATTTAATTGTTGTTTCCTATTTAAAGTAAGTTTATTTATTGAACTTAGACCAGAACTTGACTTTCCCTTTGTATTTGATACAATAGTACAAATTTAGAGGAGGTACTCTATGATTCAAAAACACGCCATTCCTATTTTAGAGTTTGATGACAATCCTCAGGCAGTCATCATGCCAAATCACGAAGGATTAGATTTACAGTTGCCAAAGAAGTGCATCTATGCATTTTTGGAGGAGGAGATTGACCGCTTTGCTCAGGAAGTAGGGGCGGAGTGCGTTGGGGAGTTTGTGTCTGCCACTAAAACCTATCCTGTTTATGTCATGAGTTACAAGGGTGAGGAAGTATGTCTGGCCCAGGCTCCTGTTGGTTCTGCCCCTGCGGCCCAGTTCATGGATTGGTTGATTGGTTACGGTGTGGAGAAAATCATTTCCACTGGAACCTGTGGTGTCCTAGCCGATATAGAGGAAAATGCCTTTCTAGTTCCAGTTCGAGCCCTACGCGATGAAGGAGCCAGCTACCATTATGCACCACCTTCTCGTTATATGGATGTGCATGTTCAAGCAATTTCTGCTATCGAACAAGTTTTGGAACAACTAGGTATCCCTTACGAGGAAGTCATGACTTGGTCGACAGACGGATTTTACCGAGAAACAGCTGAAAAAGTTGCTTATCGCAAGGAAGAAGGCTGCGTAGTTGTGGAGATGGAGTGTGCAGCTCTTGCGGCAGTAGCTCAGCTTCGCGGAGCAGTTTGGGGTGAGTTGTTGTTTACGGCAGATTCTTTGGCAGATCTTGATAACTATGACCAACGCGATTGGGGTGCAGAAGCTTTTGATAAGGCCTTAGAACTCTGTCTTGAAATCGTTAGTCATATGTGACAGCTTTAACTGATTTTTGTGGTACAATGTAGCTATGTTATTAAAATCAATTGTTGAAAAAATAAATACCATTCTAGGGCGTTTATCACCCGCTCGGAGAATCTTTTTAAGTTTTGCTTTGGTTATCCTCTTGGGGTCTCTCCTTTTGAGTCTGCCATTTGTACAATCTCCAACATCTCATGCCGGTTACTTTGACCATTTATTTACAGCCGTATCTATGGTCTGTGTGACAGGACTTTTTACCTTACCTGTCGCTTCGACCTACAATGTCTGGGGGCAGTTGATCTGTATGTTCTTGATTCAGATAGGTGGTTTGGGTCTCATGACTTTTATCGGAATTTTCTATATCCAGGGCAAGCAAAAACTCAGTCTTCGAGGTCGAGAAACGATTCTGGAGAGCTTTAGCTTCGAAGAAACCCAGTCTCTGAGGGATTTTCTACGTTCCATCTTCGTGACGACTTTTCTAGTAGAAGGATTCGGAGCCTTTCTGCTAAGTTTTCGTTTTGTCCCCGAGTTTGGTTGGGGACGGGGAATTTTTACTTCCATTTTCGTAGCTATTTCAGCTTTCTGTAATGCTGGATTTGATAATTTTGGAAGTACAAGTTTAGTAGCTTTTCAAACTGATCCTTTGATTAATTTAGTGATTGCAGGATTGATTATTACAGGTGGCCTAGGTTTCATGGTCTGGTTCGACTTGGCTACCCAGTTAGGAAAGAAGAAAAAGCGTCGTCTTCGTTTCCATACTAAGCTAGTCCTCTTCTTAACAGCGGGAATTTTATTTGCTGGAACAGTTTCAACCCTCTTGATAGAGTGGAACAATTCGGGAACGATTGGCAATCTCAGTTTCCCAGATAAATTGCTGGTTAGTTTCTTCCAAACTGTCAGCATGCGGACGGCAGGATTTGCTTCTATTGATTTTACTCAGGCTAGGCCTGTTACCTTGATGATCTATATTTTGCAGATGTTTCTGGGTGGGGCACCTGGCGGTACAGCAGGGGGACTAAAAATCACAACCTTCTTTGTCTTGTTGGTATTCGCACGCAGTGAACTTTTAGGGTTACCTCATGCAAATGTAGCTCGGAGAACGATTGAACCTCGGACAGTTCAAAAATCATTCAGTGTTTTTATCATCTTCTTGATAACTTTTTTATCGGGCTTAATCTTAGTAGGAATAACAGCCGAGGGGAATCCACGCTTTATCTACCTGATGTTTGAAACTATTTCAGCGCTTGCCACGGTTGGAGTAACTGCTAATTTGACACCAGAGTTATGTAAGCTAGCGCTTAGTGTCATCATGCTACTGATGTTTATTGGGCGAATCGGACCTCTGACGCTATTGGTTAGTTTGGCTGAGTATCGACCAGATAAGAAAGATATGATCCACTATATGAAAGCAGATATTACCATAGGATAAGAAAGGATAAACTATGTCAGATCGGACAATCGGAATTTTAGGCTTGGGTATTTTTGGGAGTAGTGTTCTGGCTGCTCTCGCCAAGCATGATATAAATATTATCGCTATTGACAACCATGAGGAACGAATCAATCAATTTGAACCAGTCTTGGTGCGTGGTGTTGTTGGAGATATCACAGATGAGGAACTCTTGCTATCAGCTGGAATTGATACCTGCGATACCGTAGTCGTCGCAACTGGTGAAAATCTAGAGTCTAGTGTTCTTGCAGTCATGCATTGCAAGAGTCTAGGGGTACCGACTGTTATTGCTAAGGTTAAAAGCCATACAGCAAAAAAAGTCCTTGAAAAAATCGGTGCAGACTCAGTCATTTCGCCAGAGTATGAAATGGGACGCTCTTTGGCACAGACGATTCTCTTTAATAACAGTGTAGATGTCTTTCAGTTGGATAAGAATGTCTCAATTGTCGAGATGAAAATTCCACAATCGTGGTCAGGTAAGAGTCTAAGTCAACTTGATCTTCGAGGACGGTACAATCTCAATATCCTCGGTTTTCGTGACTACGAAAATGCTCCCTTAGATGTACAGTTTGGACCAAATGATTTATTAAAACCGGATACCTATATCATGGCGGTGATTAATAACCAATATTTGGATACCCTAGCAAGCCTTAGTGAGTAGAAGAGGAATGACTATTCTTTTTTTCAACGACTATTGAGTCAATATAAGTATTTTATAAGAGGAATTTAAGAAAAATTTTAACTTTTTCTTAATCCTTTTTAATTTTAGGAGATTATACTAGAGTCATCAAATAAAGAAAAACTCTAAGGAGAATCCTATGAAATTTAATCCAAATCAGAGATATACTCGTTGGTCTATTCGTCGTCTTAGTGTCGGTGTTGCCTCAGTTGTTGTGGCTAGTGGCTTCTTTGTCCTAGTTGGCCAACCAAGTTCGGTGCGTGCCGATGTAGTCAATCCGACCCCTGCCCAAGTCGTGCCAGACGCTGCTTCGGTGAGTGCAAAGAGCGACTTACCAGTAGAGCTACTCAAAGAAGCGGTTGATATAGCTCTTCCTTCAGAACAGGCAAACTCAACACCTAAAGTCAGCTTGGATACTACAAGCTCTTCAGAAAAAGTGGATGTTGCTGATAAAGAGCAAGTAGTAGCGCCAAAAGAAGAAGTGCAGGCCAAGCCAGAATCTAAGAAACAAACAGAAGATGCGGTTAAACCTGCGACAAATCCTGCGCCTATAGTTTCTGGTCAAGACCGTGAAGCCAGTGAAGCACAACCAGCGACCACTCCAGCTGAAGTGCAAAAAGGCGTAGCCGACAATACCAAAGATACAGTGGACGTCCCAGCTACATACTTGGACAAAGCCAACTTCCCTGGTCCATTCACAGCAGGTGTCAATCAAGTCATTCCATACGAATTCTTCGCAGGTGACGGTATGTTGACTCGTCTTATCTTGAAAGCCTCTGACAAGGCCCCATGGTCAGACAATGGTTCAGCTAAAAATCCCGCTCTCCCACCAGTAGAAAAATTGGGCAAAGGCCTCTATTTCTATGAAGTGGATTTGGCCGGTACTCAAGGTAAATCAGATAAAGATTTGTTAGACCTCTTAAAACAAAACGGCACTCAAAGCTATAAAGCTACTATTAAAGTGTATGGTGCAAAAGATGGTAAGGCGGATTTGAGCAACCTAGTAGCGACTAAAGATTTGGATGTCAATTTGAATGGCTTAACTACTCCAGCTGAAGTTCAAAAAGGTGTTGCTGACAATACCAAAGATACAGTTGATGTTCCAGCTACATACTTGGACAAAGCTAATTTCCCCGGCCCATTCACAGCAGGTGTCAACCAAGTCATTCCTTACGAATTCTTTGCTGGTGACGGTATGTTAACCCGCCTTATCTTGAAAGCTTCTGACAAGGCCCCATGGTCAGACAACGGTTCAGCTAAAAATCCTGCTCTTCCACCAGTAGAAAACTTGGGCAAAGGTCTCTACTTCTACGAAGTGGACTTGGCAGGTACTCAAGGTAAATCAGATAAAGATTTGTTAGACCTTTTGAAACAAAACGGTACACAAAGCTACAAGGCAACCATCAAAGTGTACGGAGCAAAAGATGGCAAGGCAGATTTGACTAATCTTGTAGCGACAAAAGATTTGGATGTCAATTTGAATGGCCTAACCACTCCAGCCGAAGTCCAAAAAGGTGTGGCCGACAATACTAAAGACACAGTAGACGTCCCAGCCACTTACTTGGACAAGGCTAACTTCCCTGGCCCATTCACAGCTGGAGTCAACCAAGTTATCCCATACGAATTCTTCGCTGGTGACGGTATGTTGACTCGTCTGATTTTGAAAGCTTCAGACAAGGCTCCATGGTCAGACAATGGTTCGGCTAAAAACCCCACCCTCCCACCAGTAGAGAAATTAGGCAAAGGTCTCTACTTCTACGAAGTGGATTTGGCTGGCACTCAAGGTAAATCTGATAAAGAGCTTCTTGACTTGTTGAAACAAAACGGCACTCAAAGTTATAAAGCTACTATTAAAGTGTACGGTGCAAAAGATGGTAAGGCCGATTTGACTAACCTAGTAGCGACTAAAGATTTGACAGTGAACTTGAATGGACATCAGTCTCTTGTTCCGATGCAGTCAGGTTCCGTCCCATCTTCTAATGGTTCAGCTATGACGGCTCCAATGATGAATAGTCATCAAGATGCGTCCAATATGAAATCTCAAATGCCAGCTGCTAGTCAGGATAAGATGATGCCTAACAAAGAGCAGGACAAAACCATGAATGCTAGCCAGCCTATGGCAACACCAAGCATGAAACAAGATCGAGATCAAACTCCAGCAGCCTCAAGCAAAATGTCTGATGAAGGCAAGATGGCAGCTACTAACAAGGTGTCAAGTCCAATGATGACTGCTCAAATGAAAGGCAAAAAAGACATGCTTCCATATACTGGTGAAGCTCAAACATCAATGGCTACTCTTGGATTCTTTGGCCTCGCCTTGGCTGGACTGCTAGGTGGCCTCGGTTTGAAAGCTAAAAAAGAGGAAAATGACTAGTCTAGCTACAGACTTTCTATCTAGGATTTGAAAAATCCAGATATGGTTTAGAATGTTCGTAAAGCGATTAAAATAGTGTTATACTATTGTAGTATAGCACTGTTTTTTTCAAAGGAGAGACAGATGGGAAAGACCATTTTACTCGTTGACGACGAGGTAGAAATCACAGATATTCATCAACGCTATCTGGTTCAGGCAGGGTATCAGGTTTTGGTGGCTCATGATGGAGTAGAGGCCTTGGAAATCTTCAAGCGAAAACCGATTGATTTGATTATTACAGATATCATGATGCCTCGGATGGATGGTTATGATTTGATTAGTGAGGTTCAGTATCAATCTCCAGATCAGCCTTTTCTATTTATTACGGCTAAGACAAGCGAACAGGACAAGATTTACGGCCTAAGCCTGGGGGCAGATGACTTTATTGCCAAGCCATTTAGTCCTCGTGAGCTTGTTTTACGTGTCCACAATATCTTGCGTCGCCTTCATCGTGGGGGTGAGATAGAGGTTGTCAGCCTCGGGGATTTACGAATGAATCACGGTAGTCATGAGGCTCAAGTCGGAGATGTAGCACTTGATTTGACAGTCAAATCCTTCGAGCTTTTATGGATTTTAGCCAGCAATCCAAAGCGAGTTTTCTCTAAGACAGATCTCTATGAAAAGGTCTGGCAAGAAGACTATGTGGATGATACCAATACCTTAAATGTTCATATTCATGCTCTTCGACAGGAGTTGGCTAAATATGCTAGTGCAGAAACGCCCACCATAAAAACAGTTTGGGGCTTGGGCTACAAAATTGAGAAAGCACGAGGTAGTCAATGAAATTAAAAAGTTATATTCTAGTGGGCTATATCATTTCAACACTCCTAACGATTATCGTAGTTTTTTGGGCAGTCCAGCGAATGTTAATTGAAGAAAGAGAGATTTATTTCCTGATTGGAATGACTCTAAACGCAAGTTTTGTCGGTGCTGGGATTAGTCTCTTTCTCCTATCACCAGTCTTTACTTCATTGGGTAAACTTAAGGAACATGCCAAGCGAGTAGCGGACAAGGACTTTTCTTCAAATCTGGAGGTTCAAGGACCTGTAGAATTTCAGCAATTAGGCCAAGCTTTCAATGAAATGTCCCATGATTTGCAGGCGACTTTTGATTCCTTGGAAGAAAGCGAACGAGAAAAGGGCTTGATGATTGCCCAGCTATCGCATGATATCAAGACTCCCATTACTTCGATTCAAGCGACAGTAGAAGGGATTTTGGATGGGGTTATCAATGAAGGAGAACAGGAGCATTATCTAGCAACCATTGGGCGTCAGACGGAAAGGCTCAATAAACTGGTTGAAGAGTTGAATTTTTTGACTCTAAATACAGCTAGAAATCAGGTGGAAACGACCAGCAAGGACAGTATTTTTCTGGACCAGCTCTTGATTGAGTGCATGAGTGAGTTTCAGTTCTTGATTGAGCAGGAGGAGCGAGATGTCCACTTGCAGGTAATTCCAGAGTCTGCCCGGATTGAAGGAGATTATGCTAAACTTTCTCGTATCTTAGTGAATCTGGTCAATAACGCTTTTAAATACTCGTCTCCAGGAACCAAGCTGGAAGTGGTGGCTAAGCTGGAGAAGAACCAGCTTTTAATCAGTGTAACGGATGAAGGGCAGGGCATTGCCCCAGAGGACTTGGAGAATATTTTCAAACGCCTTTATCGTGTAGAAACTTCGCGTAACATGAAAACAGGTGGTCATGGTCTTGGTCTTGCGATTGCGCGTGAATTGGCCCATCAATTAGGTGGGGAAATCACAGTTAGCAGTCAGTACGGTCTAGGAAGCACCTTTATCCTCGTCCTCAACCTCTCTGGCAATGAAAATAAAGCTTAAAACCCCTTTACAAATCTAGCCATTCATGGTAGAATGGATTTTGTGTGAAATATCAGCAGGAAAGCATGAAGCTCGTCAACAGGTGTCTTATGATAAGTAACCTTGGCTGTTTAGGCGAAGGGCATCTGCACGAATCAGGGCTTTCTAAGTGACTATTTCCACCGAAATATTATTTATATCAGGAGGACATTCACATGTCACGTTATACAGGACCATCTTGGAAACAAGCTCGTCGCCTTGGCCTTTCACTTACAGGTACAGGTAAAGAATTGGCACGTCGTAACTACGTACCAGGACAACACGGACCAAACAACCGTTCTAAATTGTCAGAATACGGTTTGCAATTGGCTGAAAAACAAAAACTTCGCTTCACTTACGGTGTAGGTGAAAAACAATTCCGTAACTTGTTCGTACAAGCTACAAAAATCAAAGGCGGAATCCTAGGTTTCAACTTCATGCTTCTTTTGGAACGCCGTTTGGATAACGTTGTTTACCGTCTTGGTCTTGCGACTACTCGTCGTCAAGCTCGTCAATTCGTAAACCACGGTCACATCCTTGTTGACGGAAAACGCGTTGATATTCCATCATATCGCGTAACTCCAGGTCAAGTGATTTCAGTTCGTGAAAAATCATTGAAAGTTCCAGCTATCCTTGAAGCAGTAGAAGCTACTCTTGGACGTCCAGCATTCGTATCATTCGATGCTGAAAAATTGGAAGGTTCATTGACTCGTTTGCCAGAACGCGATGAAATCAACCCAGAAATTAACGAAGCACTTGTCGTTGAATTCTACAACAAAATGCTTTAATTTTAAGATATATCTTACAGAAAGCCTACAACAGTGGGCTTTTTGCTTTGTCTGAAAATTAGATTATGAAAAACTAGCCAGCTTTACGTGAATTACAAACTTATAATCAATAACATTACAGACTCAAAAAACACAAGACAGAAATCAAAGCCCTT
>NZ_KV794314.1:359-687 GCF_001808705.1 Streptococcus sp. HMSC074B11 | reverse complement strand
TGTTCCTGTTCCAGTAAATGATTTTTCTGGCGCGAAGGTTACTGTTCCATCTGGTGCGACTGTGTATGTTCCTTCGCCATCTACTGTCTTAGTGGTTGAGCCATCTTCGAAGGTCGCTGGACTATCCTCATCGATTGGAACATTTGGATCGCCTTCAGTAAAGGTTGGTTTACCTGTTTGAGTGGTACCTTGGATATCTGTTGACTCAGCTGGAGTAGCCGTAGGAGTTACTGGTGTCACTGTTGGTGTGTACTTAGCTGTGACTGGTGTACCGTTCTTGTCTACACGTTTTACAGTCACGCCTGTTCCTGTTCCAGTAAATGATTTT
>NZ_KV794314.1:0-259 GCF_001808705.1 Streptococcus sp. HMSC074B11 | reverse complement strand
GATATCAGTTGTTTCAGCTGGTGTCGCTGTCGGAGTTACTGGTGTCACTGTTGGTGTGTAAGTCGCTGATGCCTTGGTTCCGTTCATATCTTCACGAACAACTGTTACAGCAGGTGTAGTTCCGACAAATGATTTTTCTGGTACGAATGTAACTGTTCCATCTGCTGCTACTGTGTATGTACCAACACCGTCAACTGTCTTGGTAGTTGAGCCATCACTGAAAGTAGCCGGAACGTCATCGTTCATTGGCACACGGCTG
>NZ_KV794313.1 GCF_001808705.1 Streptococcus sp. HMSC074B11 | reverse complement strand
TTGGGTTCACTGGGTTACCTGGTGTTGGTTCTACAGGTTTGTCTGGAGTTGGCTCTACAGGTTTATCTGGAGTTGGTTCTACAGGCTTATCTGGAGTTGGATCTACAGGTTTATCTGGAGTTGGCTCTACAGGTTTGTCTGGTGTTGGATCTACAGGCTTATCTGGTGTTGGTTCTACAGGCTTGTCTGGTGTTGGTTCTACAGGTTTATCTGGAGTTGGCTCTACAGGCTTGTCTGGAGTTGGCTCTACAGGCTTATCTGGAGTTGGCTCTACAGGTTTGTCT
>NZ_KV794312.1 GCF_001808705.1 Streptococcus sp. HMSC074B11 | reverse complement strand
GTTTGACTGTGAAGAAGATCTTTTGTTCTGCTTTGAGAACTTTCAATACTTTATCCAATGAGCGCTCAGGGATGTTCAAATTTTCTCGTATCTCTTTTTTTGTCGTCTGGATAAATGGATCCTCGGATTGATAGAAACCTTCTAAATAGGCCATTACGTCTGTTTTCCATTCATAGAGATGACTATTCTTCCTGTCAGCACGTTTCTTCTTAAACTTGTACCAACGTTGCTTCACAAAGAGATCTGAAGCCTTGAGTTCCTGATTGACCCACGCTCTACATAAAGTCATTACATAGTCACGACTAGCAGCTTCATATTTTCCTGAATAAGCGCTTGTGATAATCTTATGATATTCGGCTGAAGAGAGTGGTTCGTCTAAACTTGCATTAAAGTTAGAAAGAACCTCCTCACACTCTTCCTGATCGATTCCTGAAGAGAAGTTAGCTAAAGCCAGCGTGAAAAGAACGTTGTTTCTTCCCATCAAGGCTTTTCCACCTTTGATATTTCCCTCTCTCATCAGCAATTGATACCATGGTTCATCAATCTGTTTCACCCCTTTAGAGCCTGAAATAACCGTCAAATTGGGCTT
>NZ_KV794311.1 GCF_001808705.1 Streptococcus sp. HMSC074B11 | reverse complement strand
AGTTAGCCTTCAAGATCGTGTAACTGACGTGGCAGAATCAACAGGCGAGTTCGCGTCAGAACAATTGTCTAGAGTGAAATCTGGTATCGGTTCAGGTGTTGCAGTAGCACAAGAAAAACTTGGCGAAGGCGCTGAGTTCGTTCAAGAAAAAGTTGGCCAAGGTGTTGAAACTGTTAAAGACGCTGCAGCCAAAGCAGAACCACGTGTTCAATAATTACTAATTTAGAAAAAAATAAAAGGA
>NZ_KV794310.1 GCF_001808705.1 Streptococcus sp. HMSC074B11 | reverse complement strand
TAGCCCTGGTTCAAACCACCCGTTAGACGGATGGTCATGATTGTAACAATTCATCGCCTACCATAGTTATCAAAAAGCCTAAATTTTACAGTCAAAAACACAAAAAAAGAGCTAAAAAGCTCTAATTACGGAGAATAAGGGATTCGAACCCTTGCGCCAGTTACCCGACCTAACGATTTAGCAAACCGTCCTCTTCAGCCTCTTGAGTAATTCTCCTATTAATGGGCACGAGTGGACTCGAACCACCGACCTCACGCTTATCAGGCGTGCGCTCTAACCACCTGAGCTACGCGCCCAAGTTTTAAAAACTTGGTAAATGAACTATATGTTCAAAGCGGGTGACGAGAATCGAACTCG
>NZ_KV794309.1:111914-175005 GCF_001808705.1 Streptococcus sp. HMSC074B11 | reverse complement strand
TTGGAAGTTCCTTACCTGGTTCTACTGGTTGACCTGGCTTGCGTGGATCTTTTGGATCTGGCAAGTATGGGTTGTAGCCTGGTACGTCTGGAACAACTGGCTTACCTGGTTTTGTTGGGTTTGTTGGATCATTTGGATATTTCACATCTGAAGTTGATGGGAATTTCGGATCATCAGATTTTGGAACCAAGCTACCAAGTGGTTTGTAGGTAACCTTGTCTGTTACTTCTGGTTGATCCGGTGTTACTGTCTTGGATCCAGCTTCTGTCTTATCTGCGTAGAATCCATCTACTACTGGAACAGTTTCTTTACCATAAGTGTGGGTTGACTGATCCCATGTTGTTGTATTTGTTGTTGGGTTCTGTTTTCCTGTGAATGTGAAGTTATCTTGAACTTTATCAGCTGGAGTAGCTGTTCCTGCACCTTCAAATGTAACAGTTTGTTTAGTTGATTTTGTCACATCGTTTTCTACTGGAGCAGTCGCTTTATAGTAGTATATAATCTCATTAGTTGCATTCAAAAATGGATTCTCTAAAACTTGAGTATAAGGACGTCCATTTGCTGCAGTACCATTATACTCAGTTGTTTCACCTTTTCTTAGAGTTGTTTCATGAATCTTATTACCACTATAGTAGACTTCCGCCTTCATGGTTCCATCCATGTTCAGTAATATATATTTAATCTCGAGGTTCGGTTGAGTTATTTTTGTAAAGCTATCACCCACTTGCTTCCAAGGAGAAATATAGCCACTTGGAGAACCTACAATCTCTTTATCGACTAGTTCGTAACCCTTTAATTCTGCCGCGGTAGTATCAAAACGCATTCCAGTCAAACCATTTAAGGTATGAGAAGGAACCAATTCTTTATTTGTATCTTTATCCTTAAATCGTACAGTTACTGAATTATTGGTAGGAATCAACCATCCATCAGCATAAAATGGACCTTGTCCTTGTTTATTTGAAATTTCTGGACCGTTATACAAGATATTAAAGTTCGCAATTTGATTTCGAGTATTACTCTTATACGGCATATCACCGATAGAAATTGAATCCGCATTTCGATTAATGAACAATTTCTTACTACGATTATATACAAATTCCTTCGAATTAGTATTTTTATCCATGGTAATCTCTTGTTGCAACACATTATTACGGTTGTAAAATTCTAATTTTACCGTACCATCAGTCGTGTATCCAGTTGAAGATTGTTCGGATTTGGCAGATATTACTACATAGCCATCGAATGAATCAAGCCAAGAAAAAGTTGGATGTCTGCGTTGTTGATCTAATTGAACAAAAGTATACCAACCGTCACTAGCATTATGGTACTTAGTTGCTGGATCAAAACCATTTGGATGCGATGAATCACTTGAGGTATTTTCCTTTGGTGAAGTAATGCTAATGCTTCCCTCTTTTACTACTGCACTAGAATCAAGATCACGACGAGTTCGTTTCAAAGAGTCTGCAGCATCAGTATATACACTTCTATCTTCCGTATTCGATTTATCAAGTTGATGCTCAACTTTTTCAACTGAATTTGTTGTTGACTCAGATGACAATAGTTGAGTTTCCTTATTATTTTCTGAACCTTGAGATTCTTTTGAATCCATACCTGGAATAACTGCAGGTGCTTCAGATGTTGGATCAGACGATGAAGATTGAGTTGCCTTACTATTTTCTGGACTTTGAGATTCTTTAGAATCCATACCTGGAATAACTGCAGGTGCTTCATAAGTTGATTCAGTTTTCTGATTTTCCTTTAGTAAATCAGATTCATTGTTCCCAACAACAACTTGGTCTCCAGTTTCTTTTGAAGTGAGCTCATTAGCTGAAACAGTTCCACTTCCTAGAAACATCAAACCAGTTGCGATTGCAACTGAAGCTGCTCCAAAACTGTACTTTCGAATACCAAAACGCGTATATTTCTCAGTCCGAAAATCAGCTTGTTGGTTTCTTTTAATTTTCATCAGTTTTATCTCCTTATTAATGTATAAAAATTTGATAACTTCATATACCTCAACTATTATATCAAATGTTTTTTACTTATCAAAACACAATGATAGTTTTTTTTAGAAATAATCATTTTCCATCACTTTATACCATTATTTTTTGACACATTTCGATTTTTTTAGAATCTGGCATCTTGTTTTTTTATATAGCGAACTACACACCTTACTTTAACAATTTTATATAGCCATAGAAATGCAAGGTATGTATTTTTTTAAAATTAAGGATACTATTTAACAAAATATTTCCCTTACTTTTAAATCTCCACGTTACAAAAAACATGAAAGGTGAAGCAATAAATGTCTTCAATAAGGTTATGAAAAAAATTTTTAAAAAGTTTTGCCCCTTTTTTGCCTCCTGAACAAAGAAAAAGCCCTTCGGATAAAATCCGAGGGGCTTAAAACGTTGTTAAATCAACGATTATTTTTTAAGGTTGTAGAATGATTTCAATCCACGGTATTCAGCTACTTCACCAAGTTGATCTTCGATGCGAAGCAATTGGTTGTATTTAGCGATACGGTCTGTACGTGAAAGTGAACCAGTCTTGATTTGTCCTGCGTTTGTTGCAACTGCGATGTCAGCGATTGTTGAATCTTCAGTTTCACCTGAACGGTGTGATACAACGGCAGTGTAACCAGCTTCTTTCGCCATTTCGATAGCGTCGAATGTTTCAGTAAGAGTACCAATTTGGTTAACTTTGATAAGGATAGAGTTAGCACATTTTTCTTCGATACCACGTGAAAGGTAGTCAGTGTTTGTTACGAAGAAGTCGTCACCAATCAATTGAACTTTACCACCAAGACGTTCAGTAAGAGCTTTCCAACCGTCCCAGTCGTTTTCGTCCATACCATCTTCGATAGTGATGATTGGGTATTTGTTTACCAATTCTTCAAGGTAGTCGATTTGTTCAGCAGCAGTGCGGACAGCAGCTCCTTCACCTTCGAATTTAGTGTAATCGTAAACTTTGCGTTCTTTATCGTAGAATTCTGATGATGCACAGTCAATTCCGATAAATACGTCTTTACCTGGAACATAACCAGCAGCTTCGATAGCAGCGATGATAGTTTCTACACCATCTTCAGTTCCGTCGAAACGAGGAGCAAATCCACCTTCGTCACCAACGGCTGTTTCAAGACCACGACCTTTAAGGATTTTCTTAAGAGCGTGGAAGATTTCAGCACCCCAACGAAGAGCTTCTTTGAATGTAGGTGCACCAGCAGGTACGATCTTGAATTCTTGGAAAGCGATTGGAGCATCTGAGTGAGATCCACCATTGATGATGTTCATCATTGGAGTTGGAAGAACTTTAGTGTTGAATCCACCAAGGTAGCTGTAAAGTGGGATTTCAAGGTAGTCAGCAGCAGCACGAGCTACAGCGATAGACACACCAAGGATTGCGTTTGCTCCCAATTTACCTTTGTTAGGAGTACCGTCAAGAGCGATCATTGCGCGGTCAATACCTTGTTGATCACGTACGTCGAATCCGATGATGTGTTCAGCAATAACGTTGTTTACATTATCAACTGCTTTTTGAGTACCAAGACCACCGTAACGAGATTTGTCACCGTCGCGAAGTTCTACAGCTTCGTGTTCACCAGTAGAAGCTCCTGATGGAACCATACCACGTCCGAAAGCACCTGATTCAGTATAAACTTCTACTTCAAGTGTTGGGTTACCGCGTGAGTCTAGGACTTCGCGAGCGTAAACATCAGTAATAATTGACATTTTTTACTCTCCTTTTGAGTTAAATTTTTTACACCTCTATGATACCTCAAAAAGAGACCTTTTTCAAGAAAAAACGTTATCTTTGTGCAAATTCTCCTTATCTATATAAAGTAACCGTTTTCTTTTGCAAGTGATATTGAGACTTTTATGATATACTATGATTATGACTGATTTATCAAAACAAATCCTAGAAAAGGCCAATGGTGGTCTTAAATTAAATCCTGATGAACAAAGACGCTTCCTCGGTACCTTTGAAGAACGTGTTCTTGGATATGCAGACCTTGAAACAGCTAATGATGATAAATTTCAAAAGGCTTATGTATCTATTTTAGAGAGTCTAAAAAAAGAAACTGAACAACTTTTTGTCAAAATTTCTCCTCAAGTAGTGTTTGAAAAGCAGGTCTATTATCTAAAACAAGCCAAAGATGCTGACTGCCAAGCAACCATCGTTTCTGAAGAACATAACTCTTCTCCTTTTGGTCTAGTTATCCATAGCGATGCTCCTGTTCAAACAAAAGAAAAAGACCTCAGAAAGGCCTTTTCAGACTTATGGTTGGAAAAAGAGAGTAAAGCTCCTACTTCTCTCTGGAAAAAATGGTTTGGTTAATTTTTTCAAAGCTAAGACTTGACCGATGTTTGCAGCTGTATTTTCTAAGTAGACAGCTGCTTTTTTTAGACTCTCTTCCAATGGTTCGCTTTTTTCTAGTATGGAAAAAGCAGCGACGATATTCTCAAATGGTAAGGGAGGTAAATCATCTGCCAAACTACCACAAATAGCAATGACTGGAACACCTTCGGGTGTTCTTTTTGCTACACCGATGGGAGCTTTACCGGCTAAACTTTGTGAATCCAGTCTACCTTCGCCAACAATCACTAGGTCTGCATTAGTAACTTTTTGATCGAAGTTTATCAAATTTAAACAAGTTTGAATACCAGATACAATCTCTGCTCCAGCGAAGGCACACAAGCCGGCTGCAATCCCACCGCCTGCTCCTGCACCATCTAATTGTAAAATTTCAGGTGCAACTTTATCATAAAAGTTTTTAATTGCAACATCAACTTCTTGGAATTTAGCTGGATCCATTCCCTTTTGTTTCCCAAATGTAAAGGTAGCACCATGAGGTCCACAGAGAGGATTGGTCACATCGGCCAGTATTTTTATATTTACATCAGAGGGAATTTGAAGTACTCTTTCCTTCGAAATCTTTCTTATTTCAAATAAAGATTGGCCACAAGCCTTCAGTTCCATTCCATTTTTATCATAAAACTGATAACCAAGACCTGATGCAATTCCAAGTCCGCCATCGTTACTAGCTGTACCACCAACACCGACATAGATATCTTTTATCTTTTGGCCTATTAAATGCCGGATCAGTTGAGCAATTCCCTTTGTTTGAACCTCTAGGGGATTTCGTTTTTCAATAGGAATTTTAGCAAGACCGACTAAATCTGCAACTTCAAAAAGAGCTAGTTTTCCTTTTTGAAAGTAAGGCATTTGAACCTCATCACCAAAAGGACCAGTAACCTGTACTGTTTTCTCTTCCAAACCTAGAGAACTTTTAATGGCGTCTACTGTTCCTTCACCTCCATCGCCAACAGGTAAGAGCAAACATTCCGATTCAGGTAGAGCCTTTTGAAGGCCTCGTTTGATAGCTTTAGCTACTTCACTTGCAGGGAGACTCTCCTTAAAAGAGTCAGGTGCGATAACAATTTTCATACCTTCTCCTTTCTAATCAAAATAAATCTATCAGCTTCAATACTCTTGAGAAATCTCTTTCTTCAATTTGAAGGGGAATTTCCTCTTTCACGATTGCTTTGGCACAGAAGCCAATGCCGATTCCAGCTCTCTTCAACATTGCTAAATCATTAGCTCCATCTCCAATAGCAATGGTCCTCTCAATAGGAAGGTCTAATTCTTTGCCCCATCTTACTAGAGTCTCTTCCTTGACTTCCCTAGTAATGATCTCTCCTTCAAGTTTTCCTGTCAAAAATCCATCCTTTACTTCAAGACGATTTGCAGCAATAAGGCTAATACCAAGTTCAGTTGCCAGTCTTTCGACAATAGGTACAAAACCACCCGAAACTAGACCAACCTCAATATCATGTTTTTGAAGAATTTTAACGAACTCTTGGGCATTCTTGCTAAAATGAATCTGTGTATAAAGATGTTCAAATTTATCTACAGATAGTCCTTGTAATAAAGAAACACGTTTTCTCAGGCTTTCTTCAAAATCAAGTTCTCCTCTCATAGCTTGGGCAGTCAGTAGAGCTACTTCTTCTTCACATTCTGCTTCTTTCCCCAACAAATCAATAACTTCCTCTTCTATCAGTGTCCCATCAACATCCAGTACACAGAGTCCTTTAATTTTTTTCATATAATTGCCTTACTTTCAGAATCTCAAAAAATCGTATGAAGGTATCATACGATTTTAACTATTTAGTTTGCTAAGCTATGGTACAAATCAAGATAGGACTTGCAGGCTGTATCCCAAGAGAAATCACATTCGATAGCTTGAACTTGCATGTTCTTCCAAACATCAGGATGGTTGTGATAAACATCCAAAGCTGTTTGCAATGCCCAGTTGAGCCAGTATGGAGTTAGGTTATTAAAGCTAAAGCCTGTACCTGTTCCATCAATTGGATTAAAGGCTTGAACAGTATCTCTAAGACCACCAACCTCATTTACCAAAGGAAGGGTTCCATATCTCATGGCCATCATTTGTGAAAGTCCACACGGTTCAAAGCGACTTGGCATGAGGAAAATATCACATGCTGCATAAATCTCTTGAGCTAATTTCACATCGAAAGTGATATTGGCAGAAAGTTTTTCTGGGAATACTTGACTAAACCAAGAGAAGGCTTGTTCAAATCCTGGATCTCCAGTTCCCAAAAGAACGATTTGAATATCCTCTTGAAGCATTCGATGCAAGCTCTCAACTACCACATCAAAACCTTTTTGACGAGTTAAGCGAGATACAATACCAATCATTGGTACATCGGAACGTACTGGAAGACCAACTTTTTCTTGAAGTTTTGCTTTATTTTGAGCCTTTCCTGACAGATCATTTTTATTAAAATGATAGTCAAGTAAAGCATCCGTCTCTGGGTTGTACAAATCTGTATCAATACCATTAACAATACCTAAAACCTTACCAGATTCCATACGAAGAATCTGATCAATACCGCAACCAAACTCTGTAGTCATGATCTCATAAGCATAGCTTGGCGACACAGTTGATACACGGTCTGCATAGAGAATCCCTGCCTTCATCCAGTTAAGGCAATCATTCCACCTCACAGTTCCATCAGCATAGCGCTCAAAACCAACTCTGAACAAGTCCCAGAGCATACTTTCAGAGAATTGACCTTGAAATTCCAAGTTATGAATGGTTAAAACTGTCTTAATACCTTGATATGCTTGAATCCATCTGTATTTTTCCTTCAACAAGAAAGGAATCATCGCTGTATGGTAGTCATGAGCATGAAGAACATCAGGGATAAATCCAATACGTTCCATAGCTTCAAGGGCTGCAAGTTGGAAGAAGGCAAAGCGTTCACCATCATCGAAATCTCCATACACATGCCCACGGAAGAAATAATATTGATTGTCAATAAAGTAGAAAGTCACACCGTTTAAAACAGTTTTCTTAATTCCACAAAATTGTCTGCGCCAACCAACGTATACTTCGAATTGAAGAACATCTTCGATCTGATCACCAAACTTGGCTTCAACCATGTCATAGTAGGGTAAGATAACAGCAACTTCATGCCCAGCTTTTACTAATGATTTAGGAAGTGCTCCGATAACGTCTCCCAATCCACCTGTTTTTGAAAAGGGAGCACCCTCTGCTGCTACAAATAAAATTTTCATGAAAGGACATCCTCTGTTACTTTTTCGCCTTTTTTGATGACAACAGGGTTTTCTGCTATACCACGAATAACCACTCCATCAGCTATTTCAGCACCCTTATCTACAATTGCGTACTCAATCTTTGCACCTTTACCAACGATAACGCGAGGGAAAATAAGAGACTCTTTAACCAAGCTATCTTTATTGATTCGAACATTACGCGAAATAATAGATTTATCCACTTCACCTTCAATGATACTACCAGAAGCAAATTGAGATGTGTTCACTTTTGAACCTGATGCATAGTAGGTAGGTTCTTCGTTTTTTACTTTAGTATGAATTTTTTGATTTGGTGAGAACAAAGAGTAGAATTTATGCTGATCAAGCATATCTAGATTCGCTTGATAGTATGTTTCTACTGAATGAATATTTGCTAGGTAACCTGTATATTCATATGCAAAAGCACCTTCTTTTGCTGCCAAATCACGAAGAACATAGCGTAATTTTTCTGGATATTCTTTTTGAGCTTCTTCTTCTAAACGTTTAATCAACCATTGAGTGTCTACTACAAAGATATCTGTCGACATGTTGTAGTATTCTTGGTCTGATTTTTTATCAAAGAGTTTGTGAGAAAGCACATGGTCAGTTTCATCAATATCAAGGATTGCATTTACTTCTGAAATATCTTTCTTAGGTAATTTCTTATAAACTACTGTAATCGGTGATTTTGTTGTATTATGCAAATGGAAAACTTGATTGAGATCGATATTCACTAAAACATCACAGTTCAAGGAAACGGTTTGGTCTGAACCTGAACGTTTTAGGTAAGTCAAAAGTTGTTGATAGTACTCTTTACCAACAGTGCTACTTTCTACACGAGTATTGTAGATTCCAAGATAGTAGTGGCTAAGCAACGTATTCAAGCCCCATTCACGACCTGAACGAATATGGTCAAATACAGAGCTGATGTTATCTTGTTGGAAGATTCCAAAGATACTACGAACCCCAGCATTTGCTAAACTTGAAAGTGGGAAGTCAATCAAACGATACTTTCCTCCAAATGGCAAACTTGCCACTGGACGGTTACTTGTCAAGGTTGACATATCATGGAAACCAACGGTATTTCCTAAAATCGCTGAATATTTATCAATCTTCATCTGTTGCTACCCCCACTACTTCGTTATATCCGACTACTTGTACTTCTTCTGTACCATCAATTTCAACACCATCGGCAATAATTGCACCTTCACCGATGATTGCACGTGTAATTTTAGCACCTCTACCGATAACTGCTCCACTCATGATGACAGAATCAACAACTTCTGCTCCCTTACGAACTTGAGCAGTTGTAGAAAGAATCGAGTGTTTCACTGTACCATTTACGTAACAGCCATCCACTACAAGAGAGTCTTCTACTTGAGCGAATTCTCCAAGGAAGTTTGGTGGAGCGATAAGGTTACGAGAATAAATTTTCCATTGACGGTTACGGCTATCTAGAGCATTTTCTGGAGAGATGTACTCCATATTTGCTTCCCAGAGTGATTCGATAGTACCAACGTCCTTCCAGTATCCATTGAACTCATAAGCATAGACACTTTCACCAGTTTCAAGATAATTTGGAATAACATTCTTTCCGAAATCAGACATATCTAGGTTAGCCTTTTCAGCAGCAACTAGCATGTTGCGAAGTCGTTTCCAGTCAAAGATATAAATCCCCATTGATGCCTTGGTTGATTTTGGTTGGGCAGGTTTTTCTTCGAATTCAACAATGCGATTATTAGCATCTGTATTCATGATACCGAAACGACTAGCTTCTTTTAGTGGTACATCCAAAACAGCAACTGTCAAGCTGGCATTGTTATCCTTGTGTGATTGGAGCATATCATCATAGTCCATCTTGTAGATATGGTCTCCTGAAAGAATCAAAACATACTCAGGATTAATGCTATCGATATAGTCAATATTTTGGTAAATCGCATGACTTGTACCTTCAAACCAACGATTTCCTTCACTTGCAGAGTAAGGTTGAAGGATAGAAACACCTGAATCAATTACATCAAGACCCCAACTAGAACCATTACCAATGTGGCTGTTGAGAGCTAGTGGTTGATACTGTGTGATAACCCCAACATTGTGGATACCAGAGTTGGCACAGTTAGAAAGAGCAAAGTCAATGATACGATAGCGCCCACCAAATTGCACAGCAGGTTTTGCAATGCTTTGAGTGAGTTTACCGAGACGAGTCCCTTGCCCACCGGCAAGGATTAAAGCTAGCATTTCATTCTTCATTTTCTACTCCTTTTTGAGATTTATTTGATTCTTTTTTAGCAGGTTTCAAGCGACGTTTGATTTTCCAGATACTTGCCCCCAAAGCTGGCAATGTAAAGGTCAAAGTTTGCTCATAATCCTTCCATAACCCTTCTTGAGTTTGAACGGTTTGATTGTGTTCTTTCCAAACACCTCCCCATTGTTCCAACTCTGTATTCCAAATTTCTTCATACACACCTGCAACTGGCAGTCCAATTGTGAAATCAGGACGTTCGACTGGTGCCATATTAAAGACACAGACTAGCATCTCGCCTTTCTTTCCTTTACGAATAAAGGAAAGAACACTCTGATCTCTATTATCTGCATCGATAATTTCAATTCCATCATAGCTTGTATCAATTTCCCAAAGACAACGGTGGTCCTTATAAAGTTGATTCAACTGAGATGTGAAGTATTTCATCTTGGCATTCATTGGATCTTCAAGGTTTGACCATTCTAATTGCTCTTCAGATTTCCACTCTAAGAATTGACCGAATTCGCTACCCATAAAGAGCAATTTCTTACCAGGGTGACAAATTTGATAAGTGTAGAGGTTTCTCAAACCAGCGAACTGATTGTAACGATCACCCCACATCTTATGCATCATACTTTTCT
Organism: Streptococcus sp. HMSC074B11; assembly: GCF_001808705.1. GTDB lineage: Bacteria > Bacillota > Bacilli > Lactobacillales > Streptococcaceae > Streptococcus. The sequence goes on along the minus strand of NZ_KV794309.1, from coordinate 164,502 downwards.
TACCATGTACAACCTCATCATGTGAGAATGGTAGGAGATAATTTTCATTAAAGACATACATGAAGCTGAAAGTTACAAGATTAAAGTCATACTTGCGGTAAATTGGATCTTCTTCGTAGAAACGTAGGATATCGTTCATCCACCCCATGTTCCACTTGTAGTCAAATCCAAGTCCACCCATTTCTTTCATACCGGTAATCTTGGTACCTGAAGAAGACTCCTCTGCAATCATCATAACATCCGGATGAGCTAGCTTAATAACATCGTTCAAACGTTGAAGGAAATAATAACCTTCATAGTTGAGATTGCCACCGTCTTTATTTGGGGTCCATGGAGCATTATCATAATCTAGATAGAGAATATTACTTACGGCATCAACACGAATACCATCTAGGTGATAGAAATCAATCCAAAACTTAATGCTAGAAATCAAGAAAGATTGGACTTCATTTTTACCAAGGTCAAAGTTGAGTGCTCCCCAACCGTAGTTGTTAGCCTTATTATGATCCTGGTATTCAAAAGTCGGTGTGCCGTCATAGTATGCCAAAGCGTCATCATTGATTGTAAAGTGTCCAGGTACCCAGTCCACAATTACTCCGATATTGTTGATATGACATTCCTCAACAAAGTCTTGAAACTCTTCAGGACGACCATAGGCATGCTCTAAAGCAAAGTATCCCATGAGCTGGTAGCCCCAACTCAAACCAAGTGGGTGAGCCATCAAAGGCATAAACTCGATATGAGTATAGTTCATCTCAACAAGATAGGGGATGAGCTCTTCTTTTAGTTGAGCAAAGCTATAAGGTGTCCCATCAGGATTTCTCTTCCAAGATCCTGCATGCGCCTCATAGATATTGACTGGTCTTTCGAAAAATCCCCAACGTTTTCTGCGAGCTAACCAGAGACCGTCCTTCCATTTTTTCTCAGGAATTTCTGTTAAAACTGCCCCTGTTCCTGGACGAGCTTCATAGCGTACTGCCAAGGGATCAATCTTCATAAGCTGATGACCATTAGCACGAGTAATATGATATTTATAAATATGTCCTTCTTGAGCTAAAGTTGTAAAAACTTCCCAAACTCCAGATTCGTTACGAACCATGGGGATTTGATTTTCAACCCAGTTAGTAAAATCACCAACTAGATGGACAGCCTGCGCATTTGGCGCCCAGACACGGAATGTATAACCATACTCACCGTCTCTTTCTTCACGATGCGCTCCTAAATAGTGTTGAAGATGGAAATTTTCGCCACTAGTAAAAGTTCTTAAAGCTTCTAATTTATCCATTTAATCCCCCTTTTATTGTAAGCGTTTTCTATGTCTTTATTATACTATCTTTTAAGAAAACTTTCAACTAATTTCCGAATTCTACTAAAATTTTTTTCGAAAATCTTCATATAGTTATCTTAACATTTCTAAAATTTTCATAAATGATAATAAGCAGTGGAATTTTCTATCAGCCACTGTTACAAAAATAACTCACATTATCTTTATATAAAATAACTTACTTAAAAAACTGAACGTTTTCAGTTTTTGATAACATAATATTCGTAGATAACTCTTTTTATATAATTTTACCAAATTTTCTGAAATTTTCAACCATTTTTAGTAATTGTTCCATTTTTATTTTTATAGCGGATTGAAATAAGATATGAACAAAGAGATTATGGAAGTCAAATAAATTTCTAAAAACGCTTTAGAATCCTTGGTGGACTATTCTAGATTCAATACACTATATATCTAGAAATATAAAAAAACTCAAGCATAAATCTTGAGTTTTAGGTTATTTTTTACGATAAAACATTCATAACTGCCACACTGACGTCGTCAATAACATTTTCTTGGTCAGAACGGCTATTAGTTACCAACATTTCAAGGTTGCCTGCATTTTCATAGTAATATGAAGCCCCTTTAGCATTGAAAACAACCAAGAAGTGCTCTTCAATTCCCTGAATCTCGTAAACAATCCAACCACTATTTTCAATAGCTGTGTGAACAAAGACATGACGGTAGACTTCTTCATAGGTAGGGTATGAAAAGGCACTAGTTTGTGTTTTAAGACGGATAATCTGACGGACAAACTCGATGCTATCTTGACGCTCATTGATCAGATCCCAGTTGACTTGGTTGACACTATCAGGAGCATTGTAACTGTTCATTGCTCGCTCACGATCTGCATGAGTCAACTCTCCATTTTCGCCCGTAGCTACGAGTTTAGTACGGCCAAACTCTTGCCCCAGTTCCATGAATGCCATCCCTTGCATAAGGAGATTCATAGCCGTTGCTGTTTCTACTTTCTTCATGATGCGTTTATCACTCTCCATCGGATGAAGAGTTTTAAGTAAATCATGCAAATTGTAGTTATCGTGGGCTTCTACATAGTTAAGAACCTGGTTTGGACTGAGGTAAGAACCCAGCTCTCGACTTCCAAGAATAGCCTTTGCGAGGATCGGCTCAGTACCTGCTCCACTGACGAAGCCAGATTTGATAGAGCCATAGACTTCACAACCTTTGACCGCATCACGTTGATTATCATTAAAAAATCCAATGTTTGGCAACTGGTAGGCATTGTCTTTCTTAGCCTTGTCATAAGGAGCAAGACCTGTTCCCATATCCCAACCTTCTCCATACAGGATGATTTTCGGATCAACTTCGTCCATAGCCCAACGAATCATCTGCATGGTTTTGACGTCATGAATTCCCATCAAGTCAAAGCGGAAACCGTCTATATTGTATTCTTTTACCCAGTAGAGAAGAGAATCAATCATATATTTACGGAACATTTCATGCTCACTGGCAGTTTCGTTACCAACTCCTGTTCCATTTTGGTAGGTTCCATCATGGTTCATTCGATAGTAATAATCAGGAACCGTTGTTTGGAATGGTGCATCAACGGTTGAGAAGGTATGATTGTAAACAACGTCCATAATAACACCGATACCAGCATCGTGATAAGCTTGGACCATGGCTTTCAAATCACGGATAGCTTGACCTGGATCATTTGGATTTGTAGACATACTAGTTTCTGGAGCATTGTAGTTTTGTGGATCATATCCCCAGTTATAAGTTACATGTCCATCAGCGTCGTATTCTTTATGACGGTCAGCAATTGGTTGCAACTGAACATAGTTGACACCAAGTTCTTTGATGTAATCAAACGCAGTCGATTGACCATATTGGTTAACTGTTCCAGTTTGCGCTGCACCTAAGAAGGTTCCTCTTAATTCTGGCGCAACACCAGATGTTTCAGACTTAGTCAAATCACGGATATGCATTTCATACACAACTGCCTGGCAAGGATTTTCCAAACGCCAAGTTGCTTCTGTACCATGCTTAACCTCAAAACCTTCTACCTGACGATCTTGGTTTGAGACAATGGCTGAACGTTTTCCATCAGGGCTTGTCGCTATTGTATATGGATCACGAGTTAATGACAGGTGATGAGGAAAGTCAATTTGGTAGTGGTAAGCACGACCTGCTAAGCTTTCTGGAACTGATAAACTCCAAACACCAATTGTATTATACTTGTGACTATAGGAGTAACTATTTCCTCGCTCCATTTCAAAGGTTTTAAGGATAGGTGCGTCGTTACTTGCAGATTCATAGACTACTACTTGGACAGATGTAGCGGTTGGTGCCCATAGGCTAAATCTTGTTTCAGTTTCAGAAACTTGACATCCCAACTCTCCTTGATAACCCCAGTGGTGGTCAAAACTAGCACTATTGATTGCTTTGTCGAAGGCAAAAGGATTTTGGTCTTTATAATGAGTACTTGCAATAGCTGGATTTTCAGAATAATAAACTGTATCATCTCCATCCAAAATCCAAACCTCTGTCAAAAGTGGATAATAATTGAAGCGAATAGGATATTCTTTGTAGACACCATCTTTTTCAACACTAAAAGTCATGGTCTCAAGAGCTACTTCACTCGATTGAGTCAGTGAGAATTTTGCTCCAAAATATTCTTCCTCTTTGATAAGTTCTGCTGAATCTAGAGGCTTTTTGCTGAAACTGCAAGTCTCGTAAGCTTCATCTTTACGATGATAATGAATAAGTACAGGATAATTGTACATGGTTCTCCCTAATTTCTAAATAAATTTGATTTTATATGTGACTAATAATTTATTGATTAAGTGCCTCACGATTCACAAAAAATTCAATGTGATTATGGCACACTTCCAAATCTACTGGTGTGTCGCCACCGTATTCTCCATCAAGATTGAGCATAAATGGCTCTTCCTGATCTAAAGTTTCAATTCGGAGTTTACTAGTTTTCAGATATTCAACATTGACATCTGACACGTGTTGGCCTCCGTTCATGGCCTGAACTAGCAGACTCAACATATCGAAGATTTTATCTGTCTTTACTAGAATAAGCGTAAAATTGCCATCATCCAGTTTGGTATCAGGTGCGAATTGCTCAAATCCACCAATAGAATTGGTCAAGGCAACAAAGACAAGAGAAACTTCTCCTGTAAAAATTCCCCAATCATGGTAAATACGAACAGGACGGGCTTTGGATTTTGGAAACATCTCGAAGCCTTTAGCAACGTAGGCCAGGTAACCCAAACGCGTCTTTAGCTCACTCGGAACACTAAAAGTTAACTCCGTAAGAGTTCCTGCCGCAGCAATATTGATGAAATACTTATCACCAAAGGCACGACCAATATCGATTTGCTTGGTTTCATTTTTAGCAATGATCTTGGCTGCAGCAACTGTATCCCCCATAGGGATTTTCAATGCTCTTGCATAGTCATTGGTAGTTCCAGTAGGAATGATGGCTATCTTTGGACGATGTTCCAGAGGTGCAATTCCATTAACCACTTCATTGATAGTACCATCGCCACCAGCTACCAAAACCAAATCAAAGCCAGCTTTTGCAGCTCTTTCTGCTTCTTTCTGAGCTGATAAGTGTTCAGGTTTGGTCTGAAAAGCACTGGTTTCATAGCCTATGCTCTCTAACACTTCTAGAACTTCTGCGATATTTTGCTTGATAATTTCCTGGCCTGAGGTCGGATTATAAATGAGACGTGCGCGTTTTTTTACTTCTTTCATAGCTTACAAACTCTCAAGCCAAGCTTCATCACGAATCTCTATTCCCAGTTCTTGTGCTTTTTGGAGCTTGCTTCCTGCATCTGCTCCTGCTACAATAAGGTCTGTTTTTTTCGACACACTACCAGTAACCTTGGCTCCTAGACTTTCTAATTTATTTTTAGCTTCTGAGCGATTCAAACGCTCTAGCTTTCCTGTCAATACGACAGTTAGACCAGACAAGGCAGCATTTGCTGCAACTGTCTGTCCTTTGAAGTCTAGATTAACACCTGATTCTTTCAATTCCCTTAAAAGGATTTCAGAACCCTCTGTAGCAAAATAGGTCTGTAGGCTTTGAGCAATGACACTCCCCAAACTTTCAATATTTGCAATTTCTTCAGGATTGGCTTGTGCTAGCGATTCGATTGATTGGAAGTTTTGTAAAAGCAACTGACTTGCCTTACTTCCTACATGACGAATCCCCAAACCAAACAAGAGTTTTTCAGCAGAATTTTCTTTGGATGCTTGAATAGCCTGGTAGAGCTTTTGAGCAGATTTTTCCTTGATACCATCTAGCAAAAGCAAATCTTCCACAGTCAAGCGATAAATATCTGCAACATCCTTAACCAAATTGGCAGCAAACAATTTCTCCACGATTGATGGCCCAAGGCCAGAGATATTCATAGCATCACGCGATGCGAAATGCGTCAAACCTTCCTTGATTTGAGCAGGGCATCGTGGATTGATACAACGAAGAGCCACCTCATCTTCAAAGTGTAACAGCTTACTCTCACAACTTGGACAGTTTGTTGGGATATCTAGTTTTTCCTCCGATACACGTTTAGACTCCACCACTCGTTGAACGGCTGGTATGATATCACCCGCTTTGTAGACAATGACTGTGTCATCCTTACGGATATCCTTTTCAGCGATATAGTCGACATTATGAAGAGTTGCACGACTTACAGTTGTACCTGCAAGTTGCACTGGAGTAAGATTAGCAGTCGGAGTCACAACTCCTGTACGCCCTACTGTCCAGTCAACAGAAAGAAGTTTCGCTTCTTTTTCTTCTGCTGGGAATTTATATGCTACTGCCCATTTAGGTGCTTTGACTGTAAATCCTAGTTGCTCCTGACCAGCTAGATCATTGACCTTAATCACAACTCCATCGATATCATAAGGCAACTGATCTCTTTCTTGACCAATTTCTTGAATAAACGCCCAAACCTCGTCCATACTATGAGCTAATAGACGTCTTTGATTAACTACAAAGCCTAATTGTTCTAAATGTTTCAAAACCTTCTCTTGGCTGTCTCTAGTTGAAGGACTTGCTTCCTGATAAAGGAAGGTTGCAAGATTACGTTTGGCTACTACTCCTGTATCTAACTGGCGAAGGGTTCCTGCAGCAGCATTTCGTGGATTGGCAAATTCTGGCTCCCCGTTTTCTTGACGAGATTGATTGACCTGGTCAAAAGAGGCTCTCGGCATATAACATTCACCACGAACTGTTATATCTATTTTTTCAGATAATGATAAAGGAATGTCTTTCACTCGTTTAAGATTTTCAGTGATGTTTTCACCAATGGAGCCATCACCTCGAGTTGCTCCAGCAACAAAAATTCCCTGCTCATAAGTCAAGGAAATCGATAAACCATCAATCTTCAACTCACAAATATAAGTGACATCATCCAATTCTTTACGAACACGCACATCAAAGGAGTCGAGTTCTTCACGTGAAAAAGCATCTTGCAAACTATAAAGAGGATACTGATGACTATATTTCTCAAATCCATCAAGAATCTTTCCACCAACACGATGTGTCGGACTTTCTGGCAAGACTAGGTCAGGATGAGCTTTTTCTAACTCTACCAGTTCACGATAAAGACGGTCATACTCACTATCAGACACAGATGGATTATCACTTGTATAATACTCTGTCGCATAGCGATTGAGCAGTTCAACGAGCTCTTTCATTCTTTCATTCATAGAACCATTTTACCATAAAAAGGACTCTATAAACAATTCTCAAGCTCTAAAAAAGAAAATGAGAAGGATATTTCTATCACTTCTCATTTATTTTTATTTTTTACGATTCAAAATAGCATTCAAGACGATGGCTACTGTACTTGCAATAACAATACCATTTGAAAAGAACATTTGTAATTCAGTCGGTAAAGTATTGAAGAGATTGCTTCCGTTTAATCCCACCCCAGCAGAGATAGAAACTGCTGCAATGAGGAAGTTGTGTTCATTGTGTTCGAAGTCTACACGCGCCAAGATTTGCATCCCTTGTAGAGATACAAAACCAAACATGACAAGCATGGCTCCACCAAGAACAGGGCTAGGGATAATCTGTGCTAAGGCACCGAACTTAGGCAAGAGACCAAGTAAGATAAGAAAACCTGCAGCGTAGTAGATCGGTAAACGTGTACGAATACCTGATAATTTAACCAAACCTACGTTTTGTGAAAACCCTGTATAAGGGAAAGTATTGAAAAGTCCACCAAGTAAAACAGCAAGACCTTCAGCACGATAACCATTACGAAGACGAGTGCTATCGATTGGATCTTTAGTAATATCAGAAAGGGCAAGATATACGCCAGTTGATTCTACCATTGATACAGTAGCGATAATACACATCATTACAATAGAAGAAATCTCAAATTGTGGAGCACCAAAGTAGAATGGAGTTGGGATATGAACAAGTGGAGCTTCTGCTACTGGAGAGAAATCAACCAAGCCCATAGTCGCAGCGATGATAGTACCTGCAATCAAACCAATCAAAATTGAAATAGATTTGATAAATCCTTTGGTAAAGATATTGACCAAAAGAATAATGAGAACTGTAATCATTGCCAAAGCTAAACTTTGTCCAGTTGGTTTTTCAACGTTATTTCCCATATTTCCGATGGCAACAGGAATCAAGGTCAAACCAATCGTCGTAATGACAGATCCAGTTACGATTGCAGGGAAAAGATTGGCAACCTTAGAGAAGATACCTGAAATCAGGATAACATAAATCCCTGAAGCAATCAAAGCTCCGAACATAGCACCGCTACCATGACTTTGTCCAATCATAATAAGTGGAGCAACAGACTGGAAGGCTACCCCAAGAACAATAGGTAAACCAACACCAAAATGTTTATTGAGTTGCAATTGTAAAAGAGTTGCAACCCCACACATAAAGATATCTGTTGAAATAAGGTAGGTCAACTGTTGAGCTGAGTACCCTAAAGCACTTGCAATCATGATTGGTACTAGGATTGAACCTGAGTACATGGCTAGCAAGTGTTGCAAACCAAGAACGGCTGCCTGTGAGTGGTTTTCCTGTTGTTTCATTAGATATCTGCCTCCTTGAAGATAACTTTTCCATTTTCAAAGCGCTCTAATCGCGCGAGTGATACTACTTGATGACCTGATTTTTCTAACAGTTGACGGCCATCTTGGAAAGATTTTTCAATCACAATTCCGATAGCTTCAACTGTAGCACCAGCCTGTTCAATAATCTGAATCAAACCTTTAGCTGCTTGACCATTAGCCAAGAAATCATCAATAATTAATACTTTATCTTGAGGAGATAAGAACTTACCTGCAATAGATACGGTACTAGTTACTTGTTTAGTGAAAGAATAAACTTCAGCAGTCAAAATTCCTTCATTCATAGTAATATTTTTTGCCTTCTTAGCAAAAATCATGGGTACATCTAACTGTTCAGCCACATAAAGGGCTGGGGCAATTCCAGATGCCTCAATGGTTACGACTTTGGTAATACCAGCATTTTTAAAATGCTCTGCAAAAGTACGACCAATCTCGCGCATTAACTTATAATCAACTTGGTGAGTTAAGAAAGAATCCACCTTAAGAATATTCTCACCTAGAATATTCCCATCTTTTAAAATACGTTCCTCTAGTAATTTCACAATAACCTCCGAAATAAAAAGGGACTTACATAGTAAGCCCCTTAGAAAGATTGAAACAGATATCCCTGCTTCTTTTATCTCTCTTCGACTTACTCATTGTTAGGTATTTACGGTACCTTGTAGAAACGCCACGCCAATTCGCGACATAAATAAGTAATCATATTTTTAGTGAGCATCTCCATTCCAGATAGAGTTCTTCACAATCACATAATCTACATGTCTAAGATCAGCTACCTTTCGACCTCCAGCATAAGAAATCGAACTTTGCAAATCTTGTTCCATCTCAGTTAGGGTATCTTGTAAATGTCCTTTGGCAGGAAGAAGAATTTTCTTACCTTCGACATTCTTATAGGCACCTTTTTGGTATTCTGAAGCGGAACCATAGTATTCTTTAAATTGTTTACCATCGACTTCGACAGTTTTACCAGGGCTTTCGATATGGCCTGCAAATAAAGAACCAATCATAACCATACTTGCACCAAAGCGGATTGACTTGGCAATATCTCCATGTGTACGAATCCCACCATCAGCAATAATCGGTTTACGTGCAGCTTTAGCACACCAGCGAAGAGCTGCCAACTGCCAACCACCAGTACCAAAACCAGTTTTAACCTTAGTAATACATACTTTACCTGGACCGATTCCGACCTTAGTAGCATCAGCTCCAGCATTTTCAAGTTCACGCACAGCTTCTGGAGTTCCAACGTTACCAGCGATGACAAAAGTCTCTGGCAATTCTTTCTTGATGTGCTGAATCATTGAAATAACGCTATCAGCATGACCATGAGCAATATCAATGGTAATGTACTCTGGAGCATCATCCTTTAATTGACTAACAAAATCATACTCGTAGTCTTTAACACCTACTGAGATTGAAGCAATCAAGCCCTGATCGTGCATACGTTTGACAAAAGGAATGCGTCCTTCTTCATCAAAACGATGCATGATGTAAAAATAGCCACCCTTGGCAAGCTGTTCAGCAACATCTTCATCCAAGATCGTCTGCATATTAGAAGGGACAACTGGCAACTTAAAGGTATGTTTCCCCAAGGTCACATGTGTATCAGCTTCTGCTCGACTTTGAAGGACACACTTATTTGGGATTAGCTGAATATCTTCATAGTCAAAGATTGGAAATTCGTTTAACATATATCTCTCATTTCTCTTCTTTAGACCTTCCTAAAGTTAGGAATAGCCTCGTCTTTTCCAGACAATTACTCTAACAAGTTTACATTAATGTCCGTTTTTTGTCAATTATTATGACTGAAAACAAATAATGTTCGTGTTTATACTTATTGATTTAGACAATAAGTAGACATTGAGATGTCTTATGTCTGAAATTGCACTGCCTTAATGATGCTTGCTATAAAACGTTTTTGAAGATAAAAAAGAAAAAGCCTAGTGTAGAGTTTTTCTTCCCTTTCAACACTAGACTTCTTTCTTATTTTAGTAATATTCACCTTGACGGTAATCCCATGAGTTAAAGGTATCTGATAAATGCATCATAATCTTATCAATGTCAAGCCCTTTACGGATAACCACTGGAGCTGGTGAAGTTGAACGTGCTCCACCTTGTTCTGGAATGAGTTTGCCGTCTTTATCTACCATGGAGACCATCACACCTTGCTCGTAGCGAGTTTCAATCGTTTTGTCAGGTTGGATTGATGCCACGTAGTCGTCTGCCTCGATAACAAGGTCCACTGCTCCTTCGATACGTTCTCCGATTCCTTCAACCTTACCACGATTTCCTTTTCCAGAAGGATTTGCAGATGAAGCGTAGACCATTTTTCCTTCTTCCCAGAGTTTAGCAGCCAATTGTTCACCAGCTTTACCAAACTTGATAACGAAACAGCTCGTTCCACGCACGTCAGTCATGAGTTCTTCGCGACCATCACCATATGCTTTAAGTTTTTCAAAGGCTTCTGGTTTCCACGGAAGAATACAACCGAGAAGAATATCTTCGTCCCAATGTTTTTGGTAGAAGGCTTCAATTTCAGGATTTAGCTGTGCTAAAGCGCGAAGCTCATCCATACTACCACAGAGGACTACGCCTGGTTTGTTACGATTACGTTCTTTGGCTTCAAACTTACGCTCAAGTCCAGCCTTATCGCTAGTCATGATGATGTAACCAACCTTAGTAGGACAAACGATACATCCGCCTTCACCTTTTAAAATGTCATAACCTTCTTGTGAAAGTGTTCCGTTCCATTGAATGTGTTTTGTCATAGTTCTATTTCCTTTTCTATTTTTCTTCTAATCCTGCCAGTAGGCTGGTCGTTGTTTTTCATAAGCAGCAATCAAATCTTCATACTGCAAGGTAATACCGATATCATCCAAACCATTTAAGAGTTTGTGTTTCCATTCACTATCGATTTCAAAAGTGAATTCTCCAATTGGTGAGATGATTTTTTGTTGTTCCAAGTCAACCGTCACTTGGTCAGTTGGTTGGAGCTGGGCGAGTTTTTCTCTAACTTCCCTAGGTTGAACAATGGGTAACATGCCATTATTGAGTTCATTATTGTAATGAATATCTCCAAAAGATCCTGCAATTACGACCTTAAAACCATAGTCTGCTAGCGCCCAAGCTGCGTGTTCCCTAGAGGAACCAGCCCCAAAGTTATCTCCTGTGATGAGAATACTCGCCCTGCGATATTCTGGTCGGTTAAAGACAAAGTCTGGATCCTCAGTGTACTTATCGTCCAGATAACGCCAAGCATACATGAGATATTTACCAAAACCTTTCTTGTCAATCAATTTCAGAAACTGCTTGGGTAGAATTTGGTCGGTATCAATATTATCATTCATAAGAGGAACAGTCGTTCCTGTATAAACAGTAAATTTTTCCATATCCTCTCCTTACTGGGCTTCTGGCATTTGTCGAACATCTACGAAGCGCCCTGCAATAGCTGCTGCTGCTGCCATGGCTGGACTACAGAGATGGGTCTTAGCGCCAAATCCTTGTCGATCTTCAAAGTTGCGGTTACTGGTTGAGGCACAGTGAACACCATCTGGTACTTTGTCAGGATTCATTCCTAGGCACATGGAGCAACCTGGGTCTCTCCACTCAAAACCAGCATCTTGGAAAACCTTATCCAAGCCCAACTTTTCAGCAGCTCGCTTGACTGGTCGAGAACCAGGTACCACAATAGCTGTTAAGTTAGGGGCAATCTTCTTCCCTTCGACAAATCGAGCAGCCAGTTGCAAGTCACTGAGCCGAGCATTGGTACATGAACCTATAAAGATATAGCCTAATTCAATATCTGCTGGCTTTTGACCAGGCTCCAAATCCATGTAATTGTAGGCTCGTTCATCATTCATATCCTTAATTTCTGGGAAACTACTGTCAAAACCAACCCCCATAGCAGGATTGGTTCCCCAGGTTACCATGGGAGCCAAGTCTGAGACATCCATCCGGATAACCTTATCATAAACGGCATCGTCGTCGCTAACAAGCCTTTTCCAATCAGCTACTGCTGCATCAAAATCTTTGGGTACACACTCTCGTCCCTTTAAATAGTCAAAAGTGGTCTGATCTGGATTCATAATTCCCATCTTAGAGCCAAACTCAATGGACATATTGCAGATGGTCATTCGCTCTTCCATGCTCAGTGCATCAATAGCCTGACCTCGATACTCCACCACGTAGCCAACACCACAAGCAACACCGTACTTGGCAATCAAGGCTAAAATAAAATCTTTGGAATAGACTCCTTTTTTAGGGACACCAGTGAATTCTACCAACATTTTCTTGGGTTTAACCTGCCAAATGGTTTGGGTTGCAAAGACATGTTCGACCTCACTGGTTCCAATTCCGAAGGCAATCGCTCCAAAAGCTCCGTGGGTAGCTGTATGGCTATCTCCACAGACAATGAATTTCCCAGGTTGTGTTCTTCCTGTTTCTGGACCAACCATATGAACGATACCTTGTTTTTCTGAACCGTGGGCAGCATGTTCGATTCCAAACTCTTCAACATTTTCAGCTAACTTATCAATCTGTGCTTTGGAAATTACATCTCGAATATCATATATATTGACCGTCGGGACATTGTGGTCAAAGGTCCCAAATGTTAAATCGGGTCGTCTCAATCTACGTCCTGCATCTCGCAATCCTTGAAAAGCTTGAGGACTGGTCACCTCGTGAATATAGTGCTGATCTACATACATGAGTTGAGGCTGTCCTTCTTCTCCTGTAATCACATGGAGGTCCCATAATTTATCAAAAATTGATTTTCCTGCCATCCATTACCTCCAAATAAAATATAAGGCTACTAGCGTAGGCACCATTCCTAGAAACCAAACTGTTTTAAAATACCATTTTCTAGTCTTGTGATGAAAAACGATTCCTGCTAGACAGGCACCAAAACCACCACAAGCAAAGGCTAAAATGAGTAAGATTTTCTCTGGGATGCGCCAAGCTCTTCTCCTTGCCTTAAATTTGTCAATGCCATATATCAAGAAAATGATGAGATTCCAAATCAGGAGGGCAAAAGTAATTCCTTCGTTTAGTTTCATAGTCTTGCGATAATGGCTTCCGTCATTTCCTTGGTAGAAGCCTGTCCTCCTATATCTCTCGTTAAAATTCCTGCAGCTAAAGTTGTTTCAACAGCATCTTCGATACGGTCAGCATCCTCATATCGTCCAAAACTATCACGCAACATCATAGCAACTGATAAAATCATAGAAATAGGATTGGCAATTCCTTTACCTGCAATATCAGGCGCCGAACCATGAATCGGTTCATAGAGACTCGGACCATCTTCAGAGTGGCTGGCTGATGGCATAACCCCGAGTGTACCTGATAGAACACTTGATTCATCAGATAAGATATCTCCGAAAAGATTCTCTGTCACAATAACATCAAATTTGGATGGATTTGTAATCATGAGCATGGCAGCCGAGTCGACCAGCTGGTGCTCCAGGGTTACATCGGGGAAACCTTTCGCGACTTCTTCAGTCACTTTCCTCCAGAGTTTTGAGGTCGCTAGAACATTTTGCTTATCAATACTGGTAAGGATTTTTCTCCGACTTCTTGCAATTTCAAAAGCCTTACGAATAATCCGCTCTACTTCTTCATAGCTATAGTCATTGATATCACGCGCTTTTTTCTCTTCAAGAATATGATCACCAAAGTAAATCCCACCTGTCAACTCACGTACTACTACAAAGTTAACACCAGTTATTCGTTCTGGCTTAAGAGGTGATAAGTGCTTGAGACTCTCAAATATTTTAATAGGACGAATATTAGCATAGAGATTGAGTTCCTTTCGGAGAGCCAAAAGTCCTTGTTCGGGGCGAACTGGAGCATCATCATACTGAGGACTACCAATTGCAGCGAGTAGAATAGCATCCGCTTCTCTAGAAGCCTTGAGCGTTTCGTCTGGCAAGGGATGTCCTGTAACATCAATACCTGCACCTCCAAAAGGTCGTCTATCTATCTCATAGTCAAAGCCTGTTTTTTCGGATATAGATGCTAGAACTTCTAAACCAGCTTCCATGATTTCTGGGCCAATACCATCACCTGCTAGGGCAACTATTTTCCTTGTCATAGCTTTCTCCTTTACACGCTAGGCATGTCTCGATAGGAAACTGTTGTTCCCATCTCGCCAGCATTCTCTTTTTGAACAAAGGTATTAGCATTGATGTAGGCAATAGCTGAAGCTTTCAGCACATCGAAATCAAGCCCGGCTGCGTTAAAGATAGTCTCTGTATCTCTGTTTTCAACAGTGACCAATACACGTGCCTGTGCATCAATCCCATCAGTTACCGCATCAATCGTATAGGATACTAAGCGAACCGATTGGTTAAAGAACTTGTCGATAGCATTAAAGATAGCTTCAACAGAACCTTGACCTGTAGCTGTAAAGTCGACCTTCTCACCATCCATATTTGCTAGACTAACAAGTGCTTCAATTGTGTTATCTGTATGGGTTTGAAGTTGCAAGTCATCAAAGTGAAAGCCTTCTGGATTTTCGACCATGGTTCCAGCTACCAGAGCTCGAATATCAGCATCAGTGATTTCGTGCTTCTTATCTGCCAAGGCCTTGAACTTAGCAAAAAGTGGTTTGATGTCTTCGTCTGTAAAATCTAGGGCTAAGTCTCTCAGTTTTTCTACAAAGGCATGACGACCAGACAATTTACCGAGCGGAAGACTGTTACTTTTGACACCAACCAATTCAGGTGTGATGATTTCATAAGTAAGAGGATTTTTAAGAACGCCATCTTGGTGAATACCTGATTCGTGAGAGAAGGCATTTCCTCCAACAACCGCCTTATTTTTTGGAACTGGAATTCCTGAGAAGCGAGAGACCATTTCGGACGTATTAATCGTTTCGTTTAGGACGATACTTGTCTCTGCTTGATAATAATCTTGTCGAATATTGAGGGCTACTGCTATTTCTTCTAAAGCAGCATTCCCAGCTCGTTCTCCAATACCGTTAATGGTTCCTTCAACACGCCCCGCACCATTTTTAACAGCAGCAAGGCTATTTGCAACTGCCATTCCAAGGTCATCGTGACAGTGAGGCGAATAGATAATCTGACGGTCGGTTTTAACATTGTCAATCAGATACATGAAGATATTCCCATATTCCTCTGGTGTGGTAAAACCAACCGTGTCAGGAATATTGATATAGGTTGCCCCTGCGTCTACCGCTGTTTGAACGACTTGTAGGAGAAAATCCAACTCAGTTCTAGTCGCATCTTCAGGAGAGAATTCTACTACTTCAAATTTACAACGTGCATAGGAAACATGCTCTTTAATAGCTTCCAAAATTTCCTCTTTGCTTTTATTCAACTTAAATTCACGATGGATAGGACTAGTAGCGATAAAAACATGGATTTGTGGATACTTAGCATCCTTAAGTGCTTCATAACAAGCGTCAATATCTGATTTAACAGAGCGAGCTAAACCAGTCACTGCTGTTTTCTTCAAGACTTTTGCAATTTCCTGAACTGCAGTAAATGAGTCAGGACTAGCTGCTGGAAAACCAGCTTCAATTGCCGAAATTCCCCATTTTTCCAGTTGTCTTGCTATGGCAATCTTTTCCTTAATAGAAAAATTAACACCTGGTGTCTGCTCACCATCTCGAAGGCTAGTATCTAGAAATTCAACTGTTCTCATAAGATTTCCCCTTTTCTAAATTTGGTTTAAAAAAACATCTCGCTCGGAGTTCCAAGCGAGATGTTGATTTACTCCCGCTTGGTAAGCCAAACAGGACTAATGCTTCTGCACTAGCCCGAGTACCTCAACAACAAAGCAAATTGATTAAACTTAGCTGTTTTCATGTTTGACTTTCTCCTTCGTTTGATATCTTGTTTAGTATTTTAGCATAGGAAAAAACACATGTCAAGAAAAAATCCAATATTTTCTGAAAATTTCTTCAGTAAAGAATATTTTGCTAATTGAAAGTATTTGAAAAATCAAGTAAATCTAATTACTTTTTCAAGGTCAAGTTCCAGCTTTTTTCGATCAATTCTAGCATCTCTTCATCTGATAAACTGTCATCCAGTGGCACACTAATCCAGTAGCGCTTGTTCATATGAAAGGCTGGATAAATCCCTTTTTTTACCAACAAATCAGACACTTGATCATGTTTGAGATTGACTGCTTCCACTAACCCTTCTCTGCCCTTTTCAAGCTTATCCCAAGAAATCTTCATAAGAACCGCATACCACTTCTGATTATTTTCATGGCGCAAAACAGCTGTATCAGGCGATTTCTCCCATAGATATTCTAATTGATTCCCATACTTTTCTTGAACAAGCGCCATGATTCTCTTGGTCTGTGAACAGAGAAATTCCTGTACCTCAAAACAGGCCTTTCTAATATCAAAAAGTTCCTCTAGACATGCCTCTCGAACGCTTCCGACAAAAGTACCTCTCATACTTTCCATGTGGACTTGAGGATAGAGTTCGCCAGTTTCTTGGTCATAAATATGAAAACTTAAGTCCCCATCCTCAACTGTAACCATCATGAGAAAATATCCCTGCAAGATAGTCGAACTATAGGTCCATACACCTTGATTTTCTACAAATCCATACTCTTTAGCCTTTTTACTATTAAACTGATAAGCTTTAAAAATTTCAAACATAAGCGAAAACTGCTACCAAAAGCTAGCAGTTCCTTTCTATTTTTTAAAAGACAACCTTAGTTCCATGTAATTGTGTCACGCCCAGTTGGTCAATAAAGGTTTGACGGTTGTCCATGTCAATCCCCCCACCAGGTAAAATTTCAATTTTTCCTGCAGCGTGTTCTAGGATTCTGTGATAGTGCGCAAAACGTTTCTCTAGAGAATCGCCAGATAGGCCAGCACGAGTCAGGATGCGTGCCACTCCAGCTTGGCTGAGCCAATCAATAGCTTCTAACTGATCTTGGTCGCTCAATTCATCAAATGCCATATGGAAAACAATTTCCATACCTTTAGATGCAGCAATCAATTTTTCAAGATTGGCCTTGTCCAACTTCTTATCAGCAGTCAATGCACCAAAGACAACGCCTTGACTTCCTGCTTGAGCAGTTAGAGCAATATCCTCAAGCATGATAGCAACTTCTAAATCATTGTAGACAAAATCACCACCACGCGGGCGAATCATAGTCATAATGGTCGTATCGTAGTCGGCCGCCAGTTCCACAGCTGCCTTTGTCACTCCGTAGCTTGGAGTTGTTCCACCAACTGCTAGATTATCACAAAGCTCGATACGGCGAGCTCCTGCCTGCATAGCTTTTTCAAGCAAGGTTACATTTTCAGCACAAAATTCGTAAATCATTTGATTCTCCTTGAAGATTAGTTTAAATTTATTATATCATATTATTTTGAATATGTTTTTATTTTTATCAAGGGAAATCGTTACTTATTAAAGCTATTCTTTATCAGGAATAACCTTAAAAAGATAGTAGGTAATAAAGATGGTTAAACATCCCAAACCGATTTTGACTGGTAAAAGAGGCGCAAAATAAATGGAAATTCCCATCAAGATATAAATCGATACAATAATCTTTTTCTTACGTTCACGCGCAATAGACTTGGTCTCACGAAAGTCCGCTACGTAAGTCTGATAAAGTTTGGTATGATAAAGCCAATCTTCAAAACGCTTGGAACTTCTGGAAAAACAAGCAATAGACAACAGAAGAAAAGGAGTCGTAGGCAACAGGGGCAAGACAACTCCAACAATAGCCAGAGCTAATGACAGAAATCCAATAATCAGATAGATAATACGCATAACTTCTCCTAGTTAATACTCTTCGAAAATCAAATTCAAACCACGTCAGCTTCACCTTGCCGTACTCAAGCACAGCCTGCGGCTAGCTTCCTAGTTTGCTCTTTGATTTTCATTGAGTATAAAATAATCTTCTTCTAGTTTCGCATACAATGATGAATTTTGTCAAGCTTTTACTAAAAAGAGCCTGAAATTTACTTTCAGGACTCATTTTTTTATTTGATTTTTTCTTCTTCGTAATCACCATTGCTACAAACGATTTGCTTACCCCCACCACGGACTTTTTTCTCCATGAGGAAGTTTCCACATTTTGGACAATCTCGCCCTACAGGCTTGTCCCAAGAAGTGAATTCACACTCTGGATAGCGATTGCAACCATAGAAGATACGATTACGCTTAGTTTTTCGTTCAATAATTTGTCCTTGATGACAGCTTGGACACTCAACACCAATCTCTTTCACGATTGCTTGGGTATGACGGCAATCTGGGAAATTGCTACAAGCGTAGAACTTACCAAAACGACCAAGTTTAATGACCATTGGACTGCCACACACTTCACAATCAAATCCAGCTGGTTCATCCTTGATCTGGATTTTTTCCATTTCCTCTTCGGCTTTGGCAACCTCTTTAGAGAAGGGTTTGTAAAATTCATCAATGACTCGTTGCCATTGTTCGTTACCGACTTCGACATCATCTAGTTTACCTTCCATTTCAGCTGTAAAGGTTACATTGACGATATCTGGGAAGTATTCAACAATCAGTTTATTGACAATTTCTCCCAGTTCTGTCGGTTCAAAACGCTTGGCTACCAAACGCACATAATAGCGCTTTTGAATGGTTTCAATAGTGGGTGCATAAGTTGATGGACGTCCAACACCATTTTCTTCCAAGGTCTTAATCAGTGTTGCTTCCGAATATCGAGCTGGTGGTTGAGTGAAGTGCTGCTCAGGTTTACTATTGACCTGTTTGACCACATCACCAACTGCCATGTCTGGCAACATCTTATTCTTATCTGAGTCATTGTAAATGGCCAAGTAACCATCAAACTTAACTTGACTACCATTTGCTGCAAATTGAACTCCATTTTGAGAGAGCTTAACAGCCATGGTATCAAAGATGGCACCAGTCATCTGACTCGCTACAAAACGGTTCCAGATAAGGGTATAGAGTTTTAGTTGGTCTTTGTCTAAGTATTTAGCAATTTTTTCTGGCGTGTTAAAGACACTTGATGGGCGAATAGCCTCATGGGCATCTTGAGCACCAGTAGCATTTTTGACCTTGCTACCATGCTTAGAATACTTACTACCAAAACGTTCATTGATGTAGCTTGCAGCTTCATTTTGTGCAACTGGACTGATACGAGTCGAGTCTGTACGCATATAGGTGATCAAACCTTGGACGCCCGTACCAATATTAATCCCTTCATAGAGTTGCTGGGCAACCATCATGGTCTTTCGAGTACGGAAATTGATTTTATTAGCTGCATCCATCTGCATAGTTGAGGTAGTATAAGGTAGTGGAGCGTTACGCTTGCGCTCTTTTTTATCTACCTGATCCACTGTAAAGTCTTTGCTGGATAGGTGAGACAAGACTTCTTTGACCTCTTCATTACTAGTCAATTTCATCTTCTTGCCATTCATTCCATAGAAGGATGCTTGGAATTGCTTAGTCCCCTTTTTGAAGATTCCATCAATAGTCCAATATTCTTCTGGTTGAAAAGCATTGATCTCATTTTCACGGTCAATGATTAACTTGAGCGCAACAGACTGAACACGGCCAGCTGATAAGCCCTTCTTGACCTTTTTCCATAAAATTGGTGAAATAGAATAACCTACCAAGCGGTCCAAGACACGACGGGCTTGTTGGGCATCCACCAAATCCATGTCAATCTTACGAGGTTCTTTAAAGGCATTTTTTACCGCATCCTTGGTAATCTCGTTGAAAACAACACGGTTAGCATCATTTTTATCTAGATTCAGAATATGAGCTAAATGCCAAGAAATTGCTTCTCCTTCGCGGTCCGGGTCACTTGCGAGAAAGACTTTACTGGCTTTTTTAGCTTCTTTTTTCAAGTCATTGATCAGAGGACCTTTCCCACGAATATTGATATATTGGGGTTCATAATTATTTTCTACATCGACTGACATACTGGATTTTTTCAAATCACGAATATGACCAACACTGGCTAAAACCTTATAATTTCTACCCAGGTATTTCTCAATCGTTTTAGCCTTTGCAGGCGACTCCACGATTACTAGATTTTTTTTAACTGTTGATTTTTTTTTCTTTGTTGCCGTAGCCACAGTATCACACCTTTTCAAAGTAATAAACTTTATAAAGTGTAAACCATTTTTAAAAACCTGTCAAGACTTAACTCTTATATATAGAAGAAAAGTTTAACCGATAAAATCTTACTAGTTCTTAAAATTCAAATTCTGCTAGCACATCCTGACCACTCGAAACAAGTTTTGCACCTTCTTGAACCAAGTGATGACAACCATCTGAACGACCATCTAAAATGCTACCCGGAATAGCAAAAACATCTCTTCCTTCTTCCATAGCTCGCTCACAGGTAATCAAACTACCAGATCTCATCTTTGCTTCAGCAACTATAACACCCATACATAGGCCAGCAATAATCCGATTTCGAGCTGGAAAGTGATATTTCAAGGGTTCTTCACCAGGTCCATATTCACTCAGTAGCAAATGATATTCACCAATGTAGTCCTGCAGTCGTTTATTAGATCGAGGATAATAGACATCCAAGCCAGTCCCTATAACTGCAATAGTTTTTCCACCACCTTGAAGAATAGACATATGGGCTGCAGTATCAATCCCTCTAGCAAGGCCACTGACAATGACTAGTTCATTCTCCAGTTCTTCAATAACCTTGCGGACCGATTTTGTCCCTGTTTGACTACAAGAGCGACTGCCTACAACTGCAATCTTAGGCAACTTTAAGAGATTTAAATCGCCCTTATAAAATAACAATACTGGAGCATCATAGATTTCACTGAGAGCAAAGGGATAGACATCGTCTAGAATGGAAAATGAGGGAAATTTTTCAAAGTCACTTCTTAATCTCTCCATACTTTCAAAGGTGAGTTTATGGTAACGTTCCATAAAAACCACTGGATTTCTACACTCAGATGCTTCTGCTATCGTTTCTAAGCTTAATTCCTGATCATAAATTTCTCCATATTGAAGAACCTTTAAAACCTGTTGATTACTCAGACCTGCTTGTTTTAACTTATAAATCTCAAAATTATCAATCTTAATTTTCATGATAGACTCCTTATTTTTCTCTCTATCTATTTATTCGTAAAAAAAGAAAAAAACTTCCCAACAAATTGACTTGTTTAGAAAGTTTCTATCATTAATAATGAAAATTTTAGTAATCAGGACGAAGAACTCCGGTGACAGTTGCCTTGGTTGCTTCGTAATCCCCATCAATAACAACCTTGATAATGCGTTTAGCATCCTCTTCAGGCGCAGGAACCAAAGGTAGACGAGTAGGCCCAGCTTCGAATCCCATATAGTTGAGTACTGCCTTAACAGGTGCCGGACTCGGGTAAGAGAATAGAGCATTAACCTTAGGAATAAATTTACGTTGAATAGCTGCCGCTTTCTTCATATCACTTTCTTCGATTGCAGTGAACATTTCATGCATCTCATCCCCATTAGTGTGGGAAGCAACAGATATAACTCCGTCTGCGCCAAGGTTCATAGCATGGAAAGCATCTCCATCCTCACCAGTGTATACCAAGAATTCTTCTGGCTTATGCTCAATCAAGTAAGCCATATTGGCAAGACTGGTACATTCCTTAACACCAATGATATTTGGATGTTCCGCCAAACGAAGTAAGGTATCTGGAGTCATTTCTACAACTACACGACCTGGAATGTTATAGATAATGATAGGTAAATCAGATGCATCTGCAATAGCTTTAAAGTGTTGATACATACCTTCTTGGGGTGGCTTATTGTAGTAAGGAACAATCGCAAGACCAGCCGCAAAACCACCAAATTCCGCTACTTCTTTGACGAACTCGATAGAGTCACGTGTATCATTGGTACCAACACCAGCAATTAAAGGAACACGGCCATTGACAACCTTTTGAACAGCCGCAAACAACTGCAACTCCTCATCGTGAGTTAGAGTCGGACTCTCAGCAGTTGTTCCTGCTAGGAGAATTCCGTCTGTATGATGTGCTAATAAATGTTCAATCAACTTTGGAATGGCATCGAAATTGATTGACCCATCTTCATGAAAAGGAGTAATAAAGGCCGTGATAATTTTACAATCTTTTAAATCTTGATAAGACATACAAAACACCTCTCTATTTTAAAGAAGGAGTTCAAATGAACTCCTACACATTATTTCAATTCAAATTTTAATTCAGCTGTTGGGCGTACTAGACCACGTTCGTGAAGTGTTTCTGCGATTTGAACTGAGTTCCAAGCTGCACCTTTAAGAAGATTATCAGAGACTACCCACATATGAATACCTTTTTCTGCATCCAAGTCTTTACGGATACGTCCAACGAAAGTATCACGTGAACCAACAGCATTGACAGCTTGTGGGTAAATTTGGTGAGCAACATCATCTTCAAGAACTGCACCTGGGAAGGCAGCAATAGCTGCTTTCACTTCTTCAATTGGGGCCACTTCTTTTGTTTCAATATAGACTGACTCAGAGTGAGCTGACAAAACTGGAATACGTACACATGTTGCTGATACGGCAATGCTATCGTCTTCCATGATTTTCTTGGTTTCGTTTGTCATCTTCATCTCTTCGTAAGTGTAGTCATTATCTGTGAAAACATCAATTTGAGGAAGGGCATTAAAAGCAATTGGATAGTGTTTCTTATCGCCACCTGAAGGTAAGATTTCCGCATGCACATCACGTGGATTAACACCGTCATTCAAGACTTCACGAAGCTCACGTTGGGTTTCAAGAATTGCTCCCATACCAGCACCTGAAACTGCTTGATAAGTTGATACGATAATACGGTCCAAGCCCCATTTCTGACGAACTGGTTCAAGAGCTACCATCATTTGAATAGTTGAACAGTTAGGACAAGAGATGATTCCGTTATGAGCATCAAGGGCGTGAGCATTCACTTCAGGAACAATCAATGGTACATCTGGATTTTGACGGAAGTAAGAAGTGTTATCTACGACGACTGCTCCTGCTTTTACAGCATAAGGTGCGTATTTTGCAGAAGTTGATCCACCAGCTGAGAAAAGAGCAATATCAACTCCTTCAAAAGCGTCTTCTGTTGTTTCTTCGATGGTCACATCTTGACCTTTGAATTGCAAGACCTTTCCTGCAGAACGTGCAGACGCAAGGTAACGAATCTTATCGATCGGAAGAGTTGATTCTTCCAACATTTTGATCATTTGAGCACCAACGGCACCTGTAGCGCCGACAACAGCAACTGTGTATCCCATAACAAACCTCTTTCGGAATTTTCTAAAAATTTCTATAATAGAAACATTATACTACTTTTTACCAAAATTGAAAAGTCTTTTTCCTATCTATTTTCTGAAATTGACAAGAAAAGGCGGTGGGACAGAAATCGATAGACAAAGTCTCGATTTCGTAGTCCCAGCCCCGCGAGGATGATTAGGAGCTTTTTGGAGTCTAAAAGACGAACAAAAAGTTCAATCAGCTACCGCGTCAAAGTTTGATTGCTAATAAAAAATGAGGTCGGGCTCTTTTGTCCCAACCTCTTCTACTATTCATAAAATTGTTTATAGGGTTTATTAAAGGCTTCTAAGATATCTGATGGAGTTTCTGCATAAGATTTTATCTCTGTCAAATTTCCTTTAACGATGATTCTCTCAACTGCATTAGCATCTTCACAGGTTACTAAGGTAATCTCTTTAATCCCATCACGTTCGTCAATTACATCTACTCGATCAGGAGTTACAATTTTAACTTCTTCAATCTCGTATGTATAGACTTTCTCTTTATCAGTGAGATAAATTTTCATCCCTTTCTCAGCGCGAGCAAGAGGAGAGAATAATTTCTTATCTGCATTTTCACCTGCAAAGATACGGTGACTTGCTAGAGAATAATTTCCTTCCCCCATTACCTGATTGGCTTTCATTGTCCCAGCACCATAAAAGAGGTTAACATTATCGAGTCCCTTAAATATTGGTAGGTTCATTTCAAGCTCTGGAATGGCAATCCCTCCGATTACTGGAAGTTGCTGAGAATTCCACTGAGCTGATAGGACTGCCTCCGAGGAAAGTGATTTTACAGAATCAAAATCGAAATTTCCTTCTGTTTCTTTGTTCTCTTCAATCTCTTCCTTGGTCACTTGACTGACCTGATACTTATTAGTATTCCAAATCATGAACATATCACGAATATTAGCATTGAAGATTAAAGCGATAGATAACAAGATTAGGAATCCTGCCAGTATGTTAATCAGTAGATTCTTACGTTTATTTTTTTTACTTTGATTCTTTTTTTGAGACATTATGCTTCACTTTCTGTTTCCTGTTCTGCCCCAACTTCTTCTTTTTCTGCTGCTGCAACACTTGTAAAAGTCACAATCTTAGCATCTTGATCTAGACGCATCACTTTTACTCCCATAGTTGAACGCCCCGTTTGCGAAATATTAGCTACATTTGTTCGAATCATGACACCTGTGTCAGTGATAATCATCAAGTCTTCGTCACCGTTTACTGTTAAGAGACCAGCCAGAGGACCATTTTTTTCAGTAATATTGGCTGTTTTCATTCCCTTACCGGCACGACCTTTTGTTGGGTATTCAGTCGCAACTGTGCGCTTACCGTATCCTTTTTCAGTTATGATGAGGACTTCATCTTGGTCAGTGATCACTCTCGCTCCTACTACTGCATCACCTTCACGAAGGTTTACCCCTTTAACACCAGTGGCGATACGACTCATACTACGAACTGAAGACTGATTGAAACGAACTGCATAACCTAATTTGGTTCCGATGATGATATCCGTGTCTTTTTCAGTTAGTAAGACATTAATCAACTCATCCTCATCTTTCAGATTCAAGGCTTTGAGACCATTTTGACGAATGTTTGCGAATTCTTTAACGCTGGTTCTCTTAACAATACCAGAACGAGTTGTAAAGAAGAGATAGGCATCATCACTGCGTTCAGATTCGACATTGATAATGGTTTGAATACTTTCACCTTCGTCTAGTTTCAAAAGATTGACGACTGGCAAGCCCTTGGCAGTGCGACCATACTCTGGAATTTCATATCCCTTAAGACGATACACACGCCCTTTATTAGTAAAGAATAGCAAATGATCGTGAGTGCTGGTTGAAACCAATTCACGCACAAAGTCATCGTCCTTAACTCCAGTTCCTTGAACGCCACGTCCACCACGTTTTTGAGCTGTAAATTCGTCTTGGTCCAAACGTTTGATATAACCTTTATTTGATAGAGTGATGAGAACATCAGACTCTTCAATCAAGTCTTCATCTTCAAGCGTCAAGACTTCACCAACCATCAACTCAGTACGACGTGGATTGCCAAACTTACGTTTGACCTCATCCAATTCTTCCTTGATGATTTGCGCTACGCGTTCTGGTTTTGCAAGAATGTCTGCCAAGTCAGCAATCAAAGCAATAAGCTCATCATATTCCGACTGAATCTTGTCACGTTCCAAACCTGTCAAACGACGTAGACGCATATCGAGAATTGCTTGACTTTGACGTTCAGATAACTTGAACTTGCTCATCAATTCAGCTTGGGCTTCTGCATCCGTTTCACTGGCACGAATGATACGAATAACTTCATCAATATGGTCTAGGGCAATTAACAAACCTTCTAAGATATGTGCACGCGCTTCAGCTTTCTCTTTGTCAAATTGAGTACGACGAGTCACCACTTCTTTTTGGTGCTCAATATAAGCATCCAAGATTTGACGAAGAGAGAGAATCTTTGGTACACCATTCTGGATAGCCAGCATGTTAAACCCAAAACTCGTTTGCATTTGAGTCATCTTGAACAAATTGTTCAAGATGACATTGGCAGAGGCATCACGCTTCACTTCGATAACAAAGCGAACACCCTCACGGTTAGATTCGTCACGAACAGCTGTGATTCCTTCGATACGTTTTTCTTGAACTAAACGCACAATATGCTCATGGACTTTAGTCTTATTAACCATGTATGGAAATTCTGTTACAACGATACGTTCGCGACCAGTTTTTGTTTCCTCGATTTCTGTACGGGAACGAAGAACAATGGAGCCTTTTCCTGTTTCATAGGCCTTATGAATCCCTGATCTCCCCATAACAAGGGCACCAGTTGGGAAGTCAGGCCCAGGGAGTACTTCCATCAAGTCCTTGGTAGTAACTTCTGGATTATCCATAACCAACTTAACCGCATCAATGGTTTCACCCAAGTTATGTGGCGGAATATTGGTCGCCATACCAACGGCAATACCTGTAGCACCATTGACCAAAAGATTTGGGAAACGAGCTGGTAGAACAACAGGTTCACGTTCATTGGCATCATAGTTATCTACAAAATCAACGGTATTTTTATTGATGTCACGAAGCATCTCAAGTGCAATCTTGCTCATGCGCGCTTCAGTATAACGCTGAGCTGCGGCACCATCACCATCCATGGAACCAAAGTTTCCATGTCCATCTACAAGCATGTAACGGTAGCTCCACCATTGAGCCATACGGACCATAGCCTCGTAAATAGATGAATCACCGTGTGGGTGGTATTTACCCATAACATCCCCTGTAATACGGGCAGATTTCTTATGAGGTTTATCAGGTGTAACCCCTAATTCGTTCATTCCGTACAAAATACGACGATGAACTGGTTTCAACCCATCTCGAACATCAGGAAGGGCCCGCGATACGATAACACTCATGGCGTAGTCGATAAAGCTGGTCTTCATCTCCTTTGTCAGATTGACATTCACTAAATTTTTATCTTGCATTAAAAAATGCCTCATTTCACTATTAGTAACTAGATATATTATACCATAGTTTAGCTTATATTTCAGTCTCTGGATACCCCTAAAACGTTTACATTGATAACTGGATGTTATATCCGTGACAAAGCTATTTAAAAGTGATAGAATGAAATCAGACAGGGTATTACCCTTAAAAAAACAAAGGAGATGTTTAGACTAATGACAGCAACTAAACAACACAAAAAAGTTATCCTCGTTGGTGATGGTGCCGTAGGTTCATCTTACGCTTTCGCTCTTGTTAACCAAGGAATTGCCCAAGAACTTGGTATCATTGAAATTCCTCAATTACACGAAAAAGCTGTTGGTGACGCTCTTGACCTTAGCCACGCCCTTGCTTTCACTTCACCTAAAAAGATCTATGCTGCTGAATACGCTGACTGTGCGGACGCTGACCTTGTAGTTATCACTGCTGGTGCTCCTCAAAAACCAGGTGAAACTCGTCTTGATCTTGTTGGTAAAAACCTTGCAATCAACAAATCAATCGTAACACAAGTTGTTGAATCAGGATTTAACGGTATCTTCCTTGTAGCTGCTAACCCAGTTGACGTTTTGACATACTCTACATGGAAATTCTCAGGATTCCCTAAAGAACGCGTTATCGGTTCAGGTACTTCTCTTGACTCAGCTCGTTTCCGTCAAGCCCTTGCTGAAAAATTGGATGTAGACGCTCGTTCAGTTCACGCCTACATCATGGGTGAACACGGTGACTCAGAATTTGCCGTTTGGTCACACGCTAACATTGCTGGTGTTAACCTTGAAGAATTCCTTAAGGACACTCAAAATGTTCAAGAAACTGAATTGATCGAATTGTTCGAAGGTGTTCGTGACGCTGCTTACACAATCATCAACAAAAAAGGTGCTACATACTATGGTATCGCCGTTGCCCTTGCTCGTATCACTAAAGCAATCCTTGATGATGAAAACGCAGTACTTCCACTTTCTGTATTCCAAGAAGGCCAATACGGAATCAATGATGTCTTCATTGGTCAACCAGCTGTTGTTGGAGCACACGGTATTGTACGTCCAGTGAACATCCCATTGAACGATGCTGAACTTCAAAAAATGCAAGCTTCTGCTAAAGAATTGAAAGCTATCATTGATGAAGCTTGGAAAAACCCTGAATTCCAAGAAGCTTCTAAAAACTAATTTAAGTTAGAAAAAATGTCTAGACGGTTTGTCTAGACATTTTTATATTTCATTACTTTATTTCATTTGAGCAAAAGCTGCTTCTGCATCTGCGTTACTAATCGCACCTAATTGAATCTTAGCAATTTTACCCTGTGAATCAATTAGATACTCTGTAGGGATGCTTCGAATTTGATAATCTTGAAAAACAGTTCCTTTTGTATCATATAAAACAGGAATGTCTTTATAACCTTGTTCTTCAAACCACTTTGGAAATTGATCTATCGTTTTTTCACCTTGAATACCCGGCGCAATGACAGATAAAATTTCGAAATCACGATCTTCCTTAGCAGCAAGCTCCATCAATTCTGGCATACTCTTCTTACATGGTCCACACCAAGATGCCCAAAATTTAAGATAAACTTTTTTACCTTTAAAATCAGATAATTTCACTTCTTTTCCATCCATTGATTGAAGCGTAAAATCAGGTGCTTCTGCTCCTACAGCCACTTGCTTCACAGTTGCTTGCTGCTGTGTCTGAGTCGTTTGATTTTCTTGACTTGATTTTTTCTCTTCCTTGCCACAAGCAATCAGAAGAAAGAGAGACAAGAAACTAAGCCCAAAATAGATAATTTTTTTCATAGATAACTCCTTTTATCCTAATATTCCAGATAAGACATTTAACTGTCCCAACATTAATAAAATTCCCATGAGAATGATCAATAAACCACCAATTTTCTTCAATAAAAGTATGTGGGATTTGATTCTACTAAAATAAGGCATGATAAGACCTGATGCCAAGGCCAGAACTAAAAATGGAAGCGCCATTCCGAGAGTGTAAATGAGGGTTAATAAGGCTCCCTGAAGAGCTCCATTTCCTCCTGAGGCAGCCAGTGCTAAAACAGAACTTAAAACTGGGCCTATACATGGAGTCCAGCCAAAGCTGAAGCTGATACCCAGTAAAAAGGCCGACATATATTTGCTAGATTGTTTTTGCTTAAATGTTACTGTTTTTTGTACCTCTAATTTTTGTAAGTGAAGAATTTCCATCTGATGCAAACCCAGTATAATAATCATGATTCCCATGACATAACGGAACCAGTCAGTATAAAGTAAATTCCCAAGGAATCCTGCTCCAAATCCAAGAATAAAGAAGATGAGAGAGATACCCGCAATGAAACAGAGTGTCCGAATCAATCCTGACCAGGCAACATCTTTACCCAAAAAACGAAATGTCCTTGACTCCTCTTGATCATCTAGCAGAACACCTGCGTAGACTGGTAACAAGGGAAAGATGCAGGGAGAAAAGAATGACAAAATCCCAGCTATAAAGACAGAAATAAAAAATAAAATACTTTCCAATTAAGAACCTTCTTTCATATAGTCATCTTTTATTTTACTATAAAAGAAAACGTTTGTAAGAAATCCGCTACGCAAATTTATTTTCAACTTGAAAGAATCAAAAAAGGAGCTCAGCTCCTTTTTTTTTAATAAGTTCCCTCTTCACCTTGACTTGTCAAGATTACAGGCCCATCTTTAGTAATAACAAACTGATGCTCGTACTGACATGATAGTCCACCATCGATTGTTTTATGTGCCCAACCTGTTTTCATATCTGTATCGATTTCCCAATCACCTGTATTGATCATAGGTTCGATTGTCAAAACCATGCCTTCACGAAGGCGGAGACCGCGACCTGCGATACCATAGTTAGGAACCATTGGTTCTTCATGCATAGTTGGACCAACGCCGTGTCCTACAAGATCACGAACAACGCCGTAACCACGACTTTCAGCATATTCCTGAATAGCAGCTCCAATATCTCCAATACGGTTTCCTACAACAGCTTTTTCAATACCAATGTACATAGCTTCCTTGGTCACGTCCATTAAGTTTTTAACTTCTTCTGACGGTTTACCAACAGCGTATGCCCAACAAGAATCTGCCAAGCCGCCCGTAAAGTTTTGAGTATATTTTTTCATCTGCTCAACGTTGTTAAAGTTGAGTTTAGAAACATTGAGGTCAGACTTAGCGATTGGCCCACCAAGAACCATATCAACCTTCAGCAAATCGCCTTCCTTCAAAATATAGTGGCGTGGAAAAGCATGGGCTACTTCGTCATTGAGTGAACAGCAAGTGGCATAAGGATAATCCATCATTGCCCCATCAACACCGATTTGTAGTGGAAGGAAATTTTCTTCTTTACAACGACGACGCACATATTCTTCTACTTCCCACATATCTACACCTGGTTTGATGATGTCACGCAAACCGATGTGAATACTGGCAAGAAAATCGCCAGCTTTATCCATTGCTTCGATTTCTCTAGCTGATTTTAATGTAATCATGTTTTCTCCTAGTTTTAATTAATTTTTACAGTAACATTTGCTTTTGATACGATTTGATGATTGATATAAATGTCATAGTCAATAATAGCTGACCTTCTCGTATGATGAATAATTCTAGCCTGAATCCGCAAGGTATCATCAATCTGAACAGCTTGTAAGAAATAAATCAACATTTGTTCAATGATAAGGTTACGTCCGCTATTCACAACCAGATCTTGCGTCATATGGGTCAATATTTCTGAAAGAACTCCATTTGCAAGGACTCCATTTTTTTCCAACATAAATGGTTCAACCGTGATGACAACTTCGTCATGGTGGTAAGATAACTTCTGACCAACCTGTTCTGAAAATGTTGGTAAAGCTGAAACTTGAGAGCGACTCATCTTTTCCATAACATCCCGTCTAGTAATGACACCAAGTAAGGTTTGATTGCTTCTCACAACAGGTACCATTTCAAAGTCTTCAGCAATCATTCTCTGGCTAACGTTAGCAATATTCGTCGCTAAACCAGTCATATAGACTGTCCTTGTCATGACCTTATCTATCGTTGTACCAGGTGATTTATCTCCAGCATCACGCATAGTAACTACACCAACAACAACCTGATGCTGATTGATGACAGGGAAACGGCTCGTTCTATTCTTACGAACCAAGTCTAGATAATCTTTGACAGTATCCGTTTCCTGTAGAAAACCATATTCATGACTGGTACGATAGATTTTTTCAACCGTCAAAATATCAGTCTTAATCTGAACATTAGACAAAGCTCTGTTGATCATAGTCGCAATTGTAAATGTATCATGTTTACTGCGTAATACTGGAATATTTTTTTTATTAGCATGGTTCAAAACATCTTCATGAACTTCAAATCCACCTGTTACCAAGACAGCATTTTCATTTTCAAGTGCTAATAACTGAATACGTGTTCGATCTCCTACGATAAGTAAGCCACCATCATGAAGATAAGAAAGAATATTCTTTTCAGTCATCGCTCCAATGGAGAATTTACTAAATTCTCTATCCAATCCAGCTTGACCAGCTAAAACTTCCGAGCCTGTAACTTCTGCAATTTCTGCGAACGTTAATTTCTCAATAGCTACTTTTTTGGACTTTACACGTACTGTTCCACTTCGAGGACGTGTTTCAACAAGTCCCCTATTTTCAGCTTCTTTGATAGCCCGATATGCCGTACCATCACTTACTCCCAGCCGATTTGAAATACTACGAACACTAACACGCTTCCCAACTGGTAATTCTTCCAAGTAGGCTAATATTTCTTGGTGTTTACTCATTTAGATTTCCTTTTGTATAACGGAATTCTAGATAATCCCGCATCTTTCGGGTATAACGATCGCTACCTTTAAAACGACGATAAAGAACAAAATCTGATTTTTCTGCTACTTTCTGACTAGCAACATTTTCTAGATGTGTCACAATCGAAAGTTGCTTCAAGGCAAACTCGTTCATGGATAAATCTCGTAATTTGGTAACTGCTTCAGTCATATAACCCTGAGACCAATAGTTTTTCTTTAAAAAATAGCCAATTTCTGCTTCTTTCTTAATTTCATCAAGCTTTTCAAACTTGATAGCTCCAATCATTCTTTGCTCTTTTTTATCACAAATAGCCCAAATCCCCAAAGGTGATTTCATAAAATAATTGGCAAGAGCATACTGACTTTCTTCAATACTTGCTTGTGCAGGAAAGATAAATTGAAGATTTTCAGGATCTGATGCAAGTTGATGAAAATCATCTACATCCGTAAAAAAGAAGGGACGGAAATATAAACGTTCCGTCTCATAGAAAGAAAATTTTGCTAATTTAGTCCAGATATTCATTGCAATCCTCAAATTGCTAATCTTCAATTAGCTCAATATCTGCTCCAAGATTACGCAATTTTTCGATAATATTCGAGTAGCCTCGAAGGATGAATTCAACATTGGTAATCTCTGTTTTTCCTTCAGCCATCAAGCCAGCAATAACTAAGGCAGCTCCAGCACGTAGGTCTGTTGCCTTAACTTTTGCACCCTGCAAAGGATTTCCACCCTTATAAAGTATGTGGTCGTTTGTTGTTGAAATATCTGCATTCATTTTGGCTAATTCAAAAACATGGTTGACACGTTTTTCATAGATTGTATCAATCAATGTGCCACGACCTTCTGCTTTTAATAGCAAGGGAGTAATAGGCTGTTGAAGATCTGTTGCGAAACCTGGATAAGGAGCTGTCTTAATATTAACAGCCTTTAGATTTGTTTGCTCTTCGACGAAAATACTGTCTTCAGAAACAGTCATGTGAACACCCATTTCTTCAAGTTTAGCAATAAATCCTTCTAAATGCTCATAAAGTACATTATTAATTCGAATCCCATGACCTACTGCAGCTGCCATTGAAATATATGTACCTGCTTCGATACGGTCAGGGATGACTTGGTGGCGTGTTCCGTGCAAGCTATCCACACCATCAATTGTAATCATATCTGTACCTGCTCCACGAATGTGAGCGCCCATATTGTTTAATAATGTAGCCACATCAATGATTTCAGGTTCGCGAGCAGCATTTTCAATAACTGTTCGACCTTTAGCTTTTACTGCTGCTAGCATTGTATTGATTGTTGCACCAACACTAACAGTATCCATATAGATATGCGCACCATGTAGACTTGATCCCTGGGTTGAGAGATTCATATTATCTCCCTCGTAGGTTGTCTTAGCTCCCATAGCTTCAAATGCTTTTAAGTGCAAATCAATCGGACGTGGTCCTAGGTCACACCCTCCAGGCAAACCTACAGTTGCTTCACCAAAACGTCCTAAAAGACTACCATAGAAATAATAAGACGCACGCAAGCTATTAATTTTACCATAAGGCATTGGTTTATTTTGAACACCACGAGGATCAATCTCAAGAACATCGTCATAACGCTTGACACTAGCTCCCATGATCTCCATAATCTCAATAAGACTAGCTACATCAGAGATGTCTGGAACACAATCCAAAATCACAACATCATCTGATAAAATAATGGCAGGAATTAAGGCAACGACACTATTTTTAGCGCCACTAATCGTAATTTCACCTTTCAATGGTCTCCCGCCGTTAATGACAATTTTTTTCATTTTATACTCTTTCACTATTTATTAAGAAGGTCTCACCCTATATTATACCATATTTCTTACTAATAGCCAATCCTATAAAAAAATTAAGCCTAGAACTATCTTGATATTTAATACGATAACTATGGTTATATCAGTTAGAATTATCATACTTTTCAAAGCTAGTAAAAATCTCCTCACCTGTATTTTTAAAGCTTGTAATAAAATAATTACTGCACATTTTTAGTTAGTGATTTGTTAAAGAAAGACTGGCTTTATAAGTATATGCGATAGTATATACACTTTTATAAAATAAGAAATTAATACTCTTCGAAAATCAAATTCAAACCGCGTCAACGTCGCCTTGCCGTACTCAAGTACAGCCTGCGGCTAGCTTCCTAGTTTGCTCTTTGATTTTCATTGAGTATAAACCGATGATATTGTACAAAAATTTTACATAAAAATCATTCTGGGTACCAAAAAGGGTACCAAAACAAAAAAATAGGCTTTCCGAAAACTCGGAAAGCCTTATTTTATGCTACTTAGAGCGATTATTTTGCGATTGGGTAAACAGAAACTTGTTTTTTATCGCGACCTTTACGTTCAAAGCGTACTACGCCTTCAACTTTAGCGAACAAAGTATCGTCTCCACCACGTCCAACGTTTACACCTGGATAGATGTGTGTACCACGTTGACGGTAAAGGATTGATCCACCTGTTACAGTTTGTCCGTCAGCTGCTTTAGCTCCAAGACGTTTTGCTTGTGAATCGCGTCCGTTTGATGTAGAACCTCCACCTTTTTTGTGGGCGAAAAGTTGCAAGTTGTTAAGAGTCATTTTTAACATAATGTTTTCCTCCGTGTTAGTTTTCTGTGATAACTCTGGTTTGGACGAACTCTGAAGAGTCCTCCGATAAGGTTGCCATACCTAAGAAAAATGATTCAAAAAATAACTGAGTCATTTCTCTCTGATGTGAAGGAAGGTCTCTAGGAATTTCAACCATAAGATAGCCACCTTCATCTTCGTTTAATTCTAAGATTGGTTCATAGCCTGCAAATTTCTCAATCGAATTGATAAAGTTAATGGCAAGCGTAGAAACCGATGCACACACGACATCAAAGCCGTATTCGCCACTCTCGGCGTGTCCAGTAATTTCCGCACTCCTCAGCTCGCCATCTTCGGCTCTCTCAAAGACTGCTTGTATCATGTGTTCTCCTTAAAATTAAGCGTTGATTGCGTTGATGACAACTTTTGTATATGGTTGACGGTGACCTTGTTTACGGTGGCTACCTTTTTTAGGTTTGTACTTGTAAGTAACAACTTTCTTTTGTTTTCCTTGTTTTTCAACAGTTCCAACTACAGTAGCTCCAGCAACAAGTGGAGTTCCGACAACAGTGTTTTCACCACCAACAAGAACAACTTCGTTAAAAGTAACTTCTTGACCAGCTTCAACGTTCAATTTTTCAACGTAGATTGCTTGACCAACTTCAACTTTAACTTGTTTTCCGCCAGTTTTGATAATTGCGTATGTGCTCATTATGCACCTCCTATGATTTTTTGGGGTTTCCCCGTATTTTTGTGAAGACTCGCCTAGCATCGTGGGACGAACCACTTACACTTGAAAATCAAGCAACGATGTTCGTGCGGTTGCACAGGACTGTGCATAGTCAACTCTTCAAGTATAGCATGATTCCTAGTTTTTGACAAGTATTTATCATCGAATTTAAACTTTTTCTCTTATTTTTTTCCTCCAAGATGCAAAAAGCATACTTAGATAAAAAATACTAAGATAAGCTGATATAACAACCCCGAGCACAAAACTCGACAGCAAGCTAACAAAGATAAGACCTTCTCTTAAAAAAGGTGTATGTTTTGTGCGAACATATTCGCCAAATGCTAACATGGTTCGTTTGATATTTCCAGTCATAAAAGCATTGTTGTATGCAATTCCTGAAACTTCTCCGAATGCTGTTGTTACAAGTCCCATACAAAATGCTAACGGTGGTACTATATATATATATTATCAACCGTCAAGGGAACAAATCCTATTATTAAAGATAAAATTGCTAGTGGAATAAGGGATAGAATTGGTTTTCTTACAATCCTCAACTTTTCTTTATAGACTGTCAAAAGGAAGACACCCACCATGAAGGAAATCAAGGTCATTACCTTGGCACTAGCATCTGAAACATTGTCCTGAATGAGACCGACGGAAAGGAAAACGACATTCCCCGTTTGGCCTGCAACTAGAGTATTCCCACGTATGATAAAGGTATAGGCATCTACATAACCCGCACAAAAAGTCAAAAAAAGCGCCAATCTTTTTGAATGACGAGAAATTTTTCTCATAGGTAATAATCTCATACTACACTCCTATTTTTTCTGAATCTATTGTACCATTTTTTGAGGAAAATTCGAAGTGTCAAATAAAAGAATTGTCTCCCTTTAGCTAGTTTAGTCTATCTGTGATATAATGAAAGCAGTCATTACTTGTAGAAAAGGAGATTTCATGCTTAAACTCGGTATTATCGGTACTGGTGCAATCAGTCACCACTTTATAGAAGCTGCTCATACTAGTCAGGAATTCCAGTTAGTGGCTGTTTATTCAAGAAAGCTCACGACTGCTCAGCAATTTGCTAGTTCCTATACAAATGTTAGTCTATTTGATAATTTAGAGGATTTCTTCCAGTCTGAATTTGATGTTGTCTATATTGCAAGTCCCAATTCTCTGCATTATAGTCAGTCTAAAAAGGCCTTATCTGCTGGTAAACATGTTATCCTTGAAAAACCGGCTGTGACTCAACCCCAAGAATGGCAAGAGTTAATTCAAATAGCTCAGGAGCATCACCGTTTTATCTTTGAAGCAGCCCGTAACTATCATGAGGAATCCTTCACAATTATTAAAAACTTTTTAGTAGATAAGGAGGTTTTAGGTGCAGACCTCAACTTTGCCAAGTATTCTTCTAAGATGCCAGACCTTCTTTCTGGAAACACGCCAAATGTATTTTCAGACCGTTTTGCTGGTGGGGCTCTCATGGACTTAGGTATTTACCCAATCTATGCTGCGGTTCGCTTATTTGGAAAAGCACTCGATGCGACCTATCAAGCTCAACAACTTGACAACACTATTGATCTGAACGGAGATGGTATCTTATCTTATCCCGGTTATCAAGTCCATATCAAAGCTGGTAAAAATATTACTTCTAATCTGCATTGTGAAATATATACAACAGATGGAACCTTGACACTCAACACCATTGAGCATATCCGCTCTGCTATTTTTACAGATCATCAAGGTAATGAAACACATCTACCTATTCAGCAAGCACCTCATACCATGACTGAGGAGGTCGCTGCTTTTGCAAACATGATCAAGCAGCCAAACCTAGAACTTTACCAAGCTTGGTTGGATGATGCAACACACGTCCATAAGCTACTCTACACCATGCGCCAGACTGCTGGCATTAGATTTGAGGCAGAAAAATGAAAACCAAACTACCTAAAGAATGGCAAGAGCTGACCGAACAACTCGGCTTTCAAGAATTCACCCCCATTCAAACTCAGCTTTTTGATCCGATTTTAGACGGTCAAACCCTCCTTGGAGTCAGTCCAACAGGAACAGGAAAAACGTTAGCTTATCTCCTACCAAGTCTTCTTCGTCTCCAAAAGGAAAAAGCGCAACAACTATTGATTTTAGCACCAAATACTGAACTGGCTGGTCAGATTTTTGAGGTAACTAAAACCTGGGGTGAAGCTATTGGCTTGACTGCTCAGCTCTTCCTGTCAGGTTCGAGTCAAAAACGCCAAATTGAACGACTAAAAAAAGGACCAGAAATTTTGATCGGAACTCCCGGTCGTATCTTCGAACTGATCAAATTGAAAAAAATCAAGATGATGAATGTGGAGACTATCATACTTGATGAGTTTGACCAGTTGCTAGATGACTCTCAAATCCACTTTGTAGAAAAGATTACTCACTACGCACCTCGCGACCACCAACTTATTTACATGAGTGCCACTACCAAGTTTGACCAAGATAAGATTGCGCCTAAAACTCGCACCATCGACCTCTCTGATCAAAAGTTGGACAACATTCAACACTTCTACATGCAAGTAGACCAACGTCATCGAGTAGATATGCTTAGAAAACTGGCACATGTCGAAGACTTCCGTGGACTGGTATTCTTCAATAGCTTGTCAGACCTTGGAAGTGCCGAGGAAAAATTGCAGTATCGTGATGTTTTAGCTGTTTCACTAGCTAGCGATGTCAACGTCAAATTTAGAAAAGTTATCTTAGAAAAATTCAAAGATAATCAGCTAACACTACTTCTTGCGACAGACCTTCTAGCTCGTGGTATCGACATTGATAGCCTGGAATGTGTGCTCAACTTTGACGTCCCTAGAGATATTGAAACCTATACTCACCGTGCTGGACGTACAGGTCGTATGGGTAACGAGGGATATGTTATTACCCTCGTTACACATCCAGAAGATCTTAAAAAACTTAAGAAATTTGCAAGTGTACGTGAAATTGTTTTGAAAAATCAAGAACTATATATCAAATAGAGGCTGGGATAAAAATCCCAACCTCATTTTTTATTAGTAAAAAAATTTGACTTGCTAGCTGATTTGGAACTAGGAAATCGAAACTTTATATACTAATCTCTCCTCCACCGACTTTTTACCCCCAGGTAATTTCTAAGCGATAGTCCGCAAATGGAACTCCTTCTTTGTTTTGTAGTTGATAGGCTAGTTCAATCTTTTGTTGTTCAACTTGATAATGGCTTGTTTGGATGATAAACTCCTGTATCCCCATTGGTGTAGGAATATAG
Organism: Streptococcus sp. HMSC074B11; assembly: GCF_001808705.1. Taxonomy (GTDB): domain Bacteria; phylum Bacillota; class Bacilli; order Lactobacillales; family Streptococcaceae; genus Streptococcus. The sequence continues at coordinate 125,950 of NZ_KV794309.1, read as the reverse complement.
GCTAAACTATCAGCTTCCTTCAGAAAACGCATGATGGTCTTAGGGTTGGAAAATCGAGACATCACCAACTCTGTATCATTAAACTTGAGTACCACTTTTTCCTTCTCTTCATTGTAAAAAAGGAGATAGGAAAAATCACCTTTCTCACGTAACTCAACGTCATAAAGTTGGTCAATCACTTCCAATTGTTCATCAAATTGGATGGTATTTCTCATTCGAATCTTCACTTCAAGTCCTCTTTCTTCACTATTATCCTACTATTTTACCAAAAACTGTGGCTTTTTGCTATAATGGTTTTATGAATGAAAAAGTATTTCGTGACCCTGTTCACAATTATATCCATGTTGATAATCAGATTATCTATGACTTAATCAATACCAAAGAATTTCAACGGCTTCGTCGTATCAAGCAGCTCGGAACATCCAGCTACACCTTTCATGGTGGAGAACATAGTCGTTTCTCTCACTGTCTGGGTGTTTACGAGATTGCACGACGCATCACCGAGATTTTTGAGGAAAAGTATCCTAAAGAATGGGATCCTTCGGAGTCCCTCCTAACCATGACTGCAGCCCTCCTTCATGACTTAGGACATGGTGCCTACTCGCATACCTTTGAAAATCTCTTTGATACCGATCATGAGGCGATTACGCAGGAAATTATCCAAAGCCCTGAAACAGAGATTCATCAGGTTCTTTTACAGGTAGCTCCAGATTTCCCAGAAAAGGTAGCTAGCGTTATAGACCACACTTATCCAAATAAGCAGGTGGTCCAACTGATTTCAAGTCAAATCGATGCAGACCGCATGGACTATCTCTTACGTGACTCCTATTTTACAGGGGCTTCTTATGGGGAATTTGACCTAACACGTATCTTACGAGTTATTCGCCCTATCGAAAACGGAATTGCTTTCCAACGAAACGGGATGCATGCCATCGAAGACTATGTTCTAAGTCGCTATCAAATGTATATGCAGGTATATTTCCATCCAGCAACACGTGCTATGGAAGTACTTCTGCAGAATCTTTTGAAACGTGCTAAAGAACTTTATCCAGGAAACAAGGACTTCTTTACACTTACATCCCCACATCTACTGCCATTTTTCGAAAAAAATGTTAGCTTAGCTGACTATCTATCTTTGGATGACGGAGTTATGAATACCTATTTCCAACTATGGATGACCAGTTCTGACAAGATTTTAGCTGACCTGTCACAACGCTTTGTCAATCGCAAGGTCTTTAAATCAATCACCTTTTCACAAGAAGATCAAGAACAACTTGCATCTATGAGAAAACTGGTAGAAGATATCGGCTTTGAGCCCGAATATTACACAGCTATTCATAAGAACTTTGACCTTCCTTATGATATCTATCGCCCTGAATCTGAAAACCCACGAACGCAGATTGAGATTATACAAAAAAATGGAGAACTAGCCGAACTCTCTAGCCTTTCTCCTATCGTTCAATCCCTTGCTGGCAGTCGCCACGGAGATAATCGTTTCTACTTCCCAAAAGAAATGTTGGATCAAAACAGCATCTTTGCAACTATCACCCAGCAATTTTTACACTTGATTGAAAACGATCATTTTAAACCAAATAAATACTAAAAGAGGAACTAGTATGAGTATTAAACTAATCGCCGTCGATATCGATGGAACCCTTGTCAACAGTCAAAAGGAGATCACTCCTGAAGTCTTTTCTGCCATCCAAGATGCCAAACAAGCTGGTGTCAAAGTTATGATTGCAACTGGGCGCCCTATCGCAGGAGTTGCCAAACTTTTAGATGACTTGAAATTAAGAGACGAAGGGGACTACGTTGTTACCTTCAACGGTGCCCTTGTTCAAGAAACCGCTACAGGTCATGAAATTATCAGCGAATCCTTGACTTACGAGGATTATCTAGATATGGAATTCCTCAGTCGTAAGCTCGGTGTCCATATGCATGCTATTACCAAGGATGGCATCTACACAGCCAATCGCAATATCGGAAAATACACTGTTCACGAATCAACCCTCGTCAGCATGCCCATCTTCTATCGTACGCCTGAAGAAATGGCTGATAAGGAAATCGTCAAGTGTATGTTTATCGATGAACCAGAAATTCTCGATGCTGCGATTGAAAAGATTCCAGCAGAATTTTACGACCGCTACTCTATCAACAAATCTGCTCCTTTCTACCTTGAACTTCTCAAAAAGGGGGTAGACAAGGGTTCAGCTATCACTCACTTAGCTGAGAAACTCGGTTTGAACAAGGATGAAACTATGGCTATCGGTGACGAGGAAAATGACCGTGCCATGCTTGAAGTTGTTGGTAACCCCGTTGTTATGGAAAACGGAAATCCAGAACTCAAAAAAATCGCCAAATACATCACTAAATCTAATGACGAATCAGGCGTTGCTCATGCTATTCGAACTTGGGTGTTGTAGAAAGAATAGACAAAGACCGCTCTGCTAAGCGGTTTTTACTATGTTAGAACTCAATTTCCAGTATTGGTTGTACAGTTACTTAAATCTTGAGAGTAGAAAAACTGTATTTGATGGGAGAATTAACACTACTATAAATCAAAGACATTTTCATGATCCATTTTATTCTCTAGCCATTGACAAAATATAATTTTTGGTCAAAATTTGGTCATGATTTGGTCAAAAAAATTAAAAATACTAAATTATTTTTAAAAATGAACTTGTGATAATTGCCTTTAAATAAACATTTTGAATTTTCTTTGTCTTTCTTTACATTACTAAAAATGCCCCCTGCAGGAATCGAACCTGCAACTACTCCTTAGGAGGGAGTTGTTATATCCATTGAACTAAGGGAGCTAGAGAAAAACTCTGCCGAATGAGCAGAGTTTTTTGGTCGAATTAACGACGGATTTCTTTGATACGAGCTGCTTTACCTTGAAGAGCACGCAAGTAGTACAATTTCGCACGACGTACTTTACCGTAACGAACAACTTCGATCTTTTCAACACGTGGAGTGTGGATTGGGAAGATACGTTCAACACCTACACCGTTAGAGATTTTACGAACTGTGTAGTTTTCTGAGATGCCAGCACCTTTACGTGCAATAACAACACCTTCAAAGATCTGAACACGTTCACGGTTACCTTCGACAACTTTCGCGTGTACACGAACAGTGTCACCAGGACGGAATGATGGGATATCTGTACGAAGTTGACCTTCAGTCAAGCTTTGGATTAATGGATTCATTTTATTCTCCTATCTTTGTCAATCATGAGGAAGCTTCCTCAGCGGATAAACTGTATTTTTGTGCGTCCATTACACACAAGATACAGTTTACCAAATTTCTAAAAAAAAGTAAAGAAATTTATAGCAAAATTCCTAAAAAAATTGCTACGAAACCACCTAAGTAGGTTAAGAGAAAATATCTGTAAAAGTTCTTCTTATCAGTTAAGAGTTTTTGGAGTTCATCATTCAAGGTTGAAAAAGTGGTTAAACCTCCACAAAATCCTGTGGCAAGGATAAGATAGACTTCTTTAGACTCCACATGATTGTAAAATAAGCCAATCAAAAAACAGCCCAAAAGATTTGCTAGAAGTGTTCCTAATGGTAAAACTCTCTCTTGATTGAGGGTAGAAAGGAAATAACGAACAAGCGCTCCAACGCCACAAGCAAGTGCTAAATATATGATTACCATTTCTTCCTCCCTAAACAATAAGCCAATAAAAGCCCTCCACCAATGCTCAAAACTAAATAGATTATCAGGCTTGGATAAGAACCTGTATCCAGCAATTTTACGGCATCTAACACGAGGCTAGAAAAAGTCGTTAAACCGCCACAAAAGCCTGTACCAAGTGCTAAAATCAGACCCTTACTGCTCCCCTTATAAACCAAATAACCTTTGACAAGATAGACTAAGCAGAAAATTCCTAAATAGTTAGCAAAGAGAGTTCCCCATGGAAAATCCGGGCTGGCTGGCAACCATCTCGAAATCTGATATCGGACAAGTCCTCCCAACATGGCAGCTAGAAAAATTCCTAGTGGGTAAAATTGTTCTTTTTTCATTTGATGTTTTTATCCTGATAATCGCGTGAACGTTTGAGAATGTCTGAAAAAGTCGCGACAATTGTCTCTTCGTATTTTTTATTGCTGACACGACTTCTGACTTTTTCAAAGATAGCTTCTTCTCTTTTGGTGTCCAAAATCGGTTTTCCTGAAGCATTTTTATAAGCAACTACGCCTTCCACAAGATGCATTCTTTCTTCCAAGTGCTTCACGATTTGATCATCAATTTGATCGATTTCTTGTCTAATAATATCTAAATCCATAGTGTCTCCTTTTTTATTTGAATGATTTTAGCAAAAATCTTCTAGATGGAATGGTACATTTTTAGGAACAACTAACAAAAACTGCACTGACAACTTTCATCAGTGCAACTTCATGCTTATCCTACTTTAGCAGCCAATTCTTCTGCGAATTGTTCCAAGCGTTCGATATCTTCTTCTTCTGCAGAGAGATCCACTTTGACGCACTCTGAGCCCTTTTCAGCTCCTGTTGCCACAAATACACGATCAAAGTCATCAACAGCTTTACAGAACTCATCGTAGAAAGTATCGCCTGATCCTACCACACCGTAGATCTTGCCACTCAAATTAAGATCTGCTAGATCTTCGTAGAAGTCCATCATCTCATCTGGTAACTCTCCATCACCATAAGTGTAGGTTGCAACGATTGCGATATCTGCTTCAAGAAAGTCAGATGCGTCAACAGTTGTACACTCATCAACATCTACCTCTAAGCCCAACTCACGCAATTTATCTGCTACAATATCTGCAATTTCTTCGGTATTACCGGTCATACTGGCAAATACAATTTTTGCTAATGCCATATCGTCCTCCTCAATTTATCTTCCTCCATTATATCACATCTTTTTCATTTTAAAAATAAAAACTCTTGTGCTACAATGAAATAAGAAAGAATTGAGGTTACTTATGGAAATTTGCCATCAAATTTTAGAAAAAATTAAAGCATACGATACCATTATCATTCACCGTCACATGAAACCCGATCCTGATGCCTTAGGAAGTCAGGTTGGACTCAAAGCACTTCTGGAACATCATTTCCCAGAAAAAAAAATCAAGGTAGTCGGTTATGATGAACCTACCCTAACATGGCTTACAAAGATGGATCAGGTAGAAGACAAAGATTATCAAGGGGCGCTTGCTATCATTTGTGATACAGCAAATACTGCTCGTATCGATGATAAACGTTATATCAATGCTGAAACCATTATTAAAATTGACCACCATCCAAATGACGAAGTCTACGGAGATCTTGTTTGGGTAGATACCAACTCAAGCAGTGCCAGTGAGATGATTGCTCTCTTTGCTGAAGCAACTAATCTTGAATTATCTGACTATGCAGCTAAAATGCTCTGTGCTGGAATTATTGGTGACACAGGCCGTTTCCTTTATCCGTCCACTTCTGCTCGTACCCTTCGAATTGCTAGTAAACTAAGAGAACATAACTTTGACTATGCTGAATTAGCACGTAAAATGGACACCATGAGCTTTAAAATTGCTAAACTTCAAGGTTATGTCTATGATCACTTAGAAGTTGATGAAAACGGTGTTGCGCGTGTCATTCTGACTCAAGAAATTCTAAAAACATATCAAGTAACAGACGCAGAAACAGCAGCCATTGTTGGTGCTCCAGGTCGTATTGATACTGTTAACCTTTGGGGAATATTTGTGGAACAAGCAGATGGCCACTATCGCGTTCGACTTCGCAGCAAATTCGTTCCAATCAATGGTGTTGCAAAAGAACATGATGGTGGTGGTCACCCACTTGCAAGTGGTGCTAACTCCTATAGCCTAGAGGAAAATGAAGTCATCTACCAAAAATTAAAAAACTTACTGAAAAAATAGATAAAAAGCTTGCCAAACTTAGCATAATCTGTTAGACTAGTATGGTAACAATCTATGGCTCGCAAAGAGACCATGGCAGAAAGGAAATATTGCAAAATGAAAAAAGATATCCATCCAGAATATCGCCCAGTTGTCTTCATGGACACAACTACTGGTTACCAATTCCTTAGCGGTTCAACAAAACGCTCTAACGAAACTGTTGAGTTCGAAGGCGAAACTTACCCATTGATCCGTGTGGAAATTTCATCAGACTCACACCCATTCTACACTGGACGTCAAAAGTTCACTCAAGCAGATGGACGCGTGGATCGTTTCAACAAAAAATACGGTCTCAAATAATCATAAAAGAACAGTTTCGACTGTTCTTTTTTGTTTCGTCAAATCAGGAGTCAACGACTACTGCTGTTCCACTACAAGTGACCATCAGCATACCATTTTCAGCACCTAAAGTTTCATAGTCCATTTTTATACCTATAATAGCATTTGCTCCACGTTCACTTGCACGCTCCATCATTTCTGCTATATCTTCTTCTCTTGCTTGAGTCAATTCACCTTCATAACTACTCGCTCGTCCTCCAAAAACATTACGGAAGCCAGCAGCCATATCTTTGAACATATTAACGCCAGCAACCACTTCACCAAAGACGATTCCTTTGTAGGCTAGGATTTTCTTGCCTTCAATTCCCGTAGTTGAAATAATCATCTTCACTTCCTCCTGACTTCTTTTATATAATTGTAAACCCTTTCACTAACTCTGTCAAGAAATACTATAAGGGACTCAATACTTGAAAGGAAACTCTTCTCACCATCCTTATTTGCTATCCATTTAGTGCCAATTGTATGGATGATGGCCTAAATCTTTTCTTTGCAAGCCTAACTTGAGATAGGCTTATCGGCTTCACCATTCTTACAAATAGTAGATCTTAGAATCTATGACTGATATAGAAGATACTGTTCTCTCCTGCCCCCTTTTTGCCCCAAAACTACAAAAAAGCCTATCGACCAAGCTAGAAAGCTTGATACAATAGGCTTTTTCTAAATTCATTATTTAACAGCGTCTTTAAGAGCTTTACCAGCTTTGAATGCTGGAACTTTTGAAGCTGCGATAGTGATTTCTTTACCAGTTTGTGGGTTGCGACCTTTACGTGCTGCACGCTCACGAACTTCGAAATTACCAAAACCAATCAATTGAACTTTTTCACCAGCTGCAAGGTAATCAGCTACTGCTGCAAATACAGCATCAACTGCTGCTGCTGAGTCTTTCTTTGTCAATTCTGTAGCTTCTGCTACTTTAGCGATCAAATCTTGTTTGTTTGCCATGTTAATAATTCCTCCAAATATTTTCTAATTAACAATTACAATCATATCCTAAATTCTCTTGTAGGTCAAGTCAAAAACGCTATTTCTTGCTATTTTCTTTATTTTTTTAGGACTCATATCTGACTAAAATAGCCCAAGCATTTTCACCTGTATGGGTCTGAATAATCGAACCTGTTTCAAGTACAGAGATTGGTTTTTCAACGAATGGTTGTAGGATTTCTTTCATCTCTTCTGCCCAGTCCCTAGTTCCAGAATAGGAAATACCAATCTCAGAAACAGAACGCTCTGACAGTTTTGAAACCAGTTCATCCAACCACTTCTTAAAGGTCTTAGCCCCACGTCCTTTAACAATTGGTTGCAATTCGTCATCCTTCATCTGCATGACTACTCGGATATTTAATAGAGAGCTTAAAAGACCTGTCACTCGGCCAATACGACCACCTTTAACAAGGTTTTCTAAGGTAGAAACACCGATGTAGAGCTCTGTATTTTTCTTGACTTCTTCAACATGAGCCACAATTGTTTCTATGTTTTGTCCTTCTTGAGCTAACTTAGCTGCTTCAACCACTTGAAATTTTAGGGCTTGATCTGTAAAAGAACTATCCAATACGGTCACATTAGCCGTTGACAAACTTGCACCCTGACGAGCTGCTTCGACAGTTCCTGATAAGGCATGAGACATATGAATGGCTAAAATTTGACTACCGTCTTTACTTAACTCATCAAAAATCTCAGCAAAGAGTCCAACTGGAGGTTGACTTGTTTTAGGCAGATTTTTACTCTCTTTCATCAAGCGAAGAAATTCCCCTTCTTCAAGATCAGCATCCGAATAAAGAACACTATCAATCATTACAGAGAGCGGAACGACGGTAATATTTAATTCTTTGACCACTTCTGGTTCAATGGTAACAGAAGAATCTGTTACGATTTTTACTTGTGTCATAATTCAAATCTTTCTATTTTCACTTTTTGAGTGAGTTTTTTCAATTTAACTATAACAATTATATCAAAAAAATGCTAAAAATTCATACTGTATCTATTCATTTTTATGATGGAATTTATAGATTTTTAAATCTTTCATTTTATAAAAATAGTCGCCTGCTAAGACGACTATTTTGGTATCATCATAAACGTTCATACAAATCTTGCATCTGTATGTCATCAGGAACCAACTTGAGATAGTGTTGGATCTGTTCTTTTGCTTCTTCAAACCTTCCAAGTTCGCGTAATAGATGAATGTATTGCTCTAAAAACTCAGGATTTTCCTTGAGTTCTGAAACCAATGCCTGATAAGATTCATAGGCAACATCCAAATCTTCAGTTTCTTGGTAACTCCGTGCAATCATCCACTTAGTCAAGAGATTTTCTGGCTCATATACTTCTAAGGCTAGAATATCCTCATATCGTTCTTGCTCCTGATACATGGTTGCTAGTCGCAAGAGGATTTCTTCTTGGTCTTCCGCATCTTCTTGAGCTTGAAGAAGATAAGTTTCCGCCTGCTCAGGTTGATGCAATTCGTAAGATAATTGTGAAGCAAGGAGTAGTAAACGTGTTTCGAATGGATTTTTTTCCAAACCTTGTTGAGCTATCAGTAAGGCTTGCTCAGTCTGGTGTTCCTTATGTAGAGCCTGACTATAACCATACTCATACCCTTCAAAATCTGGAGAAATAGTATCCAGTTGTTTAAAATATAAAACTGCCTTTTGATATTCCTCTTGATCAAAATAAAGACTTGCTAATTCAAATGCAGTCTGATCTTCATACTCTAACTCTAAAGCTTTTTCTAAAAACTCTATGGCTGATTCAAACTTTCCAAGTCGAGCATAGGCAGTTCCAATTCGTTGATAGGTCGAAATCCCTGTCTGCTCATATATTTCACGATTATCCAGTTGAGCATAGCCCTTAATCGCTTCTAAATCATTTCCAAGTTCACTATCTAACTCTGCTAGCCCAAAAATCAATAAAAGATCATCAGAATAATTAAGAGCTTCTAATAGCTTGTCGCGAGCTACATCCGTCAATCCTTCCATTTGATAGAAATCAGCCTTTAAAACAAGAGCAGATACATAAGAATCGCTATTGGGTTGAATTTCTTCCAGATAGGCAAATGCTTCTTCAATTTGTCCGTCTTCACTTGCGATACTAGCTAGATTGAGATTTACTTCTGGAAATAATGGAGCTATTTTTTCATAGATTTGACGAGCTTGTGGATAAAAACCAATACCCTCTAGATAATAAGCCAGTTCCAGAAGAAGATCATCAGAGTCTTCTAGCAATGCTTTTTGAAAATAGTGATCAGCTCTTGTTAAATCTTGCTGATCCAAAGCTTCAAGCATTTCTTGACTATTGCTCACCTTCAACCTCCTCTTCTAACTCATACAGACCACTAACTTTTTTATACCATTCAAAAATAGCTGAAATAACAACTTTGGCTGAAGCATAAACAGGAATTCCCAATAGGACTCCCCAAACACCAAACATAGAACCAGACGTCAACAAAACGAATAGAATAGTGATTGGATGGATGTTTAGCTGACTACCTAAAATCAATGGAGACACAAAACGACCTTCAATTGTCTGCTCTACGATAAAAACGATAATAACTTTCAAGAGCATAACTGGTCCAGCAATTAACCCTAAGACCAGAGCTGGTATCATAGCAAGGAAACTTCCAAGATAAGGGATAAGATTTAAGACCCCAGCAGTAATACCAAGAGTCACCGCATATCTCAAACCAATAATTTTAAAGAAGATGATAAACATAATTGCCACGATAATAGCAACAGTAATTTGTCCTCTAACATAGTTAGAAAGTTGTTGGTTCACATCCGTTAGAACCTTACCTACTGGTTCTCTCAATTTATTTGGTAAGAATTGAGTGATATGATCTCTCAAACCTTTCCCATCTCTAAGGAGATAAAAGAGCATAAACGGCATGATAATTAGAGCGACAATGACTTGAGACGTTCCACTGATAAGAGCACTCACCCAGTTCACAGCCTTAGAAGATATATTACTTGCCCAAGCAGTTGCTTGTGTTGAAAACTGAGCCAGAACCTGTTCCAGTTGAGGTCTAAAGTCATCTGGCAAACGCTTAGTTACAAGATCATCAATAACTCTATCAGCATCTTCGAGATAATTTGGTACATTTTGCGCAAAAATAACTACTTGACGTTGAAGATTTGGAATCGCGACAGCCAGACCAATAATCAGAAGTACAGCAATAATGACAAAGATAATACTAATGGCTAAGACACGATTTATCTTGTACTTCTCCATCAAATCCACCAGTGGGTTTAAGAGATAAAAAAGCAATCCTGATAAAATAACAGGTAACATGACCACTGATAAAAAATCAACGACAGGGATAAATAAAAAACTAATCTTACTTAAAATAAAAATATTCAGACCTAGTAACAAGGCTACCAAAAATACAGTAACAGCCTTATTATCTAAAAACCATTTAAAAAACCAAGATAAATTAAAATGTTTCTCTTTTTGTTCCATATCTACTTCCTTTCCTTTGTCTTTTCATTATACCATTTTTACAGAGAATAAACTGTTTTTAAAGTGTTGAGGTGACGATTGAAAACTCTAAAAATCCATCTTGCATTTTACTAATTTTATACTTAGAAGTTTCATTCTTTTCCCTACCATTATCTTCAGTTATCCCAATTTATGATATAATAGAAACATCTTTATTTAGAGGTATAGATATGATTGAAACAATTTATTTCGGAACCTACACTCGTCGCTTATCCCAAGGGATTTATCAAGCTGATTTTGATACAGAGACTGGGCAATTATCAAATCTTAAACTATTTACTACTGAACCAAGTCCTACCTATCTTGCATTTGATCAAGAAAATCACCTCTACACTGTCGGTAGCAAAGACGGACAAGGGGGAATTGCTGCCTATCAAACTGATGGTACTTTGCTTAACCATGTTGTAACAGAAGGTGCCCCTCACTGTTATGTTGCTGTCGATGAAAAACGTGGTCTAGTATACGGTGCTAACTATCATAAGGGACAAGTTCTGGTCTATAAACGAAAAAAAGATGGTAGTCTTGAATTGGCTGATACAGTTCAACATAGAGGTCATGGTCCTCATGAAAATCAAACTACTCCACATGTACACTTTACAGATTTAACACCAGATCAGTATTTAGTGACTTGCGACTTGGGTACTGATGAGGTTACTACTTATGATGTCAATCCAGAAGGAAAACTAAATAAGCTAGCTACTTACAACTGCAGCCCTGGTGCTGGTGCACGTCACCTTGTTTTTCATAACCACTACAAAATTGCTTATCTCATCTGTGAACTCAATAGTACAATTGAAGTTTTGATTTATGATGGTGTTGGTGCATTTGAAAAAATGCAAGTTATTTCTACACTCCCTGAAGGATTTAATGACTTTAATGGAACTGCTGCAATTCGTCTCTCAGAAGATGGAAAATATCTTTACGCATCAAACCGTGGTCACGATTCTATTGTAGTCTACACAATTCTAGCTGATGGCAGTTTAGAATTGTTGGAATTCGTTCCTACAAACGGAAAAACTCCTCGAGATTTTATTCTCTCACCAGACCAAGAATTTCTCATCGCTGTTCATCAGGATTCTGATAATGCAACAGTATTTAAACGCAATCCAGAAACTGGTCGTCTTGCAGAACTTTCCAATGACTTTCACGTTCCTGAAGCGGTTTGCGTCACTTTTTAAACATAGAAAAATGGCGGTGGGACAGAAATCTATAGACAAAGTCTAGATTTTGTAGTCCCAACCCCGCGAGGATGATTAGGAGCTTTTTGGAATCTAAAAGACGAACAAAAAGTTCATTCAGCTACCGCGTCAAAGTTTGATTGCTAATAAAAAGTGAGGTCGGGATCTTTTTGTCCCAACCTCATTTTTTTATAGTTTATTTCCGACATTGATTCGGTTAATAGCACGTTGTAATGCAATCTTAGCACGACGCTCTTGGTCAATCAAGTGTTTGTCTTGTGCTTCTTCAATTTCACGTTCGGCACGAAGTTTGGCACGTTCTGCACGGCTAATATCGATATCACGAGCACGCTCAGCTGAGTCTGCAATGATAGTAATCACATCATTTGCAATCTCGATGATTCCTCCATTTACTGCAATCCAGTTCACATGAGAATCATCATCAATACGTTTGACTTTAACTTCATCAACTGCTAATACCGCAATCATATTTTGATGTCGTGGCAAGATCCCCATCTCACCATCCAGAGTTCGAACCGATACAAAGCTGGCATGGTGATCATAGACGAGGCCATCTGGTGTCACGATCTGGACAGTTAACTGAGCCATAGATCACCTCTTAAAATCCCATTTTTTCAGCCTTAGCAATAACATCTTCGATTGAACCTACTCCACGGAAGGCATCTTCTGGGAGATGATCGTGTTTTCCATCAAGAATTTCCTTAAATCCACGAACTGTTTCCGCTACTGGAACATAGGAACCTGGTTGACCAGTAAATTGTTCCGCAACGTTGAAGTTTTGTGAAAGGAAGAACTGAATACGGCGTGCACGAGCAACCAAAGTCTTTTCTTCATCAGAAAGTTCATCCATACCAAGGATGGCGATGATATCTTGCAACTCATGGTAACGTTGAAGCACACGTTTCACTTCAGCAGCTACTGCATAATGCTCTTCTCCAACAATTTCAGGTGCCAAGGCACGTGAACTTGAAGCAAGTGGGTCAACGGCTGGGTAAATCCCCAATTGAACCAATTTACGTTCCAAGTTAGTTGTAGAATCCAAGTGAGCGAAGGCTGTTGCTGGCGCTGGGTCAGTATAGTCATCCGCTGGCACGTAGATAGCCTGGATAGAGGTTACAGAACCTTTTTTAGTTGAAGTGATACGTTCTTGCAATTGACCCATTTCTGTTGCGAGGGTTGGTTGGTAACCAACGGCTGATGGCATACGACCTAAAAGGGCAGATACTTCTGAACCAGCTTGTGTGAAACGGAAAATGTTGTCAATGAAGAGAAGAACGTCTTGACCTTCTACATCACGGAAGTATTCAGCGATTGTTAAACCAGTAAGGGCAACACGCATACGTGCTCCTGGTGGCTCATTCATCTGACCAAATACCATGGCTGTTTTCTCGATAACGCCTGATTCCTTCATTTCCCAATATAAGTCGTTCCCTTCACGAGTACGTTCCCCAACACCAGTAAATACTGAAATACCACCGTGTTCTTGGGCAATGTTGTGAATCAACTCTTGAATCAAGACAGTCTTACCAACTCCGGCACCACCGAAGAGCCCGACCTTACCACCTTTAAGATATGGGGCAAGAAGGTCGATAACCTTAATCCCTGTTTCTAAAATTTCTGAAGAGGTAGACAACTCATCAAAAGTAGGTGCTTTTTTATGAATTGGCTGACGCTCTGCATCTTCTCCAAAAGGAGCTTCCAAGTCAATAGTGTCTCCCAAAACGTTGAAGACACGTCCCAAGGTTTCTTTACCTACTGGTACAGAGATTGGACGACCTGTGTCCAATACTTCCATTCCACGAGTCAAACCATCTGTTGATTCCATGGCGATGGTACGAATCATACCATCCCCCAACTCTAAGGCTACTTCAAGGACGATTTTTGTTTTCTTTTCGTCATTTTTGTAGACGACAAGTGCATTGTTAATCTCAGGTAGTTTTTCTCCAGCTGCAAACAAAACGTCTACAACGGGTCCGATAACCTGAGCAATTTTACCTGAACTCATCTCCTTCTCCTATTCTATATAAGATACTGTCGGTTCCTAGCTCAACTAGGTCCTAATACTCTTCGAAAATCTCTTCAAACCA
>NZ_KV794309.1:83448-111814 GCF_001808705.1 Streptococcus sp. HMSC074B11 | reverse complement strand
TTGCTCTTTGATTTTCATTGAGTATAAGTTCATTTTCATACGAGCTGGACTAGAGCCTATTCTAAAGCACTAGCTCCTGCCACAATTTCTGTGATTTCTTGTGTAATCGCCGCCTGTCTGGCACGGTTATACTGGATTGTCAAATCATTAATCACTTTTTTGGCATTATCAGTCGCTGTTTGCATGGCTGTCATACCAGCAGCATTTTCAGCTGTCTTGGCATCAATAATAGCACCATAAATCATACTTTCTGCAAACTGTGGCAGCAATTGATCCAAGATTTCTTCACGACTTGTTTCAAGCTCAAATGTCAAGCTATAGTTATCATCTGCTTCATTTGGATCCAAGTCCACGATTGGAAGCATCTGTTCTACACGCATTTGACTTGTCAATGTATTCACGTGGTGGTTGTAGCAAACGTAAAGCTCATCAAAAAGTTCATTTTGATACATTTCAATCGTTTTAGAGATAATCTTACGAACTTCATCAAAGCTCGGTTGACTCGCAAGTCCACGCAATTCATAGATTGGTTGAATACCGCGTGATTTGAAGAAATCTGCTCCCATACCACCAATACAGATGACCTCAAAGTCATCACCTGAAGGATGGTATTCTTGCTGAATTTCCATGACTGCTTTCAAGATGGAAGAATTATATCCTCCAACAAGACCACGGTCAGATGTAATGACGATATAGCCTGTTTTTTTGACCGGGCGGCTAATCAACATTGGATTTGTTGATCCGCCGGCACCATCTCCGTGAAGGATATCTGTAACCAACTTACGCACTTTTTGTGCATAAACTTGGAAGTTACGAGCTGCTTCTTCAGAACGACCTAACTTAGCTGCAGAAACCATCTGCATCGCGTTAGTGATTTGACTAGTATTTTTTGTTGAGGCGATTTTTGTTTTAATATCATTTAGAGATACTGCCATCTGACACCTCTATTCTTATTGGAAGCTTGATTGATTGAGAAACTCAGTAATCGCAGCATCCAAGACTGCTTCATCTGGCAAGTCTTTTGTTTCACGAATGGTTTCCAAAATCTCAGGATGTTGAGCATCAAAGAACATATGGAACTCTTCTTCGAAACGAACGATATCGTCTACAGGAATTGTATCCAAGAAACCATGGGTCAAAGCATAGAGAATAGTAACTTGTTTCTCAACAGGTAATGGTTTGTGAACTGGTTGTTTCAATACTTCTACAGTACGACGACCACGGTTCAATTTAGCCTGAGTAGCTGCATCCAAGTCAGAACCAAATTTAGTGAAGGCTTCCAGCTCACGGTATGAAGCGAGGTCAATACGGAGTGTACCAGCAACTTTCTTCATGGCCTTAATCTGTGCAGAACCACCAACACGAGATACAGAAGAACCTGCATCAATAGCCGGACGGATACCAGCATTAAAGAGACTATCGCTTAAGAAGATTTGTCCATCTGTAATAGAGATTACGTTTGTAGCGATATAGGCTGAGATATCTCCTGCTTGTGTTTCGATAAATGGAAGAGCTGTGATAGATCCACCACCTAGTTCATCAGAAACTTTAGCAGAACGCTCAAGTAGACGACTGTGAAGGTAGAAGACATCCCCTGGGAAGGCTTCACGACCGGGTGGACGACGGAGCAAGAGAGAAAGTTCACGATAAGCTACCGCTTGTTTAGATAAGTCATCATAAACGATCAAGACATGTTTACCTTGGTACATAAATTCTTCGGCCATAGCAACTCCTGCATAAGGTGCAAGGAAAAGCAATGGTGAAGGTTGTGAAGCTGAAGCTGTCACAACGATTGTGTAATCCAAAGCTCCGTACTGGCGAAGTGTTTCTACTTGTGTACGAACTGTTGATTCTTTTTGACCAATCGCAACATAGATACAAATCATATCTTGACCTTTTTGGTTCAAGATAGCATCAATAGCGATGGTTGTTTTCCCTGTTTGACGGTCACCGATAATCAACTCACGTTGACCACGTCCGATTGGAACAAGGGCATCAATAGCTTTCAAACCAGTTTGCAATGGTTCTGATACTGATTTACGTTGCATTACCCCAGGTGCTTGTGCTTCAACTGGACGAGTCTTGTTTGTGTCGATTGGACCAAGCCCATCTACTGGGCGACCAAGTGGATCCACGACACGTCCAATCAAGCTATCACCAACTGGAACTTCCATGATTTTTCCTGTACGACGAATGGTGTCGCCTTCACGGATATCTGTAAAGTCTCCAAGAATGATAATACCAACGTCTGTTGATTCTAAGTTTTGCGCCATACCATAAGAGCCGTTTTCAAAAATCAACAACTCACCGCTCATGGCATTTTCAAGGCCATGAGCACGCGCAATTCCATCACCGATGTAGGTTACAACACCAGTTTCAGTCACATCAAAATTAGGTTTGAAATTTTCAATTTGTTGCTTAATTAAAGCGCTGATTTCTTGTGCGTTAATTGCCAAAAGAACACCACTTTCTATTTCAAATTTTCCTTAACAACTTTAAGTTGTTGTTTAATACTAACATTAATTGTCTTGTGATTGGCGATAATGACAAAACCACCGATTAAACTATCGTCGATTTCTTCTTTAATGCTACGCACTTTTAAAGACATCTTTTTCTCTATAATAGGAAGTAGACGTTCTTTCTGTTCATCGGTTAGAGGATGAGCAGACATAATCGTTACTTCAAAACGATTCGTTTCTTTCTCAAGACGGTTTAAACAATCTACAATCACATCATAAAAAAGATTTGATCGATGATTGTACAACAGAACTTGAATAAAGTTTTGTAATAATGGCGATGCAGAGTCTTGGAAATAACTGACTGTTTTTTCCTTGTCAGACTCATCAACATCTACCTGAGTCAAAAAAGAAGGCAAGTCTGTTTCTTCAGCGACTTGCTTAATTTGAGTCAAGTCTGAAAAGATACGGTCTTCTTCTCCTTTTTCAATCACCAATTGGACAAAAGGCATGCTGTATTTTTCAATTACCTTTACTGTCTTTTTGTCCATTAAGCTTCTCCTAGCTGATCGATATACTGATCAATGAGTTCTTTATGGGCATGACCGTCAAGGTTTTGTGAGATGATTTTTCCAGCTAAACTAACTGTCAAATCTGCTACCTCACCTTTAACGCTTTGTAAAGCCTCAGCTTTGTTTTGCGCAATTTCTTGGTTGGCTTTTTCTTTTAAGCGGCCTGCTTCAAGTTTAGCTTCGGCTAAAATATCGGCTCTACTTTTCTCTGCAGTTTCCTTTGCATTCTCGATAATCGTTTTAGCTTCGGTACGGCTACCCGCTAACTCAGCTTCACGTTTGTTAGCCAGTTCCTCAGCCTTTTTACGGGCTTCCTCGGCACCATCAATATCTGAAGAAATCTTTTCAGCACGTTCATCTAAGATGCTGGAAATATTTCCCCAAGCATATTTTTTCACTAAAAAGATCAATAAAAGGAAGGAACCAGCGATAAGAATAAAGTCACCGATAATGGTACTAATAGTTAAATCCATCTTCTAATCCTCCTCTACTTACTCTTCCCCTTCATTTATTTTTTTACCAATGTACATAGATGACAACATGGTAAATACATAAGCCTGGATACATGAAATGAAAATTGAGAAGGCTGTCCATAACATGTTTGCGATAAAGGCAAAAGGATACCAATACAAAGCATTTTGTGACAAGGCTAATAGCAATCCAGCTAAGACCTCACCGGCAAAAATATTTCCGTAGATCCGAATCGCCAAGGAAGCAAAATTGGTGAACTCTTCTAAAATGTTCATCGGAGTCATGAAGCCAGGTGTAACAAATGCACTCAAATATTCTTTAACACCTCTACGACGAACTCCTTCTACATGGGCGATTAAAGTGATCAATAATGAGAGGGATAAATCGTATCCAAGGTTGGCTGTTGGGGAAGTCCACAAGTTATAACCGTTTGTTGTTTGTACTTTTGCCATTAAGCCAATATTGTTGGCAACCAAAATAAACAAGAAAAGAGAAAATAGAAACAAGGAATAGTCCTTGATGTATGAATCTCCAATGTTTGGTTTTGCAAAACTAATCACAAAGTCATAAATCATCTCAAGAGCATTTTGTTTGCCCTTTGGACGGATGGTCATTTTACGACTTGCCCAATAGACAAAGGCAAAAACCATCAAAACAGTTACAAGAGACATGGCAAGCAGGGTCAAATCAAAGGATATTGGTCCAATATTAACGGTTGGATTCAAACTTTCTTCCATGGTTTGACACCTCCATTTCTAAATAGAGTTGTCTATTTAATGACAAATGACATCGCTAGGGTTACAAAGAATGTTCCTTCGATAAAGGCAATCCCCATGATCATCAAACTACGCAATTGAGGAATGATATCTGGTTGGCGTGCTGCAGATTTGAACAAACCGTTCATCAAAAATCCTTCTGCAAGAGATACACCCATACAGGCAAGACATAGACCGAAAAATGTTAAATTCATGACGAATTCTCCTTTTTTAAATTAAATTTACTTCCCTAGTTTAGTCCTAAAATTTGCTTTTGTCAACTTTTTACTAGCATTGAAAGCGTTTCTAATCATTTATTTCTATTTTTACGATTTTCAAGACATCTATATAGAAAATTTTAATGTCTTTTCAGATTATTTTCCTTATCTTTCCTATTTTTCTGAAAAGAAAAATCCAAGTTTCAAAACCTGGATTTACAATTACTTATTTGAAATAATACGAGTGATGACTTTGGCAAGTTGGATTAAAGAGTGCTACACAATAAGGACAGCTCCCCTTTTCTCTATACTCCTCATAAGTTAGGGTGTTCTTACAGGAACCACATAAGATAGGTTTATCCTGTCTTAGATATAAAGGATAAGGAGAAAATGTGTGCTTCTCTAGTACATTGTGACACTGATAACAGGCATAGTATTTTTTACACTGATAACACTGGAGCGCTACGATATCTTTGTCACTATGGTAATGAACACATCTGCTTTCATCATCTACTAGTAAACCCTGAGCTTGAACCATGATTTTTCCTTATCTAGGCACGAACTGTGACGCTTGTTCCATCTTCTTTGTAAAGATTAATCAAACCTTCTTTCAAAGCACGGACCATATCACCAGCTTGTACTGGTTGAGGAACCTTGATGGTTAAAAGTTCCATTGGATTTGGGGCGCGATCAATTTTATTACCTTTAGCATCATGAAGGTCTTCGATATAAGTTTCAAAATGGCGGAAACCTGGGCCATAAAACTCAACTTGGTCACCTTCGTTGATAACGTTACGTTGGCGAATAGTTGCTGTTTGCGTCGCAGCATCATAAGCTACTACTTCAGCAACAAACTTGTATTCTGGAATCTTACGACGAGCTCCGAAAAGTTGCTCATTTTCAGATGGTGTTCCGTAGTAGAAACCTGTAGCCAACTCACGTTGGGCAACCTTCCACATTTCATCAATCAAGTCTTGTTTGATAGCTTCAAACTTTTCAGGGCTCTCAAGGTAAGCATCAACGGCAGCTTTATAGCAGTTTGTCACAGTTGAAACATAGTGGATGGACTTCATACGGCCTTCAATCTTCAAACTATCCACACCATTTTCAATCATATCTGGAATATGGTCAATCATCGACATATCAACAGCTGACATTGAAAATTCTTCAGGAATTTCTCCCTTGAGACTCTTACGCTCTTTACCAAATGGCATATCGTAAAGGTCATATTTCCAACGGCAAGATTGTGAACATCCACCACGGTTGGCATCACGCATACTCATATGGTTAGAGAGCGTACAACGACCAGAGTAGGAAATACACATAGCTCCATGTACGAAGGCTTCAATCTCAACATCTGTACGTTTGCGAATTTCTGCCAATTCTTCCATAGAAACCTCACGCGCCAAAACAACGCGAGTCAATCCAAGTTCTTTCCAGAATTCAAGAGTTTCATAGTTGGTCGCACTAGCTTGTGTTGAAAGGTGGATTTCAAGTCCTGGTGCTTCTGTTGCTGCAATCATGATTAAGGCTGGATCAGACACGATAACCGCTGCAATCCCAATATCACGCAACTTACGGAACCATTCGCCGGCCCCTTCTTCGTTTCCTTCGTGCATAACCATATTGGCAGCCACATATACCTTAGCTCCATACTTAGCCGCGAACTGTACTCCTTCTTCCATTTGTTCGAAAGTGAAGTTACCAGCACGGCTACGTAAACCATAGGCCTGACCACCGATAAAGACAGCGTCTGCTCCGTATTGAACAGCTACTTTTAGTTTTTCTAGTGTTCCTGCAGGTGATAGAACCTCAGGACGTTTCAAAGTTTTTGTCATTTTTTCTCCTATTTGCAATATAAAAGTTTGACACCAATCTTAACTATTTTATAGTAAACAGGGTTCAAAATCAAGCCTTGAATGATTGTTTAGACAATTTTAATTTTTAGTTTTCTATGAAAACGTTATTGAACTGTTTCAACATTCCAAGTAGTCCATCCCTTAAAGCGAATAGCGCCCTTTTTGTCAGTTTTTAATACCAAATTCTCAAGTTCTTTATCTTCTTGCTTATTCTCCCCATTTTTAACTTTAAATGATTTTTTCTTGTCTATTGAAATAACAGTGATTTTAGGGTGTACAGTTTTGAAGATTTCGATATCTGTTTTTTTATTTGATACTTGCTGATGAGTTATCACTACATCTGCTTGCAGCCTTGGATAATAGCTCGTTAAAAACTTCTCCTCTATATTTCCAGTAACTAGAAAGGTTTGGTTTAGTAACTTTCCATACATTGTAATTGAATCATTTTTATCCTTATTTTGAGTTGCGATTACTTCCAAACTACTTCCAAAAATAGGTAACTGCTGTCCAGTTTTGATGACAACTACCTTGACTTTGCTTTCCTTCAGCTTATCCATAAATTCTCTCTTAGATAAAGTTTCTTCAGTTACTAGAATCTCTCCAAGATCTAAGGCTTTACTGATTTCTAACACATGATCTAACTGCTTAGTATCACTAGTCGTTAGAACCAGCTGATCAATCTTTGCCACTCCTCTACTTTTCAGATAGGGAATTAAACTCCGTTTGGCAACGCTCGTGGTGACTTTCTCCTGCCAGGCTTCTTTCTTTTCAACTTCAGACTTCTCTCCGACATCCAGTAGAATGGTCTTGCCTGTCAGATCTCTTAGGAAAATGCTTCGCCCCTGCTCCATATCTAAGACCGTTAGTTCATTTTCCAGTGGATGTTTGGTAACTAAAAAGAACGAGATGGCAACTATGCCAAGCATAGATATTTTTTTCAAATTCTTTCTATAATCATAAATCAGCGCCAAAGAAATTAAAAGAAATACCAGAACCCAAAGACTCGGTTGACCAAAAACAAAGGGCCTATTAGATAGCTGAGATACATAGCGTATGATGTTTTCTAGCCATTCAAAGAGAAAGTTAAACTGGGTAATAGGATAGATGCATGACAGACAAAAGAGAATCGACAAGAGTGGTAACAAGACCATGTCAAATAAGAATGAAAAAACAAAAGTCAAGAGGATAGACCACGGTTGAAATTCTGAAAAATAGAATGATAAGATTGGCAAGATTCCCAAGGAAATAATGAAACTCTCTCTGGCAATAGCTTTTATGCCTTGACCTTCTTTACTTGTCATAGTTAGGATAAAGGCATAGGCACAGGAGAGCACTCCACCAGCAGTTAGGAAGAAATTCGGCATGATAAGAAATAGAATAAGAATCGTTAAAGCAAAATTATCCAATGACTTGAAGCCATGCTGAGCCAAGATCTTTTGTAAAAGACTTCTAATCACAGAGGCTGAAAATCCTGTCAAACCTGCATAAAACAAAGAAAATGGATAAGCTAGCCATTTGAACTTCTCTTGTGTCAAGCCCAATCGCAAGAGTGACTTTTTAAAAGCATTCATGAAAAATCCGACCTGCATTCCTGACAATGCAAATAGGTGAATAATTCCGAGGCTAGAATAGAGTTCATTCATTTCCTCAAAGTCTGTGTCCAAGTGCCCTAATAACAGACCTGTCATGTAGTTGCGCATGGGGTCGGGAAAGTTCCTTTTTATCCAGACAACTGCTTTTCTCCGTAAGCTTGATAGATTTTCTCCTATATCCCAACTGCTCGTGGCTTGCATATCTGAAATTTTCGAAATGGTCAAGGTTTGATAAATCCCTTGACTTTTTAGATAATTACGATAATCAAAACCAGCAAAATTTCTTGCCCCTTGAGGGCTAGCTAATTTCCCTTCTAAAGTAATTTCATAAATATCCGTTAGTTGTTGAAAGTCTTCTTTTTCTGCTTCTGATTGAAGTTTATAATAGACCTGAAAGAGTCTACCGTCAGCCTTTCCACGAAAAGAAAGACTATCCCCATTTACCTTGATGGTATCAGGTAAGATTCGGACCGTATCAACCGAGTCAACGAGATGTTTACTAGCTTCTTCTTGCTGCCATTTTTGAAATGCAAACCAACTCCCAAAAAGTCCACAAATCAAGAGGACCTTGGTCACAGTTTTCCATGGAAATTGGAAAAAGAGGCAGACCAGTAAAAAGACAAAGCCCAAAAGTGCTAATACACTTGCTGAAAAGATTGCATAGTAAAGCCATAGCAAAAGAAAACTGAGATAGATTTTTGGAATTGGAAAGCGACTAATCCACTGTGACATATTCTTTTAGCTTTTCTATCGTTTTTGCACCAATACCTGACACTTTCTTGAGCTCATCTACTGACTTAAATTTACCGTTGGAATCACGATGGTCAATAATGTCTTGAGCACGTTTAGCACCTAAGCCTTTAACTTGTTTCAGTTCCTCTAAACTAGCTTTATTGAGATTGACTTTCTTATTTTCCTTGCTGTTGGAAGTACTTGATGGCATTTCTTGACTAGTAGCTTCTTCCTTAGTCGGAACATAGACAAGTGCTTCATCACTAATTCTTTGGGCAAGATTGATAGACTTGCTATCAGCATTATCTGTCAATCCACCAGCTTTTTGAACAGCATCATTGATACGACTTCCAACTGGCAAGTCATAGATTCCAGGTGATTTGACAGCACCTTTGACATCGACAGTAATTAGATCTTGCTCGACCGCTTCTTCTTTATGATTTCCATCTTCCTTTTCATCCGTCGAATCCTTTGGAACAGCTGCAACTTCAGTCTGTACCTTTGTTTCCTTAGCAGGTGCTTGAGCGACTGGCTTTAGGAGGAAAAATCCGCCTAAGACCAAGCCCAAACCAGCACAGATAACAATGATTTTATATTCTTTGATTTTCTCAATAAGTTCTTCCATATTTTCTCCTCTCTTATCTTATTCGTAAGGCAAAGAAAAAAACAGCTGAAAAATCATTTCAACTGCTTACTTATTTGCAAAAAAATCTTCCTTGGTTAAGACATAATGGACATCTGTTACGATTCTTCCAGGTTCGTTTTTATCTATTCTAGCATAAGGTTCTTCGTGAGAAAAGCGCATACCTGATTTCTCCATGACCTTTCCTGACGCAGGATTATCTTTATCGTGAAGAGCGGTCAACTTATTCATTCCAATCTTTTCAAAAGCTAGTTCAATCACGGCACGATTGGCTTCTGTCGTCAATCCTTGGTTCCAATGTTTTTGATTGATAATGTAACCAATAGCTGCCTTCTTAAGAACAGTATCCATCTTGTGCAGGTCAATAGTTCCGATAAACTCTCCACTACTTTTTAATTCAATACCCCAACGCCCCAAGGGATTAGCTAGATAAAATTGAGCAATATTATTCTTGGTTTCCTCTAAACTTTGATTGGTTGGAAAAGTATAGCGTGTATTTTCTTTATTTGAAGCATACTCAAACATAGCTTCTGCATCATCAAGTGTTACAGGTCTAAGCACTAAGCGTTCTGTTTCGATAATTTGATGCTTAGCTAGTTTGATAAATAGTGATTCCATGATCACACCTCCGAAAATAGGTTGCTAAAAGAATAACATAAAAGAAATAGGTTTACAAGTTTTTCTTGCAATTTAAAACGGTTTCATATACAATAAAGTCATCACAAAAACTCTGACGAATGATGTGATACATAAATTGAAACAGCTTAATAGAAAGTGAGTTATCCTATGTTAATTGGAATTCCAAAGGAAATTAAAAATAATGAAAATCGTGTTGCTTTGACACCTGCTGGTGTACAGAGTCTTGTTGGTCGTGGCCACCGAGTCCTCATCGAAACAAATGCTGGACTTGGTTCTGGTTTTGCTGATGCTGACTATGAAAAGCAAGGAGCTGAAATTGTCGCAACTGCTGCTGAAGCCTGGGCTGCAGAATTAGTGGTCAAAGTAAAAGAACCCCTTGCTAGTGAATATCAATTCTTGCGTGACGATTTACTTCTCTTCACCTACTTGCACATGGCAGCTGCTCCAGAATTGGCTGATGCTATGCTTGCAGCTAAAACAACGGGTGTTGCTTATGAGACAGTCCATGATACTCAAGGACAACTCCCTCTATTGGTTCCAATGAGTGAAGTTGCTGGTCGTATGGCAGTCCAAATCGGAGCCCACTTCTTGACGAAACAAGCTGGTGGTTCAGGAGTTCTACTCGGTGGTGTCCCTGGTGTTCCAAAAGGAAAAGTAACCATCATCGGTGGTGGTGTTGTTGGTACACACGCAGCTCGCATCGCTCTTGGTTTGGGAGCTCAAGTAACCATTCTTGATATCAGTGCTAAACGCCTCTCTGTCCTAGAAGATGTCTTTGGTCACCAAATCCAAACTTTGATGTCTAACCCATTTAATATCGAAGCAAGTGTGCGTGAAGCAGACGTTGTTATCGGTGCTGTCTTGATTCCTGGTGCCAAAGCTCCAAAATTGGTGACAGATGAAATGGTACAACAAATGCGTCCTGGTTCTGTCATCGTAGACGTTGCTGTAGACCAAGGTGGTGTTATTGCAACAGCTGACCGTGTGACAACCCATGATGAGCCTGTCTATGAAAAACACGGTGTTCTTCACTATGCCGTTGCTAACATTCCTGGAGCAGTTGCTCGCACATCTACGATCGCCCTTACAAATGTTACTCTTCCATATATCGAAGCCTTGGCAGGAAAAGGATTTAAGAAAGCAATCCTTGAAGATGCTGGTTTGCTTGAAGGTGTAACAACTTATCAAGGTCAACTCACAAGTCAACCAGTTGCTGAAGGTTTAGAACGTGACTTCACTTCAATCAGTGAACTTGTCTAAAATGATTTATAAATTAATACTACAAAAAAAAGAGCAGCTTTTCAACTGCTCTTTTTTACTATTCTGTTTCCTCTTGATTTTCTTCAGCTTTGACAGGTCGAGGTTCATAGGCTCTGATAATCTGAGCAACGACTGGATGGCGAACCACATCCTTGGCTGAGAAGTGTACAAAGTCGATCTGGTGAATGTTCTTAAGTTTTTCTTGGGCATCAATCAAACCTGACTTAACATTACGGGGTAGGTCAATCTGGCTAATATCCCCATTGACAATCATTTTTGAATTGAATCCAAGACGTGTCAAGAACATCTTCATCTGCATGATAGTTGTATTTTGGGCTTCATCCAATATAACAAAGGCATCATCCAAGGTACGTCCACGCATATAGGCCAAAGGTGCAATCTCAATAATTTCACGTTCCATGAGACGGGTTGTTTGATCCTTCCCAAGTATCTGGTACAAGGCATCATAAACTGGACGAAGATAAGGATCAACCTTTTCCTTGAGATCTCCTGGAAGAAATCCTAGGCTCTCTCCTGCTTCTACTGCTGGACGTGTCAGTATGATTCGCTTGACTTGTCCACGCTTGAGGGCTGTTACGGCCAAAGTCACTGCTAAGAAGGTCTTACCTGTTCCTGCCGGCCCAATACCAAAGGTCACATCGTGTTGCTTGACACTATCCACATAAAGCTTTTGACCCAGGGTTTTAACACGGATGGGCTTACCTGTATTATCCTTGATAATCTCTTCTTCATAGAGGGCGACAAACTTATCGATTTCATTATTCTTAACCATTGTAATGGCTGTCACCACATCCGGAGTTCCAACAGTCATTCCACGATTGACCAAGACCATCAAGGCTTGGATAACTTGGCGGGCTTCCTCACAAGCCGACTCCTCCCCCAAGACTTGTACAATCTCTGTACGAGCATGGATGATGACATCTAACTCATCCTCCATCAAACGAAGATGGCGCTCATTAGAACCAAAAAGATGAAACAAATCATCTGGATGACTAAGCTGAATGTCTATTGAATGTTCCTTCAAACAAAGAACCTCTCTAACTCTTTTAATTCTATAAAATGTTTCGTTTGCTTTTAGTAGTTAAAAAGTCGATTAGAAGCTAGTAAAAGTTAAACTGAATGACTATATTATAGCAAAGAGGCCGAGAAATTACTATCCCAAACCTCATCTAGTAGACTTAATGTTCTAAATATTCCTGCCAGATACGATCGAAGTCTCCCATATTAAAGGAAAAGCTAGCATGTTCCTCTAAAAAACGACTCACTTGATCGAAATCATCTGTATGCTTCGGAAAAGCGGATTCCTCAAAGGCAAGATCCGCTAAAATTGCCTTGGGACTATTGCTTTTAGGGTTGCGCTCGGTCATCAGCCAAGTATAAAATGATTTTCTCATAAGCCTCCCTAAATTAATTCAGTACCAAACTGGTCTTGTTTAATTTTTCCAGCTTTCATTAAACCACCGAGTGCTTTTTTAAACTGACCTTTCGAGATACCAAAAGTTGCTTTAATGTCATCTGGTGAAGATTTGTCATTTAAGGTCATAAATCCACCATTACTTTCCAAGTAAGTCAAGATCATCTGCGCATCGTTCTCCAACATCTCAAAAGAGCGAGGTTTAAGTGAAAGATTAAGTGTGCGGTCCACCTCACGGAAGCCAATAACACGTACATCTAACACTTGCCCCAAACGAGGTTCTGCGTAACGCTCGCTAGGATGGATAAAACCAAGCATGTTATTTTCTGGTAGGTAAACAAAAGTTCCTGATAGCTTAAGACGGTAAACAATGGCTGGCCAATTTTGATTCTGCATGTTATTGTAGGCAGGACGTGCCAATCGTTGGAAATCTTCCTGATAAGCTAAGATTCCCCAGATACGGTCCTTCTTATCCACTTCTAGACGAATATAAAGTCGATCACCTTTCTTTGGCCAGAGTTCTTTAAGTTCAGGGAGAATATCTAGTGACACAACGATTTCCTTGTCTGGTAATCCTGTATCAACAAAAACCCCAAGGTCCTTACGAACCTCTGTTACGGTTCCCCAACCAAATTGGTCCTGAGTTGCAGTGACCTCTAGAGTTGTCAAACGTAGTTTTTGCTTCATGTCTGTGTAAGCAAAACCTTTGACCGTATCACCAACTGTATGCTGACCTTCTTCTTTAGCTAGGGCATATGTTTGACCATCCTTTTGAACAAAGTAAAAACGGTCATTTTCATCGATGATGAGTCCAACGATAAAACTTGCAAGATTTGTATTCATATTTCCTTCTTTCGAATAAAACTCAGCCAGCAATGCCAACTGAGTTTTTCTGTTTATTTCTTAGACTTCCAAGATTTCTTTTTCTTTGTTGGCAGTCATTTCGTCGATGTGTTTAACAGCATCGTCTGTTGCTTTTTGAATATCTTTTTCAAGACTCTTCAATTCGTCTTCAGTGATTTCTTTTGCTTTTTCTTGTTTCTTAGCCTCGTCCATAGCATCACGACGGATATTACGGATAGCAACTTTAGCATTTTCACCGACTTTTTTCACTTCTTTAGCAAGGTCGCGACGAGTTTCTTCTGTAAGAGCTGGGATTACCAAGCGAATAACAGAGCCATCGTTAGCTGGTGTAATACCTAGGTCTGAAGCATTCAAAGCACGTTCGATATCTTTCAAAGATGATTTGTCAAATGGTGTTACCAACAAGACACGCGCTTCTGGGATTGTGATAGAAGCAATTTGGTTAAGTGGTGTTTCAACACCATAGTACTCAACGTGGATGCGGTCAAGCAAGCTAGCGTTAGCACGGCCAGCACGAATACTTCCAAACTCACGAGCAAGTGAGTGGTGAGATTGGGTCATTCTCTCTTTTGCTTTTTCTACGATTGCGTTTGCCATAATGATTTCTTATTCCTTTTCTTCGATATTATTTGAAACTGTAGTTCCGATATTTTCACCAAATACAACACGTTTAATATTTCCTGGTTGGTTCATGTTAAAAACTACCAAGTCAATATCATTGTCCATTGAAAGTGTTGAAGCTGTTGAGTCCATGATACGGAGACCTTTATTGATCACGTCACGGTGAGTCAACTCTTCAAATTTAACAGCTGTCTTATCCTTTTTAGGATCAGCATTGTAGACACCATCAACCCCATTCTTAGCCATCAAGATAGCGTCCGCTTCAATCTCAGCTGCACGAAGAGCCGCTGTTGTATCTGTTGAGAAGTATGGTGAACCAATTCCCGCACCAAAGATAACAATGCGTCCTTTTTCAAGATGACGAAGGGCACGACCACGAACGTAAGGTTCTGCTACTTGTTGCATAGCAATGGCTGTTTGAACACGTGTATCCACACCAACTTGTTGCAATGAATCTGCCATCACAAGAGCATTCATAACGGTTCCAAGCATTCCTGTATAGTCTGCTTGTACACGATCCATTCCAGCTTCTGCTGCAGGTTCTCCACGCCAGAGATTTCCTCCACCAATAACGAGGGCAATCTCAATACCTAAGTTATGTACTTCTTGAATTTCTTGAGCCATTGCTTGAACAGTTTTGATGTCAATTCCGACACCACGTTCGCCAGCAAGGGCCTCACCTGATAACTTAATCAAAATACGTTTATATTTGGGTTCCACCTGACTTCGCTCCTTTATTTTATTCAAACTATTTTATCACATTTTTTGAGAATTTTATAGTCTCATGAGTTATTCTTTTGAAAATTTTAAACGGATAAAAAGTTTTCCAAATCAGCCAAGGCACGCTCTGCAATTTTTTCATAACGAGCCTTCTTATCACGAATGCGGTCGCCTTCCAATTCCTTGATAATTCCGAAATTGACGTTCATTGGTTGGAAGTGTTTACTATCAGCATGGGTGATGTAATGAGCTAGACTTCCAATTGCTGTTGTCTCTGGGAAAATAGCAGGACTTTCTCCCTTGAAAAGACGAGCTGCGTTAATACCAGCTACTAGACCTGATGCCGCTGACTCAACATAGCCTTCCACACCCGTCATCTGACCAGCGAAGAATAGATTTGGCTGTTTCTTAGAACGGTATGTCTGCTCAAGAAGATTTGGTGAATCCATGTAAGAATTGCGGTGCATGACTCCATAACGGACAAACTCTGCATTTTCAAGACCTGGAATCATTTGGAAGACACGCTTTTGTTCTCCCCATTTAAGGTGAGTTTGGAAACCAACGATGTTATAAAGACTACCTGCAGCATTGTCCTGACGAAGCTGAACGACCGCATAAGGAGTTTTAAAGTCTCCATCACGAGGACCTGTGTAATCGTCTGGATACTCCAAACCAACTGGTTTCATAGGACCATAGAGCATGGTTTTGATACCCCGTTTAGCCATGACTTCGATTGGCATGCATCCTTCAAAGTATTTTTCTTTTTCAAACGAATTCAGAGGCGCTTCTTCCGCATTTACCAAGGCTTCATGGAAATCCATAAACTCTTGTTTGGTCATAGGAGCATTGAGATAGGCTGCTTCTCCCTTATCATAACGAGATTTGAGATAAACCTTGTTCATATCAATCGAATTAACATCCACAATAGGCGCTGCAGCATCGTAGAAATAAAAACCGTCACCGCCATTAAGAGCGTGAATTTTCTCAGCAAGGGCATCACTAGTCAAAGGACCAGTCGCTACAACTGTAATAGCATCCGTTGGCAATTCTGTGATTTCGTCACGTACCACTTCAATCAAGGGATGATTGGCAATTTTTTCAGTGACCATTTGAGAAAAACCATCACGGTCAACCGCAAGTGCACCTCCAGCAGGAACACGGGTTGCTTCTGCTGATCCTAAGATAATAGAACCTAGGCGGCGCATTTCCTCCTTGAGGAGACCTACGGCATTTGTAAGAGCATCCCCACGCAGTGAGTTCGAACAAACTAACTCGGCAAAATTGTCAGTTTTATGCTGAGGTGTTGACTTGACACCACGCATTTCATAAAGTTTAACTGGAATACCACGCTCTGCGATTTGGTAGGCTGCTTCAGAACCCGCCAATCCCGCACCGATAACATTGATATAAGATTGAGACACGACACTAATACCTCTTTGGGAGTGTGAATTTCCTGAGTCAGGTTGAAAAAGTTCCCTCCGAACTTACTTCGCTCTCGAGTTTTCAGGCTCTGGCTGAAAAAGTCCCCCGGACTTTCATCGCTTTCGAATTTCTTGGCTCTGGCTGAAAAAGTCCCCCGGACTTTTTCACTCCCACAAATCTTTCTATTTTTTTCTTCTTCTAGTATAACAAAAAAAGGGAAGAAGGCAAACTTCCCTGTCTAGTTGTTTTCCTGATGTTCTTCCCATTCGTGGTAGGCAGCATAGAGCTGGCTTTTATTCCACTGGTACATTTTCGCAACTTCCTTAATGGCCTGATTTTTCTTAATACCTTGCTGGATGCGGTCCTGTATCTCAGAGAATAAATCCTTTTCATCCTTATCCTCTACATCCTGACTAGCACCTTCTACAATGATAAGGCATTCGCCTTTGAGCGGTGTTTCAGCGATGCTTTCCAGTAATTCTGAAATTTTTCCTCGTTGATATTCTTCAAAGATTTTAGTCAATTCTCTAACCAAGACCACCGAGCGATCACCGTAGACTTCTAGCATATTTTCTAGCGTATCTGCCACACGGTGAGGTGATTCATAGAAAATCTGAGTCTCTGGATAAGTTTTTTTTGCTTCGAAAAACTGCTTTTGCTGACCAGATTTTCGTGGTAAGAAACCATAAAATATGTGAGGCTGTGGCGCTAAACCGCTGGCAATCAAGGCAGAAATTCCTGCACTAGCTCCTGGAACCGTGACAACTGCGATATCTTCTTCAATGGCAGCCTTGACCAAATCATGCCCCGGGTCAGAAATACTAGGCATCCCTGCATCAGATACTTGGGCAAGATTTTGACCTTGCTTCAACAACTCAATCAAATCAGGAATTTTTTCCTTGGCATTATGCTCGTGAAAACTGATTTGTTTGGTTGAAATTTCAAAATGCTTGAGCAAAAGTCCAGTGTTACGAGTATCTTCTGCCGCGATCCAGTCGACCTCCTTCAAGGTCTGAATAGCGCGAAAAGTCATATCATCTAGATTACCAATCGGCGTTGCGACTAGATAAAGCTTGCCATAGGGAGATTGTCCCTTAAAACTCTTTTGAATCTGCATACTTACTCCCTAAATAACAACTCATCACAAAACATACATTCTGCATCTTGCTCTCGACGTTGACCATAAAAATCACGGCAAACATGAAAACCGTCCTCATAAATGCGACGAACATTTTCCCTCACATGTTTAGTTTTGGATGGAGTTGTCTCCTCAACTTCTCCCAATCGTTCTCTCAGTTTATCATTTTCTAAACGAAGAGCTGTATTTTCCTCTACCAGACTCTTGAGATTTTTCTTGATAGCTTCGACGTCTGCCAAGGTTACCAACAATTGCTGTGAAAAGTCATCTAAAGCATCAAATAATTCTTTTTTATTCATTACAGCCCTTTCTTTAATCTATCATTTCTTTAATTTTTTTGTAAAACCAGGTATTCCAAAGCGTTTTGAAAGCTGACATTTGCCCGCCACATTTTTCGAGCTTGAATGAGATGTTGCAAAATGTTCCGAGCTGAAACGTTGAAAATCTCCTGCCCGGCTAATACCTCTAAAATCCTGAGCACGTGATCTTGCTTTTCTTTATCATCAGCCAAACTCGTTAATTTTGCAACTTGCAAATAAGATTCCTTTTTTGAGGCTAAAAGCCACGAAAAGAAACGTTCACTTTCATCTACTAGTGTCCAAAATCCTGCTTGATGCACTAGCTTATCAGCCTCGGTCTGAGACTGACTAAATTGGGCCAATAGTTTGGCTTTATTTTTTACTAAACCAGCCTCTTCAAGCTGTGACATTAAAGTAGAGACTTGCTTCTTAAATTGGAAAATCTGTGTCCGACTTCGAATCGTTGGCAACATCTGTTCCTCATCATCAGTCAAAAAGAAAATGTAGATTTCGCTCTGTGGTTCTTCAATAACCTTTAAAAGAGAATTTGCAGCATTCACATGCATTTTTTCTGCTTGTTCGATAATAAAGACCTGACGTTGATTTTCAATACCAGACTGGGAAAATTGACCAACTAATTCTCGAATACGCTCTGTCTTAATGACTTGATTCAGAGGTTTAATTATGGTCACATCAGGAAACTCTTCCTGCTCAATCAATTTACAATTCCGACATTTTTCACAAGGAAAAATACCAGTTTTCTCACTACAAAAGAGACTTTTAGACAAAAAAAGCGCCATCTCTAAACTTCCAAAATTACCTGAAAAGAGGTAGGCGTGATTGAGCTGCCCTTGCTCCAAGATATGGACAAAACGTTCAAATTGTAGAGGTTGACAAGCCCTTAATTGCTCTTGCTTCATCTCCTTAATCCCATCCTATCAAAAAGTAGCTGTTGCGTATTTTCAATCACTTGATCAAGCGGTAGGCTAGCATCGATTTTTTCGATGCGATTTCCTTCTCTTTCAAGAAGAGAAAGGTAACCTTGACGAACTTTTCGGTGTAGATCCAGACCTTCCATGTCCAAACGATTGACTTCCCGATCACTATTGGCAGCAATACGTGCCAGCCCCTCTTCGACTTCAATATCAAAATAAAGAGTCAAATCAGGTTTCAGTCCATCAGTCGCAAACTCATTAAGCCAATCAATAGCATCGATATCTAAACCACGCCCAAAGCCCTGATAAGCAACAGAACTATCGATAAAGCGATCCATGATAACCAGTTTTCCAGCTGCAAGTGCTGGTAAGACCTTTTCCACCAAGTGTTGTCGACGACTAGCAATATAGAGGAGAAGCTCAGTCTTAGGATCCATTTCAGTATGACTAGGATCTAGGATAACTTCGCGAATTTTTTCTCCAATTAAGACCCCACCTGGTTCACGGGTTGTTAAAACTTCCACTCCCCTATCCTCTAATATAGGGATTAAGGCTTCAAGAACGCTTGTTTTTCCTGCTCCCTCTGGTCCCTCAAGAGAGACTAAAAATCCTTTTGACATGTCTGACTCATTTCTATTTTTCTCTCTTCTATTCTATCAAAAAAAAGGGGATTTGTGAAAAGCTTTTTTCATTTCCTTCTTTGTAAGAAAAAAAGAGGGTGAGTTTTATTGCCCACCTCTTATTTGCCTAATTCTTGAGTTTTTTTGTAGGCTTGGTTGACAGCATCCATAACGGTTCCTCTAAAAGCACGTTCTTCTAGACTTGCTACACCAGCAATGGTCGAACCACCTGGGCTACAAACTTGATCTTTCAAGACTCCAGGATGTTGCTGACTTTCTAGTACCATTTGACCTGCACCAACTACTGTTTGAGCCGCCATTTTCAGAGCCATTTCTCTTGGCAATCCTGTCTGAACTCCTGCATCTGCCAAAGCTTCGATAAATAGATAGACAAAGGCAGGACCACAACCTGCAAGCCCTGTTGCCGCATCTATTAAACCATCGCTTAATTCAACCAACTGCCCTGCATTGGCTAAAAGTTGACAGAAAAGTTCATTGTCTTCTGGATGACAATTTGCAGACAAGGCATAACTAATCACTCCTTGCCCAATAGCAACAGGGGTATTAGGCATAATACGAATAATCCTATGGTGACTTGGAAGAAGACTAGCGAGTTTTTCCAAGGTTAAACCAGCTGCCATAGAAATCAAAAGAAGACTTTCTCGTTTCTCAAGGATTGACTGATATTGAGTAAGCAGTTCAGAAAATTGAGCTGGCTTGACTCCTAGAAAAATCACATCAGCTTCTGCAAAGATTTCGTCATTGCTAGAAGCCTGACCACCATAATTGGCAATAAAAGCATCCACCTTAGCTTGACTACGATTAGCAAGGAGAATCTGATGACTCATTTTTGCCTGCAAGACAGCCTTAGCCAAACTAGCTCCCATATTCCCCAAGCCGATAAATCCAATCTTCATCTCTTACTCCCTTATCTGTCCATCACCAGTAACCACATATTTGTAGCTGGTCAATTCCTTCAAGCCCATTGGGCCACGCGCATGCAATTTCTGAGTAGAAATCCCCATTTCACAACCTAGACCAAATTGGCCACCATCTGTGAAACGAGTTGAAGCATTGACATAAACCGCCGCCGAGTCCACTTGATCTGTAAAGTAAGCTATAGCATCACCATTTTCAGTCACAATCGCATCCGAATGATGGGTGCTGTGGGCTTCGATATGCTCTACAGCTTCATCAAGACTAGAAACTACTTTTACAGCTAGGACATAGTCTAAAAATTCAGTGTCAAAGTCTTGAGCCACTGCTGCTTGTCCAGAAATATATTGACTTGCTTTAGCATCCAAACGAAATTGAATCGGTTCAAGACCAGCTTCCTTTCGCTCGGCAACCAGAACTTGCTCCAAGCGAGGAAGGAAGCTTGCCGCCTTGTCTTCATGAACAAGCAGCACTTCCATGGCATTGCAGACTGAAGGACGACTAGTTTTAGCGTTATTGATAATAGACAGTGCCTTGTCTTCATCCGCGTCCTTGTCAACGTAGACATGAACAATCCCTGTACCTGTTTCGATAACTGGCACAATAGCATTCTCAACGACAGCATTGATTAACCCGGCACCTCCGCGAGGAATAAGAAGATCTAGATAACCCTTAGCCTTCATCATGGCATAACTACTTTCACGGCTAGTATCTTCTACTAATTGAATGACGTCTGGATGAATGGTAGTAGTCTCCAAGCCCTTCTTCAAGGCTGTGACAATGGCATGAGCTGTTTGGTAGGCATCCTTACCGCTCCGAAGGACAACCGCATTTCCACTCTTGAGAGCAAGGGCAGCTGCATCAGACGTCACATTTGGACGACTTTCATAGATAATGCCAATAACACCCATAGCCACACGCTTCTTAGTAATGACCAAACCATTTTCAAGTTGCCTTCTTTCTAGGACTTCACCAATTGGATCTGGTAAAGCAACCACATCACGAATCCCTCTTGCCATCGCTTGGATACGACTTGCATCCAAATAAAGACGATCGAGCATAACATCTGAGATTTTCCCCTTAGCCACTTCCATATCGCGAGCATTAGCTGATAAAATCTCTTCAGTAGCTGCCAATAAGTGATCGGCCATAGCTAGTAAGGCCTGGTTTTTCACCTCTTCACTAGCTGTGTTAATCGACTTTTTAACAGCCTGTACCTGTTCAAATTGTTCTTGTGTACTTACCATAGTTTACCTCTAAAATTCTGTAAAGAGTAGTTGGATTTCAGGAGTAATGGAAATCCAGTCATCACGATGAATCAGGACACCCTTGGCTTTTTGAGAACGAAGGACTTCTTTAAGCCCCAATGCACCTAGTTGCACTCTACCTTTTCCGAGTGATTTTCCACTTTCCTTATCAAATACCGTTACAATATCACCATAAGAAAAATTGCTCTCAACATCTACAACCCCTGATAAAAGGAGACTCTTTCCATGTTGAGATAGGGCTTCTGCCGCCCCTTTATCAACCCAAATAGCTCCCTGACTTTTGGCATAAAAGGCCAGCCATTGTTTCTGGGTACGAAGTCCCTTCTCCTGGGCAACAAAGTAGGAACCATCCTTGGTCTTCTCTGCTGCCTCTATCATAGCATCAGCTTTCAAAGATGAACAGATATAAACCGGTACTCCTGACTCTGTCGCAATGGTCGCTGCCTTTATCTTAGTCAGCATACCTCCAGTTCCATTAGATGAACCTGCTCCGCCAGCCATATCGATAATTTCACGATTGATGGTCTCGATTCGCTCCAAGCGTTTAGCTCTTGGATCCGAGTTAGGATTACCAGTATAAAGACCGTCTACATCTGTTAAGAGAACCAAAAGATCTGCCTGCACCATTGCAGCTACCTGAGCACTGAGCGTATCATTATCTCCGACCTTAAGTTCGTCAATGACGACACTATCATTCTCATTGATGATAGGAATTGCACCACGATTTAGAAGGACAGATAAAGCTTGATGGGCATTTTTATAACGTCGCTTATCGACAAAATCATCCTGAGTTAGCAAAATTTGCGCTGAAACAATCTGTCTTAAGAGCAAATTTGTTGTATATTCTTCCAGAAGCAATCCTTGACCAACCGCTGCTGAAGCTTGCTTATCCGCAATCTTTGTTGGTCGTTTTTTAAATCCTAAGGCTCCGAAACCTGCTGCAACAGCCCCAGAAGACACCAAAATCAGCTCATGACCTGCTTCATGCAGCATTGCAAGCTGCTGTGTAATAGCTTTTACTTTACTGCGAGATAAACTTCCATCTTTATGAGTCAAGGATGAAGTCCCTACCTTAAATACGATACGCTTGTACTTCATATTTTTCTCCAAATTTAATATTTAACCATTTTACCATGATTTTATGAAATTGTAAAAAAGGAACTCTCTCACTTTTGATCGAAAAAAAAAGAACCTTGCAAAGCAAGATTCTTTTAGTGTCTGACTTAAATAATTGTTCTTCTGGGAACTAAATCGAATTAAGCTTCGATTTCTGTAACCATACCTGAACCAACAGTACGTCCACCCTCACGGATAGAGAATGTAGTACCTTGTTCTACGGCGATTGGGTGGATCAACTCAACGTCGATTGTCACGTTATCACCTGGCATTACCATTTCAGTACCTGCTGGAAGTTCGATTGAACCTGTAACGTCAGTAGTACGGAAGTAGAATTGTGGACGGTAGTTGTTGAAGAATGGAGTGTGACGTCCACCTTCTTCTTTAGTAAGGATGTAAACTTCACCTTTGAATTTAGTGTGTGGGTTGATTGAACCTGGTTTAGCGATAACTTGTCCACGTTCGATTTCGTCACGTTGAACACCACGAAGAAGGACACCTACGTTGTCTCCTGCAAGACCTTCGTCAAGTTGTTTACGGAACATTTCAACACCAGTAACAACAGCTTTTTTAGTTTCTTCTTTGATACCAACGATTTCGATTTCGTCGTTGACACGAACAGTACCACGGTCGATACGTCCTGAAGCAACTGTACCACGTCCAGTGATTGAGAATACGTCTTCGACTGGAAGAAGCAATGGTTTGTCAGTGTCACGTTCTGGTTCTGGAATGTACTCATCAACAGTGTTCATCAATTCCATGATGATGTCTTCGTATTTAGAGTCACCTTCAAGAGCTTTAAGAGCTGAACCTTGGATAACTGGAAGATCGTCACCTGGGAAGTCGTATTCTGAAAGAAGGTCACGGATTTCCATTTCAACCAATTCAAGCAATTCTTCGTCATCAACCAAGTCGATCTTGTTCATGAAGACGATAAGGTGTTTAACACCAACCTGACGTGAAAGAAGGATGTGCTCACGAGTTTGTGGCATTGGTCCGTCAGTTGAAGCTACTACAAGGATAGCTCCGTCCATTTGAGCGGCACCAGTGATCATGTTTTTAACGTAGTCCGCGTGTCCTGGAGCGTCGATGTGAGCGTAGTGACGTTTTTCAGTTTCGTACTCAACGTGCGCAGTGTTGATTGTGATACCGCGTTCGCGTTCTTCTGGAGCAGCATCGATAGACGCATAGTCTTTAGGTTGGTTAACTGCTGAAGGCAAGCGACGTGCCAAAACAGTTGTGATAGCTGCAGTTAGGGTAGTTTTACCGTGGTCAACGTGTCCGATAGTACCAATGTTAACGTGTGGTTTACTACGATCGTATTTTTCTTTTGCCATTTGAGTAAAAGCCTCCAATAAAATATATTTTATAGATAGACAGTAGGCAATACAGTCTAACTTTCCTTACTATTTTATCAAATTTCAGCTAAATTGCAAGTGTTTTACAAAGTTTTTGTGAATTATTCTTATTCTTGCTCTACTTCCTCTACCAATTTATTTAAAATATCTATAAATAGGCTTATTTTAGCAAAAGGCGATAGACCATAAATCGATAACCCAAGTCTGAATCTCCTATTTCCAGCCCCGAAAGACTTCAATCATTCAGTTGTTTGTAAAAAATTTATGTATAGAAAAATTAAAGTTTCATTATAAGAGATTTGAGAGTTTGAAAACCAATAAAAAGGTTGATCAACTACAGCGCCAAAGATACAATGATCAAAAAAAGGTCGGGATTTTTTATCCCGACATCTTTATTCTGATAGATGTTTCTTAACTTCTTGTGCTTCCTTATGATTTTCATACAGTCGCGCTAAGAATTTAGCAATCTCTTTTAAAATGGAATAGGTTGGAACAGCAACAATCATCCCAATCACACCATAAATATTACTTGATAATAAAAGCAAGACTAAAATAGTAATCGGGTGAACCTTCATAACCCCACCCACAATACGTGGATATAAAATATTTCCATCAACTTGCTGAATAATCAACATATAAATGACAGCAATAATCATTTTATGAGGATCGGTGAAGAGATTTGAGATGATCATTGGAATCAAGCCAATGCTTGGTCCTACATACGGAATCAAGTTAGCCAATCCAGAAAAAATGGCGAAGACCAAGGCGTATCTTAGACCAATCACACTATAACCAATAAAAGCTAAACATCCAATAATAACTGCATCTATAGACACTCCACTAATGTAACGAGAAATAGTTGTATTTAGGTTTGTCAATAAACCGGATATGTTCAATTTATCTCGTTTTAATATAGTTCTTTCTAGCATGGGTAAAAATTTATGCCCATCAAGTAATAAGTAAATCAAGAAAACTGGTGTCATGATGATAATCAATACAGTGCTTACGAGTGCAGATAGAACACTTCCAACACTATTTGTCACACTGTTCAAGATATTTTGCAAAATATCAACATAAGAGAGGTTCAGTTGCTGAATAGTTTGTTGGATATCTAGATTTTGTAGGGCTGGATGTTTTGATAACTCAATAACTAAATCTTGAAGACGACCGTAAATGTTTTGACTCGAGTAAATTAAGCTACTTAACTGATTAATCAAAATCGGCAGCAGATAAACAAAACTAAGTACGAGTGCACAAACTAAGGCACAAAGGGTTAACAAAATCCCAATGATTCGATTGATTTTGCATTCCTTCTCTAAAAAGATAACAATTGGGTTGGTTAGATAATACAAAAATCCTCCCAATAAAAAAGGAACCATGATTGTATTTGCAACACTGACAAAGGGTGTAATAATAGCACCCATTTCTTTCCATAGATAGAAAATTAAGGTTATTAGTAGAATTTCAGTTGTCCAGAAGAATAGTTTGTTTCTCCGAAACATAGGCCACCTCCTCTTTTCCCTATTTTACCATATTTCAAAAAAGATTGATAACTTTCATCACAAAAACAAGAATATCTTTTGTCTTTGTGATAGAATAAAGTTACTATGAAGAAATTATTTTTAACCTTATTAACCCTCTTTTCATTTGCTTCAGCAACAACTGTTGCTGCCCAAGATTTTGATGTAGCAGCAAAACATGCCATTGCTGTTGAAGCTAATAGCGGTAAGATTTTATACGAAAAGGATGCTACTCAACCTGTTGAAATTGCTTCTATTAGCAAATTGCTTACCGTATATCTCGTTTACGAAGCCTTGGAACAGGGGAAAATCTCTCTTTCCACTCCTGTAGAAATTTCTGATTACCCCTACCAGTTGACAACTAATTCTGCGGCTAGTAATGTGCCCATGGAAGCTAGAAATTACACTGTTGAAGAGTTATTAGAAGCTACTTTAGTATCTAGTGCGAACAGTGCTGCTATCGCTTTAGCTGAAAAAATTGCCGGTTCTGAGAAGGACTTTGTAGATATGATGAAGGCCAAACTACAAGAATGGGGAATTCAAGATGCTACCCTCGTCAACACAACTGGGCTCAATAATGAAACTCTTGGCACTAATATCTATCCTGGTTCAAAGAAAGATGATGAAAACAAATTGAGCGCTTATGATGTTGCTGTCGTTGCTCGCAACCTCATCCTCAAGTATCCTCAAGTTTTAGAAATCACCAAGAAACCTTCTTCTACTTTTGCAGGGATGACAATTCATTCTACCAACTATATGTTGGAAGGAATGCCTGCCTATCGTGGTGGTGTTGATGGACTTAAAACTGGTACGACTGATAAAGCTGGAGCATCCTTTGTAGGTACGACTGTAGAAAAAGGAATGCGTATTATCACTGTTGTCTTAAACGCTGACAACCAAGATACTAATCCATATGCGCGCTTCACAGCTACTTCTTCTATTTTAGATTACATCTCATCAAACTTTTCTCTACAGACAATCGTCAAGCAAGGAGAAAGTTATGAAGATAGTAAATCACCTGTATTAGATGGGAAGGAAGATACTGTTACGGCTGTTGCAAAAGAAGATATCAAAATCGTTCAACGTCTTGGTAGTCGTACACAATCAACTATTACTTACACAGCGGACACGACTGAACACACTGCTCCACTAGAGGCAGGAACTGTCGTTGGACATTTGACTTATCAAGACAAGGATCTAGTTGGTCAAGGATACATTACAACTGACAAACCGAGTTTTGAGATGGTCGCAGAAAAAAATGTCGAAAAAGCATTCTTCTTAAAAGTTTGGTGGAATCGATTTGTTCGTTTTGTTAACGAGAAGTTATAAAAAAATCGAAAAATCGCGAATTTCGCGATTTTTTTCTTTATTCATTTTTAGCTACAGTCGAATGGTTATATCCATAAACAAAGTAAATAATAACTCCTATTAATAAAGCTAGTCCAAATGCCATCCATGTTTCTATGGTATACTGAAGCATGAATGAGAGGCAAATCAGAATAGACAAGATTGGTAAAAAAGGTACCAGGGGAGTTTTAAATTCTCCCTCTTTGGGCATACCCTTATCTTTTCTCAATTTGATAATTCCATAGGCTAAGAGAATAAGATAGGCTAAGGTACAGATATTGAGAAAGGCTGCGATACTTGCCAAAGGGAAGATCCCAGCTGCAATCGCTGAAACTCCACCTGTCAAGATGGTTGCATTCTTAGGGACGCGACTAGTCTTGGTCACTTCTTTAAAGCTTTGAGGTAATAGTCCATCGCGGGCCAAGCTATAAATCATTCGTGACAAGGCATAGGTCATGGAAATACATACCGTAATCAAGGTAAAAATTGCAACAAGTGAAACATAATTAGCTGCCCAACCAATACCGATACTTCTCAGCGCAAAAGCCACTGCATCATCAACATTGAGCTTGCTATAGTGAACGATACCGGTCAATATCAAAGTAACCAAGGCATACAGAATGGTTACAATGGTTAAGGATAAAACAATCCCACGTGGAATATTCTTTTGTGGACTTTGAATTTCATCAACTGCCATAGAAATGGACTCAAAACCTAAGAATCCAAAGAACATGAGTGAAGCACCTGCCATAATTCCAGTGCTTCCTCCATAAATCTGACCAAAACCAAATGGTGCAAAATCTGACCAATTTTCAGGTTTAATGTACCAAATACCAACTAGGATAAATAAGGCAAGAGCAGAAAATTTAAAACAACAAGAATAGAATTAAAACGAAGAGCTGCTTTCGAATTTAAAAGTACAACACCTGTAACAAGTAGAATTACTAAAATTGGTAAAAAATCAATATAAGTACCATGTTCAGGATTAAAAGTTCCATTCAAGACTTGTGGCAAGGAAATTCCATAATGGCTAAGCAACCCCTTAAAATAGGCCGCCCAACCAGAAGCAACACCTGAAACTGCTGTCATAAATTCCATAATGGTTAACCAACCAGCTATCCAGGCTGGAAATTCACCCAGAATTGCATATAAATAACTATAAGCTCCACCCGTTGCAGGAACACGAGAGGCAAATTCTGCAAAAAAGAGAGCAGATAAGGACACACATATCGCAGAAATCACGATAGATACCACAAGAGCAGGTCCTGCTAATGTTGCTGCAGCAGTTCCTGTAATGGTGAAAATTCCCGTTCCTACCATAGCACCAATTCCCAAAAGAATTAAATCCCATAGTTTTAAATGGCGATGCATTTCTGTCTTACCTAGACTAACGTCTTTGGTTCTAAAAATATTCATCATTCATCTCCCAATTTAT
Source organism: Streptococcus sp. HMSC074B11 (assembly GCF_001808705.1). Lineage (GTDB taxonomy): Bacteria > Bacillota > Bacilli > Lactobacillales > Streptococcaceae > Streptococcus. The sequence goes on along the minus strand of NZ_KV794309.1, from coordinate 83,583 downwards.
AAGATTGTATTATTTTATCATATATAGGGATTTTTGTGAATATTTATTAGCATTTTTCATCAAAAAAACTGAGAGTGAGACAGAAATCGGTAATTCGTTAGAATACGATTTCGTCGTCCCACCTCCGCACAGTTG
>NZ_KV794309.1:520-83348 GCF_001808705.1 Streptococcus sp. HMSC074B11 | reverse complement strand
TTGAGAGGCTAGGACTTTTGTCCCAGCCTCAGTTTCTGTTCATAAAGTTTATCCGACTGATCCTTCCATTTCGTAGCTAATCAAGCGGTTGAGCTCAACTGCGTATTCCATTGGAAGTTCTTTAGTGAAGGGTTCGACAAATCCCATGACAATCATCTCTGTTGCCTCAGATTCTGACAATCCACGGCTCATGAGATAATAGAGTTGTTCTTCAGAAATCTTAGAAACCTTGGCTTCGTGTTCCAAAGCAACTTGCGAGTTATGGATTTCATTAAATGGAATGGTATCTGACGCTGACAAGTCATCCATGATAATGGTATCACACTCGATGTGAGAGACAGATTTCTTAGAGTTTTTATTAAAGGTTACTTGTCCACGGTAGTCTACCTTACCACCGCCTTTAGCGATAGATTTAGATACGATAGACGAGCTTGTATGTGGAGCATTGTGGATCATCTTAGCACCAGTATCTTGGTGTTGCCCTGCATTAGCAAAGGCAATCGAAAGCATGGTACCACGTGCTCCTTCTCCATCTAGGTATACAGATGGATATTTCATAGTCGTTTTGGCACCCAAGTTCCCATCAATCCACTCAACAGTCGCATCTTTCAAGGCTTTTGCACGTTTTGTTACCAAGTTATAGACGTTATCAGACCAGTTTTGGATGGTCGTATAGCGCATATAAGCTCCGTCCAAAGCAAAGATTTCTACAATGGCCGCATGCAAGCTGTTGCTTGAATAAGTTGGCGCTGTACATCCTTCTACGTAGTGGACACTTGCTCCCTCATCAACGATGATCAAGGTACGTTCAAACTGACCTGTATTTTCGTTGTTGATACGGAAGTAAGTTTGAAGTGGAATATCTACCTTGACACCTTTTGGTACATAGATAAAGGTTCCACCTGACCACACTGCTGAATTGAGGGCAGCTAACTTGTTATCTGTCGGCGGTACCAATTTCGCAAAGTATTGTTTAAATAAGTCTGGGTATTCCTTGAGGGCAGAATCCGTATCTGTAAAGATGATACCTAACTTCTCAAATTCTTCCTTCATGTTGTGGTAAACCACTTCTGACTCATACTGGGCAGAAGCTCCAGCTAGATAGGCACGCTCAGCTTCTGGAATCCCAATACGTTCAAAGGTTTCTTTAATCTTTTCAGGTACATCATCCCAAGAACGTGCTGGTTTGTCAGATGGTTTTTGGTAGTAGATCAAGTCATCAAAATCAATCTCTGACAAGTCTGCTCCCCAAGTTTGCATAGGCATTTTTTTGAAGGTTTCATAAGACTTCAAACGGAATTCTAACATCCACTCTGGTTCTCCCTTAGCAGCTGATAGTTCACGAATGACATCTTCGTTCAATCCTTTTCCTGTCGATAGGACAGGCTCTACATCATCATGGAAACCAAATTTATATTCACCAAGGTCAATTGGTTTTGGTTCTACTCTTTCTTCAGCCATAATATCCTTTCTTTCATTCTTCATTTCTACTGATTCATAAGACAAATAAACTTGCCTTACTTGTTTTCTTGATTTTCAATTGTTTTCTTCAGGGCATTCCAGGCTAGGGTTGCACACTTGATTCGTTGAGGGAATTTGGCAACACCTGACAAGAAAGCTGCATCGCCAAGACTATCTTGTCTGTCATCTTTTTGCCCTTGAACCATTTCAGAAAAAATAGTCGCAAGTTCTAAGATTTCTTGTTTGGTTTTTCCTAAAACTGCGTCCGTCATCATGCTTGCAGAGGCAGTTGAGATAGTACAACCTGAGTTTAGAAAAGCGATATCCTCCAAGCGGTCATCTGCATCAAACTTGACGGAGAGATTGATCACATCCCCACAGGTCGGATTGTTGAGACTGATTTGTTCAGCGTCTTCTAACTTCCCTTGATGATGCGGATTTTTCGAATGGTCTGCTACCACTGCCATATAAAGGCTATCTAGTTTAGAAAGTGCCATTGAAAAACTCCTTTGTCTTTTGTAAGGCATCGACCAGCTTGTCGCAATCTGCCTTGGTATTGTAGATATAAAAACTAGCGCGAGCTGTTGCTGGAACGTCCAAATATTGGAGCAAGGGTTGAGCACAATGGTGACCAGCACGAACAGCCACTCCTTCATAATCCAGAGCTGTCGCAAGGTCGTGAGGATGAAGATCCCCTAGATTAAAGGCAATAACACCTGAACGCTGAGCCAAATCTTGCGAACCGTAAATGGTCAAACCTTCAATTTCCTGCAATTTTGGAAAGACATATGCAATAAGTTCTTGTTCATGAGATTCAATGGCATCCATACCAATGTTTTCGAGATAATCCACGGCAGCTGCAAGTCCAATAGCTCCTGCCATATTAGGAGTTCCAGCCTCGAATTTCCAAGGAAATTCCTTCCAGCTAGCAGATTGCTCATAGACGAAATCAATCATTTCGCCACCAAATTCTACTGGTGACATTTGCTCCAGATGCTTTTCTTTGCCATAAAGAACACCGATACCAGTTGGACCAGCCATCTTGTGACCTGAAAAGGCAAAGAAGTCCACATCCAAATCCTGTACATCAATCTTCATATGAGGTGTAGACTGAGCGCCATCCACCACCATGATGGCTCCAACTTCGTGAGCCATTTGTGTGATTTCTTTGATAGGATTAACCACTCCAAGAACGTTTGATGCGTGAGCTAGTGAAACAAATTTAACTTTGTCAGTCAATATAGAACGCAAGTCATCCATATCCAGAGCTCCATCTTTGAGATAGACATAAACAAGCTCTGCCCCAGTCTTTCGGCAAGCTTCCTGCCATGGAATAATATTGGAATGGTGTTCCATGACAGAAATCAAAACTTGATCTCCCTCAGTTAAAATTTCTTCAGCAAAACGCGCCACCCAGTTGAGACTAGTCGTAGTTCCTCTAGTGAGGAGTACTTCCTTTGTCGAACCTGCGTTGATGAACTTGCGAATGGTTTCGCGAGCAGCTTCATAAGATGCTGTCGCCCTTTCAGCCAAGGTATGAACCCCACGGTGAACATTGGCATTGTCCTGCTCATAGTAATGATTAATCGCTTCAAGAACAGCTAGTGGTTTTTGTGTCGTCGCAGCATTATCCAAATAAACCAGAGGTTCGTCATTGACAATCTGGTCTAAAATCGGAAAATCCTTGCGAATTGCTTCTACATCTAACATAGGCTTCCCCTTAGCGTTTTGACAATTTTTCTTCAATTGTCGCAATCATTTCATCACGAACTTCCTTGACTGGAATCTCAACGATTACTGATCCAAGGAAACCACGAACAACCAAACGTTCTGCAGTTACCTTATCCAATCCACGACTCATGAGGTAATACATGTCTTCTGGATCAACTTGTCCGATAGACGCTGCGTGTCCTGCAGTGACATCATTTTCATCAATCAAAAGAATTGGGTTGGCGTCTGAACGAGCCTGATCTGAAAGCATGAGAACACGACTTTCTTGTTGGGCATCTGCTCCCTTAGCACCCTTGATGATGTGGCCAATACCATTGAAAGTCAAAGTTGCTTTTTCAAGGATAACCCCATGTTGAAGGATATTACCGATAGAGTTGCAACCATAGTTAGTCACTCGAGTATCAATCCCCTGTACCTGACGGCCACTTGAAAGAGCTACAACCTTGAGATCTGCATGGCTACCATTTCCAATCAAGTCGCTATCAAAGTCCGCAACGACGTTCCCTTCGTTCATAACACCGATGGCCCAGTCAATACTTGCATCGTTGCCTAATTTACCACGACGGCTAATGTAGGCAGTGACGTTTTCACCTAGACGGTCAATCGCCGCAAACTTTACTTGTGCGCCAGAACGAGCGATGACTTCTACTGTGATATTAGCAGTCGCCTTAGCACTACCCTCACCGCGTGATTCTAAACGTTCGAGGTAGCTGATTTTAGAGTTTTTACCTGCAATGATCAGAATATGCTTGTTAAATGGCACATCGCTATCGCTGTCTTGGTAGAAAATTCCTTCGATTGGTTCAGCAATTTCCACGTTATCAGGAATGCAGAGAACAGCACCACTATTGAAGTAAGCTGTGTGGTAGGCCGCCAACTTATCATCGTCATACTTAACAGATGACATGAAGAATTCTTCGATCAGCTCTGGAATTTCTTCTAAAGCTGAATGAAAGTCTGTGAAGACAACACCCTGTTCAGCCAACTCAACTGGAATTTGCTCAAAAACTGTTTGAGTTCCAACCTGCACCAATTTCAAGTGATTATCTAAAGCAGTGAAATCAGGAACATTTGCTGAGGGTTCGCTTTCTGTGATAGTTCCGTCACCAAGATTCCAACGGTGAAATTTTACACGCTCAATGACTGGCAATTCCAAACTCTCAATCTTATCAAAAGCTTTTTGACGGAGGTCTGACAACCAGCTTGGTTCAGCGTGCATTTCTGAAAAAAGTTTAATAGTTTCTTTAGTCATTTACTTCTCCTAAAAGATACGAGGGAATTACAATTCTTCCTTGTAGTCGTAGCCAAGTTCTTCAGCTAATTTTGCGTATCCTTCACGTTCCAAACGTGCCGCCAATTCTGGACCACCAGAAAGAACAACACGACCTTCCATCATAACGTGTACCACGTCTGGTGTGATATAGTTCAAAAGACGTTGGTAGTGAGTAATAATCATAGCACCAAAGCCTTCACCACGCATAGCATTGACACCTTTAGAAACAACTTTAAGAGCGTCAATATCAAGACCAGAGTCAATCTCATCCAAAAGAGCAAATGTTGGCTCCAACATCAAAAGTTGAAGAATCTCATTGCGTTTTTTCTCACCACCAGAGAAACCTTCGTTGAGGTAACGCTCTGCCATTTCTTCTTTCATGTTAAGCAATTCCATTTTTTCGTCTAGCTTAGTAATGAACTCGCGAACTGAAATTTTTTCGTCATCTTCTTTACCAGCATTTATAGCTGCACGAAGGAATTCTGCATTGGTAATTCCTGGAATTTCTGATGGGTATTGCATAGCCAGGAAAAGCCCCATACGCGCACGCTCATCCACTTCCAATTCAAGGATGTTTACGCCGTCAAATAGAACCTCACCCTTGGTTACTTCATAGTTAGGATTTCCCATGATAGCGGCAGAAAGAGTTGATTTCCCAGTTCCATTTGGCCCCATGATAGCGGCGATTTCGCCTGTTTTCAGGGTCAGGTTAACCCCTTTTAAAATTTCTTTTCCTTCAATTTCAACGTGAAGATCTTTGATCTCTAATACTGACATGATAATTCCTTTCTTTTCAATCCGTTTTATCATTTTCGCTAGAAAATTGTCCTTAGTTTTCTAGTAAAAAACGATAAAATATCAATAAATATACTTTAATAGTATAACAAAAAAAAGCCTAAAAGGCTTTAATTTTGTCTAGAAGCTGAGGGTTACTTCTTTCCACGAAAATGGTCATCTATAGCGTTGACAATTTTACCCATAATATAGCTGACTCTAAAATTTCTTAGGATTAAAATAGCCCAAAGCAAGGCCACGATATACCGTTGCTCCATGATGGATTCATTAAAGAAATAAGTCTCGGCAGCAGTAAATAAGGCCATAATTATAAATTGTTGTCTGTTCATCGTATTATTTCACAAAATCCTTTTAATCTTCTGCAATGGTCACTTTATCCGCTAGGAATTCAAATCCCTGAGGAAGGACAGATTCTTCAACTTCTTCCTTAACCGGTTGACCTTGAGACGATTTAGCCTTCGCTGAGAAATCAGCTCTGACTTCTTTCCACTCTTCCATGGAAATAGCAAGAATCTCTGGTGAAAATCCCGCTGCTTGACTGAGTATATTACCAAACATGGTGTTGAGATTATCACGTTTCATGGTCTGACCAGCATTGAAGTTAGACTCAAATGCAAGAATGGCATGATGTTCATTAGCCGCAACAGGTTGAGAACCAACTAAAAGTGCCTTATCAGGACCTGACAAGCTTTCAATAACTTCTCCCCAAGCATTTTGAAGACGTATTAGATTTTGACGGGCTAAATCAGGATTTTCAATAGCTTCTTGAAGAATAGACTGAACCTTATTGCGATCTACGCGATAAACTGACTTGCTGTTAACTGGACGACTCGGTGTTGGTGTAGTCTGCTTAGGACTCATGTTAACATTTGCCAGAGCCTGTTTCAATCGCGCAACTTCTTCTCTAAGTGAGGCTAATTCTCCACTTGTATCATCTGATAATGTTGGTTTTGAATCTATCTCTGCCAAACGAATGGTCATCATTTCAGCATAAATCTTAGGCTGTAAGCTAGCCTTGATATCAGCTAAACTACTAGTTGCAATTCCGATCATCTCAAACAAAATAGCCTGTGAAAGTCCTAGGTTATCCTTGAAGAGATCACTATGGTGAGTATTCTCCCCACCAGTTTGGACAATCAAAATATCCCTTAGATACTGCAACAAATCCGTTACAAATCGTGTCATGCTTTTTCCGTTATCAAAAATCAAATTAAGATTTTCCAAAGCACGAGTCACATCTTTTTGTGCCAAGGCAGCCACATAATTATCCAAAGCACTTAGACTAATAGTCCCAGTAATTTCCTCAGAAACAGCTGTTGTTAATCTAGCATCTTGAGTCAAGCTCAATGCTTGGTCTAAAATGGACAAAGCATCCCGCATACCACCTTCGGCCCTACGAGCGATAATCTCAACAGCTTCAGTTTCATAAGCAATCCCTTCCTTCTCTAAAATATGGAAGATATGATCTCGAATATCCTGAGTTCTAATAGATTTAAACTCAAAGCGTTGAACACGAGACAAAATGGTTGCAGGAATCTTATGAAGCTCTGTCGTTGCTAAGATAAAAACAACATTAGGAGTGGGTTCTTCAAGAGTTTTCAAAAGGGCATTGAAGGCTCCAGTTGAAAGCATATGAACCTCATCAATGATATAGACCTTATACTGAGCTATACTTGGAGCATAGGTTGATTTATCACGGATATCACGAATTTCATCCACTCCATTGTTAGAGGCCGCGTCCATTTCGATAACGTCTTCCAAGCTACCGTCTGTTACAGCTTGACAGATATAACAGTTATTGCAAGGTTCTCCTCCCTCTTGATTAGGGCAGTTCATAGCCTTGGCAAAAATTTTGGCTACACTGGTTTTTCCAGTTCCACGAGGCCCTGAAAATAGATAGGCATGGCTAATCTTTTCCTGCTCTACGGCTTGTTTCAGAGTTTTTGCAACAATTTCCTGGCCTACTAACTGTGAAAATGTTTGACTTCTATATTTTCGATAAAGGGCCTGATACATTACGCTTTCTCCTCAAACATTGAAAAATTCCATTCGGTTTTCTCTAACAAAATAGAAACAAACTCTTCTAGATATTTCAGATCCAAATCATCATAATCATCAACAAGAGATGAATCTAAATCTAGAACGCCCAGAAGACGTCCCTCTTTAACCATCGGCACAACAATTTCACTACGAGCACTACTATCACAAGAAATATAGTTTGGATAGGTTTTAACATCACCAACAATCACTGTTTGACGACTAGCTGCAGACTCTCCACAAACACCTTTTCCAAGAGCGATTCGTACACATGAAACTCCACCTTGAAAGGGTCCCAAAATCAGTTCATTCCCATCAAATAGATAGAAACCTGCAAAAACAGTATTGGGAAAACTTGTTTTTAGCAGAGCACTGGCATTTGATAGATTAGCCAACACATTGGGCTCTCCTTCTAAAAGATAAGAGAGCTGTTCATTTATTGTTTGATAAAGTGATTCTTTTTCTGAATATAACATAAAACCATTATATCAAAAAATGCTAGTAGAAAAAAGAAAAATCCCTTGTTTTAAAAACAAAGGATTTTATTCAAATTCGAATGGATTAAAGTTCGATGTCTCCGAACAAGTCAGCCATTGAGAATCCTGTTTGAGTTTCAGGAAGTTCAAAATCACGTTTTTCTTGACGTTTTGGACGACGTGGACGTGGAGCGCGTTTTTCTTCTTTTTGTCCTTCTTCTTGAGCTGGACGTTCTTCAAGAGCTTTGATAGAAAGAGATACACGTTCTGCATCAGCGTTAACTTCAAGAACTTTAACAGTAACTTCTTGACCAACTTTAAGAGCTTCTTTTGGATTTTCAATACGTTTGTGTGAAATTTGTGATACGTGAACAAGTCCATCGATACCTGGCAATACTTCAACAAATGCACCGAAGTCAGTCAAACGTTTAACTGTACCTTCTACAACATCACCTTTAGCCAATTTTTGCTCAACGCCATCCCATGGTCCAGGTGTTGTAGCTTTAAGTGAAAGTGATACACGTCCTTCTTCTTCGTTAAGATCAAGGATTTTCACTTCAACTTCTTCACCAACAGTTACAACTGATTTTGGTGAAACGTTACGTTCGTGTGACAATTCAGTCAAGTGAACCAATCCGTCAACACCACCAAGGTCGATGAAAGCACCGAAGCTTGTGATACGTGCAACTTTACCAGTTACAACATCACCAACAGCCAATTTACCGAATACTTCAGCACGAGCTGCTGCAGTCGCTGCTTCTACAACTTCACGACGTGAAAGGATGAAGCGGTTTTCTTTAGGATCAACTTCTTTGATTTTAGCATCAAACTCTTGACCTACAAAACGCTCAGTGTTACGTACAAAACGAGTATCCAACATTGAAGCTGGGATAAATCCACGTACACCTTCAAATTCTACTGAAAGTCCACCCTTAACAGCGCGAGTTCCTTTAACTGTAACAACTTCTTCTTCACGTCCTACAAGTTTGTCCCATGCTTTGCGAGCTTCAAGGCGTTTTTTAGATACAAGGTATGTTACTGTATCAGTATCTTTACCAACTACTTGACGAAGTACAAGAACATCCAATACTTCACCTACTTTTACAAAGTCATTGATATCTGCATCGCGATCGTTTGTCAATTCGCGAAGAGTCAAGACACCTTCAACACCAGTTCCAGAGATTGCAACATTAGCTTGAGTAGCATCAACTGTCAATACTTCAGCACTAACAACATCACCTGGCTCAACTTGGCTAACGCTATTTAGCAAATCTTCAAATTCGTTCATCTAAAAAATCCTCCAACAATCAAGTTTTTCTTAAACTTGACATACTTATAATTTTTTCCCAAGCACCCGCAAAGACATGTTATATCGTTCACGTCCTTCAATTATAAAAATAAAATACCCTAAGATATTTTTCTTTTTATCTTGAATTTATTACCTAAGAACTGGGGTAGCTGGATTCGAACCAACGCATGAGGGAGTCAAAGTCCCTTGCCTTACCGCTTGGCTATACCCCAAAAGTGAAATGGAGAGAGAGGGATTCGAACCCCCGAACCCGAAGGAGCGGATTTACAGTCCGCCGCGTTTAGCCTCTTCGCTATCTCTCCAATGTTCAACAAAAACTATTATATCATGAAAATTTACAAAAAACAAGCTTTATTTTGCTAAATTATAGTTTTCAATCAAAATTTCCACAGCTTTTTCAAGTTTTTTATAAAAACTATCGACATTTCCATTCTTTATAATCGCAAATTGATTGTCTAATTCGGCAATTTCACCGATAATCTTTTTCCCAATGGTTAATGTGTAGCCTTCAAACTTTTCCTGACCAACTAAAACAGTTGCGTCTGTTAATTGAATTTCAATTTTTTTATCTTTTTTACTCATACCATACCTCTTTTCACTCTTCCTATTGTACAAGAAATTTAAAAAACTGGCAAGAAAAAACTCTTTATAAGGGCAGCCTTGATAAAGAGTTTTTGTGAGAGAATCTAATTTTTTAATCTAGGGAAGACTCATTGTTAGTGAGTTGTCCCACCCACTAATTTTATGTCCTTATCTTTATAATCTACGATAGCACCAATCGCAGCTTCGATACCTCTGACGATATCAGTTAAATTCATAGATGCTGTATTAGGTTTATTGATCACCTGTTCTGTCATATAGGGAATATGCATAAAGCCTGCTCTCATATGTGGAAATTTTTTATCCGCTAAATAGAGAGCCTGATACATCAAATGATTGCAAACAAAGGTTCCTGCTGTATTGGACACTGTAGCTGGTAACCCTTCCTCTTTAATCGCTTGAACCATTGCTTTGATCGGTAGAGTGCTGAAATAAGCTGCTTGACCGTCTAGGCGAATAGGAGTATCAATCGGCTGATTCCCTTGGTTATCAGGAATTCTAGCATCATCTTGGTTGATGGCAACTCGCTCAGGAGTTAGACTAGCTCTTCCTCCTGCCTGTCCGATGCAAAGCACAGCATCTGGATGGTATCGATTTATTTCTGCTTCTAAAACCTCTGCTGATTGATAAAAGACCGTTGGGATTGCTACCCAATGAACCTCTGCGTCATGAATCTCTGACGGTAATGATTTAACAGCTTCCAAGGCTGGATTGACCTTTTCACCACCGAAAGGATCAAAACCTGTTACTAATATTTTCATTTTATTTCCTTTGCTAAAATGCCAAAAAGTACATCAAAAATACATGGATGATAATCATGACAATAGCTACTCCTACCTGCGCTTTGATAACCCCATTTGGATCTTTCATATCCAGGAGAGCTGCCGGTAAAGCATTAAAGTTAGCCGCCATTGGAGTCAATAAGGTTCCACAGCACCCTGCCGTCATTGCTAGAGCTGCAGCCACGATTGGATCAGCTCCCAAGGCAAATACAAAGGGAACACCAATTCCAGCAGTAATAACCGTGAAGGTAGCAAATGCGTTCCCCATTATCATGGAGAATAGAACCATCCCAAGGACATAAGCCACTACACCCATAAAACGACTACCCGAAGGAACTAGACCGCTGATTAAATGCGAAATCAAGTCTCCAACACCTGCAACGGTAAAAATTGCTCCCAAAGCCCCTAAAAGTTGAGGCACAATCCCACTAGTTGAGACTTGCTGAACCATGCGATTATTTTCTGCTAACAAGCTTTTAGGAGAACTCTTAGTAACCAATAAAAGAGAGATGGTTGCAAAAAATGCTGCAAGGCTGATAGCAATCTTACTAAACTCAGGGATCATTTTTGCTAATACCAAAGCAATCAAAGCCATTAACATGACCGGAATAAAAATTTTATTCTTTAGTCGTTTAGCTTCAATGTTTGCCTTGACTTCATCCAGAGACGGTAAGGTTCCGATACGAACCTGTTTAAAGAGAGTTAGTAGTGCTAATAGCACTACGATAACTCCAATACAGATAGAAGGTAGATAAGAACCACCGATAAAACTGATGCCCAATAAAGCCCAAAAACCAGCTGTTCCAAAGCGAACTGGGTTTGTTTTATCTTTATAGCTACAATAAGCCGTATGAAGGAATTGACAACCAATCACAATATAGGTTAACTCTAATAACTGTCTTGCTAGATTGCTCATTCTTCTTTTCCTTTACTAAGCTTTTTCACTAGCAGTTTTCTATCAAACAGGTAATTGTAAATTCCTACCACAAGTAGGGCCACTCCTGCAACAATAAGCGAAGCCGAAGCGATTCCTGCATAATTACTTTCATAACCCAATTGGTCCAGAGTGCCCCCCACCAAGAGGACACCACCTGCACCAACGAAAGTGTTCTGAGCAAAGAAATTTGCAAAATTATCATTTGCTGCTGCACGCGCTTTTAGCGCTTCGCTCTCCTGCTCCGTTAATTTTCTACCTAATTGAGACTCTGCTGCTGCTTGTCCCATGGGTTGAACCAAAGGCCTTACAAACTGCGGATGTCCTCCTAGACGGATAGCAAAGAAGCTATCGAGTTCCCGAAAAAAGAAATACACTGTATAAAAACTTCCTACGGTCAGACCTTTAATCTTTTGAATCAAGTCAATCGAACGTTGCTTGAGGCCAAAAGTTTCAGATAAACCTACCAGTGGCAAGGTTACCATAAAAATCGTAAGAACTCGTTGATTACTAAATTCTTTTCCCAAAATTTCCAAGAATTCAACAAGAGAAACTCCAGAAACTAGAGCTGTAACTAAACTAGCTAAGACTACCGTTGCGATTGTATCTAACTTATAGATAAAACCAACCACAATGATAAGTATCCCTATTAGTTTAATCCATTCCATATAGGCCCCTTTATTCCAAAAGTACTAGTCTGTTTTATTTGACATGACTTTCTAATTCTTTTTGGTATTTATTGTTTGATTCCAATTTTTCTTTTTGCCATTTTTCAAGAGCTGCTTGATATTCTTTAGCAGTTACAATCTCTTTTTGCAATTTCATTCCCTTGAAGATGTATGGATCACCCTTAATACCAACTTGTGAGTATGGTTTTGAGAAAGGAACGATGTTGCTGACAACTGGTGAACCACCTGATGAGGCTGTCGGTATCAAGAGAGAGCTATCTGTGAGCCAAGCTTGCGCTTTAGCATATTTTTCATATCTCTTATTCAAATCGTTTGTCTCAGAAACTGCATCATCTAGGAGTTTCTTATATTGGTCTAAACCAAGTTGAGCTACTACTTCCTTGTCTTTTCCTTTAGTAATACCAAGGTGTTTCATAGCAGAACCGGTCTTAGGATCCATGATATTGAGATAACTTGCTGGGTCTTGATAACTTGGAGCCCATCCAGTATTATTCAAATCATAGTCTTTTTGAGCAGGAACACGCGCTTGTGATGTAATACTTTCCTTTTCATTGTCAGTCATTTGAAGGACATCGATGACGACATTTTCAGAACCAAGAGTTGATTCGATTGATTGCTTGAAGGAATTGCTTTGCTGAACAGCAATTGTATTTGTCTGTTCAACTGGGACATCCAAGTGAATTGGGAAGGTTACACCTTTTGATTCCAATTCTTTCTTAGCTTTTTCAAATGAAGCTTTGGCTTTGTCAGGATTGTAGATGGTATCTTTTCCGTCAACGAGCTCAACACCTTTCCATTGGTCCCCATAGTTGACCAATTCTTTTTGAGCGATATCACCAAAGTTTTTGCCACCAGATTGAACGAAATTGTCTGGTACTAGGCTATTACGAATAATCTTGTCCGCACCATCTTCACCATTGAGTTGGGCAGCATAAGAATGACGGTTGAAGGCAAAGTTGATGGCTTGACGGAAGTCCTTGTTCAACATTGCTTCTTTTGTAGAAGTTTTCTGTTCTTCACTTGTTTTCGCTGTCTTATTGAAAGATTGACGGTTTACGTTAAAGGTAAAGTAGTAACTAGTTGAATCCTGTGGACTATATGTAATTTTATCCCCGTATTGTTCCAAAGTAGAAGCAAAGTTTGAGCTACTTGGGAAGAGGCGAGCTGTTGTGTAAACACCCGAAGAGAAGCTACGGATCAAGGATTCTTGATCTGATCCATCATAGTAAGTTAATTTAACTTTCTCGATTTTAACCTTCTCTTTATCCCAATAATTTGGGTTCTTTTCATATTCGATTAAAGATTTGGAAGTCAATGTCTTCAAAATATATGGACCGTTATAAAGAATACCAGCTGGACTGACCGTTCCATAATTTTTACCAGAAGCTTTGAGGAATTCTTCATTTACTGGCAACATAGTTGCTGAAGTTACTTTGGAATTCCAGAAAGTTTCAGGTGCATTTAGAGTGTACTCAACAGTATAATCATCCACTGCCTTAACTCCAACTGTTGAGAAGTCGTTAGTCTCACCAGTCATATACTCATTCAAACCCTTGATTGAGTTTTGAATAAGAGTGACACCGTCTGATTTGCCATCAGCTACGTGTTTCAACCCAGTAACAAAGTCATGCGCAGTTACTTCAGCGTATTCTTCACCTTCTGACGTGTACCATTTAACCCCTTTGCGAAGTTTATAAGTATAAGTCAAACCGTCTTGTGAGACACTCCAATCCTCAGCGAGGGAAGGAATCAAATTCCCATATTCATCGTTTTCCAACAAACCATCAACGACGTTACCGATGATATCAGTTGTTGAAGTACGAGTTGCGATACTGTAGTCCAAAGATGATGGGTCTACTCCATAGACATAAGAGAAAGTTGTAGGCGCATCTGCTTCCTTGTCAGCCTTACCACAAGCTACAAGAAGAACTGCTGTACTCAGGACCACTCCTGCTGTTAACATCCACTTTTTCGTTTTCATAAAGATCTCCTTTAATAATTTTTAATCTACTTTTACAATCCAACCTTCTGGTGCTTCAATGTCACCAAATTGAATACCTGTCAATTCATCGTATAGTTTACGAGTCACTGGACCAACCTCTGTCTCACTGTAGAAAACGTGGAAGTCATCACCATGTTGGATTCCTCCAATTGGTGAGATAACTGCCGCAGTACCGCAGGCACCTGCTTCTACAAATCGATCCAGACTATCAATTGGTACATCTCCCTCAACAGGCTTCAAGCCCAGACGATGCTCTGCCAAATAAAGTAATGAGTACTTGGTAATCGATGGCAAGATTGATGGACTCAGTGGGGTTACAAACTCATTATCAGCTGTAATTCCAAAGAAGTTTGCTGAACCAACTTCTTCAATCTTGGTGTGGGTTGATGGGTCTAGATAAATAACATCTGAAAAATGACGGGATTTAGCCATTTTTCCTGGCAAAAGACTAGCTGCATAGTTCCCACCAACCTTGGCAGCTCCTGTTCCATTTGGTGCAGCACGGTCATACTCGTCTTGAATCAAGAAGTTTGTTGGAACCAATCCACCTTTAAAATAATTTCCAACTGGCATAGCAAAGATGGTAAAAATATACTCCTCAGCTGGTTTTACCCCAATGATATCTCCAACACCAATCAAGAGCGGACGAAGGTAAAGAGTTCCACCAGTTCCATAAGGGGGTACGTATTCTTCATTAGCACGAACAACGGCTTTACAAGCTTCTACAAACATTTCTGTTGGAACTTGTGGCATCAAGAGACGATCACAGGTACGTTGCAGACGTTTAGCATTTTCATCTGGACGGAAGAGTTGAATACTGCCATCCTTTGTACGATAGGCTTTCAATCCTTCAAATGCTTGCTGTCCATAGTGAAGGCTTGGAGATGATTCTGAAATATGCAAGGTTGCATCTTCTGTTAATTCTCCTTGAGACCATTGTCCATCTTTAAAATAAGCGATATAACGATAAGGTAGTTTCATATAGGAAAAACCGAGATTTTCCCAATCGATCGTAACTGTCATGACAATCTCCTTTATTCTAATCAAGCTTTGTGTTCTATTCTACACTATTCTCCTAAAAATTCAAGTATTATTTGTAATTTTCTGAAAATTTTACTTATAAAAAATCAGTCACTAAGACCGATTTTTAATTTTCTTTGTCTTCTTTAAAGATTTCTTTGAGATAAGCATCAAAAACTTCTTCATCAGAAATGCTATCTGAAATGAAGCTTCCATTGCTTGTGCGTTCCGATAGATTCAAATCTTGTAGGATTGCTTCGTAAATCGTTCCATTATTTGATTGGATGACAAGCGTTTGCTCTCCATCTTCTACTTCTGTACTAAAGAGATCTCCAACAAATCCTTGTTCAGAAACTGCACCAGCAAGGAAGACACGATGTGGTTTGCTCTTTAATTCTCTAAGGACTTGAAGACCACGATTAGCACGACTGGTTACTGGAATTTCCTCAATCGAAACGCGCTTAAGACTTCCACGATGCGTCAAAAGATAGAAAGATGAAGTGTTGCAGATAAAGGCTGCTTGTATCACATCATCTGCTTTGAGATTCATGGCTTTCACCCCTGCAGCTTTGGCACCGATAACTGGCACTTCTTCGATGTTAAAGCGGAGGGAATAGCCGTTTCGACTAATCAACAGGACATCATCCAATTTAATCGGAGCTACTGCTACAATCTGATCAGTATCATCTTTCAACTTAGCATATTTGACAGACTTAGAGCGATAGGTTCTCCATGGAGAAAATTCTTTGCGTTCGACACGTTTGATTTGACCAAGGCGAGTCGCTGCAAAGTAGGTTGTCGCATCATCAAACTGATCCACAACTTCAACATAGAGCACTTCTTCATTGGTTTCAAAGTTTGTAATAGACTGGCTTAGATGCTCTCCGATATCCTTCCAACGAATATCTGCCAACTCATGGACTGGTCGGTAAATGACATTCCCAAGCGTTGTAAAAATTAAAAGGTGTTGAGTAGTTTTGACAGATTGAACGAATAGCAATCGGTCGTCATCCCGTTTACCAATCTCTTCCAGTGTTGAAGCTGCAAAGGAACGAGGGCTAGTACGTTTGATATAGCCTGCCTTAGTCACGCTGACGTAAGTATCTTCTTCAGCGATAAGACTAGCTGTATCAATCTCAATCACTTTTGCTGTATCTTCTAAAGAACTCAAACGTGGAGTCGCAAATTTCTTCTTGACTTCACGGAGTTCTTTCTTCATGAGATTGTACATGGTTCGTTCGTCACCGATGATAGCCGCAAGCATAGCAATCTTTTCACGTAGTTCAGCTTCTTCTTCTTGCAAGACAACTACGTCTGTATTGGTCAAACGGTATAGTTGCAAGGTAACAATAGCTTCAGCCTGCTCTTCAGTAAAATCATAACTGACCTTGAGGTTCTCCTTGGCATCAGCCTTATTTTCAGAAGCACGGATAAGAGCAATGACTTCATCTAAAATAGAGATGACACGAATTAAACCTTCCACGATATGGAGACGTTTTTCGGCCTTTTCCTTGTCAAAGCGAGAACGTGCCAAGATGACCTCACGACGGTGGGCAATATAGCTAGATAAGATAGGCACAATTCCAACCTGACGAGGGGTGAAATTGTCAATTGCAACCATGTTGAAGTTGTAATTGATTTGCAAGTCAGTGTACTTGAAAAGGTAGTTGAGAACAAGCTCGGTATTGGCATCTTTTTTTAGCTCGATAGCGATACGAAGACCGTCACGGTCAGACTCATCCCGAACCTCAGCGATACCTGCCACCTTGTTATTGACACGGACTTCATCAATTTTCTTGACCAAGTTAGCCTTATTAATCTCATAGGGAATCTCAGTGATAACGATTTGCTCCTTACCACCTTTCAGTTTCTCGATTTCAGTCTTAGAACGAACAACCACGCGCCCTTTACCAGTTTCATAGGCCTTTTTGATTTCGTCTCGTCCTTGAATAATGGCTCCTGTAGGGAAGTCTGGTCCAGGCAAGAATTCCATCAACTTATCAACCTTGGCAGTTGGGTGATCAATCATGTAGACTGTCGCATCAATAACTTCAGCCAAATTATGAGGTGGAATATCTGTGGCATACCCAGCTGAAATCCCAGTTGAACCGTTGACTAAGAGGTTTGGAAAGGCTGCTGGTAAGACAGTTGGTTCTTTCTCGGTATCATCAAAGTTCCAAGCAAAGGGAACTGTCTTTTTCTCGATATCTTGAAGGAGATAGCCTGCAATCTCAGACAAACGAGCCTCTGTATAACGCATAGCCGCAGGCGGATCTCCGTCCATCGAACCATTATTACCGTGCATTTCAACTAGAATCTCACGGTTTTTCCAGTCCTGGGACATACGAACCATGGCATCATAAATCGAAGAATCCCCGTGTGGGTGGAAATTCCCCATAATGTTACCGACAGACTTGGCCGACTTACGGTAGCTCTTGTCAAAAGTATTGCCATCCTTATTCATCGAATAAAGAATGCGACGCTGAACCGGCTTCAATCCATCCCGAATGTCTGGCAAGGCCCGGTCTTGAATGATGTACTTGGAGTAGCGACCAAAGCGCTCTCCCATGATATCCTCTAAGGACATATTTTGGATATTACTCATATAGGATACAAAGCCCGTAAAATGCAAAGTGAAAATAGGAAATTCTTACAGTGAGCGATGCTCACAAGAGAATTTATCTTTTTCACACAGCATTTAGGGCGTGTTCAACTCCTTTCAAAAAATGTAGAGTAGATTTTACAGAATAAAGGAATTTAGTTACCTTCAGTAACCAAACGGCCCTTTCCGTAGTTTAATCTTTTAAATTGTGTTCTTTATTTACTTAGTGATCAGGAAGTTTTTCCTTAGCATACTCAATCATCTTCTCAGCCACTCCTTTTTCATACTTAAATCCCATCTTTTGAGCAAGATATTGAGCTTCTTGGTGGAAAAGTTGCATGGTAGCCAATAAAGACTGAGTGATTTTGTCTAAACTTGCGAAATCAAGTAGAGCAGAGAATTCCTTCTCTTTCTCTGTAGGTAAATACTGGAAAAGATATTTGTAGTTCTTGCCGATATCGACTGTCCCTCGATCACCTGCGACCTGCCAAGCTAAGATTTTCAAGAGTTCTTGCTGACAAATGCCGTAGAGATGGTCAGTGGCATAGAAAAGTTGCTTGCGACATATCCCTTTAACCACGTAAGTTGACACCCACCAAAATTCATTGCAAGTTTTTTCAAAATCCGAATTACTAGCTGGATGTATCCAGAAACGCTCTGGACTTGGAGAATAAGACTCAAACAAACCCTTCTCATCTACTAAAACTGTGAATCCTGCCTCACTATCCACCCATTCGTTGATGTGATCTTTAGGACAGAGGGTTAGATCAATGCGATTCCCATCTTCGAAAAGCATGAGGTAGAGACGACGGTTGCCTAGGATATTATGTTGCTCAATGTTACGTGTGCCAAACTGGTTCAACCAAGCAAGATCTCTTGTTAGAGTGTCTAAATCATCCACGACATAGACAACATCATAGT
The DNA here is from genome assembly GCF_001808705.1 of Streptococcus sp. HMSC074B11. Lineage (GTDB taxonomy): Bacteria > Bacillota > Bacilli > Lactobacillales > Streptococcaceae > Streptococcus. The sequence continues at coordinate 64,716 of NZ_KV794309.1, read as the reverse complement.
CTTGGAACTCGTCCTTGGGAGCCTTTGGATTTGTCCGCGAGCCGGACATGGCGACTGCATCGACCTGTAGCACTTTTGCGGTTTGCAAAATCACATCAAACATCTCGGTTTCAGTTCTCATGGGAATACCTGCCTTTTTAGTGGAAACTCTTGATTCTGTAGAGGACATGTCTATAAAGCGGACTGTCTGCTGGAACTTTTTCATTATCAAATTCTTTGACAAATTCCATGCTCAGTTTTTGCATGACTTTTTGCGAAAGTTGATTGAGTAAGGATGTAAAAGAGTAAACTTCTGACAAGCCAGCTTGCTGAAAAGCAAAGTCTAGACAGGCTTGGGCAGCCTCCTTCGCATAACCATCTTGGCTAGTTCAAGCGAATCTGTCAGACCCAGTTTGTTGTCAAGCGTCATTGGCTGTCTCCTTTCATTCAGATTTTCTAAATCCTGTACCAACAGGCTTAAAACTTATTGACCGATAAAATCCATCTGCTTCAGATATTAATTCAATCCGTGTCAAAGGATATTTTTTGTGGATCTCCTCAATCAGCTGCTGTCCCAGTCTTTTTCTACGGTGGGATTTATCAATAATTATCTCAGCTAAAAAGGTCGTCATCACTTCATCTGTCAAGTAGCGGGCAAAACCAAGGATTTTCTGGTTCTCTTCAACTACCAAGTAATGGGACAGATTTGTTGAAAATAATGATGTCACTTTTTCCTCTGTAAAAGAAATCCATTTTTCATTTTGATAAAGGGCATAAATAGCTTGACAATCTTTTGTGCTTGCAGGTCTGATTATCATTCTCTACTCCTTTCAAATCCGATGCGACCACTAACAATTTTTCAACTCAAATTTAGTTATATTCTAGTTGCTCTCCGTCGCTTCTTCCCTCGTCTTCTTAGGTGGCTTGCGTTTTTTATAGTGGCTGCGGATGGTGTTGAGGTCGTCGCGAAGATTGACCATGTGAGTTCTTTCGGGATAAGCATAAGCACCGATGGCAGTAAAGTTCACAAGGAAATCATAGATTTCCTACAGCTTGAGGCGGACGGTCTTATTCTGGCTGGGAGCCTTGCCCTTGAGCTCAGTCGGTCGCATAGATGACTTGTTTTCGATAAATCCCTTTAACCACGTAAGCTGACACCCACCAAAATTCATTACAAGATTTTTCAAAATCCGTCTCACTAGCTGGATGTATCCAAAAACGCTCTGGATTTGGAGAATAAGTCTCAAAAATCCCCTTCTTATCTTCTAAAACTGTGAAGCCTGCCTCACTATCCACCCATTCTTGCATGTGGTCTTTGGAACAGAGGGTTAGATCAATGCGATTCCCATCTTCAAAAAGCATGAGATAAAGACGGCGATGTCCCAGAGTAACCTCTTGCACAATGATACGTTTGCCGAACTGATCCAACCAAGATAAATCTGAAATTAGTTCTTCAAAGTTCTCAACAAGATAAACAACATCATAGTCTTGAAATTCATCTTTTGGAGCTCGATCCTCTGCTCTTGAACCAGATAGAGCCACAGCATTCACATTCAAAGCATTAGCTGTTTGTAAAATCTGGTCAAGCATCTCTTGGTCAGTTCTCATGCGGTTCATCCTCAGTTGCCTCTATGTTCTGAATAACAACATCTTCATTTCTTTGCTTAAGCAGTTTCTGAACTCTTTTTCTTTCAAGCTCTCCGACTATAAATTGGATAATTGAACTGATTCCAAAAAGTGGTAGTAATAAAATAATTCCCATTTCTTGAGTCAGCATTAAAAAGAGGAAGTTAATAATCGAAAATATTGCTAAAAACCAGGCATTTATCCTAAGAAGTTTTGAGTAACTATTAGGATAATGCTTGAGATGTTTATTGCTTTTATAAATAGCTGTGAATCCAAAAGCAAGGCTCACTGGTGTGAAAATATAGAAGTCAAAAACATAGAAGAGCAATCCTGCATAAGGATTAGACCTTAAAGGATTATCAAATAAAAAGACACCTGTTGTTACTATGGTTAGTAGTAAAAATTCAAGAAAGCGACTTTGCTCAGGTTTACCTTGTTTGGCAACTATATACATAATTGCACCTAAAGCTAAGACTATGAAAAGAAATGAACTATCAAACAATAAACTGATCATGATTTATACCTCTTTTAGAGAGCTAAAATTAAGAAATATAGACGATTTTTCAGATCAATCCTTGAGACTGACGCCATTTATCATAGGTTTCAATGTCTGTTTTGACCATATTCATACAAAGTCCTACAACAGCCATATCATCCAAGTAGCCTGCTAACGGAATAAAATCTGGAATAATGTCAATTGGGGAAAGGAAATAAATAAGTGCGCTTAAAACGGCTAAAATAGTTCCATAAGGAACCGTTGTGTATTTCCCTTGAGCATAATTTTTCACTAAAGAAATCATGACTGGGATCATTGTAAATTTCTTACCAACCAATGGCATCTCTTTAATTTTTTGCTCCAAACGGTACAAAAAATCATCTAATTCATCTTTATCGTTTAATAGGGCCTCAGATTGCGCATAACCACTTTCAAGAGCTTCTTTCACTTGCTCTTCACTTAGATTTTCAGACATATCTTGTCCTCCATTTGTATTTCTTGACAGTTTTTAAAACACTGTCGCTTCTTCCAGCGTAAACTTGACATTGTCTTCGATCCACTTACGACGTGGTTCAACCTTGTCACCCATAAGGACATTGACGCGACGTTCTGCGCGTGCTAAGTCTTCAATCGTGACACGAATGAGGGTTCGAGTTTCTGGATTCATGGTTGTCTCCCAGAGTTGGTCCGCATTCATCTCACCAAGCCCCTTGTAGCGTTGGAGGGTAGCTCCTTTGCCAAACTGCTTACGGAGTTCTTCCAGTTCTCCGTCTGTCCAAGCATAAGCCACTTCTTCTTTCTTTCCTTTACCTTTGGACATCTTGTAAAGAGGCGGAAGGGCGATATACACATGTCCCGCCTCGACTAGTGGACGCATGTAGCGATAAAAGAAGGTTAAGAGAAGGGTTTGAATGTGGGCACCATCGGTGTCCGCATCGGTCATAATAATGATCTTGTCATAGTTGGCATCTTCAAGGGAGAAATCTGCCCCAACACCAGCACCGATGGTATAAATCATGGTGTTGATTTCTTCGTTTTTGAGGATATCTGCCATCTTGGCCTTGGCTGTATTGATGACCTTACCACGAAGAGGCAAGATAGCCTGGAACTTGCGGTCACGACCTTGTTTGGCAGAGCCACCGGCAGAGTCCCCCTCGACCAGATAGAGTTCATTCTTAGCTGGATTTTTAGACTGGGCTGGGGTCAATTTACCAGAAAGCAAGCCCTTATCTTTCTTATTCTTTTTGCCATTTCGGCTCTCGTCACGCGCTTTACGTGCTGCTTCACGGGCATCACGAGCCTTGATAGCTTTACGAATCAGATTTGAAGCCAACTCCCCATTTTCCATGAGGAAGAAGGTCAACTTATCAGCTACAATCCCATCTACAACGGGACGAGCTAGTGGACTTCCCAGTTTGTCCTTAGTCTGTCCTTCAAATTGCAAATGTTCTTCAGGAACAAGGATGGAAAGAACTGCCGCTAATCCTTCACGGTAATCCGAACCTTCTAGGTTTTTATCTTTTTCTTTGAGAAGGCCAGTTTTTCGCGCATAGTCATTCATGACTTTGGTAATAGCAGACTTAAGTCCTGTCTCATGCGTTCCACCATCTTTGGTACGGACGTTATTGACAAAGGACAAGATGTTATCTGAAAATCCATCATTGTACTGGAGGGCTACTTCCACTTGGAAACCGTTGTCTTCACCTTCAAAGTAAAGAACTGGCGTCAAGGTTTCCTTGTCTTCATTGAGATAAGAAACAAAATCCTGCACACCATTCTCATAATGGAATTCAATTGCTTCGTCTGTTCGCTTATCCGTTAATGACAAGGTTACATTTTTCAGAAGAAAGGCTGACTCATTGAGACGCTCTGAAATGGTATGGTACTTAAAGTCTGTCGTGGAAAAGATACTAGCATCCGGCATGAAGGTCACTTTGGTACCTGTTTTAGACTTAGGTGCTGTACCAACCTTTTCAAGAGTTGTTACTGGCTTCCCACCATTTTCAAAACGCTGCTTGTAGACTGCACCATCACGAGTAATTTCTACCTCTAACCAACTAGAGAGGGCATTGACGACAGAAGATCCAACCCCGTGGAGACCTCCTGATGTCTTATAACCACCCTGACCGAATTTCCCTCCGGCGTGAAGGATAGTAAAGATAACCTCAACCGTTGGAATTCCCATAGCGTGCATTCCAGTCGGCATTCCACGTCCGTGGTCTTGAACCGTTAAACTTCCGTTTTTATTAATGGTCACATCAATACGATCACCAAACCCAGATAAGGCCTCATCGACCGCATTATCGACTATTTCCCAAACAAGGTGATGTAGTCCAGCACCGTCAGTCGATCCGATATACATACCTGGACGTTTCCGAACCGCATCCAACCCTTCTAGCACCTGAATGGCGTCATCATTATAATTGTTAATATTGATTTCCTTTTTTGACACAAGGAACCTCCTATTTGTTCATCTTTACTATTTTACAGGTTTTCTAGGGATTTTGCAAAATTTTCAAGTTAAAAAGCCTATTCACAAGTTCTTTTTAGTAAAAAAAGCACTCATTTCCACCCTAAAAAAAGAAACCAAGACGCGAGTCTCAGTTTTCTTTTCCTTTAACTTGGCTTGTTGCTATATCTTCACCAAACCATTTTTGGCTAATTTCTTGGAATTTACCTTCTTGATAGAGTTCCACAAAAGCTTGATTTAAATTTGCTAACAAGGTCTTATCTGCTGGTCTTACTCCAACTGCAAAAGACTCACTCTCAAAACCAGCTGGGAAAATCTCATACTGGTCTATAATCCCTTCCGTTTTAAGATAATAATTAGCGTAAACACGGTCAATCAAAAGGGCATCAATCCGATCATTTTGCAAGTCAATCAAGGCTTCATTAAAACTTTGATACTGATTAGCCTTTGGTCCTTAACAATATTCTTTAGAAGTTCAGGCTGAGCTTCAAAATCTAGATAACCAGAAGAACCTGCTTGGGCTCCCAAAATCTTATTTTTCATATCCGAAACCGACTGGATATTTTGCGATTTTTTTGAGACTAGAACCTGCTGATTCTCCATGTAGGGAATGGTAAAAGCAACCTTTTCACGGCGTTCATCAGTCGCTGAATATCCATTCCAGATAGCATCAATAGTGCCGTTTTGAAGTTCTGTTTCCTTCATATCCCAATCAATAGGTTGAAACTGTACCTTGAACCCCAATTTCTCAGAAACAGCCTGGGCTAAGTCAATATCAAATCCGACATATTGGCCATTCTTTTCTTCAAACCCCATAGGAACAAAGGTATTGTCAAATCCAATAGTAATGCTTCCTTGTTGTTGGTATTTGTCCCAATTATCGACTTTGGGATCACTAGCTTTTTGCGTACATCCTACTAGGAAAAAAGCCAGAAAGAATACCAAAACAAGACTGATTTTCTTTAGATTCATAGACACCTCCTACTTGGGCTCTACTTTGAGAATCTGATCAGCAATATTCTCTGCAAACTGGAGATCGTGAGTCACGACAATTTGAGTCATGCCTAATTCTCGATTTTGTAGGATCAGTTTTTCAACTTCGAGACGCAACTCTGGGTCAAGGGCTGAAGTTGGTTCGTCATAACCAATCACTTCAGGATCTATCATCATAGCACGTGCTAAGGCAACCCGTTGCTTTTGACCACCAGATAAGGAATAAGGATAGGCATCTGCATGAGCTTCGAGTCCCAGACGAGTTAATAAGTCGACCGCCTTCTTCTTTGCATCTGCTTCAGACATCCCCATAGTCTTGATAGGTGACAAAATCAAGTTCTCCATAACGGATAAGTGAGGAAAAAGTTGAAAGTCTTGAAAAACAAAACCTAACAAGTGGCGCTTTTCAAGTTCATCCAAAGGTAGGGATTCTCCATTATAAAAAATCTCTCCTGAATCAATGGTCTCAAGTCCAGCTAACATTCTAAGCAAGGTAGTCTTCCCACCACCAGAAGGGCCAACAATGGCCAAAATTTGCTTTTCAGGAATTGTTAAACTGAAATTGGATAAAATTTCTTTTTTTCCAAATTTTTTGCTGATATTTCTTAACTCTAACATGGTTAACCTCCTATCTATAGTAGCTGAACTTCTTCTCAAGTTTCTTAGCTAGGATTGTAACGATACCAATCATAAGCAGATAAATAGCTCCTGCTAGAAACATTGGAATCAAGCTAGCATCACGATTGGCTGCAGTACGACTGGCTAGGATTAAATCTGAAATACCGAGTGCATAGACCAGAGAAGTATCCTTAACCAAACTCATAACCTCGTTAAATACACTTGGTAAGACAATCTTGGTCACCTGTGGCAAGATGATATAGCGAACGGTATCGATAGGATTAAATTTCAAAACCTTGGCTGCTTCGTATTGCCCCTGAGGAATCGTTGCAATTCCTCCACGGAATATTTCTGCAAAGTAGGCTGCATAATTAAGCGTAAAAGCAATAATAGCTGCTGGCACCCGGTCCAATCGAATTCCGATACTTGGTAGGACATAATAAATAAAAATTAGTTGCAAAAGTAAGGGTGTCCCACGCATCACCCAGATATAAACATCAATTATGTAATGGAGGGGTTTCCAATGGACCTGTAAGCAAAAGGCAATCAAAATACCTAAAGGGATTGAAAAGAGCAAGACCAGTGCAAAAACTTGTATAGTCATTGTAGCACCGCTCAATAAACTTGGTAATATCTCGAATAAATAAGACATATTCCACCTCCTAAAAATAATTGTTCCTATTATAGCATAAATAAACACAAAATCAAGGATTTTCAGAAGTTACCATGAATTTTTAAAACTTTAGCCTTAATTTCCGAACAATAGTGTTCATGAGAAAATTTATCTACTTACATAAAGTATCAGATGTCACAATTTGAGAAAAGATTCCTTTCCGTTTCTCTTATATTTCATGGTATAATAGAAGCATGATGACAATAGTATTATTAATTTTAGCTTATTTATTGGGTTCTATCCCTTCAGGACTGTGGATTGGGCAAATCTTCTTTAAGATCAATCTAAGAGAACATGGTTCAGGTAATACTGGAACGACCAATACCTTTCGTATTTTAGGTAAGAAAGCGGGTATGGCAACCTTCGTGATTGACTTTTTCAAAGGAACCATCGCAACCTTGCTTCCACTTATCTTTCATGTTCAAGGTGTTTCACCTCTAGTCTTTGGCCTTTTAGCTGTGATTGGGCATACCTTCCCGGTATTTGCAGGATTTAAAGGAGGAAAGGCTGTCGCAACTAGTGCTGGAGTCATTTTCGGATTTGCTCCTCTATTTTGCCTCTATCTAGCAGTTGTCTTCTTTGGAACTCTATATCTAGGAAGCATGATTTCTCTCTCTAGTGTTACTGCTGCTCTCGCAGCTGTACTTGGGGTGATCCTCTTTCCGCTTATCGGTTTCCTACTGCCAAGTTACGATTTATTATTCGTAGCGATTATCCTAGCTCTCGCAGGTTTAATTATTATCCGCCACAAAGATAATATCAATCGTATTCGTAATAAAACAGAAAATCTTGTTCCCTGGGGCTTAAACCTCACACACCAAGAACCTAAACAATAAAACGTCAGTTTCAAACTGACGCTTTTTTGTTTATTTAGATTTGATATAGTTGATACCATCTGCCTTCGGTGCAACTGCTTTACCAAAGAAGGCTGCTAGGACGACGATGGTCAAGAGATATGGTGCAATTTGCAAGTAAACGGCTGGAACTCCTTGCAAGAAAGGAAGTTGAGAACCGATAACCGCCAAACTTTGTGATAGTCCGAAGAAGAGACTTGAAAGCATAGCTCCAACAGGATTCCACTTACCGAAAATCATAGCAGCAAGTGCGATAAATCCAGGTCCAACGATGGTAGTAACTGAGAAGTTAACGGAAATTGACTGAGCGTAGATAGCTCCACCGATTCCTCCAAGGAAACCTGAAATCACAACTCCAAGATATCTCATCTTGTAGACATTAATCCCCAAAGTATCTGCTGCTTGTGGGTGTTCACCAACTGAACGGAGGCGAAGTCCAAAGCGAGTTTTAAAAAGGACAAACCACGCTAAGAATGAAAAGGCAATTGCTAGGTAACCAAGTAAACTTGTTGACTTGAAGAAGATATCTCCGATAACTGGGATATTAGCCAAAAGAGGGAAATCAAAACGTCCAAAAGTTTGCGTTAAGTTATCCGTTTGTCCCTTGTTATAAAGCACTTTGACTAAGAAAACAGCCAAGGCTGGCGCCATCAAGTTAAGTACGGTACCACTGACAACATGGTCAGCACGGAAATGAACTGTAGCCACTGCGTGAATGAGAGAGAAGATAGCTCCAACTAATCCACCAACTAGCAAAGCCAACCAAGGAGTTAATGCTCCCAAATCCTGTGCAAATTCAAGATTAAACACAACTCCAGAAAAGGCACCCATAACCATGATTCCTTCAAGTCCAACGTTAACAACTCCCCCACGTTCAGAGAAAACGCCTCCGATACTTGTGAAAATAAGTGGTGCTGAATAAATCAACATTGAAGAAACCATAAGGGTTAACATTGTTGTAATCGACATCCTTATTTACCTCCTTTAAGTTGTTTTCTTGGTTTGACAAAGCGCTCGATGATGTAGTGAACGCTGACAAAGAAGATAATTGAGGCTGTAACGATACTTACAAGCTCTGATGGTACTTGTGCTGCATTCATACCAGGGGCTCCAACTTGAAGCACTCCGAACAAGAAGGCTGCAAAGAGAATTCCAATTGGTGAGTTTGCAGCAAGTAGACTAACCGCCATTCCGTTAAAGCCAATCGCCAATGATGAACCTTGGACATAAACGTTTTGGAAGGTCCCAAGTCCTTCTACTGCTCCACCTAGACCTGCAAGGGCACCTGAGATAATCATTGATAGGATGATGGTGCGTTTAGCTGAAATACCTGCGTATTCAGAAGCATTTGGATTGAGACCAACTGCACGGATTTCAAAACCGAGAGTTGTCTTCTTAAGCAAGAACCAGATAACTGCAACTGCAATGATGGCAAAGAAAATCCCAATATTCATACGAGAGTTTCCTGTTAACTCAGCAAGCCAAGGTGTTTGATAAGTTGCGTTTGCACTTACTCGGATTGATGAGTCTGTACTTTGCATAATATCTTTAGGGAAAGAGTGGATAAAGGCATTACTTGTATAGAGAACAATGTAGTTCATCATGATGGTTACGATAACTTCAGATGTTCCAAGATAGGCTCTTAAAATACCAGGAATGGCACCAACAATTCCTCCAGCAACCAGCGCAATGACAACTGTCGCAAGAATCAACAATGGACGTGGTAAATCTGGATTTGAAAGAGCGAACCAGCCACTCATAACCCAACCAGCGAGTGCTTGTCCTGGAAGACCAACGTTAAAGAAGCCTGCACGACTGGCAACTGCAAATCCAAGAGCAATCAAGACTAATGGCCCCATGGCACGGAAAATTTCACCGATTCCACGCACACTACCGAAGGCTGTGTAGAACAACTCTTCATAACCCCAAATAGCATCGTAGCCAAAAATCCACATGACGATGGCTCCAAGCAAGATTCCAAGGATAACAGAAATCAAGGGAACCGAAATTTGTTGTAATTTTTTAGACATCACTCTTCTCCTTTTTCCAATTCACCACCAGCCATCAAGACACCAAGTTCTTGCTTGTTGGTTGTTTCTGGTGTTACGATCCCTTGAATCTTACCATCATGAATAACAGCGATTCTATCTGAGACATTTAGAATCTCGTCTAGTTCAAAGCTGACTACAAGGACAGCTTTTCCATTATCACGTTCTTGAATCAAGCGTTTGTGAATGTACTCAATGGCACCGACGTCCAAACCACGAGTCGGTTGGCTGACGATGAGGAGATCCGGATTTCGATCAATCTCCCGAGCGATGATTGCTTTTTGTTGATTTCCTCCAGAAAGGGCTGAAGCTGGAACAATCTCGTTAGCAGCGCGAACATCAAACTCTTGCATCAATTTTTTTGCATAGTCAATGATATTCGTATAATTTAAAATTCCCTTTTTGCTAAGAGGTTCCTTATAGTAGGTTTGAAGAGCGATATTTTCAGAGATCATCATTTCCAAAACCAAACCATCACGATGACGGTCTTCTGGAACGTGACCTACGCTTAGTTCAGTGATTTGGCGAGGATGCAAACCTACAATAGATTGGCCTTTCAACTCTACGCTACCAGATTCAATCTTACGAAGTCCTGTGATAGCTTGAATCAATTCAGACTGACCATTCCCATCAATACCGGCAATTCCGACAATTTCACCAGCTCGAACATCGAGTGAGAGATTTTTAACAGCAGGAACGCCACGGTTTTCATTAACAACCAAGTCTTTAATGGACAGTACAACTTCTTTTGGTTGAGGTGCCTGCTTCACAGTTTTGAAGGAAACTGAACGCCCTACCATCATTTCTGCCAAGTCAGCGTTAGTCGCACCAGCAATCTCAACTGTTTCGATAGATTTACCACGACGGATAACTGTAACACGATCAGATACTGCGCGAATCTCATCCAACTTATGGGTAATCAAGATAATTGATTTACCTTCTTTGACCAGGTTCTTCATGATGGCCATCAACTCATCGATTTCTGATGGCGTCAAAACGGCCGTTGGTTCGTCAAAGATAAGAATATCGGCACCACGATAAAGTGTCTTTAGGATTTCAACACGTTGTTGAGCACCAACAGAGATATCTGCTACTTTGGCTGAAGGATCCACAGCAAGACCATAACGCTCCGATAGTTCGTTAATTTCTCGAGTTGCTCGAGCAATATCTAGGACACCATTTTTGGTCAATTCACTTCCCAAAATGATATTTTCAGCAACTGTGAAAGCTTCAACCAACATAAAGTGCTGGTGAACCATCCCGATTCCTAAGCTAGCTGCTTTTGATGGCGAGTCTAGTTTTACAACTTGACCGTTGACCACAATTTCACCACTAGTTGGTTCTAGAAGCCCTGCTAGCATGTTCATAAGAGTGGACTTCCCAGCTCCATTTTCTCCTAAAAGTGCATGAATTTCACCTTTACGAAGTTCAAGGTTAATCTTGTCGTTAGCGACAAATTCACCGAAAACTTTGGTAATTTCACGCATCTCAATGACATTTTCGTGTGCCATGTGCTCTTCCTTTCAGAGTTTTATTTTATTTCAATAAAACCTGCTAAAGAGATTTAGCAAGCTCTATTGAGACAAAACAATTTGTCTCAATTCTTAAAGAAGCGGCCACAGGCCGCTCCCCTAAGAAATGACTTTTATCTATTATTTTTCAGGAACTTTGATGCTGCCATCTAGGATTTTAGCTTTTGCATCTTCAACAGCTTTTTTACCTTCTTCAGAAAGGTTAGTTGTTACTAGATCAACCCCTTTATCCTTCAGTGAGTAAACGATCACTTGACCGCCAGGGAATTCACCTTTTTCAGCTTTGTTTGCGATATCTTGAACTGTTGTTCCGACTTGTTTCAAAGTAGAAGCAAGTACGAAGTTTGCTTCTTTACCGTCTTTAGAAGTATATTTACCTTCGTCAACTTGGTCACGGTCTACACCGATAACCCAAACTTTTTCGCCTTCGTTTTTGCTTTCATTCAAAGATTTAGCTTCTGAGAAGACACCTGCACCAGTACCACCAGCTGCTTGGTAGATTACGTCTGCACCTGCAGCGTATTGAGCTGCAGCGATTGTTTTACCTTTAGCGGCATCACCAAATGAACCAGCATAGTCTACTTGTACTTTGATAGATGGGTCAACTGACTCAACACCAGCTTTGAAACCAGCTGCGAAACGAGAAATAACTTCAGATTCCATACCACCTACAAAACCAACTTGTTTTGTTTTAGTAGTTTTAGCTGCTGCTACACCTGCAAGGTAAGCTGCTTCGTTATCAGCAAATGTTACGCTTGCTACGTTCTTTTGATCTTTAATCACATCGTCGATCAAAACATAGTTCAAATCTGCATGTTCTTTCGCTGCTTCTTCAACTGCATTGTGAAGGGCAAAACCAACACCGAAGATCAAGTTGTAGCTTCCTGCTGCTTGGTTCAAGTTGTTAGCGTAGTCAGCTTCACTTGTTGATTGGAAGTATGTGTATCCTTTATCTTTTGCAAGATTGTGCTCTTTACCCCAAGCTTGAAGACCTTCCCAAGCTGACTGGTTGAATGATTTGTCGTCAACACCACCAGTATCTGTAACGATAGCTGCTTTAGTCTTCACATCAGAAGAAGATGAAGCTGCGTTACGAGAAGAGCGATTACCACATGCAGCAAGTCCAAATGCTGCTACTGCAACTAGACCAAGGCCTAGCCATTGTTTCTTGTTCATTACTGAACCTCCTAAATAAGATGCGCAACGAAGTTGCAAGTATGGATTGATTGGCCACAAGGACCCTTGTCACTCAAAGAGTGACACAGACTATTGCAAGTCTGTAAATGAGTATGGAAGTAATTCCCCGACCGTCATCTCGACCGTCGATTTATCTTTGGCAACTAGAGTCACCTTTAGATCTTGTTCAAAAAATTCGACCATAACTTGGCGACAAGCACCGCAAGGCGAAATTGGTTTCTCAGTTTGACCATAAACAATCAACTCTGAAAACTCACGTTGTCCTTCGGAGATAGCTTTAAAAATAGCTGTTCTCTCACCACAGTTGGTCAAGGGGTAGCTAGCATTTTCAATATTGCATCCTGTATAAACACTGCCGTCCTTGGCAACCAAAACAGCACCAATCGGAAAATGTGAATAAGGAACATAGGCATTTTTACTAGTCTCAATCGCTAAGTCAATCAACTCAGTAGTCGCCATCTGCTAACTCTCCTTTTAAGATTACTACACCAGCAGATGTTCCGATACGAGTAGCTCCTGCTTCAACAAAGGCAACTGCATCTGCATAAGAACGAGCTCCACCAGCAGCCTTAACCCCCATATCAGGACCAACTGTCTGACGCATTAATTGAACATCCGGTAGGGTTGCACCACCTGTTGAGAAACCTGTTGACGTCTTGACAAAGTCTGCTCCTGCTTTCTGAGCTAGCTGACAAGCTAGAACTTTTTCTTCATCAGTTAACAAACAAGTCTCGATAATAACCTTAACCAGTTTGTCTCCGCTTGCTTCAACAACAGCTCGAATATCTGACTCAATTAAATCAGCATTCCCAGACTTGAGTGCACCAACATTGATAACCATATCAATTTCGTCAGCACCATTTTGGATAGCTTCTTTGGTTTCATAAGCTTTGACAGCTGAAGTTGTAGCTCCAAGAGGGAATCCTACTACTGTACAAACCTTGACATCAGTATCTACGAGTGCAGTTTTTGCATGCGAAACCCAGCAAGGATTGACACAAACACTAGCAAAATCATAGTCTTTAGCTTCAGATAGCAAACGATCGATTTGCTGTTCAGTAGCATCTTGCTTTAAAAGCGTATGATCAATGTATTTATTTAATTTCATTTCGGTTTTTCCTTAAATTAGGAGATAATTTCTATGATTTCACGCGTTTTGATCGCTTCATCACTTATCTTAATTTTAACATAATTTTGGAAATCTGTAACTAGTTCCGGAGAAATTTTGCCATTTGCATATACTTTTGCAACAATTTCACCCTTTTTGACTGATTCTCCAACTTTCTTCTCAAAAACAATCCCTGTCTCATAGTCGAGAGCATCTGTTTTAACGGCACGACCAGCACCCAATCTCATAGCAAAAAGACCAAACTCCATGGCTGGAAGTTCTGCGATAAGTCCGTCTTCTTGAGCAGGAATATCAACTACATGGTCAACTTTTACTGGACGATAGAGGTCTTCTAGATCTCCACCCTGAGCTAGAACCATCTCTTCAAATTTCTTGAGAGCCTTACCATTTTCAAGATGTTGCCTTACTTCCTCAATAGTTTTTTCAACATTTGCTAATGATAACATAATCTGGGCCAACTCACAGATAAAGTGGCTAATATCTTGACGGCCTTTACCTTGAAGAATTTCCAGAGCTTCTAGGATTTCTAAACGATTACCAATGGCACGTCCCAAAGGTTGACTCATATCAGTAATAACTGCTACTGTCTTACGACCTACAGCCTTACCAAGGTTTACCATGGTTTGAGCCAGTTGGCGTGCCTCATCAACTGTCTTCATAAAGGCACCTTCACCCACTGTTACATCAAGTAAGATAGCATCAGCTCCAGCTGCAATTTTTTTACTCATGACCGAACTAGCAATCAAGGGAATGGTATCCACTGTTGCCGTCACATCACGAAGGGCATAGAGAAGTTTGTCAGCCTTAACCAGTTGATCGGATTGCCCAATAACTGAAACACCAATATCTTGAACTTGTTTGATAAATTCATCCTGACTTCGTTCAATCTGAAAACCTTTGATGGATTCTAATTTATCGATAGTACCACCCGTGTGGCCTAAGCCCCTACCGCTCATCTTAGCCACTGGGACATCAAAACTGGCTACCAAGGGTGCTAGGATTAAAGTTACCTTGTCACCGACACCACCCGTAGAGTGTTTATCAACCTTGACACCATCTATAGCTGACAAATCAAACTCCTGACCTGTCTTAACCATATTCATAGTTAAATCAGAAATTTCTCTCGTGGTCATTCCTTGGAAGTAAACTGCCATGGCAAATGCTGACATCTGGTAGTCAGGAACAGTTCCTGCGACATAGCCTTCAATCAACCATTGGATTTCGTTCGAACTGAGTTCTTGCCCGTCTCTTTTTTTCTGGATTAGATCTACTGCTCTCATTCTTTTACACTTCTAAGGATGTAATATCCCTTATCTTTCTTTACAACCTCACAATTGCCAAATACGTCTTCCATCTTACTTTTGGCACTTGGGGCTCCTTGTTTCTTTTGGATGACAATAGTCAAATCTCCACCGTCTACTAAAAAGTCTATACTTTTTTCGATGATTTCGTGGACTACTTGCTTACCAGCACGTATAGGAGGATTCGAAATGACATGGTTAAATTGTCCCTCTACCTGCTCATAAATATTAGACTGGAAGATAGTCGCTTGAACCTTGTTTTTCATTGCATTTTGCTGGGCTAAATCCAGGGCACGATTATTGATATCCACCATAGTTGCTTGGGCACCATATGCTTTAACCAAAGACAAACCTATCGGACCATAGCCACAACCAACATCAAGAATTTTTTCACCTTTTTCAATATCTAAACATCTTAACAACAACTGACTTCCAAAGTCAATCATTTTTTTACTAAAGACACCAGCATCTGTCAAAAAGGTCATCTTTTGCCCAAGTAGCTCAACTCTAAGCTCATGAACATCATGGGCTGCATCTGGATTTTCTGCATAATACATTTTACTCATGATACTATTTTACCATAAAAATAAGTTATTTGTAAATCGTTTACAAAGGTATCAAGCCCTTAAATCACATTGTATTTTCTCAAAAATAATATAAATTCGGATTAACATTAGGGACCTAGTAAAAAGCTCCCTACTGCCATGGTAATCGGAAAAGCAAAAATGCAAGCAAGACCAAAAAAGAAGAGCCAGCACTTTCTTTTAAAGAAAGCGAGCACAAGGTAGCTAAGACCTATGAGGGGCAATAAGATAAACAGAACAAAAGTGGTCCAGTTATGGTTCTGAGTTCCTATCGTAAAGGAGAAATTCACCCAGTTTGGTGATAACCATAAAACAACTACAAATAGACTGATAAAAACCAGCGCCTTTTCTCTTAATCTAGCTTTCATCTTAACACCTCCTTTATAGGTTTTCCCCATTATATTTTAACAAAGAAAGCGCTTTTTCTCAATTGGTCAGATGGTTATTCTTTCTAAAATATGGTATACTAAGATATCAAACGAGGATATAGTATGACCAACGAATTTTTACATTTTGAAAAGATAAACCGCGAAACTTGGCAATCCTTGCATCGCAAAACAACTCCTCCCTTGACCGAGGAAGAGTTAGATTCTATTAAGAGTTTCAATGACCAGATTAGCCTTCAAGACGTTACAGATATCTATCTGCCACTGGCACATCTGATTCAGATTTACAAACGTTCCAAAGAAGACCTTGCCTTCTCAAAAGGCATTTTCCTTCAAAGAGAGAGCAAAAAACAGCCCTTTATTATTGGAGTTTCAGGAAGTGTCGCTGTCGGTAAATCAACTACTAGTCGGCTCTTGCAAATTTTGCTGTCTCGTATCGTTCCTGGAGCAAGTGTTGAACTAGTTACTACGGATGGTTTTCTATACTCAAATAGTGTCTTAATTGAGCAAGATATCCTTAACCGCAAGGGTTTTCCTGAGAGCTACGATATGGAAGCTTTGCTTAATTTTCTAGACCAACTCAAAAATGGTCAGTATGTTGATATACCTGTTTATTCCCATGAAATTTATGATATCGTGCCGGGTCAAAAACAACGAGTAGAAGCTGCTGATTTTGTCATTGTTGAGGGAATCAATGTTTTCCAAAACCCTCATAATGGTCGTCTATATATTACTGATTTCTTTGACTTTTCAATCTATGTCGATGCCGCTGTCGAAGACATTGAAAGTTGGTATTTGGATCGATTCTTAAAACTCCTTAGCTTTGCTCAAGATGATCCAGGCAACTACTACTACCGTTTCACTCAACTTCCTCTTAGCGAAGTGAAGGATTTTGCTCACCAAGTTTGGACCAGTATCAACCTCACCAATCTCCAAAATTACATTGAACCGACACGAAATCGTGCCGAGGTCATTCTCCATAAATCTAAAAATCACGAAATTGATGAAATTTACTTAAAAAAATAATTTTCCCTTGTCAAAACGTAAGTTTTCAGATATAATGGTATAGTTAGTAAAAATGGAGGTAAGAACATTGGCAAACATTAAATCAGCTATCAAACGCGCTGAATTGAACGTTAAACAAAACGAAAAGAACTCAGCTCAAAAATCAGCTATGCGTACTGCTATCAAAGCTTTTGAAGCAAACCCATCTGAAGAACTTTACCGTGCTGCCAGCTCAGCTATCGATAAAGCAGAAACTAAAGGTTTGATCCACAAAAACAAAGCTAGCCGTGATAAAGCACGTCTTGCAGCTAAACTTGGTTAATCTTTAACTGCATACAAAATGAGCTCTTCGGAGCTTTTTTTGTGCACATTTTTCTGGAGGTCATTATGAAAATAGCTATCATCGGATATTCAGGATCAGGTAAATCTACTCTGGCAGAAAAACTTGCTAAGCACTACTCCATCCCCAAACTTCATATGGATACTCTCCAATTTCAACCTGGTTGGCAGGACAGTGACCGTGACTGGATGCTTAAGGAAATGAAGGACTTTTTATCCCAAAACAAAAATTGGGTCATTGATGGCAACTACTCTTGGTGTTGCTATGAGGAAAGAATGGAGCAAGCTGACCAGATCATCTTTTTAAACTTCTCATCGTGGACTTGTTTGCTAAGAGCCTTTAAGCGCTATTTAAAATACAGAGGCAAAGTCAGAGAAAGTATGGCAGCAGGATGCCCCGAGCAATTCAACTGGGAATTTATCCGTTGGATTCTCTGGGATGGACGAACAAAAAATGCTAAGGATAGATACCAATACTTAAACAATACTTACCCAGAAAAGATGCGTATTCTCCATTCTCAAGCAGAGATTGATTGTTTTTTGCGATCTTTAAAAAAGTAAACAATATAGTAGCATTTCATTAAAATCAGCATGTACTGATTGACTAAAAAAGGAAGATTTTCATCCAGAAAATCTTCCTTTTTTCCTTTTATTCAACAATTAAAAATAACTCGAGCAATTTATAAATCAACAATATAATAGATTGAATCTAGAACAGTACACTACAACTGCTAAAAATATTTCTAGAAATTAGTTTGACTTTTCTAATCTCTCTGTTCACATCTTATTTCAATCCACTATAATATTCCCCTAGAAATGAAGAGAATCGTGTTCATAGTTTCTGAGTTAGTGATACAAAAAACTGAAGGAAGTATAGTCCTACTTCTTTCAGTTTTTTATTGTCTCAATTTAGAAAACACTTCTCCAATCTTACCTTCGATAACTAAATCAGCTTGGCTGTCTTGAGGAGTGCTGGACTTGTTGATAACGACAAGATTTGACCCTGAAAAATAATTGATGAGGCTAGCTGCAGGATAAACGACTAAGGAAGTTCCACCAATGATCAACAAATCTGCTTGCTGAATGACTCGGGCTGCTCGACTAAATACGTCCATATCTAGCGATTCCTCATAAAGAGTTACGTCAGGTTTAACCACATTGCCACAATCTAAGCAGTGAGGAACTGGACCTTCAAGTGCCAAAAATGCATTCAAATCATAAAATCGATGACAGCCCAAACAGTAATTACGATCTGCACTACCGTGCAGTTTCAAAACTTTCTGAGACCCCGCCATTTCATGCAAGCTATCAATATTTTGCGTCACAATCGCCTTTAATTTACCTGTTTTTTCTAACGACGCTAGATAATCATGTGCTAAATTTGGCTTGGCATCTGGATAGACGAGATACTTTTTGTAGAAATCAAAAAAATCCTCTGGATAGCGTTCAAACATCGTGCGTGAAACCAATTGCTCGGCAGTAAAATGGCGCCCCAACTTAAGACTATAAACACCATCAGAACTTCGAAAATCTGGAATATTAGACTCTGTAGAAACCCCCGCACCACCGAAAAAGACAATCCTTTGACTTTTATCTATCAGTTCCTGTAATTGTTCAATCTTATCCATTTTACCCCTCCTTAAGTTTTTTGTTCTAAAAAAGTTGAAAACCTCTAGCTATTGTCAACCAGGCTTTCAACTTTATTTGATCATGATTTAAATGTTAAACTGACTACTTTTGGTCCTTTGACATAATTTGACTTTCTTCAAAGTCCTTATTCTCATCTATTAGAAGATTGAAGCAATGAACATGCTTATCATTTTGAGAACAAGAGTAATCACATGAATGGAATCTAACTTTAGTCTGCAATCAAGGTTTCTAGACCAACTTTCATCATATCTGTGAAAGTATTTTGGCGCTCTTCTGCAGTTGTATCTTCATCTGGATTAACCAAACTATCTGAAATAGTCATGATAGCAAGAGCATCAACATGGTGTTGGGCAGCAAGATAGTACAGCGCCGCTGCTTCCATTTCTACAGCCTTGACTCCCCATTTACCAAGTTCGATATTTTTTTCAAAGTAGTTTGAGTAGAAAACATCTGAAGACAAGACATTACCAACGTGAGTGGTCATGCCAAGGTCTTTGGCAATATGGTAGGCTTTATCAAGTAAATCAAAGCTAGCGATTTGTGGAAAATCATATTGAGGCCAGTCATTGCGGATGATGTTTGAGTTGGTTGCAGCTGCTTGCGCCAAGACCAATTCACGGACATGAACATCCTCATTCAAAGAACCAGCAGTTCCGACACGGATCAATTTCTTCACACCGTAATCGACAATCAATTCACGCGCATAGATGGAGATTGATGGCATTCCCATCCCTGTTCCCATGACAGATACACGATGGCCCTTGTAAGTTCCAGTGTAACCAAACATGTTACGGACTTCATTGAAGCATACAGCGTCTTCAAGAAAATTCTCAGCGATAAACTTCGCACGAAGAGGATCCCCAGGAAGAAGAATTTTATCAGCAATTTCACCCTGCTTAGCAGCAATATGGATAGACATAGTTTATGATACAAAGAGCGACCAGAAAGCGACTGAAAATTAGGAATCTGACGAGAAATCCTGATTTCACAGTCAGATTATCTATTTTCCGAGCTTTCCGCTCGTGTTCAAATCTGAACACACGCTCTACCTTTCTTTTTGATATACAAGACAGGCGACAGAGAACAAAGTAAAAATAGGAAACTGGCGACGCATTGTAAATGCTAGACATTTTATCTTTTTTACACAGTTCTCCTCCCGTATTCAGTTCAACTAATACGGTTAACCCATCCTTTCTTTTTTAATTGAGTAATTAGAAAAGTTTTCCGCTCGTGTTCAAATCTGAACACATGCTCTACCTTTCTATTATTTTTAATTTGTTAATGAATCCAAAAATGCAAAGAGTTTTGCATTCATTTCTCGATAAGCATAGTTACGAATAGCTTCAGGCTTTTGAACATAAGTCAATTTTTTGCTTTGTTCTTCCAAAACTTCTTCGCCATCCGCAGCAATTAAGAGCTCTACTGTTTCTGGATCAAATTCCAAATGAGCTTGGAAGGCATAATGTTTAGGACTGAAGCGAATAATCTGACGTGGACAACCTTGACTGGTCGCAAGGACGATAGCATCCTCTGTCAATCCTGGCATATCGCCATGCCAGTGACCAGTAATTAGAGTTGGTCCAAAAACTTTGACATGATTGTCTTTTAATCCAGCTTCAGTTAGCGTTATTGGAAAAACACCAATCTCACGTTCTGGACTATGTTCATACTCTGCGCCATAAGCAACAGACAAGAGTTGAGCACCAAGACAGACACCAACAATATAACGATCTGCCTTCATAGCCTTTTGAATCAGCTCAATCTCTGCCTGAGGATCGTAGTATGGAAAAGTTTCCCGATCTTCATCTGGCGATTGAGGTCCTCCCATTACGATCAAAAAGTCGATCTCATCCACTGTCTCTGGTAATGCTTCATTCTCATAGACTTTGGTCGTGGTCACTTGATGGCCACGCTCCTGCGCCCATTTTAGATAAGCGCCCGGCACTTCAAAGGTTTCATGCAGTACAAAATGTACCTTCATCGTTTCTTCTCCCATCTCTTTCGAATCACGTAAGACAGACCAGCCGCAAGTACAAGCGGAATTGTCAAACTTCAAGTTTGGCCTGTAAATCCAAGGCTCAGGGCAATGGCTGTCAGAGGAGCTTTTAAGGTCGCCCCCAAAAAGACGGTCGCTCCTAGTAACATCCCTAGAGCAGGATCTAGATGAATCCCAACTGCTGTCAAAAGCAAGGTCACTAGATAGCCAGAGCCAATACCTAAGGCAAATGATGGTGTTAAAGTTCCCCCATAAGCACCATTGCGCAAGAGGAGATAAACCAGAATCCCCTTCACTGCAAGAGCCAGTGGAAGATAAGGAATTGACTGGCTAGACAAGAGGGCTTGCGCTAGTACCTGGCCATTCCCCATAAAGATAGGGAAAAAGGCTACTAGGCTCCCCAGCACTAGAAAGGCTAGAGGAAGAGCCCAAAGAATCGTCCCATCCTTCCGCCGTTTGTGACTAGCCCGCTTGGCGAGGAAAGCAAAGACCAGAGCCAAGGGAGTAACCAAGAAAGCAATCACAATAGCCTGAAAGAAACTGCTAGCCGACCATGAGACTGCGGACAGGTGATAAATAGCCTCCTGACCAATGATGGACTGAGCGACCCAGGCCGCTAGATAAGTACTGGACAAAACCAGTAAGACATTTTTCCAGTGATAGGCCAACCCTAAGGTCTCAAAGACAAACAAGCTACTGGCAAAGGGAACTTGATAGACCGCAGCTAAACCAGCTCCAGCACCACATGCGACCAAGACTTTTCGCTCTTTGAGGGCTAGAGAAAAACCTTTCGCCAAGCGACCAGCTAGAAGAGCCCCGACCTCACGTGGTGCTCCTTCTTTTCCGACCGATGCACCTGCTCCGACAATCGCAACCTGCATCCCTGCATGAAAGAGGTGGACTAAGAGCGCTGGTTCCCTGTCTCCAGCTAAGTCAATTTGCTGGCGAATAGACAGAATCTTATAACGCTTTTGCAAGACATACCAAAAACCAGCTGCCAAGCACCCAGTCACACATAAGACCAAAAATCTACGGAGACCTCCAGCTTCTTGAAATTGCTGGATTAAATCCGACTCATCTTGGCCAAAAGCCAGCCCTTGCACCCCTTCTAGTAGATAATGACAGGCAATTCCGACCAGACCCGTCCCTATTCCTAATGATAAAGTGGCTAGAAGCACTCTCAGTCCATAGGGCATACTTTGGAGTCGTACTCTCATAGTCTTACAATTCTGCAAGAATAGCTTTAAGCAATCCTTTAAAGTCTCCTTTGACACGTTCGGTAACTTCTACTACTTCTTCGTGGTTAAGTTCCTCTTGGAAACCAGCCGCAAAGTTGGTAATACATGAAATACCAAGAACCTTCAAGCCAGAGTGTACTGCAACGATAACTTCAGGAACGGTTGACATTCCGACAGCGTCTGCACCAAGTGTCTTATAAGCACGGATTTCAGCTGGAGTTTCATAAGTTGGACCAGTTACACCGATATAAACACCGTCATCAAGTTTAACACCAAGCTTTTCAGCAACTGCATGAGCTGTAGCACGGTATTCTGGAGTGTAGGCTTTTGACATGTCTGGGAAACGTGGACCGAAGTCATCTAAGTTTTCACCGATTAGAGGGTTTTGGCCTGTCATATTGATGTGGTCAGTGATAGCCATCAAAGTACCAGGACCAAAGCCGATACCACCAGCAGCATTGGTAACAATCACACCTTCACAGCCCAAAACTTTCATAACACGAACTGGGAAAGTAACAACTTCCAGCGGATTTCCTTCATAGAAATGGAAACGTCCTTGAAGGGCCAAGACTTTACGTCCTGCAAGTTCACCGTACACCAATTTTCCAGCGTGTCCAACAACAGTCGAACGTCCCCAGTTTGGAATCTCAGCATAGTCTACCACAACTGGATTTTCAATTTCTTCAGCAAGTTCTCCCAGTCCTGATCCAAGAATCAAGCCAAACTCTGGTGCTTCTACTCCCTTTTCTTTTAAGAAAGCAGCTGTTTCATTGATTTTTGCTAATAATGTCATTGTCTGTCTCCTTCATAATCTTTTAAAAATTGACCGATTTTGTCAAAGGTTTTTGCATTTCGAATCGTAATATTACGATAAAAAGGCATCTTTAGCAGGTACTTGTGATAGGCTGTTTTGCTATAGGTTTCTTCTGAGAATTTGCCCCAGAAGATTCCCAGTTTCCCGAAATGAAGCACTTCATCTACCAGTTCCATACTTTCGACTTTCTCAATGACTTGCTTGGTATCCAGTCCCTCAGTATAAAAGAGAACATCCTTTCGAGCCATTTCTTGTAACCACCATTCCGGAAGAGTTCTAAGCTCCTCTTCATAATCTTCTTGACTTAACAAGGAAAAATGTTGGATAAATGGATAATGCTTGTCAAAGAAAGCCTGTAAGATCTCCACTAGTTGAGTCTTCGAGATACTTGTGTCAAAGAAAATATTGCCACTATTGATGTAGGTTTCAACAGTTTCTAATCCCAACTCTGTCAATTCTTGCCGAATCTGGGCCATGACCACCTTATGTTTTCCACCGACATTGATCCCTCTAACCAGTAATGCCAAGCGAGTCATCTTAAACCAATTTATCTAAGAAACTTTCACCAATCATAGCCTTATCTACGCCAAAGTTATCAGCGATTGTCGCAGAAATATCAGCAAAATGACCGATTGGTAGGTGTCCATTTCCTTTTAGTGATGGGCTGTAGGCCAAAAGTGGAATGTATTCACGAGTATGGTCTGTACCTGCATAAGTAGGGTCATTACCATGATCAGCAGTAATCATGAGTAAATCATCTTCTCTCATAGCAGCGATAAGCTCTGGCAATCGTTCATCAAACTCGTGCAAGCAGTCGCGGTAACCATGTGGATCACGGCGGTGACCGTAAAGTGCATCAAAGTCGACCAAGTTAGTAAATGAAAATCCTTTTTCAAACTCAGCAAGTCCCATTGTTGTCAAAAGCGTATCAATTCCATGGCTATTTGACTTATTGTGGCCCATATCATGGTTCACCCCAGCACCATTAAAGATATCGCTAATCTTACCTACTGAGTAAGTATCAATACCTGCTTCGTTGAGTTTGTCCAAAACTGTTGGAGCAAATGGTGATACAGCCAAGTCACGACGATTTGCAGTACGTGTGAAGTTTCCAGGCTCCCCAACATAAGGACGTGCAATGATACGACCTAGAAGAGATGGACGTTCCAATGTAATCGAACGAGCGTACTCACAGATACGGTAAAGTTCATCCAAAGGAATAATATCTTCGTGAGCAGCTATTTGAAGAACCGGGTCAGCTGATGTATAGATGATCAACTCGCCTGTTTCCATTTGACGTGGTCCAAAATCATCGATAACAGCAGTTCCTGAGTAAGGTTTGTTTGCTTCACGGATTACTTTACGACCTGAAAATTCTTCAATCTTTGTAAGGATTTCTTCTGGGAATCCATTCCAGAAAGTATCGAAAGGTTCAGTGATATTGAGGCCCATGATTTCCCAGTGACCTGTCATGGTGTCTTTACCTAATGACACTTCCTCAAGTTTAGTGTAGTAACCACTAGGATTTGCTTCTGCGGGAACAGTTTTTAGTGCTGTCTCACGCTCGATGTTCCCAAGACCAATCTTAGCCATATTCGGTACATTCAAACCAACTGATTTAGAGATGTGTCCTAATGTATCAGATGCTCCATCTGGAACCCCTGCATTGACAAAGTTATTAGCATCTGGTGCTGCACCGATTCCTACAGAATCGAGTACCACCAAGTGAATACGTTTAAATTTTGACATCATTTGCCTCCTTTATTTCCCTTTTGTTGAAGTTAAAACCTGAACGCCAGCTTGTCCTGCAACGATCACTTTATCAACCATTTGATTAAATAAACCGTGCTCAACAACACCAACCTGAAGATCCAATTGACGACCAAAAGCGATCGGATCTTCAATAACACCTAAATCAAGGTCAATGATGAAATTTTTCATATCCGTCACAAAGCGTTGGCCATTTTTTTCACGAAAACTTGGCTTATAACCAGCTTTTTCAAAACGACGGAAAACCTGTTCTGCTCCGTATTGGACAACTTCGACAGGTAGTTTGAAAGCGCCCAGTTTCTCAACCATCTTGCTCTCATCTACCACCCAGATATACTGTTTAGTTGGTGTCGCAACTACTTTTTCCATTAGAAGTGCGCCACCGCCTCCTTTGATACCATTAAACTGACGATCCACCTCATCAGCTCCATCAACAGTCACATCAACTTCATCCACATCATCAATAGACTTAAGCGGTATATTCAATCCTTTTGCCTGTTTTGTCGTTACACTTGAAGTCGTTACGGCTGTAATTTGAAGTCCTTCCTCCTTGATTCTACGACCAATCTCCTCTACGAAATAATAGGCAGTCGAGCCTGTTCCAAGTCCTACAACCATTCCATCGGTTACGAACTCAGCAGCCTTGATGCCTGCTATTTTTTTCAGATTTTCCACTTAAACACCTCCAAACAAAAAGTTACTTCTATTATAACATGAATACGCTTTAAATTCATCCTTGCACTAGAAAAACCCGAACATTTTATTTCGGGTTTCTGATTCTTATTTAACCATGTCAGGATCGTAGTCATAAAATCCTGTGTCAAGGAAACGATTTTTGGGATGAAGTTTACGGACTTCCTCATCCAACAAGAAGGCTTGGTCATGCGTAAAGCTTCCCTCTTGAATCAAGCTACGTGCTTGGATGAAGAGCTTTGCAATCTCAACAAAATCTTGACCTGGAGTATAAAGTCCTTCTAGTTTCCAATGAGTGAAACCATGCTCTACCAACTCTGGCAATTTGGTCATCAAATCAAGGTCGTTATTGGCAAAAATGTGAGTTCCATGATTATCTTCAAAAATTGAGTAGTGACTATCTGGATCACTAGGCTCTGCTAAGAAGAGGTCGCGTTGACGTGTTTTTTCATCATCAATCTGAGTAAAATTATAGTAATTCTGCAAGAGTGGACGCTTAGAGTGGTGGATAACACTTGCTCCATAGACCAAAACTTCAGCAGGAATTTCCAAAATTTCAGGCATTTTAAAGAGTTCAGCTGATGGAATTTCACGAGCCAATACTGCCTCAGAAGCGCCAGCCTTTTGCCCCCAGAAATTGATCTGACGGCTGCTAGTTACCATCGTTGAGGCATCATAGATAGTTTTAAAAGAATAACCATCACGATTGACAACATAAAAGACACCCGCATCCCCAACAGTAATGTAGTCTGTTTTAATTTCTTCCAAGAAATCAAGAAAGGGTTTGATACGATCCATCATATCTTGGTGCATGAGGGCATTAGCCGCTACAATCAGTTCCTTACCTGCATCATGAACCAGACCAGCGATGGTTCTCAGTTCATCATAAGAAAAAGTCTTTGGCAAACGAAGTCCAAAATCTTTCTCACCGACATAGATGCGGTCAACTCCCGCTTCTAGTAATTCTTTTACTTGTTCAATGCTTTCAGCAGTTGCTGTAATAATAATCTTTTCCATAAGAAAAATTATACCACATTTCTGAAGAATCAGCTATTCCCTAAAATGATAAATTTACTTATTATTTTTGTAACCTTACTGTAATAATTTTTTTCTTGAAAAATGGTAAAATGAAAGAGTACTGTTAAGGAGAGAATCATGCCCGTAAGAAAATATCAATCGTATGAGTTTGAAGAAGAGGAAACTCAAACAACGCTATACCAAGACTATGTTCCAGAAACCACTTCCGTTGCTAGTTTGAAGGAAGTCCTTTTCTTTGTAAACATTGCTTGTTTTTGCGTCTTTTTAGCCTTGTTTAGCTTTATCTTTTTAGCCCTCAAGTTCAATACAGTTCTGGCTTTTAGCCTAGCAATTGCCTTGAGTTTAGCAGCATCAAACATTCAACGTTCGATAATTAAGAAGAAATTATATTAGATTCAAAAGGTCGGGATTTTTGTCCCTACCTATTTTTTCTACGATAGCTAAAGAGCTGCGACTAGAAAAGCGATACTTGGTCTACCGCTTTCTAAGTCACAGCCTTTTCTTATTTATTTTTACGCTTGGATGGTGTTTGAATGGCAATTTTTACTTCAAAAATAGTACCATGAGGTTTGTTATCTTTGACACTGATGGTTCCTTTAAGAGCATCGACAATCTGTTTGGCTAAGGATAAGCCTAACCCAAAACCACCTTTTTGCCGAGTACGAGCCTTATCAACCCTGTAAAAACGATCAAAAATTTTCTTTTTATCTACTGAAGAAATACCGATTCCATCATCAGCCACTGACAAATAGAGGGTACGCTCTGTCGCAGCGATTACAAAATGAATTTCTCCTTCTTCTTCTGTGTACTTGACAGCATTGTCAAACAAGATAGTCATCAGTTGTTTAAGAAGAAGCTTATCTGTTATGATGGTCCGATGGATGCGATTTTCAAAATGAAAAGCACGGTTATTTTCAGACGCAATCATTTCATAGTTGGTAAAAGTTGTGTTAAAGAAGTCTGGCTCTACCTCTCCTAATTCCGGTTTAATGCCGTCATCACGACGAGCTAAATTAAGAAGATTAGTCGTTAAAAAGCGCATATTCCGAACTTCTTCTAGACTGGAAGCAATACTCTCACTTGACTCCATAATAGTTGCCTCAGGTTTTCTGAAAAGAGTTTCTAGACGATTTTGCAGAACAGCTAATGGAGTTCGTAGCTCATGACTGGCATTTTCCACAAAACTCTGTTGCTTTTGCATGCTTTCAAGTAAAGGTTTAACACTGACACGCGCAAGATAAAGGCTGGCAATAATGGATAAAATCCAGAAGCTAGCCATGACTACCACGATTAATTGCTCATGATTTTGACTAATTTGCTCTATCTGACTGGTATTTATCAAAACCGCTGCATACTTAATATTGGTCGAGACAGAATCGATATTTATTTCAGATAGAATCACTCGGTAAATCTCGTCCTGACCATAACTATTCTGAACATGAAGTTGTCGAATATGATTCAAATCCTTTTTATTAAAAGTAATCTTATCAAGACCTAAAAAGCGGTTGCCAGTCACTAATTGATTCAAATTTGAATCTAGCAATATCACTTCCGTATTGGAACTAACCGTTGGTTTTTTATCAGAAGCTGGAGCAACATTGGCACTACCTAAATCCTTAACGTCCTCAGTTGCACGATTGACCGCCAATTGAATAACGTCCTGAGGATTTTTGCTCAGTGATAAGAGTTTTTCATCCACCGATGTGTAGAGACTGGAGTGCATAACCTGCAAGATAATCAAGGTCATAGCAGAGAAAATCAGAGTAAATACTCCAAAATTACGGATAAAATAACTAAAATCCTCCGCATACCAATTCTTTTTAATTTTTTTAAACATGTTTTAAAATATACCCAACACTACGCAAGGTCTGGAGGTTTTCAGCAAAGACTGAGCCCTTTAATTTCTTACGAACTTTTGATACATAGACTTCTACCACGGAGATGGTTGTGTCACTGTCAAATCCCCACAAACGGTCAAAAATCTGGGTTTTGGGTAAGATTACATTTTGATTTTGGAGGAAATAAACCAAGATATCAAATTCTTTACCCAATAATTCAACAGCAGTCTCATTGACTTTAACCTCATTAGTAGAGAGATTGACAGTCAAATCACCATAGGAAAGGGTATTTTCATTGAACTTACCAGAACGTTTGAGCAGTGCTTGGATACGCATCTTGAGCTCTTCTAGATAAAATGGTTTTGTTAGATAATCATCTGCCCCAAGCTCAAATCCATGTCCCTTATCATCAAGACTTTCCTTGGCTGTCATGATCAGAACAGGAGTCGAAATCCCTTTTTCACGCAATTCTTTTAAAACTTGGAACCCATTTTTCTCAGGTAACATCAAGTCCAATAAAATCAAGTCATAAACACCACTTTCGGCCTCATAAAGACCTTCTTCGCCATCAAAAACCTGCATGACATCCGCAAAATCATCCAAAAAATCAAAGACTGAATTTGATAGGCCTAGGTCATCTTCCACTAATAGAATTTTGATCATCAAAAATTCCTCCTTATTATACCTATTATAGCAAAAATATCTTAAAAAAAACTCAACTTCCCTTGTTTTTCCAAGAGAAAGTTGAGTTTTTATAGCTTTTATAACCTTTGAATTTTAAGCATTTCCATATTGAGCAACAACTGCTTCAACTGCTGCTTTTTCACACTTAATCAATTCAACGCGAGCTGCAATTTCCTTGATTCCCATACCGATGTTACGGCTAAGAGCTAGGTCAGAAAGTTGTGGCTCAAAGAATTCCTTGTATTCCGCCAAGCGTTGCTCTGTCTTGAATACATGGGCAGGAAGGATAACAAAGCTATCAAAGCTCATATCTCCTCCAAGGGCCGCCTTAATCCAAGCCCAGTTTTCACGCGCCCAAGACCACGCTGTTTCCTGGGTTGCTTGATGACCTAAGAACTGGAAGTACCAAGCTGATAAGTCTTGTGGTTTTACCACAAATTTGTCCTTCCAAGAAGCAATCAAGGTTTGGATATTATCCGCATCTGTACTGTAGGCAAGAGCAGCTGCCAATTGGCGTTTAAAGGCGGCATCTGTCGCATGAGTATAAAGATCGAGATAAGTTGCGACCAATTCCTTAGTCTCATGGTGTTTCATTTCATTGATGAGAACTTGTGAACGAATAGCTGCTGGAAGTCCTGAAAGATTATCCTTGTGGGCTGCGAAAATTTGGCTAGCAACTTGACTGGCTTCCTCGTCATTTGAACGAATCATCATGGAAATTGTCAATTGACGAACCAATTCATCTTCATCAGATTCACCCTCTTTAGCTTCAAAGCCAAGACGGTCATAGTTATAACGAGCCAGTTTAGCAATAAGGGTTTTAAAGGCTTTTTCTGTCTCAGTTCCTTCATCGATAAAGCGATCAAGCGCTCCGATAACTTGTGAAACTGCTGAAACAACAAGATAAGATTCTTCTTTAGCCAATTGATCCACTACTGGAAGCAAGTCTGCGTACGAAATGTGCCCTGCTTCAGCAAGTAAACGACGTTCTTGGACGATTTGAAGTTTACTTGTGTTATCAAGTTCTACTAGGTCTGCAAGCACAGCATCAAGTAATTGACCTTGATAGTCAGTAATGTAGTGGGCTGTATTTTCAGTGTTAAGACGAAGGGCTGTCTTGTTTTCAGCAAGAAGTGCTGCATAGCCAGGGATTTCGATACTTTCAGTTTCGAGAGTATCTGGTACTCCTTTCCAATTACTGTTAAGGGGCACTACCCAAAGACGGTTCTTGTCTTCGTGCTCACCGATAAAGAATTGTTTTTGTGAAATCTTCAACACATCATTTTCAACTGTAGCAGTAAGGACTGGATAACCAGGTTGCTCCAACCAAGAATCCATGAAGGCTGCCACATCACGGCCTGATGCTTGACCAAGGGCATCCCAAAGGTCACGACCAATGGTGTTTCCGTATTGATGCTTTTCAAAGTAAGCGTGCAATCCTTTAGCAAAATCAGCATCTCCTAGCCAACGACGAAGCATGTGCATAAGGCGGCTACCTTTGGCATAGACGATAGCTCCATCAAAGAGCGTATTGATTTCATCTGGGTGTTTGACTTCAACGTGAACAGATTGAACACCATCCGTCGCATCGCGTTCAAGAGCAAGAGGTACTCCACCTGTTTGGAAGTCCTCAAAAATATTCCAGCTTGGTTCGATGGCATCCACACAGACATATTCCATCATGTTAGCGAAACTTTCATTGAGCCAGAGGTCATCCCACCATTTCATAGTTACTAGGTTACCGAACCATTGGTGAGCAAGCTCATGGGCAATGACTAGAGCAACTTGTTGACGGCTGGCAAAGGTTGAGTTTTCATCCACAACCAAGTAAACTTCACGATAAGTTACCAGACCCCAGTTTTCCATAGCACCTGCTGAGAAGTCAGGAAGGGCGATGTGGAGAGATTGAGGAATTGGGTATTTAACCCCATAGTAGTCTTCGTAAAACTCGATTGAGCGAACAGCGATATCTAGTGAGAAATCAAGGTTTGAAAGTGGATGTGCCTTTGTTGAGTAGACACCTACCAGCGTACCGTTTTTAGTTTTAGCAGTTACCCCTTGCAAATCACCAGCAACGAAAGCCAGCAAGTACGAAGACATACGTGGAGTTGTTTCAAATTTCCAGATACCAGTTTCCTTGCGGTTTTCAACGTCAATCTCTGGCATGTTAGACAAGGCAAGTTCGCCTTCCGCTTGGTCAAATCGAAGAGCTAGGTCAAAGGTTGCTTTGGCTTCTGGCTCATCCACACATGGGAAGGCTTCACGAGCAAAGTGGCTCTCGAATTGTGTTGACAAGACTTCCTTCTTGACACCATCAACTGTGTAGTATGAAGGATAAATCCCTGTCATGTTATCTGTGATTTTACCAGAAAAGGCAAGAACCAATTCAACTTGACCAGCCTCAGCCAATTCGATATGAAGAGCTTCGTTTTCATTATCAACTGTAAATGGACGATCTTGACCTGCAACTTCAACTGAAGCGATTTCCAAGTCTTTTTGGTGGAGGGAAATACGGTCACTTTTAGCTTGACCAGTAATGGTTACTTTTCCTGAAAACGTCTTAGTCTCACGACTCAAGTCTAAAAACAAATCATAATGTTCAGGAACAAATGTATCGATATAATGTTCTACTGCTTGCATCATTTTCTCCTATTCTATATTTCTGAGCAAATGCTCTAGTTCAAACATACCTATTTTATCATATTTTAAGTCAGAAAAAAGCTTTGGACAGTGATTTCCATAACTTTCTTCCTTCTAATAGTCTACAAAGGGTAGACCTTGCGAAATTCTTCCAAAACAACCTTGCTGTCAGGTGTAAAAGTCAGACCTGCTTCTCCTAACCAGTCTTTGAAAAAGTCTTCATGAACCTGACGCCAATAGGCGAGAGATTTGTCACCTTCCCCTTCTTTGAAGGCATGATCAGCTGACACTTGATGAAAAGGCTGAACGGAAACCTTTGTAATTTCGATAATGCAGATAGCCCGATTTTGACTGTCCAAAATGACATCAAAGGTCCCTTCTCGTGGAAGAGGTTCATCCTCTACTGCGTAAAGGTCGTAAGCTGAGGCGGTTGCCGTCTTTTCACCTTTTAAAACCAAGCCTGCCAAGAGATCGGCTTCTACTCCAAAAGCCCAAGCGTCGATTTCATCTCCGATCAAGGGATTGATTTTCTTGTAGACATTCCACATTTCTTGAGGTGTCATAGGTTGCTCCTTTGTATTTTTTTACTTTCTTCTTTTACACGTTTGAGATGATCTGGATGGTCAATCTCTAAATTAAAAATCTCCGGAATAGAACTGTAATGGATAATGCACTCAATCCCCATCTGATTCATTTTTTGTATGAAAGAAGGATTCAGATAACCTGCTACAGCGAAATCTATCTTTTTCATCCTTGCTTTATCCTGCATCTGTCTCAGCATTTCTAACATAATGGGACTTTCCATATCATGCCATTGACTATTTCTCACAGTTGCAAAAACAAAAGAAGTCAAATCATTCATTCCCACTACAATCTTTGAAATGCCAATTTCCAGTATTCTATCCAAGTCAAAATACGCTGACGGTAATTCAACCATCGTGCCGACTTTCCCGGTAAAACCATGCTGGCGCAATACTCTAATAGCTTGTTTTAACTGTTCAGCGTCATTGACAAAAGGAAAAATAAGAGACAGATTGGTATTGGTTTGATAAACTTCTGTAACGACATGTGCCTCAGCCTGAAATTCATCCAAACACGCCAGTAAACGCCTAGTTCCTCTATATCCAAATAAGGGGTGGCGTTCGTCAAAATACTCTTTAGTCCCGTCTAGACTATTTGCTTCTGCATTTGTTAACTCTGAAAAGCGATACCAGACTTCTTCATCTGAGTATAAATGGCAAATAGTGTCTAGATAATCTTTTACAAATTGCTGACAACTTGCTAACAGGATGTTTTGATTGAGCTCTCTCAACAAGTATTCGCCACGAATCATACCGATATGGTGAAATAGTTGAGGATAAACCTTTTCAACAATTTGTTCTCCACTAAGAGCCAGTTGGTTTCTCATCTTTCACCTTCCAATTCATGTAAGAGGTCTTGTCCAATTCTGGAAATCCTCGTAACTCTGCCTTAGCCTTTAATACTAAGGGAGAGGCATTTTCTTCGGTAATCTGCTCAAGAGGAAGCCAAATTGCCTTTGCTGAATCATTGCTTCCATCAAGAACCTCCTGAGGAAGGGATTTTTGAGAACGTTCTAAATCAAGTACAATATCATAAAATGCCATGATATGATGTACAGCGAAATCTTTCCCCTCTTCTTGAACCAGTACGTCATAAACCCTAGGATTTGAGTAACTGTTAAGTGTATATCCTGTCTCTTCCAGAACTTCTCTCTTGAGGGTTTCTGTCAACCCCTCACCGAGTTCCTGACTACCACCAGGTAAATCAAAACGATGCTGATAAGGCCCTCTCGTTTTCTCAATGCAAAGCAATTTCCCGTCTTGAAGACAGATTCCGTATACACCAAAGTGATTTTTGATTTCCATTTTCCACTCTTTCTAACAATCCAAGATCAATAACTTACCTTATCCCTTAAAAGGAAAGAGGCTATAGATTTCATGCTCCTTGATATACTTCTTTAGTATCTCCATATTCTCTTCGATTTTTGTCTGAATATCTGTCTCTTCACAAGTTGAATCAGCAATAAAGAGGTGAATTTTTAATAAATCAGTCAGGTATAGCAGACGACGTTCCATTTCTGATTCAGGACTTGAAGCTTGCTTGATTTTTGCGAGCTTTTGCTCCAAGCTATCACCATTCAAAAATCTCTGATGAACTCTCCTTCTTATTTTTTGAGTTGATTTCTCCCCTTGTTCTAATGGAGATAAAAGGAGTTTTTTATAGACGAATACCTGATTTTCTTTTTCTCTTTCCAGATAGGCCAATAAACCCAGAGAGCTATCAACAAAGGTCCAAGTGTTATAATTCCCTTCAAATGGAACTTGTATGATACGATCTAATAATTCCTTAGCCATTTCCTCTTGACCATCCAGATAAAGTAAATAGGCCAGATGATTCAGTGATTCGAGATAACTAACTTGGGTCTTCTTATTCTTTTTTAATATTTTATCTAAATAGGGATGTAGGTCTGGATGATTTTCCACTAGCTCAACTACTTCTGATAGCTTCATCTGAAATCCTTTCTATTCTTTTTTAAAATAATTTAAAGAGATTTTAGTCAACTAATCCAACTCTGCTCTACTGAACAAGTCTTTCATAGATTCGATATCATCACAAAATTCTTTAAATCCTAAAGCGAATTTAGCCAAGGCGTCCACCTTGGAAGAATAGGCACAAAACATACTTCCTTCAGGATCAAAGTCAATAGCATCGCTTAATTCAGGCATTTTTTCCTCCAAAAATACCAAAGCTAGCGATGCCCAATCGTAGCCATTTCCTTCGAACCCTTCGTCTTCTCGAGTGTCAAACACTTCCTGTCTGTATTCTCCATCAGGGTAATAAATGAGCGACCCTCGAACATTTTTAGGATCCTCATCATATACAAGCAGGCTAAAAGGGGCAATTTTTTCATTTATGTTTTCGTAATCTATCATTTCTTAACTCCTTTTTTTATTGTCAATGGAACTGCAACATTCTAGCTTTGTAACTAGGGTTCAAAGGGCATAAAACTATCATGCTGCTGATAATAATTTAAAGCCTCGACCAAGTCTTGGGGACTAGCCTCTGGTTTTTCTTCAAGTGCAACCGAAAGAACATCAATCAATTGCTCTCCATAGTAGACTAGCTGGAGATCTTGCTCCACTACATCAGCAGGGTAAATATCACGGTCTTCCACGACATCCGGATAATCTGACACCCAATAGAGCCTATCTAGTGCCAGTTCTCCATCCTCCTTGCCATAGAGGCAAAAATCATCTGAAGAATACTCGTTCACGCGCACCTGCTCGATTATCTGCTCTAGTGAAAGTTCTTGGTATTTCCGCATCCCTTCTCCTTTTTAGTCTCACTCTTCAACAAAGGAATTCAAAAAATTCTCAAAAGATGGCCATTGCCCATACAACTCAGCTTTTTCTTCTAGAACATAGAAGTAAATCTTGCCATAATCCTCTGCCCTTAGCGAAAGAGCATAGTTGCCAGAACCAGGATCATAGGCGAAATGAAGAAGGTCTGTTGCCTTAAATCCTGCAGGCACCGCCTCATCGTCAAACCATGTAAGAGCCTTCCTCATCTCATCAAGTGAATCAAAGGAATTGAATGGAAAGAGATGATGTTCATCGTGGACACCCCTTACTTGGGGTTGACCACCGTTGTACTTAAGGTAAAAATCCTTCATGGCTTCCGGTAATTTCTTCCCAAGAATCTCCTCAAATTGTAAAAAATCTTCTTTTGAAATCGGTGAATCTGCATCTAGTACTCTAAACATGATTAATTTCTTCCTTTTTTACAATTCTTCTTCCAATACCTTATCAATAAAGTCATAGACGTTTGTAGCTACTTTTTGCATTTCTAAGGATCCTAAAGCGCCCAAGTCATTTTCATAAATGCAATCATCAGCATTTTTCTTGATAAAGTAGGCCAAATCTCCTTCCTGTCCAATCATAAAATAATCTGGCTCTACTTCCTCAATCTGATAAGTCTCATTACGCTCCTCTAGATCCTCCTTGGCATACAAACAGATACCTGTATCTCCAATTTCATAGGGGTCAATCTCTTTCCAGTCCGTTAAAAACTGATAGTAGAGATTGGGCAAAACAAATCCAAACTCATCTCTTTTCATAGCTTACCTCCAGATATTCACAGAATACCAACTATGCTACTTCAAAGACCATCCACCGTCAATTGTCATAATTTGCCCTTGCATGGCAGATGCCTTCCCACTGGCCAAAAAGAGACTGACTTCAGCCACTTCTTCTGGCTCAATCCAGCGTTTGATAGGTGTTTCACTAGCAACCCAATCTGCCAATCCACCTGGCTCAAAGTCAGCTGCGGTCATACCCGTCTTAACTGCACCAGGAGCGATGCCAAAGACCTGAATCCCAGCTTCAGCATAGTCTAGTGCCAACTGCTTGGTAAATCCTGCCAAGGCGTGTTTAGACGAGGTATAGGCGTGACCACCCCCGCCTGCTAGACTTGAGGCAATGGAACACATATTGATAATGATTCCTTTTTTATTCTCCAGCATTTGCGTTAAATAATAGCGGGTCAACTCTACTGGAGTCACATAGTTGATTTCAAAAATCTCTTGGATTTCCTGGGCAGATTGTTCTAGTAAAGGTTTGTAATCATCCAAAACTCCAGCCGTATTGCAGAGAATATCAACCTGCGGGCACCAGTCAAAAATTGGTTCCAAGTCAAGGGTTAAATCACGTTGTAAAAAGTGGAAATCACCATCTAAGACTGGATTTTCTCCTTGATCCACACCATAAACCTGATAACCTTTTTCTAAAAATAGACGAGCTTGAGCCAAACCAATCCCTGAGCTAACCCCTGTAACAAGGACACGTTTAGTCATGGACTTCCACCCAATCCGTCGCTAGGACATCACAAGGAGTTGGACTCCACATGGAAAAGCCTTCGCCTTCACCAGATACGTTAATGAGAAAATAAGGCGTCACTTCTAGAGCCACTCCATTTTGCTCTATGGTATCGAAAAGCTGGACATAGTTCTCTGCTCCGCCCCAACCCGTACGCACATATTTCTTTTTTGCCTTCAGTCCAGGCAAGATTTCTTCAAATGTCATGTTTTTTTCCTTTGTTATCTATAAATCTTAATTTCATTATAACAAAAAACCGTTTTTCAACGGCTTTTTGACTGTGATTTCTTAAAATGCATTTTTTCCTATGGCAAATCATTCCCTGCTGCTAGGTAAATCTCATACCATTCTTTTCGAGTTAGGTTGACATTACTTGCTTGGCTTGCTTCTATCAAATGTTTAGGGTTAGTTGTTCCTACTACTGCCTGCATCTTAGCTGGATAGCGTAACACCCAAGCGATAGCAATAGCTGAAGGGCTCACACCGTATTTTAAGGCTAATCGATTTAGGACTTGGTTTAGTTGTTGAAACTTCTCATTGCCGACAAAATTCCCTTTGAAATATCCGAACTGCAAGACTGACCAGGCCTGAATAACCATGTCATTTAATTTGCAGTATTCAAAGACGCTACCATCACGCAAAGCTGCCTTGTCACCTTCCATATTGACATGGAAACCTGATTCAAATCCTGGCGTGAAAGCTGCGCTTAGTTGTAATTGATTGATAGATAAAGGTTGTTTGACCTCTTTCTTCAGTAATTCCATCATCATAGGATTTTGATTGGACACACCGAAGTCTCGAACTTTACCTGATTTGTGTAGAATTTCAAAGGCTTGGGCCACTTGATCAGCTTCCATCAAAGCATCTGGACGATGGAGAAGCAAGCTATCTAGATAATCAACCTGCAATCTTTTTAGAATCCCGTCTACTGATTCTAAAATATAATCTTTTGAAAAATCAAAATAGGTAAATTCTTCTATGCGAATGCCACACTTGGACTGGATCCACATCTTTTCTCGCAGGTCAGGACGATGCTTTAACACTTGACCCAGTAATTCTTCGCAACGACCTCCACCGTAGATATCTGCCAAGTCAAAGGCATTGATTCCTACAGATAGGGCTGTTTCAACCAACTCCTCAACCTCTTTAACCGACTTGTCACTGATTCGCATCATGCCTAGAACGATTTCGGACAATTCTCTTTTCTCTTGACCAAATGGAATATATTTCATGGCAATTTCCTCCGTTTTTCTTCATTATAAAGTAGAATGCCACTTTTATCAACTGATACCTTACAAAAGAAAAGAACCAGTTTAAACTGGTTCTTTTTAAATCTTAGCCAATCACACTTCCGTTTGGTACAGCTTGATCAACTGTTAGAAGGGTTAATTTTCCATCATGTTCAGCTGAGAGAATCATCCCTTGGCTGACATATTTTTTCATCATTTTACGTGGTTTGAGGTTGGCAACGATTTGTACTTTCTTACCGACCAATTCTTGTTCGTTTTGATAGTATTTTGCAATACCAGAAAGGATTTGACGGTCTTCACCATCTCCAGCATCCAAGCGGAATTGAAGCAACTTATCAGAACCTTCTACTTTAGAAACTTCTTTTACTTCAGCAACACGAATTTCAACCTTGTCAAAGTCTTCAAACTTGATTTCTTCCTTGTTTAGTTTGAGTTCGACTTCATCTGGATTCCATTCTTTTTCGACTGCTGGCTTGTTGCCTTCCATTTGTTCCTTGATATAAGCGATTTCTTCTTCCATATCGAGACGTGGGAAGATTGGTGTTCCTTTGGCAACTACGGATACACCTGCAGGGAAATCAGCCAAGCTCAAGTTCTCAAGGCTAGAAACTTCTGCTAGACCAAGTTGTGTCAAGACTGCACGACTGGTTTCCATCATAAATGGCTCAATCAAGTGAGCTACGACACGAAGGCTAGCTGCCAAGTGACTCATCACACTTGCCAATTGGTCACGGTGAGCTTCATCCTTAGCCAGTACCCATGGAGCTGTCTCATCGATGTATTTATTAGTACGTGAGATAAGAGTCCAGACTGCTTCAAGTGCACGTGGATAGTCAACTGCTTCCATGTAGGTATTGTAGTCAGCAATTGATTGTTCTGCCACTTGAGCAAGTTCATTGTCAAAGTCTGTTACACCTTCTACATAGGCAGGGATTTGACCATCAAAGTACTTGTTAATCATTGAAACCGTACGGTTGAGGAGGTTTCCAAGGTCGTTTGCCAATTCAT
Source organism: Streptococcus sp. HMSC074B11 (assembly GCF_001808705.1). Lineage (GTDB taxonomy): Bacteria > Bacillota > Bacilli > Lactobacillales > Streptococcaceae > Streptococcus. The sequence goes on along the minus strand of NZ_KV794309.1, from coordinate 25,972 downwards.
AGTTGATACGACCTACATAGTCCTCTGGAGTGAAGGTGCCATCTGAACCAACTGGAAGGCTACGCATGAGGTAGTAACGAAGTGGATCGAGACCATAGCGCTCTACCAACATTTCAGGATAAACGACATTCCCTTTAGACTTAGACATCTTGCCGTCTTTCATGACAAACCAACCGTGGGCAATCAAACGGTCAGGCAATTTAACATCCAACATCATAAGAAGGATTGGCCAGTAGATGGAGTGGAAACGAAGGATGTCTTTCCCAACCATATGGAAGACTGTTCCATTCCAGAACTTATCAAAGTTACCATGTTCATCTTGACCATAACCAAGAGCTGTCGCATAGTTAAGAAGTGCATCGATCCAAACGTAGACGACGTGTTTCGGATTTGATGGGACTGGTACACCCCAGGTAAAGGTTGTACGAGATACTGCTAAGTCTTCCAAACCTGGCTCAATGAAGTTACGCAACATTTCATTAAGGCGACCATCTGGAGTGATGAAGTCAGGATGTGATTTGAAAAATTCGACCAAGCGATCTTGGTATTTGCTGAGGCGAAGGAAATAAGACTCTTCTGAAACCCATTCAACCTCGTGACCTGATGGAGCGATACCACCCGTCACATTTCCATCTTCATCACGGAAAACTTCCGCAAGTTGGCTTTCTGTAAAGAATTCCTCATCGGATACTGAGTACCAGCCAGAGTATTCACCTAAGTAGATGTCATCTTGAGCTAGCAAGCGTTCAAAAACTTGTGCTACTACTTTTTCATGGTAATCATCTGTGGTACGGATGAATTTATCGTATGAGATATCAAGCAATTTCCAGAGTTCTTTAACTCCAACTGCCATTCCGTCAACATAGGCTTGAGGCGTGATGCCAGCTTCTTCTGCTTTTTGTTGAATCTTTTGACCATGCTCATCAAGACCAGTCAGATAAAAGACATCGTAGCCCATCAGGCGTTTGTAACGTGCTAGGACATCACATGCGATAGTTGTGTAGGCAGAACCGATATGAAGTTTACCAGATGGATAGTAAATCGGTGTTGTAATATAAAAATTCTTTTCAGACATAATATTTCCTTTCCAGGCTAATGAAACCTGTTTTTCTAACACTTCATTATACCACATTTTTAGTGATTTTCGATAGAGAAATCCATACAAAAACAAGACAGACAAATGTCTATCTCGTTTTTTTATCTTTTAAATTATTCATAGCGAAGAGCTTCGATTGGATCAAGCTTAGAGGCTTTGTTGGCTGGTAGAACACCGAATATCATACCGATACTAGCTGAGACAGCTAAACTAAAGAGAGCGATTGGGATGGATACACCAACTTCGATTCCTGCAATCAAGTTTTGAAGAAGAACCCCTGCAAGCATAGTCACCCCTGCAGCAAGCAGTAGACCAACGAATCCACCTAATAAGGTTAAAATCATGGATTCAATCAAAAACTGAACTAGGATATTACCCCGAGTTGCTCCTAGTGCTTTCCGTAAACCAATCTCACGGGTACGCTCTGTCACAGAAACAAGCATAATGTTCATAACACCAGTACCACCAACAAAGAGGGAAATCCCTGCAATAGCACTAATAATCGTTGTTATGAAGCCAAAGAGTTGTTGAACTTCTTGGAAGGCAGCAGACGCATCTGCAACTTGATATTCCCCTTGTTGAAGACCTGCAATCTCTGTCATTCTTCTTGCCAACTCTGGACCCAAAGTCTGAGTCAAGCTCGTATCGTTAACACGGAAGACAATATTTGAAATCTCGTCTGTGTTAAAATTAGCTGCCAAGGAAATATTGGTAGTGATTGGTAGTCCTCCAACACCAAATGCTTTGGCTGCCTTGGCTTCCTTACTTGCGTAAACACCAATAACACGGTAACTGATTTCATTTACTTCAACAATTTGGTTGAGGGCTTCTTTTGCAGAACCAAAAAGGCTATTGGCAAGCTCTTCATCTAAAATGATCACACTTGCAAAATCTTTATAATCTTGTGCTTTAAGTCCACGACCTGCAATAATTTCATTTTCGACCGCATCCATATAGGTGACATTCCCACCCGTCATGTTAGCGTGTTCGACCTTTTTATCCTTATAAGTCAAGGTCACATTGGCTGAGTTGGTTACATAGTAGCTGTCCACACCTTTTAGTTTGGCAGCTTCTTTAACCCAAGATTCTTGAGGTTTTGGTGGTTCAACAAAATCTTCTTGACCGCCAGACAAGGTCAGTGCAGATTGTCTTTGTGTAAAGGAACCGTCCTTACTCTTGGTAGGTGAGAAAAAGACATGGATGTCTTTTTGAGACTTGGTCATGTTTTTATTGACCTGACGAGACATAGAGTCACCCAAGGCCATGATCACGACAACTGAGGAAACACCGATGATAATCCCAATCATGGTCAGGAAGGAACGCATCTTGTGGGCCAAAATGGATGAAAAGGCAAATTTCAGATTCTGCATCTTAGTTTTCCTCCTTTTCTACTTGAGCACTGTCAGACGAAATGATACCGTCACGGATGACAATCTGACGCTTGGCATAGGCGGCAATTTCAGGCTCATGCGTTACCATAATGATGGTTTTTCCTTCTTTGTTCAATTCAACTAAGAGTTGCATGATCTGATTACCCGTTTTGGTATCCAGAGCTCCAGTTGGCTCATCAGCCAAGATAATAGATGGATTGTTGACAAGAGCTCGTGCAATGGCAACCCTTTGTTTCTGCCCCCCAGACAACTCCGATGGCAAGTGATGGCTACGCTCAGTCAGTTCAACCTTTTCCAGATACTCTTCTGCTAATTTGCGACGTTTTGAAGCTGAAACTCCCGCATAAATCAAGGGAAGTTCGACATTCTGGAGAGCATTCATTTTGGACAAGAGAAAGAATTGCTGAAAGACAAAGCCAATCTCTTGATTTCGCACCTTGGCTAATTGTTTTTCACCCAAACCAGCTACTTCTTTTCCATCTAGAAAATACTGACCACTTGTAGGGGTATCCAACATACCGATGGTATTCATGAGGGTGGACTTACCAGAACCAGATGGTCCCATGATAGCCACGAATTCTCCCTCGTGAACTTCAAGGTTAATGTCTTTGAGAACTTGAAGCTCTTGATCACCATTTCGATAACTACGGCAGATATTTTTGAGGCTAATTAGTTGCTTCATCAGTCTTCACCTCTTTTCCTTCTTGCAAGGAAGCTGTCGGATTACTGATGACTTTTGCTCCATCTGTCAGACCAGATGTGATTTCTTGGTTTTCTGCATCTGCATTGCCCAATCCAACTTCAACTTTTTTGGCCTTTTGATTTTCATCAAGAATCCAAACATAGTTTTTATCTTCTTCCATGACGATACTTGTAATAGGAACAAGCAATGCTTTACTCATGCTTTTCACTTCGACACTGACAGTAAAACCTTGTTTCAGATCACCAATTTCACTAGTTACATCGACCGTATATGGGTATTTAGAACCTGTGTTTGAACCAGCTAAGCTACTACTTGCTTCACTACTGTTCTTTGGATAATTTGAAATATAGCTAATCTTACCATTCCAAGTTTTATCTGGATAAACCTTTGAAGTAAAGGTAACCTCTTGGCCGACAGATAGATTAGCAAGGTTGTACTCAGAAAGTTCTCCCTTGACCTGCAAGTTGTCGTTACTAACGATATGTACCAATACTTGGCTATTTCCTGTTGGAGATTTTGAAACATTGCGATTGACTTCGACAACTGTTCCCTCTACAGTACTCAATACCGTAGCAGAATTCAACTGGGCTTGAGCTTTTTCGAGTTGCGCTTCTGCATCTGCACGCACATCACGAGCATCGCTGATTTGAGAATCAATAGCAGCTGTGGCAGAACCGGATGACTGAGCTGGTGCTTGTCCAGTTGCTCCTTCTAAACCTGCTTGTGGAAGGCTAGGTGTTGCTGCGGCGGTATTTCGAGACTCATTCAGTTCATTGATATGACGGTCAGCCTTAGCCACAGCACGACTGGCAGCATCATAGGCAGCCTGGGCTTCTGTACTACTATACTTAGCAAGAGCTTGGCCTTCACTTACCTTATCTCCGACAGAGACCGAAACCTCATCCAAGTCACCTTTACTAGCATCATAATAAACATATTGTTCATTTTGAGCTGTTACGGTACCAGATAAGAGAACTGTTGAAGCCACTGATCCCTCTTTGGCAAGAACGATTTTTGCAGTTTCGTCTTGTGTTGCAGCTTGATTTGGTTGTCTCAATAGAAGAACAGCAGCTGCTCCTACTACAAGAACTGACGTAACTCCTATAGCTGTAAATAGGGGCCATTTTTTAGCTTTTGACTTCTTTTTCATATCCATACCTCTTTTATAAACATATATTAAGATTATAGCACAAGTCATAAAATTGGACAATTGCTTTCTGCCCATCCAAAAATAATTGCCAAATCTTTTATTGTTGTGTTAGTTATATAATACAACTTCTTTTTTATTTTTGCAAGCATTTTCTTAAGAAATTTAAGCGTAGCAGATTTTTGCATTGACTTTCAAAAAAAGATAGAATATGACTAGAAAACAAGTAAAGGAGCTTTCAATGAGAAAATATGATATTATCGCCATCGGAGGAGGTAGCGGGGGTATTGCTACCATGAATCGTGCTGGCGAACATGGTGCTAAAGCCGCAGTTATTGAGGAAAAGAAATTAGGGGGAACTTGTGTCAATCTCGGCTGTGTCCCTAAAAAAATCATGTGGTATGGAGCCCAAATTGCAGAGAGTATCCACAAATATGGACCTGACTATGGTTTCACAAGCACTGACAACGAATTTGATTACGCAACACTTCGTAAGAATCGTGAAGCTTATATTGATCGTGCTCGCTCGTCTTACGATGGAAGCTTCAAGCGCAACGGGGTTGATTTGATTGAAGGACGTGCTGAGTTCGTTGATGCTCATACTGTCAGTGTTAATGGCGAATTGATCCGTGCTAAGCATATTGTAATTGCGACTGGAGCTCATCCTCATATCCCTGCTATTCCTGGTGCTGAACTAGGTGGTAGCTCAGATGATATCTTCGCCTGGGAAGAGTTACCTGAATCGGTAGCTATTCTAGGTGCTGGTTACATTGCTGTAGAATTAGCTGGTGTACTCCATACACTTGGTGTAAAGACAGATTTATTTGTCCGTCGTGAACGTCCGCTACGTGGATTTGATGGCTATATCGTTGAGAGTCTAGTTCAAGAAATGGAAAATACAGGACTAAACCTCCACACCCATAAGGTTCCTGCTAAACTTGAAGAAACTGAACAAGGTATTACCATTCATTTCGAAGATGGCAGCTCTCATACTGCCAGTCAAGTTATCTGGGCAACTGGTCGCCGTCCAAATGTTGAAGGACTTCAACTCGAAAAAGCTGGTGTTACCCTCAATGAACGCGGCTTTATCCAGGTTGATGAATACCAAAATACTATCGTTGAAGGTATCTACGCTCTTGGAGATGTCACAGGTGAAAAGGAACTGACTCCTGTCGCTATAAAGGCTGGTCGTACCCTATCCGAAAGACTTTTCAACGGTAAAACCAATGCTAAAATGGACTACACGACTATTCCGACTGTAGTTTTCTCACACCCAGCAATCGGAACAGTCGGTCTGACTGAGGAAGAAGCTATCAAAGAGTACGGCCAAGAAAACGTTAAAGTCTATACTTCAAAATTTGCATCTATGTATTCTGCCGTTACTAGTCACCGCCAAGAAGCTCGCTTCAAGCTCGTAACAGCTGGTGCAGACGAAAAAGTAGTTGGCCTTCATGGAATCGGCTATGGCGTTGACGAAATGATTCAAGGTTTCGCAGTTGCTATCAAGATGGGAGCTACAAAAGCTGACTTTGATGCTACTGTCGCTATCCACCCAACTGGCTCAGAAGAATTTGTGACCATGCGTTAAAAGAAAAGAGAGACCCCTTGGTCTCTTTTTTACTCTAAATCGGCCGTTACAAATTTGTAACCTTTTATTTTAAAATAGGTTGACATTCATATCTCATTTAGTATAATAGTTACTATAATTTATAGAAGAGGTTAACTATTTTGAAAAAAGCACACATTTACGCTATTCCTGCTATTGGAGCGGCTCTTATTGCAGTATTGGCCCAAATTAGTATGCCGATTGGTCCAGTTCCTTTCACTCTGCAAAACTTTGCTATTGGACTCATCGCTACTGTTTTTAGACCAAGGGAAGCTGTTCTCTCTGTCGGACTCTATCTCTTACTTGGAGCTATTGGTCTTCCGGTATTTGCTAACGGTGGAGCTGGATTTCATGTTTTAGTTGGACCAAGCGCTGGTTATCTTTGGTTCGACCTTGTCTATGCAGGGCTTGCTTCCTATCTCATTCACACCAATAGTGGTGTCCTACGTATTTTCTTTGCAAATCTCTTGGGAGATTCACTTGTTTTTGTTGGTGGTATTCTCAGTCTCCACTTCTTAGCTGGAATGCCTTTTGATAAAGCACTGGCTGTCGGTGTTATTCCCTTTATCATACCTGATCTTGCCAAAATTGTAGCCATTAGCTTCATCAGCCGACCACTACTCCAACGTCTTCGTACACAAGCTTATTTTTCAAGCAAATAAAAGAGGCAGGGATTTTCCCTAACCTCTTTTTAATTAATCTTAGATGAAAGTTTATTGATTCTTAAAAGCATCCACCATGATTTGAAATTCTTCATTTGAGAGGGTAATTCCTTTCCCCATCTTGGTGTGGTCAGGACTCCAGCTACGAATGTCAAACTTCGCTGGTGCACCATTAAAGCTGACACGATTGATTTCTTTGGTCCATCCTTTTTCATTTTCAGATAGAGTTAGCAAATGTTCTTCAATTTCAAATGTAAATTCTGCCATGTTTTTCTCCTTTTTGTTCTCAATTGATTATTCGAAAAATCTTGTAGATTTCATAAAATTTTTATATAATGATTAAAAGAAGGGAGGCCGGAATGAAAGATTTATTAAAACAGGCTTTGCAAAAAGTTCATGATTTTATTAATGGACATGAAGATTCCATTCCTGAAAAAAGCGATCCCCTAATTGCTAGACTTGAAGAAGCCCTAGCTAAAAAAACAGCTGTACACATTATTTTTGCTGAGTCAAGTTTTACAGGCGATATTATCAAGTATGATACTGACCGCCAGCAAATTATCGTTAAAAATTTTGCAAAAAATGTGACCCGCATTATTCGAATCCCAGATATTCAAAAAATAAGTTTTGTTCCCTCAACTGTCCAAACTGCCCAAAAAAATCGATTTAAGAAAGAGTGAGATGAGTTTTCTTCATCTCACTCTTTTCTATTAACGGATTTGTTCAAAATGAAGGTGAACAGCAATATGTTCTCCGTAACCACTTCTCTCTAAATCCCGCTGCAAACGGTAAGAGATATAGTGTTCTGCGATTGTAATGTAGCCAGCACCAAGTAAGCGGTGCTCAACCATTGATTGAATCATACTGATAGTCGCACGTTCTACTTTTGCTTCTTCTAAATCCAACACAACTTTTTTAGTAACTTGAGCTAGGTTTTGGCGCAAATCGTCAGTCAAAACATAGACTGTCTGAGCCGCCTTAAGGATAGCTTGGTAGATTTTATCTGGATCAAAATCAGCGACTTGTCCATCACGTTTAATTACTTGCATAGTTTTCTCCTTTTAATTGTTATTTTCTTTAATTTCTGCTAACATTTTCTCTTCTTCTGCTGTCAGTTCATACTCTTCCAGCAAATCAGGTCTACGTTGGTAGGTTTTCTTAAGACTCTCATAGAGTCGCCATTGACGTATGTTTTCATGGTGTCCACTCATAAGCACTTCTGGAACCACCATACCTCGATAATCATAGGGACGAGTGTACTGAGGATATTCAAGGAGCCCAGATGAAAAGCTATCATCCTGGTGACTAGCTTCCTTGCCGATAACTTCTGGAATCAAGCGAACCGTCGCATCAATCATAGTCATTGCTGCAAGTTCTCCACCAGTAAGGACATAATCTCCTAGAGAAATTTCATCAGTTACTAAGGCCTTAATCCGCTCGTCATAGCCCTCATAGTGACCACAGATAAAGATAAGCTCTTCTTCTTGCGCCAAATCCTCAGCATAAGATTGGTCAAACTGTTTTCCAGCTGGATCTAAGAGGATCACGCGCGGATTCTTTTTTTCAATCGCATCAAAGGCATCAAAGATGGGTTGCGCTCGTAGGAGCATCCCTTGACCACCGCCATAGGGTTCGTCATCCACATGGCGGGCCTTTTCAGCGTAGTCACGAAAATTATGATAGTGGATATCTAAGAGACCCTTTTCTCGAGCCTTTCCAACGATGGAATGTTCTAGGGGTGAAAACATTTCTGGAAAGAGGGTTAAAATATCAATCTTCATCGTCTAACCCTTCTAAGAGTTCAACGTCCACACGATTATTCGGAATATCTATATTGAGAACTACAGGCGGGATATAAGGTAAGAGTAGGTCTCGTTTGCCTTTGCGTTTGACTACCCAAACATCATTGGCTCCAGGCTGAAGGATTTCCTTGATAGTTCCAATCAAGTTATCTCCCTCATAGACTTCTAAACCGATAATCTCGTGGTAATAAAACTCACCATCATCGAGGTCATTGAGATTTTCCTCAGCAACCTTCAAACTGTGACCCTTGTATTTTTCGATGTCATTGATATGGTACATATCTTTAAACTTGATGATATCAAAGTTTTTATGTTTACGGTGGCTTGCAATGACCACTGTTCGCACAAATTGATCTTTTTCATCAAATAAGGCAAGCTCTGCCCCTTTTTTAAAGCGTTCTTCAGTAAAATCTGTCACTGACAAGACTCGCATCTCACCTTGCAAGCCTTGGGTATTGACAATTTTCCCAACGTTAAAATAGTTCATTTGATCTCCTGTAATTTCCTTATCTCCATTTTCTTCTTACAATTTTTTAATAATATCTACAATTTTCTCTGATTCAGACCACTGTAAATAATGGTGATTCCCTCCTAAAATGAGTTTGGTACTGGAAGTCCAATATTCTGATTCTCTGTACTCTTTTTCTCTATAAGCCTGACAAAAAATAAATACAGGGATACGATCTGCTATTGACATATCCTCAAAATCTTCCTCGGTGATCTCAACAGATACCTGAAACTCTGGATCTTGATGTTCCAACTCTGAGCCTTTTTCTTGCATTAATTTCCAAATTTCTTTGTTAGTTTCAGGGCTAAATGTGGCTTGAATTAAGTTCTTAAAATAAAGTTCAGGACCGAATTCTTCAATCAGTCTCGTCTGCTCTTCCATTTCTGGATAAGGATTTTCTGAAAAATCAGCAAACATTACTTTTTTAGTTGTTGGTTCAATCGCTACTAAGGCCCGACACTTAATTGGTTTGTTGAGTAATTTGCAAGCTACAATTCCACTCAAACTATGTACACAAAGTATATATTCAGAAATCTCCAACTCTTCAAGTACTTCATAAACCGCATCTGTAAGATTATCTAGATTTTTTCCAGCTTGGTTATAAATCAGACTCCTACCTGTGTTTGGAAAATCAATTGTCAAATAACCAATTGTGGGAGGAAGTTTTTCAAGTATAAGTGAAAAATTTTCATAACTAGGTAGCAAACCTGCGCCACTTAAACAAACTAGCACTTTCTTTTGCTTTTGATAAGTAACAGAGAGACTACCAATTTCTGTAGATACTTCAAACCTCTTCATAAAGAAACCACTCATTCTATACAATGATTTATTATATACCCTTACCCTTTATTTTATCACGTTCCAGGGATTTTCACAAGTTGGAGAAAAGAGCAACTATGGATGGTTTCCTGCTAAGAAGCCTTCCAAATCTTGTTCATGTTGATACTTGATGGCTGCCTTTTTGTCTTTTTCAAAAATGGTCTTCGTTAGGTCGATATGGTTGATAGCTGCAATTGCCACTGTGTAGTGAATGATATCTGCCAACTCCTTTGCCAATTCCTCGTTTGAATCTTGGACACCCTCTTTTCTACCTGAACGTCCATTTAAAACCTCAGCGACTTCTCCAACTTCTTCCACTAGTTTGATAAAAAGTCCTTCTTCTGTTCTAGATTGTTGGTAATGATCAAGTAAGTATTCCTCTAGTTGTCTAACTGTTAAATCTCTCATTCCTTCTCCTTGCAAAAAAAGCGAGACCTCGTCCCGCTTTTCTTATTTTTCATCAATAACGATTCTTACTTTTTTGTCTTCAGTTGGGACAGAGTAGACAATCGTTCTTATCGCAGAGATAGTGCGACCCTTACGACCGATTACACGACCCACATCGCTCTGGTCAAGATCCAAATGATATTCCAAAAATTCCGGTGTATCTTCAATCTTGATAGTTAAGGCATCTGGTTGTGAAATCAAAGGTTTCACAATTGCAATAATGAGATTTTCAATCGTATCCATCTGTCAACCTACTTTAAACTTATTTAGAGAATTTAGAATCGTGGAATTTTTTCAATACGCCTTCTTTTGAAAGGATGTTGCGAACTGTATCTGAAGGTTGAGCTCCATCAGCCAACCATGCAAGAACGCGGTCTTCTTTCAAAGTTACTTGGTTTTCTTCAACAAGTGGGTTGTAAGTTCCAACTGTTTCGATGAAACGTCCATCACGTGGTGAACGTGAATCTGCAACGTTAATACGGTAGAAAGGTTTTTTCTTAGAACCCATACGAGTCAAACGGATTTTTACTGCCATTTTTAATATCTCTTTTCTTTTATTTTTTTGTTCGGTCAAATAGCTAGGCTATTTACCACATGTTCCATTATAGCAGATTTCTAACAGGTGTCAAGAAAAAAACTTGACAGACTTTAAAATTTTTAAATTTTTTAGACTAATAGGGATAAATTAGAAAGAGAAACTTTATGAATACTACTATAGAGAACATTTACAAAGACCATCAGGTTAAGCCTTACATCTCTCCTGATCGTGATATCGAGACTTGGCTACTAAATCCCAAGCCTGTCCCAAAACGAAATATGGAATTATTAGAAGACAGTCTCCTAGCAGGTGATATTATCCTCCTCTGGAGAATCAACTTTAGAACATTCACCACCGAAACATGATTTCCGAAATACTTCGAGTATACTTATGGAATTGATGCACCAAAACATTTAGAAAAACTTATTGAAAAAGGATATGCTCTTGTCGAAACTGCTTTTGACTCGCTTGACCATCTAAATAGTACCATGAAAAAGAATATCCTGAAGAAGAAGGGAGTTACTGGACTTTCCAAGATGAAGGCTTCTGACTTGAATCAAACCCTTCATGACCATTTTTCAGAAGAGGAATTAGCTAGTCTCTTTTCGATTCGCGGTTATAAACTAACTCCAAAAGGAGAACAGGCTCTCAAGGACCATCAGGCAATCATTGACCGCCATCCAAAGAAGAATTTTTAATCAACCAAGTCAGGTTGATTTTTTTGTAAATCATTTAGAAACACTTATAAATCATTACATTTATTGACAATCGCTTACAAAAGAGGTATATTAGTATTAAAAGGGGGAATTCCTATGTACCAAGAACAACGATTAGAAGAAATCATAAAACTTTTAGAAGAGAGAGGAAGTCTATCGGCAAGAGAAATGGTTGACTATTTCCAAGTATCCAAGGATACCATCCGGAGAGATTTTTCCATTCTTGCAAAGGAGAAACGAGCAAAAAGAACTCATGGAGGTTTATTGCCAATTCAAAAGCAACGGATTCTTGGTTATAAAGGTCGAGCAGAACAATCTTCTAAAGAAAAAGAGAAAATTGCTCATTTAGCTACCCAACTTATTTCTGATTCACAATTAATTTTCTATGATGTTTCAACAACTGTACTTGAGTTAGCAAAAATAACAGATAAAAAAGTTACTATTTTTAGCCATTCATTGGATAATGCACTTGTCTTAGGAGAAAATGAAAATGTCGATTTTCACATTATCGGTGGACGATTTCATAAAAAGAATCGTTTCTATTACTCATTAGAAGAATCCGAATCTTTGAATAGAATTAAATTTGACTTAGCATTTTTTGGTGCAGCTAGTCTTTCAGACGGACAAGTTAGTTTTGAAGATCAAGAAGATGTTCTAATGAAAAAAAGAGCATTTAAAACCAGTAAAATTCGCGTCTTGTTAGCTGAAACCAGCAAGATAAACAAACACTCTCATTATATTCTTTCCGAACTTACTGATTTTGATTATTGGATTACAGACAAAGAACCCGACATAGAAATTCAACAATCTTTAGATGGTAAAACAACTATTCTATTTTAAAAAGGAGAAACATATGTCAGTAATAAAGTTAATCATGAGTGATATCGATGGTACCATTTTAGACCAAAATCACCAATTAGACTCTCATTTACTAGAGCTTATGCCACTTTTGAAACAAAGTGAAATTCCTTTTGTTCTAGCTTCTGCTCGCTCTCCTCTTGGTATAGCTCCAATTTCGAAAGAACTTGGAATCACAGATTTTCCAATTGCAAGTTATAATGGTGCTCTCATTGGTACAGGAGATAAAATTCTGAGTCAGCATACTATTAATAAAAAAGAATTACTCTTACTACATGATTTTTTAACAAAAGAATTTCCGACAGTTTCAATTAATGTTTATTCTGGAAAATATTGGTACGTAAATACTTTAGATAAATGGGTAGAAATTGAAGCACAGATTACTGGAGAGAGCCCCAAAGTTACTTCACTAGCAGATTTTCTTCAGGAAGAAAAGAATCTTATTCATAAACTTTTACTAATAGATAACGCAGCTACTATCCAGAAACTTAAAGAGACATTAGCAACCATGGATTTCCCTCAAACTGACTTTTACCTCTCGAAGGATAACTATCTTGAAGTCACACATAATCAAGTCTCAAAAAAACAAGCTCTGTTAGAATTAGCCAACTATTATCAACTATCACTCACTGAAATTATGAGTATTGGAGATAATTATAACGACATTCCAATGATTGAGACCGCTGGACTTGGTGTTGCAATGGGAAATGCTCCTACAGATGTTAAAGTATGTGCAAATAAAGTAACAGATTCTAATGATCAAAATGGGGTAAGTAAGGCCATAAAATTGTATGTACTATCGGAATGATCACAATTGAATATTTGAAATCCACTTTCAATTAGGGTACAATGGTAGAAATGATTTTTGAAAGGATTACCATGAAAAAAATAGCAACACTTCTATTAATCTCAACTTTTGCCCTTGCTGGATGTAGCAGTATCCAACGTAGTCTGCGAGGGGATGACTATGTAGATTCTAGCTTGGCTGCTGAAGAAAGTTCCAAAGCAGCTGCCCAATCTGCCAAGGATCTCAAAGACGCCTTGACAAATGAGAATGCTAACTTCCCACAACTCTCTAAGGAAGTTGCTGAAGACGAAGCTGAAGTCATTCTCCACACCAGTCAAGGAGATATCCGCATCAAACTCTTTCCAAAGCTAGCTCCACTTGCGGTTGAAAATTTCCTAACTCACGCAAAAGAAGGCTACTACAATGGCGTTACCTTCCACCGAGTGATCGATGGCTTCATGGTCCAGACTGGTGATCCAAAAGGGGATGGTACTGGTGGTGAATCCATCTGGCATGATAAGGACAAGACTAAAGACCAGGGAACTGGTTTCAAGAGCGAAATCTCTCCTTACCTCTATAACATTCGTGGTTCTCTCTCTATGGCCAATACTGGTCAACCAAATTCAAATGGTAGCCAGTTCTTCATCAACCAAAATACGACAGACATTTCTGCCAAACTTCCTACAAGTAGTTATCCAAAGAAAATTATCGAAGCCTACAAAGAAGGTGGAAATCCTAGTCTAGACGGTAAGCACCCTGTCTTTGGTCAAGTCATCGACGGTATGGATGTTGTGGACAAGATTGCCAAGGCTGAAAAAGACGAAAAAGACAAACCAACCACTGCTATCACTATCGACAGCATTGAAATTGTTAAGGACTACGATTTCAGTAAAAAATAGGATGACCCTAAAATAAGGAGATGTGAAAATGATTTTATTCTGGGGTTCGAAAGGTTACCAAAAGGTCTTAGGACATACTCAAACCACTATCGAGTGTGGTCACTGTAACAATACCGACACTTGGGAAATTTCAGAAACTGGACGTAAGTTTACCCTTTACTGGATTCCACTCTTTCCTTACGGAAAAACTTATTTCGTCTCTTGCCCGATTTGTCACTACGGGAAAGAAATCCAAAAATCTGATATTGAGACCTATTTGAATTACTAGTCAAAAAGCCAAGTCACCCAGACTTGGCTTTTTTATGACTATTTATGTCAGCTGATTGAAGTCCCAGATTTGATCCATCCAGCCTTCGTAAAAGTCTGGTTCGTGACAAACCATGAGGATAGAACCCTTGTATTCTTTCAGAGCACGTTTGAGTTCGTCCTTGGCATCCACATCCAAGTGGTTGGTAGGTTCGTCAAGAACAAGGACATTATTCTCGCGGTTCATCAAGAGACAGAAACGAACCTTAGCTTGCTCTCCACCTGACAATACTTGGATTTGACTCTCGATATGTTTAGTCGTCAGACCACAACGAGCAAGGGCTGCACGGACTTCTGCTTGGTTAAGGGCTGGAAAGGCATTCCAAACTGCTTCCAGTGGTGTCTGACGATTGCCTCCTTCTACTTCCTGCTCAAAGTAGCCAAGTTCTAGGTAGTCACCACGCTCAACTTCCCCAGCAATAGGTGGAATAATCCCCAAAAGACTCTTCAAGAGGGTTGTTTTCCCGATACCATTGGCACCGATGATAGCAACCTTTTGATTGCGCTCAAAGGTGAGGTTTAAGGGTTTAGTAAGAGGACGATCATAACCAATCTGCAAGTCCTTAGCTTGGAAGATAAAGCGACCAGGTGTACGAGCTGTTTTGAATTCAAAGGATGGCTTTGGCTTTTCGCTTTGGAGTTCGATGATATCCATCTTGTCTAATTTCTTTTGGCGAGACATGGCCATGTTTCGTGTTGCAACACGCGCCTTGTTTCGAGCCACAAAATCCTTGAGATCCGCAATTTCTTTCTGTTGACGTTCATAGGCTGCTTCCAATTGCGATTTCTTCATGGCATAGACTTCTTGGAACTGGTAGTAATCTCCAGAGTAGCGTGTCAACTGCTGATTTTCTACATGATAGACGATATTGATAACGTCGTTGAGGAAAGGAATATCGTGTGAAATAAGAACAAAGGCATTCTCATAGTTCTGGAGATAGCGTTTGAGCCAGTCGATATGCTCAGCATCGAGATAGTTGGTTGGCTCATCCAGAAGCAAGATATCTGGCTTTTCAAGGAGGAGTTTCGCTAATAATACCTTGGTTCTTTGTCCACCTGACAAGGCTGTTACATCTGTATCCATCCCAAAGTCCATGACACCAAGGGCACGCGCTACCTCATCAATCTTGGCATCCAAGGTATAGAAGTCACGACTTTCCAAACGGTCTTGGAGTTCTCCAACTTCTTCCATCAATGCATCAATATCAGCGCCCTCTTCTGCCATTTCCATGTAGAGTTCATTGATACGTGCTTCGGCTTTGAATAATTCGTCAAAAGCTGTACGAAGAACGTCACGAACAGTTTGGCCTTCTTTAAGCACCGCATGCTGATCTAGGTAGCCAGCTGTCACATATTTAGACCATTCCACCTTACCTTCATCAGGTAACATTTTACCAGTTACGATGCTCATGAAGGTTGATTTTCCTTCACCGTTAGCACCAACTAGTCCGATGTGTTCACCCTTGAGGAGACGGAAGGATACGTCTTCAAAAATCGCACGGTCACCAAAACCGTGACTTAAATTTTTTACTTCTAAGATACTCATTTTAATTCCTTATCTTGTTTTTATGTAGTAGTTTGTAAAGGACCCAGGCTAAGTAGCCACCTAGTGTGTTGGTCCACAAATCATCAATCTCAAATACCCGATTAAAATCAAAGAAAAAATCTAACACTAGCTGTGTGCACTCGATGCTCAAGCTTAGTAAAAAGCTAAACAAAATCACTCTCTTGGTTTTTCTTAGACTAGGGATGAGATAGAGAAGCTGGAAAATCAATGGGAAAAGCAAGAGAATATTTAAGGCATTTTGCAAAAATATCCAAAATAGCTGCAGAAGGCTTGTTACTTCTCCCAGTTTCCATAGGGAGTTAAAAGGCGTCAAAAGAAAAACCAGGCGTCCAAAAGTTTGAATACCTGGAGTTTCCACTCCTGTAGGAAGTTGAGGCTGGGGAGTAAAACAAAAGCAGACGATACAAAAACTGTATAGAAGAACTCCCAAGCTAAGTATTTTTTTTCGTTTCATCTTATGGATTTACTTCTGCTACTGCTTTTTGGCGATCACGCTTCATGGTATTTGAACGCAATTGTCCACAAGCCGCATCGATATCAGTACCATGTTCCTGACGAACAACACAGTTGACACCTTTTTTCTTGAGCGTATCGTAGAAGGCCATCACGCGCTCCTTAGGACTGCGACTGTATTGGTCATGCTCACTAACTGGGTTGTAAGGAATCAAGTTAACATATGACAATTTCTTAATGTTCTTAAGCAATTCTGCCAACTCAAGTGCTTGTTCTACTCCGTCATTGACTTCATTTAGCATGATATACTCAAAAGTTACACGGCGATTGGTTGTTTCGATGTAATACTCGATAGCTGCAAAGAGTTTTTCAATTGGAAAGGCACGGTTAATCTTCATAATGCTTGAACGCAGTTCATTGTTTGGAGCATGAAGAGAAACAGCAAGGTTAACCTGTACTCCTTCATTGGCAAACTCACGAATCTTGTGAGCCAAGCCAGAAGTTGATACTGTGATATGACGAGCACCGATTGCCATTCCCTTATCATCATTGATAGTACGGATGAAGTTCAAGACATTATTGTAGTTATCAAATGGTTCTCCAATCCCCATAACAACGATATGACTAACACGTTCATCTTGTCCACGTTCGTCAAAATACTTTTGAACCAACATAATCTGAGCAACGATTTCACCGTTATTGAGGTCACGTTGCTTCTTGATCAAACCTGACGCACAGAAGGTACAACCAATATTGCAGCCTACCTGAGTGGTTACACAGACTGATAAACCATAGTGCTGACGCATCAGTACCGTTTCAATCAGCATACCATCTGGCAACTCAAAAAGGTACTTAACTGTTCCATCAGCTGATTCTTGAACGATACGTTGTTTTAAGGGATTGACTACAAACTGGTCGTTGAGTTTGGTAATCAAATCCTTAGACAAGTTGGTCATTTCTTCAAATGATTGAACACGTTTACGGTAAAGCCATTCCCAGATTTGATCCGCACGGAATTTCTTTTCTCCCTGCTCCAAGACCCACTCTTGCATGCCTTGGCGTGTTAAACTATAAATTGACGGTTTCATCTTTTCTCCTTATTTTCTAGTCCTTCTTACGGATGACGAAATGACGCTGCCCCTTGTCTTCTTTCTGAGATTTCTGTTCTTTTGAACGGCGTCTATTTTTCTTATCCGTATGATTTTTTTTCTTACTTTGAGAAGTCTTTTTCCCTTTGCGAGAGTCCTTTTCTTCCTCTTTTTTGCGCATCTTTTGGTCAAATGGTGCTCGTTTAGGAGCTTCATTTTCTAGAACAAAATAGGCACAACCATAGCTACAATACTCTAGTAGGTAGTCTTGCAAGCGACTAATTTTTTCTAAAGACTCTTCAGCTCGTTCATTCTTATAAAATCCCCGTAAGCGTAACTGCTCATTACTCCAGTCTCCAACAATATAATCAAACTTGGTTAGTACTTCTGAAAAGCGTTGAGTAAAAGCTGTTGCATCAAAAGCATCCTTGCTATTTTCAACTAGAGTAAAAACAAAATCTTCAGCTTCCACTCTGTTTCCAGTCAGTTGAAATTCGGGACCAGGGAATTTATTGTAATTATATAATTCGGGTGCAATTTCTTTACGCATAATCTTCCTTTTTCAACGATTACTTAATACTCTATTCTACCATATTTTCGCCACATTTTCACCTTTAGTATTAAAATGAAAAAAATCTGACGATTTAATACTCTTCAAAAATCAAATTCAAACCACGTCAGCTTCGTCTTAGATTATATATGTGACTGACTTCGTCAGTTTTATCTACAACCTCAAAGCAGTGCTTTGAGCAGCCTGCGGCTCGCTTCCTAGTTTGCTCTTTGATTTTCATTGAGTATAAGAATCTCTATCTAAAAATTCGACTTTTGTAGACAAGAAAAAACTGGGGTTTCCCAGTTTTGAGTGATTATAGGTAAAGTAATTTGAAAAGTGCTACTGCTGCAATACCAGCTGCAATCGGTGCAACTACTGGTACCCAAGCATACCACCATTTTGAATCACCCTTGTGTTGACCAAGGATTGATTTTGGAAGGAAGGCATGAAGGAGACGTGGTCCAAAGTCACGAGCTGGGTTCAAACCAGGTCCTGTAGGTCCTCCAAGTGAAGTAACCAAAGCCATTACTAGGAAACCAAGTGCCAAGTGACCAACAGCAAGGCCTGATGCTGTATGAGGCGCTACTTGAGCTTTAATTGCCAAATCAGAGAAGTCAACATTTTGACCAGCTTGAGTTGCCATTTGTTTCATGTATTGGAGGACTTCAGCTCCAAAGAAGTTCTTTGTCATACCAAGTGCTGCAAAGAAGAGAACGAATGAACCAACAAACTCGTTGATAAAACCGTTAACTGTTGCTGCAAAGCGTGATTCTTTTGTACCTTGGTCAATACTTGAAATTGTTGAGAATGTTCCCAAGATATTGTTTGCTTTTTCAGTTTGCAAGTAGTAAGGACGGTGAGTTGCAACAACCAAGGCTTGTCCGAAGATTGCTCCCAAGACTTGTGCAACGATGTATGGTACTACTTGTGCCCAAGGGAAAAGTCCGCTAACTGCTAGACCAAGAGTGAAGGCTGGGTTGATGTGGTTACCAGAAACATTACCAAACATCAAGGCAGGGATCATAACCCCCATACCGTAGCCAACAGCGATAACGAGCCAGCCACTTTGGTGACCTTTCGTACCTTTAAGTTCAACGTTGGCAACTGCACCATTTCCCAAGATGATCAAGATGGCTGTTCCCAAAAATTCAGTGGCATATTTGACTGCCCATGCGAAATCCATTGATAGATTCTCCTTAATATTTTTTAGACAATCCCTATTCTATCAATTTTTAAGCCTTTTAGCAACAGATTTTCTAAAAGAATACTGCGGGAAAACGCTTTTATTTTAGTTCTTAAAAAAAGACCTAACAAACCTAGTTTGTTAAGTCAAAATTTTGATTATTCTTGACGCTGACCAAAGTCCTTAATCATCTGATCCATTTCTTCACGACTTGGTGTCGTTAGCATATAGAGAAAGTCTCCTTGCAATTCAGCAAAGGCTGCAGGCATGATTTTCTTAACCTTAAATTGCTGACCGTATTTGGCGAGCAAGTCTTCTTCTGAATAAACATAGTTAGCGTTGGCACGACGAGATGTTGCCAAGCAATACAGGGGCTCGAATTGTGAAGCAGGGAATGGCTCACCCGCAACGATCGCTGCATAGCCCTTGTACAAATCAAAAGAATGGGCATAGTTATAAACATCAATGGTGAACCCACCCGCTGGACGGTTATTGTACTCAATGGCAATATAATCATCACCTTCACGGAAGAACTCGATATGGAAGAAACGTTCTTTCATGCCAAATTCCTTGACAATAGCCTCACCATATTTACGCAATTTTGGATCCATATCTTTAAGAACATAATAAGAATTGTCCATCTTGTAAATCATGAGATCAAGGGGTGTATGTGCATAGTCAAAGGTCGTAGAAAAGACGATATTTCCATCTCTATCTACCAAACCATCAAAGGTACAGATTTCACTAGAGGTGACAAATTTTTCAAAGAAATAAACGGTTGAGTGATCCCATTCAGCCTTAAAGTGATTGACATCATCTTCTGTTTCAAGTTTGAAGGTTGCGGCAGCTCCTACTCCATTGTCAGGTTTGGCAATCATGGGAAGTCCAATTTCTTTTACTGCCTTATCCACATCTGCTTCTGTTTCAATAACAGCACCTGGCACAACGGGAACTCCAGCTTTCTTGAAGAGTTTCTTCATTTCAGACTTGAACTTGGTCTTCTTGAGGTCGTCTGGTTTGGCACCAAAAACATTAAATTGTTCACGAAGAGCAGCATCCAACTCTAGCCAGTATTCATTGTGTGATTCGATGCGATCAATTGGACCATGTTTGTAGAAAAGAAAAGCAACTGCACGTTTAACCTCATCGATATTTTCAAGATTATCAACTCGGAAATACTCAGTCAAGCTATTGCGCAATGGTTCATCTAGTTGTTCATAGGGTTCTTGCCCAATCCCTAGAACGGTGATTCCTTTATTAGCCAACTCAATACTAAACTGTTGGAAATTTTGTGGGTAATAGGGTGAAATTACAAGATAATTCATAAGCGACTCCTTTTATAGACTCATGTGACCGAGGAAATAAGGCATTTGTTTGCGCCACCATTCCCAATCGTGGGCAACATCGTGTCCCCATTCTGCAAACCAAGCAGGAATTTGTTTTTGGTCGAAGGCTTCTTTGAGCTTGTAGTAAGAAGGTAGGCCATCATGTTCCCAAGCACCTAGTCCCGTACAAACCACAATTTCAGCTTGACGGTAACGGTCGATAAACCAACCGTCATTTTGATTCCAAATATAGTCTACTGGTGAATTTTGATAGATGGCATCATCATTGTAGTAATCACCGACAAAAAAACGTGCATCGTAGACACCACTAAGAGCAATTACTTTGGTGAAGACATCCGGATGTTGCAAGAAGAAGTTGAGAGCATGGTAAGCTCCCATAGAGCAACCTGTCGTCATCATGCCATCGAACCAGCCCGTCTTATGCTTGATAAAAGGAATGGCTTCTTCAATAACATATCGTTCATAGGCACGGTGCATTTCAGCTTGGTCATGACCGTTTTTCCATGTCGCAAGCCAACTTTCACTATCAACACTTGAAAGTGTAAAGAACTGAACACGGCCCTCCTCAATAAAAGATGCACATGCATCAATCATGCCAAAATCATAATATTCATTGTGGCTACCACCTGAGGACGCAAAGACAACAACTGGGATACCTGCATGTCCGTAACGATTGACGTACATTTCACGATTTAGATGACCACTCCAGTGGCTAAGATGTTCAATATTCATATCCTGTCTCCTTTATACTATTTACCAATTTTCTGCAAAAAAGCGTAGGCAAGCTGGGAGATTTTCTGACCATGGCACTTCATGGTGAATGGCTCCAGCCTGAACCTTAAGTGAAAGATTCTCCAACTGCACTCCTCCCGCTATCAAATCATGATAATAGCGAAGGGAAGAGTCGATATAGGCCTGCTTAATATTGCCAGCCATGAGAGTCTTGTCTGTGTCGTCTGCTTCTTCCGTACCAACATAGATAAAGACACGCTGGTCAGACAGTAGTTTTTTTCGCTCGATATAGCGATCAAAGGCCTCTTGGTGAAGCCAGTTAGCTGATGAGAAAACTCCCAAACATCCAATTTGATCCTGATACTCCAAGCCAATAAACTGGGTAATATTGCCACCTAGAGAAGATCCAACCATAGCAGTGTGCTTGCGGTCAGACTTTGTACGATAGTTTTCGTCGATAAAGGGTTTGACCACTTCCATGACAAACTCAGCGTACTCGACTCCCTTACCACCAAATTGTTGGCCAGGAATGTTGGACTCTTGGAATTTCCATGCCGCATACTCGTTCATTCGACCAAGACCATCATTGTCAATAGCCACAACAATCATACGGCTGATATCTGGATTTCGCTTGATGGCTGGGATAATCTTCCAGGAATGTCCAACGTAAGATTCTTTACTGTAAAAGACATTTTGACCATCATGGAAATAGACAACTGGATAAGTTCGATCCGTGTCTTTCTCGTAGTTCTTCGGGAGGAGAACACGTACACGGCGCTCCTTGCCTGTGTATGGAACCTTGAGTTTATGTTCTCGCATTTTCAGGTAAAAGTAGGATTGATTCATTGTCAGAAAACTCTCTATATTCAAAATTTTACCTAATTATATCATAAAAATAGAAAAAAAGTCAGTTTCCGTCCAAATTTAGGACAATAAACTAACTTTTTTTACTTATTTTATTTTTTCCTCTGGTTTTTCTGATTAAAGGAGGTTATCAATTAACTCATCAACCGCATCTTTCTCAGCTTGAGGGGTAATTTCAGTAATCATAATTCCTGCCACTGCTCGCTCAACCAATCCTTCAACATCCATACAGGCTTCATACTGCTCCGCATTCTTAATCTTTGGATTTGTTTTAGGACGATCAGGTGCAAAAATCGTACAACAGTCTTCAAAGGGTTGGATAGAAATTTCAAAGGTATCAATTTCCTGCGCAATGTCAATGATTTCCAACTTATCCATGGTTACAACTGGTCGGATAATCGGTGTATTGGTTACGGCATTGATAGCCTGCATACTTTCTAGGGTTTGGCTTGCCACCTGACCAAGACTTTCACCATTGATGATGACCAAACCTTTTCTCACTTCACGGATTCGGTCGGTAATCCGCATCATAAAGCGGCGAGTCAGAGTCATGAGGTAGGCTTCTGGAGCCTTGGCTTTAATCTCTTCTTGAATCTCCGTGAAGGGAACCTCGATAAATTGGATATTTCCTCCGAACTTAGTCAATTTACGAGTCAAGTCTTGGGCCTTCTTAAGAGCACCTGGACTTGTGTATGGAGGGCTAGCAAAGTGAACAGCCTCGATATCCACCCCACGTTTCAGGGCTAGGTAACCAGCTACTGGCGAATCAATTCCCCCTGACAACATAAGCATGCCTTTCCCAGAAGTTCCAACTGGCAAACCACCCGCACCACGAATAGTTTCATAAGAAAGGTAGGCCGCTTCCTCACGAATCTCCACCTGAAGATTAATGTCAGGATTTTTCATTTGTGCTTGGACATTTGGAATAGCTTCAAATACTGCTCCACCAAGTGTCTGGTTGAGTTCCCGACTATCTAGTTCAAAGTTGTGATCACTACGTTTGCTAGAGATCTTAAAGGTCATGCCTTCCTTATAGATGTCCCGCATAATCTCTTGGACAGCAGATTTAAGAACTTCTACAGATTTTTCAACCTTATATACTGGAGAAAAGTTTTGAATCCCGAAAACCTGTTTGAGAGACTCAGCTACTGGTTCGTAATCTGCCCCATTCAGATAAGCGTGGGCACGATCACGGTCTGCTGTAACTTTGACTTGAGGATAGATGGATAAAACGTCTGAGATATTATTACGTAGTTTATTGATGAAACGCATACGGTTTTTGCCTTTGGTTGAAAGCTCACCATAGCGAATCATAATTTCTGAATACTGCATGAATACTCCTATCTTACTTTTTTAGTTTGATTGTAGATTAATTTCAACTTGGTCAAGAACTGCTCCACTTGACTCATGTCATTTTCTAAATCCAGACTGAGACGAACTGCTGACTGGGCTTTATCCTTTTCGATGCCCATAGCAATCAAGGTTCCAGCAGGTTTTCCTGCCTTGGACGAGCAAGCAGAGGTTGTGGAAATGAAAATATCATAGTCTTCAAATGCATGAACGATGACTTCACCACGGACACCCTTAATCCCAAAGGTCAGAATATGAGGAGCAAAGTCATCCTCACCTGAGAAAACAAAAATATCTGGATATTCGAGTAGAGCTTGACGGATGACTGCCTTCATCTGACTTGTTTTTCTTGTAAACAATTCCAATCTTTCCATAGCTAGACGCAGTGCCTTGGCTGTTGCTGCAATTCCTGCTACATTCTCAGTAGTTGAACGATAGTCACGCTCTTGGCCACCACCAGTTAATAGGGGGGTGATTTTCTTGCCAGACTTGATATAGACAAATCCAACACCACGAACTCCGTGAAATTTATGACTAGAGAAGGTCGCAAAATCCACTCGGTCAGTCAAATACTTTTCTGTCGGAATCTTAGCTAAAGCTTGAACAGCATCAACATGGAAGGAAATCGTTGGTTTATCTGCTAATAGTTCTGAGATAGCTTGAATAGGTTGGATTGACCCGATTTCATTGTTAACAGCCATAATAGAAATAAGTGTGGTATCAGGTCGTATTAGACTTTTTAATACCTCCAAATCCACAAAACCTTGCTCATCAACTGGTGCAAAATCCACCTCGAATCCTTGAGTCTGAAGCCAAAGAGCAGACTCCTTAACCGCTGGATGCTCAATTTCTGACACGATGATGTGTTTACCAAACTGAGCTTTTTCAAAAGCGACACCTTTGATAACCCAGTTATCTCCTTCGGTACCACCAGAGGTAAAGAAGATTTCTTCACTTTTCTTGCCAATTAAATCTGCGATCTGCTGACGAGAAGCTTCTAAAATTCTGGTAGACTGATCACCCAAACGATGAAGGCTAGATGGGTTACCAATAATTTTTGCAGACACCTGCATGTAAGTTTCAAGTACTTCAGGATAAGGCTTGGTCGTAGCCGAATTATCAAAGTAAATCATTGTTTCTCACACTTTCTAAAATCACTCCTTCTATTGTAACACGAAACAGTTCAGGCGACAAGAAATGCCGTTCAGGTTCATTTAAGTTTTTTTTAAAGATTTTGGGTATAATGAATCATGGAAAGGAGAGAAATTATGTCTAACTATCGTAGAAAATCAAAACCTAAAACTGAACATATCAAAAAAGGCTTTACCGTCTTTCAAAAAACAATTGCTACTATCGGTAGTATTCTAGGGCTGATTACTGCAAGCATCACCATTATGAATGCTATGAATAACAACAATAATAACTCTAAAAAAGAAACTACGACAACCCAGACAACTGTCATAAAAGAGATTCAAAAGGAATCCCCTCAAGAGAACACTACTCCCAACAAGGATAATACTTCTACAAAGGACAACACACAAGAAGAAACAACAACTCAATCTAGTAGCAGTGAAGATAGCAAGAAAGAAGAGACTAGTAGTAAACAAGAACAACCGACTGTTCCTTCTTCTAGCGCTCAAACAACAGATACAAAAACGTCTACTACTAATGGAGCTTCCTAAAAGAACTATCTAATACTCTTCAAAAATCTCTTCAAACCACGTCAGCTTCGTCTTACCGTATATTTGTTACTGCCTTCGTCAGTTCTATCCACAACCTCAAAACAGTGTTTTGAGCAACCTACGGGCTAGCTTCCTAGTTTGCTCTTTGATTTTCATTGAGTATAACAACCAGTGATTGAATCGCTGGTTTTTTTCATGATTCATTATCAATCCCATAAAAAAGCGAACAAGACCAGATTCTGTTTATCAGAAAACTAGTTTTGTCCGCTTTTTATGATTGAGGCTGGGACAAAAGTCCTAGCTTCTCAATTGTCTTTGCATTGTCGAGCAAGACGCAGTGGTTGAGTGG
>NZ_KV794309.1:0-420 GCF_001808705.1 Streptococcus sp. HMSC074B11 | reverse complement strand
CGAATTACCGATTTCTGTCCCACTCTCTATGACTTGGATGCTATAACATCATTTTATTCATCATCTTTTTTCTTTCCCATAGCAAACATACCAAGAAGTGCTCCTACAACACCAATAGCTGCAAGACCAGCATTTTCTTTAGTACCTGTCTCTGGGAGCTTGTATGGATGACTTGCAGGTGCTTGGTAGGTCTTATCTTGTGACATAGCAAGAGCTACAAGAGACTGCTCATCTGTGTATTCTGGAATTTCATGGATTGCTCCTTCTGCCCCATTGACACCACCTGTGAATTCTGGGACTTCTACTACTGGTGCTGGAATCTTGTCTGCTTCTGTTGTAGCTTCAGTGTACTCTGGTACTTCATGGATAGCCGCTTCGACACCATTTACGCCACCTGTGAATTCTGGGACTTCTACTACT
>NZ_KV794308.1:625-860 GCF_001808705.1 Streptococcus sp. HMSC074B11 | reverse complement strand
GGTTGGTTTTGTGACTTTATCCACGATTGGTACGTAGATGATTGGGGTATCCTCACCTGGATTTGTTGGAAGGTTTGGAAGTTCCTTACCTGGTTCTACTGGTTTATCTTTATCTGGTTTCGTCGGATCGTTTGGATCTGGCAAGTATGGTTTGTAGCCTGGCACATTTGGCACAACTGGTCTACTTGGCTTGGTTGGATCTGTCGGATCATTCGGATACTTCACTTTTGGAGTA
>NZ_KV794308.1:0-525 GCF_001808705.1 Streptococcus sp. HMSC074B11 | reverse complement strand
GGTTGGTTTTGTCACATCATTTACGATTGGAACATATATGATCGGAGTATCATTACCTGGGTTTGTTGGAAGGTTTGGTAGTTCCTTACCTGGTTCTACTGGTTTATTAGTGTTTGGTTTACTTGGATCGTTTGGATCTGGTAAGTATGGTTTGTAGCCTGGGACATTTGGAACAATTGGTTTACTTGGCTTGGTTGGATCGTTTGGATCATTCGGATACTTCACTTTTGGAGTATCTGGGAATTTCGGATCATCAGATTTCGGAACCAAACTTCCAAGTGGTTTGTAGATAACATGTTCTGTCACTTCTGGTTGATCTGGAGTTACAACTTTAGATCCAGCTTCTGCCTTATCTGAGTAAAATCCTTCTACAACTGGAACAATAACCTTACCATAAGTATGGCTTGATTGATCCCATGTGATACTTCCGTCTGCCTGTTTTTGCTTACCAGTGAACGTAAAGTCAGTTTGAACATTAGGAGTTGGAGTATCTGCTCCCGCACCTTCAAAGGTTACCGTTTGTTT
>NZ_KV794307.1 GCF_001808705.1 Streptococcus sp. HMSC074B11 | reverse complement strand
AGTACCTACTGCGATAATTTCGGTAACGGGTTCTTGGGTAATACTATTAGATTTGACTTGGCGGAATTCCTTGCCATCGACAGTCGTCACCTCGGTTAAAATAGTACGCTCACCTGCTACTCCTGCTTGAATAATACGAGTTTGACCCTTAAGCAAGTCTGGATCTTCCTGATGAAGAGTATCATAAGCAACTGCTTCTGTCGTAACTTCAAGTTCTGGTTTCACCTCGACCAAGCTTGAAGTACCTCCACTTGGGATTGAGGTGGATTCTACCTTAGTACCTACTGCGATAATTTCGGTAACGGGCGCGGTCGTCACTTCATTAGAAACCTGCTTGCGAGTTTCCTTGCCATCGACAGTCATCACCTCGGTTAAGATGGTACGCTCACCTGCTACTCCTGCTCTGATGACACGGGTTTGACCCTTAAGCAAGTCTGGATCTTCCTGATGAAGAGTATCATAAGCAACGGCTTCTGTCGTAACTTCCAATTCTGGTTTATCTTCAACAAGACTTGGAGCACCTTCACTTGGAATTGAGGTGGATTCTACCTTAGTACCTACT
>NZ_KV794306.1 GCF_001808705.1 Streptococcus sp. HMSC074B11 | reverse complement strand
CCGTGTGCCAATGAACGATGACGTTCCAGCGACATTTGATAATGGCTCAACTACCAAGACAGTAGATGGCGTTGGTACATACACAGTAGCAGCAGATGGAACAGTAACCTTTGTTCCTGAGAAATCATTTACTGGAACAGGAACAGGCGTAACTGTGAAACGTGTGGATAAGAACGGAACTGAAATCACAGCTAAGTACACACCAACCGTAACACCAGTAACACCGACAGCAACACCAGTTGAAACAACAGGTAAGCAAGGTCAAACTCAAACAGGTAAGCCTGAATTTACTGAAGGTGACAGCCGTGTGCCAATGAAC
>NZ_KV794305.1 GCF_001808705.1 Streptococcus sp. HMSC074B11 | reverse complement strand
GGACGCTACTATAAATTTGATATTCCAGCAACAGTGAACGCAGACGTTCCTGGCGGTGTGGATATCGAAAATACTGCAGCTCAAGTTGTTAACTACTACAACCCAACAACTAAGAAGGTTGAAAAACCAAACAAACCAACTGAAAAACGTGTAAATAGTGTTCCAGTTGACATCGAATTCAACTTCACTAAACGTTTGGAAG
>NZ_KV794304.1 GCF_001808705.1 Streptococcus sp. HMSC074B11 | reverse complement strand
TAAAGATAACAACAAGATTGGTGAAGCAACGGCGGGAGAAAATGGAAAAGCAACTATTACCCCAACAGTTGACATTCCAGCAGGAAATGTAACAGCAAAAGCAACAGACAAGGCAGGGAATACATCAGTTGCTAGTGATCCGAAAGTAGCGACAGATACAACAGCTCCAGCGAAACCAGTAGTGAATACAGACCTAACAGGTAAAGCAGGCACTAAGACTCCGGTTGAAGTAAACGCAGAACCAGGCTCAACTGTTGCTCTTTACGATAAAGATAACAACAAGATTGGTGAAGCAAC
>NZ_KV794303.1 GCF_001808705.1 Streptococcus sp. HMSC074B11 | reverse complement strand
TTAACAGTTACTGGAACTTCATCCTTAGATTTATCTGGGTATGTTACGACAACAGTCGCGTCTTTGTCACCTGGTGTTGTTGTATCTACTGGTGTCTTGTATTCAACTGTAGTGCCACTTGGGAGGTCTCCTACATTGCCAATTGATTTCTTAGGATCTGGAGTTTCACCAACATTAACAGTTTGGTCCTTAGGTGTTGGTGTGTTCTTATCCGCATCTGTACGTGGATCTACTACCTTAACAGTTACTGGAACTTCATCCTTAGATCCATCTGGGTAAGTCACAACGACTGTTGTACTCTTATCACCTGGGGTTGTTGTATCTACTGGAGTCTTGTATTCAAATGTAGTGCCACTTGGAAGATCACCTACGTTACCAATTGATTTCTTAGGATCTGGAGTTTCACCAACATTAACAGTTTGGTCCTTAGGTGTTGGAGTATACTTATCTGCATCTGTGCTTGGATCTACTACTTTAACTGTTACTGGAACTTCATCCTTAGAGCCATCTGGGTAAGTTACAACAACCGTTGCATCTTTATCACCTGGTGTTGTTGTATCTACTGGTGTCTTGTACTCAAATGTTGTACCACTTGGGAGGTCTGATACATTGCCGATTGAACCTTTAGCATCTGGAGTTTCACCCTTGTTCACTGTTTGTTCCTTAGCTGTTGGTGTGTTCTTATCCGCATCTGTGCTTGGATCTTTAACAGTTACTTTAACTGGAACTTCATCTTTAGATCCATCTGGGTAAGTTACTACAACCGTTGCATCTTTATCACCTGGTGTTGTTGTATCTACTGGTGTCTTGTACTCAAATGTTGTACCACTTGGGAGGTCTGATACATTGCCGATTGAACCTTTAGCGTCTGGTGTTTCACCCTTGTTCACTGTTTGATCTTTAGCTGTTGGTGTATACTTATCTGCATCTTCATTAGGAACGGCTGTAAATGAATCAAGTGCTAGAGCTGAATGAAGGTCATCAGTGTTTTCACCTTGAAGGAATACAGCAGACGTATAGATAGCTGCTTCTGTAAGATCAGATGGCACAGTAAACGGTACTGAGCTAGCAGTTCCATCTGCTGTCGACGTTACAGTTGTTGCTGTACCAATCGCTTTACCATCTTTGAACCAACGGATTTGGTATTCGCGTGATGGCATAAGCCCACCAGTAGTGCTTTCAGCAGTATTTCCTGGTTTTGCAAAATTATCAGAGTTGTCGTATACCAAGACATCGTGCATTGGTTGAGGCGCAATTAGGGCAAAGTTGGTATTTGAAATATTTGCTGCCGCAAGTGATGAAGGTCCCACTGGAAGTACAGCATCAGACGTACCTTCAAACATATTTGATTGGTAGTTATTGCTCCAAATAGCATAGTCATTGACAAGAACAGTGGCATAAACATAATCCGTATTAATGTGACGGTGTTTTTGTCCAACAGTTCCATTCCACTTCATAAGACGTTCATTGTCTAAATCTTCATCTTTAACAAGTGTTCCAAACTCTTGGTCAGAAATCTTATGTGAAATTTTAAGACCGCTATTAGCCTGAGTAGCGCTCACACCATAAAGACCACGGAATGGAATACGATAGTTCCCGTCTTTATCAACTGGTACTACTACAGTTTCAGCAATGTGTGATCCTTTACCATTCTTAGCTTCATATTCTTTGATAATTTCAGCTTGAGCAGCTTTGAAATCATCAAGTTTGTAGTTTTTGTGTTCTTTTTTCCATTTATCAAAAAGACGAGTTACTTCATCATTTACGTATGAAGCCGCTACTTTAACGTTTGTGGCATTAATATCGTAGCTGTCTTTTTTATACATACGTGCGTCAGAACCACTTGGGTCACGAAGTTCATACCACACTTTACCACGGATTGTACCATAATCACCTTTACGTGAAAATTGGCCGTCTGCTTGGTCACCTGTCTGACGATCTGCTTCTGGTTTCAATAGATAGTCTTCAGAATTTGGTTTTTCTTGAAGAACTACTTGACCACCAACAATACGGTTGATACCAGCCGTGAAATCCCAAGTTTCATTCAAACGGCTAAGACGTCCGTGGAAACCTGTACGTTGGTCACCTGATTTGATGACATTGTATTTTGTTGGATCTGGATTTTCTACCCAAGTACGAATAGCAAGTTTAGGATCTCCTGCAAGTTTGAACTCACCTGTTGCTCCTAGGCGGTTTGCTAACGGTTTAGACAAGTCAAATACAAAAGTTCCATCTTGTTCACTTGTTGTCTTATAAACTGGTGACACAAAACCTTTACCAGTTACATACTGAAGGTAGACATTTACACCACCAAGGCGTTTTGCATCTTCTTGGTCATCGTTATTGACTGTTCCATTACGGTAAAGCCAAGCTGTTCCTTGATAAGTTTGCTTTTCACCCTTCACACCCGGACTGTAGATGGCTGTCTTTTGAGCAGCATCTTGGAGTTCAGAATCAAAAGAACGTGTGCTGATGCCATTTGCTGGAGAAAGAGCACGACGTGAACGTGTAGGTGCTTCCGAAGTAGAAGTAGCTTCTGACTTCACTTTAACTGTTTGAGAAGCTGACAATGTTGCGCTCGAACCATCTGAAAATGTAACAACTGCAGATCCGTCATTGCCGACTTGAACAGAAACTGCAGACGGATTTGAGCCTTTAATTGCTTCTGTAACATTTGAAATTTCCTCAGCAGTTAATGCTGATGCATCAGCTACTGTAGTTAAGCTTGGTGCTTGGACAGAATCAGATTCTTTTGCAGCTGCTACTACCGGTGTAGTAGATTCCGTAACTTTTTCTTCAGCATTAGCTTCTGTAGCTGTTGCAAGGACCGGTTTCGCATTAGCTTCTGTAGTTGTTGGAACTTCTACAGCAGGTGCTGCATAAGTTACATTCTCTTCACCTGCAGTTGGCTTAGTGGTTTCCGTAGTAGAACCTGCTTCTGGCTTAGTTTCTACTGTGTCTGCTTTGACTGATGGAGCGACTAGTGCTGCTCCAACCGCAAAAACAAGCGAACAACCAAATAAGAAATGTTTTCCTTTTTTGATCATACGCCAGTTCTTTTGTTCTGCATTTTTACGATTAAAATACATTTTTGTATCTCCTTTTTTTGTATTTCTTAGCATTTTATATGCTACATACATTTTTATTATAAATCATTAATTAAAGAATGTCAAAATATAATACAGTAAATTTGTGTGTAAAATTTTTCTAATTCTTTACTCTTGTTTTTATTTTTATATACTTATTGTTTTTAAATATATGGTATGTTTTCTTATATTTAACACTTTATAATTCTAGGAATTTGACCCCTAAATAGAAAAACAAGAATCTCCTAAAAGGAAATCCTCGTTTTCTAATAATGATTCTCACTAAATTAGGAAAGAAGCGAACCCCTGAAAACTAAAAAACCACACAGTTATTCTTCAATCTTGATGCTTCTCAAGAACGGAATCTCTGTGTGGTTTTATGATGAAGCTAGTCTTTTCCCTTAACTTCTTTTTCTAGCAAAATTACAGAATTCATATTCTCAAATTTGCTTTACTGAATATTTTCTTACTCTTCTTCCTCGCGTTTTTTAGCGATGAGGAGTCCTCCTGTCACTGCTGCAAGAAGTGCTAGTCCAAGTGAAGCGTTAGATTGTTTAGTACCAGTGTTTGGCAATTCTTTCGCTCCTGCTTTCTTAGCTGGTGCTTGAGCAGATGACTCTTTAGTTGCTTCCTTAACAACATTTTCAGAAGCAAGTACTGCTACTGAACCGTCTGCAAAGGTTACAACTACTGATCCATCATTGTTAACTTTGATATCTTTCGCAGTTGGGTTAGCTTTCTTAACTTCTTC
>NZ_KV794302.1:48457-99815 GCF_001808705.1 Streptococcus sp. HMSC074B11 | reverse complement strand
TCCATGTGTCGGCGGTTCGATTCCGTCTCGCGCCATTTCTTATATTACACGGAAGGGTAGCGAAGAGGCTAAACGCGGCGGACTGTAAATCCGCTCCTTCGGGTTCGGGGGTTCGAATCCCTCCCCTTCCATCTTATACGGGCATAGTTTAAAGGTAGAACTAAGGTCTCCAAAACCTTCAGTGTGGGTTCAATTCCTACTGCCCGTGTTAAACGTTATGGCGGGTGTGGTGAAGTGGTTAACACATCAGATTGTGGCTCTGACATTCGGGGGTTCGATTCCCCTCACTCGCCTATTTTATATTTTTGGGGTATAGCCAAGCGGTAAGGCAAGGGACTTTGACTCCCTCATGCGTTGGTTCGAATCCAGCTACCCCAGTTACTATTTGCCGGCGTGGCGGAATTGGCAGACGCGCTGGACTCAAAATCCAGTGTCCGCAAGGACGTGCCGGTTCGACCCCGGCCGCCGGTATAGTATTAAAGACAAGGTTTTCGGACCTTGTCTTTTTCTTTTATTTGTTGAATTTGTAACGCTGAGTTACTTAAAATTACTAGTTTTATAACAAATCATCTAATTTATCCGCTAATTTTTGTTGCTTGCTTGGATACAAATGAGAGTATGTATCTATTGTTGTAGTTATAGAAGCATGTCCTAATCTTTCTTTTACGACAAGATAATCTTCTCCTTGGTTTATTAGTAGGGAAGCATGTGAATGCCTGAAGTCATGAATTCTTATTTTTTTTAAAGAACTATCTCTTTGTAATATTTTTTTATATTGTTTTTCGATTGAATCCTTAGTTATCGTAATCGGGCTATTTTGAAATATCTGTAGATCATCTAGGTTGGTTGTAAATTCTTTTAATCTTTCATGCTGTGTTTGCCTCCATTCTTCTAGTGTCTCCACTAGTTTGGTGTTCATGATGATTCTTCGGGTTCCAGCTTTTGTCTTTGTACTACTAATGTGTTCTTCACCTTTTTTAACGTATATTGATTTACTTACATGGATTGTATTTGTAGAAAACTCTATGTCCTTCCACGTTAGAGCAAGAGCTTCTCCGAGTCTTAGACCAGTAAAAAATAGAACTGTGAATAGTAATTTTATATTGTATTCATCGTTGCTAAATAGTGTTAAGAAATGCTTAAATTCTTTTACTGTCCAGAAATTTAATTTTACTTTTTCTATGGGTAATTTTTTCAGTAATCCTACGGGATGTTCCTTGTAAAATCCCTTTCTTAATCCAACATCCAGAATTTTCTTTAGTAAAATTATAATTTTATTAATAGTGTTTGGACTTAGCTTCTTTTCTGAGTTTTGAGTATTTTTATCTCTTAGATGTTCTCTGAATTGATAGATATCTTCATAAGTTAATTTAGCTACATCATCAACTTTTTCAAAATAGTTTTTTATATGCCTGTTATAGTTGTTTTCTTGTGTATCTATATAGCTTTGTTTTCTGTTGTTTATTCTATCCTCTTCTTTTAAGAGATCATAAAGGATATCAATTGATATTTTTGAGTTGAAACTTTTTTCTTTAAGTTCGACACTTCGTAAGTATTGTTCGGCCTCCAATGCTTCTTTTTTAGTTTTGAATCCTTTTCTTACAATTCTACGTTGTTTTAGAGATATTGGATTTATACCATTGGAAACATCAACAATCCAAGTTCCGTCTCTACTTTTACGTAAAGCCATAAGCTACGCTTCTTTCTGGAGTTCAATTCCTAATAGTTCTTCTGCGACACTGGCTGGAATTGTACCAATCCTTTTGTTATCGTAGATGTTAAAACCACGATTCACTAATAGTAATTTGCCGGTATGGATAATCTTTCTTGCAGTTCCTGGAGCAAATCCAAGTTCGATAAGGTCATCTTTTGTTACAGTTTTAATCATGTGATCTCCTTTTCTAATT
The DNA here is from genome assembly GCF_001808705.1 of Streptococcus sp. HMSC074B11. Taxonomy (GTDB): domain Bacteria; phylum Bacillota; class Bacilli; order Lactobacillales; family Streptococcaceae; genus Streptococcus. The sequence continues at coordinate 97,908 of NZ_KV794302.1, read as the reverse complement.
AGATTAACTAAGGGGAGGATTAACTCCCCTTGTATTTTACTTATTTTTGTTTTACATCTACTAAATGGATAGCATCAGCCTTGTAATACATTGTCGTGCTAATCATAGTAGCTTGTAAATTGTCAAATGTAACTGGTACTTCATCCATTGCTTGGATATAGTCATTATCAACCAAGGCATCTGGATTGTCTACTGAGACTTGGGTTGATTTCTTTTTGAATTGTCCATCCTTGATTGTTACATTGTATTTCCAACCAATGATTTTATCGGTATTAAAACGTCTTTCGCTACCATCTCGGTTTTTGATAATTTCTCCGTTTGCATCTGCTCGGACTTCCGTTTCAAATTTTGGAATGACTTCATCCAATTCAAATTTTGTTCCAATGTTATTAAAATTCCAGTCATTTTGTGAAAGCATTTTTGCCATAGTTAATTTCTCCTTTTAATATTTTCTTTGATTGTAGGGATCAAATCCTCTCGTTTAAAGAGTATTGCTCTTTCTATTAATCCACTTGCTAAATCTGGTGGATATTCCATATTGTTGAGTGCGAGATAGTTAGCTTTCTCATACTCATGCAGTAAGTTATTGTCGTATAGAAATTTATACGCTTTTAGAATAGCTCCTGAACCTTTATAGGTAAACCATTCTAATTTTTGTTCTAGTTCTGTTTTTGATTTTGAAATAATGATAGAGACGGGTTTTGAATGGCCTAAAAACTTTTCCCAAGATCTCAAAGGTTTTGAGAAATAGCTATCACTATAGAACCTCACTTTTTCTTTGAGATATCCCTTGGTAAAGTTGAGAAGATCTATTTCTGAATGCAACCATTCTTGAATGAAGTAGTGAGCTTTTTCTTTCCTAAGTTCTAACTCAGTTCTTATCCAATTTTCTATATACCGCTTGCTGATACCGAGCTTCTCAGCTCGTTCTAAGCGTTTATCGTAAATTCTAAGTCTTTCATCATCATTGGGTTTTCTCAAATATAAGGTCTGGCCGATTGTTTCATCTCCGTAGGTATTGTAGTAGGTACTTTTTCCATATATAAAGCGTTTCTTCTGACAAATCTTTAGAAGCTGATTAGGAGTGAAATAGGGTGTTTCATTAAAATCATCTATTGCAATATCAATTCGTCTTACTGAAAATTGATTGTAATTGTAGTAGAGGTTGTTCAGAAACTGTCTTTCGGACAGACTATTTGGATCTAATACCATATCTCTATAGAACTCGAGTGCCTGTCCTGACATGACAAGCATGTAGGACGACTCTTTCGCTCCATAGTAGATACGGATATTTCCATAATGAAGCTGGCTATCATAGTTATAGTATTTAAGGCTCCCTATATTCTCAATAAATAGGTCATAGTCAAGAAATAGAATGTCTTCGATTATTTCTCTTGGCGAAAATTCAGTCTTGTCAAACTGAATTTGAATCCAGTCAAATACAGAACGTAAATGTTCATTTTTTGCCATAGATTTTGATTCAACTTTTTGCCTAATTTTGCCACCCCTAAAATCTGCGAAACCCTTGGCAATACTGAATTCTTTCGATGGTACACCTAACTTGCAGAGGGTGGTGTTACTACACACCCTATCGGTCAAAAATGGTCCGTCCGCATCTACGCTCATTTTCGGCTTTCTGCCTCATGGCTCAGCCGAAAACTCGCTATTAGCCGAACCTATTTTTTGACCTCTTGTTAACAAACCCTAGTAAGCCGGTTTGCATCGACTCTTCAATATCTTGGATTTTCTTTTTTAGGTTGGAATTCTCAATTTTTATCAGTCGCATTTCTCGCTTAAATTCCTGTTTTAAGGCGCTCAGTTCATCGTAGAGCTCATCTATTACTTGGTTTAGGGATTCATGTTCATTGTCTGCTAGACTCCCAAATACGGCTTGTATAGCCTCTTTTAGACCTATTTCAAGTTTTAGTTTAGCTAACTTTTGAAATTGTCTAAGGTCTTCGTCTGTAAAATCATAGGCAACTGTATAACTTAATTGATGAGTTCTGGGATTTCTACTGATAGGAACTTTAATTTTCTTAAATTCCTTGCCACTTATCTCTTTAATCAGTTGAATCCAATTTTTAAGAGTAGAGGTAGAGTTTAGGCCAGAAATTTGATTGACTAACTCTTTATTGGTCATCTTTTTGTGAAACCTCCGAAATTTTCTTGTGCAACTGAAGAGTTTTCTGTGGTATAATTGTTACATAATATGTTTTGATCTTGGAACGAACGGCACATTTGTTTCAAGATTTTTTATTTTGTCGAATCCTACCTCCTTTATTAAAATTTTTTAAATCGACTACTAGTTACATACGCTTTTACCTCCTTTTATGCTATAATATTCTCAATGGAATATTCAATCTCAAAATAAATATTCCTTATGGAATAATTCTATTTTATACCGTTTAGAATATTTTGTCAAGCTAAAATATACGAATAAGAATATCTATAGGAGAATTATGTATACAGAGGATTATAAATTTTCAGAGAGGTTAAAAACTCTCAGAAAATCAAAAAAGTTAACTCAAGTACAAATATCGGAATTAATTGGAGTTCAACAAGGGACATATTCTCGGTGGGAGAATGGAACGTTAGAACCAGGATTAGAATTCGTTGTGAAATTAGCAAATATCTTTGGGACTACTACAGATTATTTGCTGGGACAAAAACCTTATTCAATTATCAGTAGTTTACCTCTAGAACAATTAGATCTTACCAATATTGCAAACTTTTCAAAGGATGAGTTTGATATTTTGAAACATTCAATAGCAGTTTCGGTGGCAAGAAATAAAATAAAGGCAACAGAACTAAAAGATAGAGTTATAGAAAAAAATCAGTTGTCAGAAAAAGATGCAGAACTTTTGAATAAGATTTTTGAAGAAGTTAAAACTTATTGGGAAAATTAGGAGGACGCTAGTCTTCAAAATTCCCTCCCAAAATGTGTCCAAAATATTGACAGAATTCTAGCTTTTCATTATAGTTCTTATGGAACTTTTTTTCTACAACAAAATAGGCTCCATAATATCCATAGGGGATTTACCCACTACAAATAGTATAGAGCCGGTTTTATTAATGTCCTGCATTTCCTAATAAGTTAACCATGACAACACCAATGATAATCAAAATTAAACCGATAATGCTATAAACATTTAGTGTTTCTTTGAAAATCATTACTGCGATAGAGGCTGTCAAAACTAAACCGACAGCTGACCATGTTGCATAAGCTATTCCTAAAGGAATTTTTTGCATTGCTAGTGATAAGAAATAGAAACAAACGCCATAGCTAAGTAGGGCAGAAACGGTTGGAATAGGCTTTGTAAAACCGTCTGATAATTTCAAAAGGTTAGTTCCCAATATCTCTCCTACAATGGCGATAAAAAGATAAAAGTATGACATGTCTTTAACCTCCTATATGTCATGTTTTTGCTCTAAGAGCTATTATAGCTATCCGTTTTTTATAAATCTTGGCACAAGTCATGAGAATTTGTAGTAAAACTGTGGCAGACACTTTTTCAGAACCAATAGCTGATAAGTTTAGTATATCATAAGATAAATTTTAAAAAAAGTCTTGATTTATTTCAATGTCTTGCGTGGTCTCGATTTTACTGGTAAAATTACTTTTAAGAACTTTAAAAAAGAGGTTTCTATATTTGACAAAACAATGACTTGTTGTCCCGAATGTGGGCATCCTTTGGAGAAAAAATTTTTAAAAGATGAGGGAGATATTCCTTATTGTTCACAATGTGCGAGTTTTCGTTTTCCAGTCTTTAATACAGCAATTAGTGCGATTTTATTTAATGAAAAACATGATAAGATTCTCTTGATTAAGCAATATGACATGGCTGAGCATATTTTGCTAGCTGGTTATGTGTCTAATGATATTCACAACCAATTTCTACAATCATTAAAGACAATTAATTTAGCCTCTCTTATTACGGATATGGGTAATAAAATTGCACAAAACTAGTCCAAAACTCTTTTTAATAAGGAGTATACTTTCTAGCATTTTATAGTTACTAAAAAGTATCTAAACTTTGGAAGTGATACTAAGTTTTAAAAAATATTATGGAAAAAAAGCTTATAAAATCAATATTTCTGAGATTTAAAACTAATAATATTAGACTCAAAATCCAGTGTCCGCAAGGACGTGCCGGTTCGACCCCGGCCGCCGGTATAGTATTAAAGACAAGGTTTTCGGACCTTGTCTTTTTTTTCTTCTAATTTTTTCTTTTGCAGTTACTTAAAATTACTTATATTTTTTCTAAATTTTATTGTAAACCTGAATGTTCAATATTACTTTACTATATGTTTACTAAATCTTAATTTATTTCTTTATAAATTTAACTATAATAGGTCTATACAATTTACAAATTACACAGAAAGGTTTATAATGTAATTGACATAATAAATATTAGAAAAATGAATTACGGAGGTTATCATTATGCCTAAATATATTAAAGCGGATCAATTTTTCTATCCTCATGGTGTTCGCCGTGGCGGTTTTCTAGAACTAGTTGATGGTAAATTTGGTAAGCATGTGGATCAAGTATCTGAGGACGCAGAAATTATTGACTATACTGGTTATAGTATTGCTCCTGGTCTTGTTGATACACATATTCATGGATTTGGTGGGGTTGATGTTATGGATAATAACATCGAAGGTACTCTTCATACAATGAGTGAAGGTCTTCTTAGCACAGGTGTTACTAGTTTCCTACCAACTACTCTAACATCATCATACGAACAATTATTAGCTGTTACTGAAAATATTGGTGCGCGGTATAAAGAGGCTTCTGGTGCTAAAATTCGTGGGATTTACTTTGAAGGCCCATACTTTACTGAGGAATTTAAAGGAGCTCAGAACCCTGCTTACATGAAAGATCCTCGCATGGATGAATTTCGTGCTTGGCAGAAGGCTGCTAATGGTCTTCTAAATAAAATTGCTCTTGCACCAGAACGTGAAGGTGTTGAGGACTTTGTACGTACGGTTACTGGTGAAGGTGTTACTGTTGCTTTAGGTCACTCAAATGCAACTTTTGATCAGGCTAAGAAGGCTGTTGACGCTGGTGCAAGTGTTTGGGTTCATGCTTATAATGGTATGCGTGGGTTAACTCACCGTGAGCTTGGTATGGTTGGTGCTATGTATGAATTGCCACATACTTATGCTGAATTGATTTGCGATGGGCATCACGTTGATCCTAAGGCTTGTGACATCCTACTTAAACAAAAAGGTACTGAAAATATTGCTCTTATCACTGACTGTATGACAGCGGGTGGTTTGAAAGATGGGGACTATATGTTAGGAGAATTTCCAGTTGTGGTTGCAAATGGTACTGCTCGTCTCAAATCTACTGGGAACTTGGCAGGTTCTATTCTCAAACTTAAAGACGGTTTGAAAAATGTTGTTGAATGGGGCATTGCAAATCCTCATGAAGCAGTTATGATGGCCAGTCTCAACCCAGCAAAATCAGTTCATATTGATGATGTTTGCGGACAAATCCGTGAAGGCTACGATGCTGACTTTATCGTTCTTGATAAGGATTTTGAATTGGTAGCAACTTACCTTGATGGTGAAAAACGTTATCAAGCATAATCTCTAAAGTAGAAACTAATTTAGTTTCTACTTTTTTTAATTTAGTTTGTTAATTTTTTCACATATTACTTGATTTTATTTATGGAAAGGCTTACAATTATGATATAAACAATACAAATAAAAAAACGGAGGTAAGCTTTATGAAAGCCTATACTTATGTTAAACCAGGACTTGCTTCATTTGTTGATGTTGACAAACCAGTTATTCGCAAGCCAACTGACGCTATTGTGCGTATTGTAAAAACTACTATTTGTGGAACAGATCTTCATATTATCAAAGGAGATGTCCCTGCATGTAAGAGTGGAACTATCCTTGGCCATGAAGGAATCGGGATTGTAGAGGAAGTTGGAGCAGGCGTTTCAAACTTCAAAAAAGGCGATAAGGTTTTGATTTCTTGTGTTTGTGCCTGTGGTAAATGCTACTACTGTAAAAAAGGAATCTATGCCCACTGTGAAGACGAAGGCGGTTGGATTTTTGGACATTTGATCGACGGTATGCAAGCCGAATATCTTCGTGTTCCTCATGCTGATAATACTCTCTATCACACTCCAGCTGATTTGTCTGATGAAGCCTTGGTTATGTTATCTGATATCCTACCAACTGGTTATGAAATTGGTGTCTTAAAAGGGAAAGTAGAGCCTGGTTGTAGTGTGGCTATCGTTGGTTCAGGTCCAGTTGGCTTAGCAGCTCTATTGACTGCTCAATTCTATTCACCTGCTAAATTGATCATGGTAGACCTAGACGATAACCGTTTGGATACTGCAATTTCTTTCGGTGCTACTCATAAGATTAATTCTTCAGACCCTGAAAAAGCAATTCAAGAAATTTATGATTTAACAGATGGTAGAGGTGTGGATGTTGCTATAGAAGCTGTTGGTATTCCTGAAACGTTTGATCTCTGCCAAAAGATTATCGGTGTAGATGGAACAGTAGCCAACTGTGGTGTGCATGGTAAACCAGTTCAGTTTGATTTGGACACTCTTTGGATTCGTAACATTAATGTTACTACTGGATTGGTTTCTACCAATACAACTCCTCAGCTTTTGAAAGCTTTAGAAAGCCATAAAATTGAACCAGAAAAATTGGTAACTCATTACTTCAAACTAAGTGAAATTGAAAAGGCATATGAAGTATTTGGTAAGGCTGCAGATCATCATGCGATTAAGGTTATCATTGAAAACGATATTTCAGAAGGTTAATCGAATTTTGAATCCAGTTATTCTTTTTAGAATTGCTGGATTTTTTGAAAATATTAGATAATTCGTGAAAGCAAGCAAATTTCTTTCATTGTTCTTAAAATTTCGCTATAATATACGATACAAAGGAAATGAAACTATGTATCGAGTGATAGAAATGTACGGGGATTTTGAACCTTGGTGGTTCATAGAAGGATGGGAAGAAGACGTCATTAGTAGTAAGAAATTTGAAAATTACTATGATGCCTTGAAGTATTATAAATCTTGCTGGTTTGAGCTGGAAAAGAAAATTCCACTATATAAAAGTCGAGGAGACTTAATGACCATATTTTGGAATCCGGAGGATAAGCGTTGGTGTGAGGAATGTGATGAATTTCTGCAGCAATATCATTCCTTGGCTTTACTGGAAGATGGTCAAGTTATACCAGATGAAAAATTCAGACCGGGTTATGAAAAACAAACTGGTTTAGAAATCCACCGGACGTGTCGCATCAAAAAAGATGGAACAACTTTTTAATAAAGTTGTTCTTTTTTTGTATTTTCTTCGAATAATTAACTGAGGAGGGAATATGGTACAAGCACTTGCACAAGAATTGATTAGTCTCGCAAAAAAGGATGGAGCTCAGGATATCTATTTTATTCCCAAGGACAAGGTTTATGAGTTGCATATGCGAATAGGTGATGAAAGGCGGTTGATTAATAGCTATGACTTTGAAAAGTTGGGCGCAGTGATTAGTCATTTTAAGTTTATTGCGGGGATGAATGTTGGAGAAAAGCGTCGTAGTCAGCTTGGGTCCTGTGATTATCAGCATGATGGCAAGGTTTCTTCACTACGCTTATCGACGGTAGGAGATTATCGTGGTCATGAGAGTTTAGTTATTCGCCTTTTGCATGATGAAGAACAAGAGTTGCGTTTCTGGTTTCAAGACCTTAAGGAACTAGAAAAGGGCTTTAGGCAACGCGGCCTTTATCTATTTGCAGGACCTGTAGGAAGTGGTAAAACTACCTTAATGCATGAATTAGCTAAGTCATTTTTTAAGGGACAACAAGTCATGTCCATTGAGGACCCAGTCGAGATTAAGCAAAAAGAGATGCTGCAATTACAACTCAATGAAGCTATTGGACTGAGTTATGAAAACTTGATAAAACTTTCTTTGCGCCACCGCCCAGATCTTTTAATCATTGGAGAAATCCGGGATAGCGAAACAGCCCGTGCTGTTGTAAGAGCGAGCTTAACGGGAGCTACAGTGTTTTCGACCATACATGCAAAGAGTATTCGTGGGGTCTATGAGCGTCTTTTAGAACTGGGTGTCAGTGAAGATGAACTCGCAGTTGTTTTACAAGGTATTTGCTACCAGAGACTAATCGGGGGAGGAGGAATTATTGATTTTGCAAACCAAAATTATTCAGAACACCAGGCAGAAAAGTGGAATGAGCAAATTGATCAGCTTCTTAAAGACGGACATATCACTGCCCTTCAAGCTGAAACGGAGAAAATTAGCTACCAGTAAGCAGAAGAAAATTATCACTCTCTTTAACAATTTGTTTTCGAGTGGTTTTCACTTGGTAGAAATCATTTCCTTTCTTGATAGAAGTCTTTTGTTGGAGAAGGAATATGTTTCGCAGATGCACCTAGGACTATCGAAAGGAAAATCTTTCTCGGAAATGATGGGGAATTTAGGTTTTTCGAGTGCGATTGTCACTCAACTTTCATTGGCTGAAGTTCATGGAAATCTCCATTTGAGTTTGGGGAAAATTGAAGAATATTTGGATAATCTTGCTAAGGTCAAGAAGAGGTTAATTGAAGTTGCGACCTACCCACTTATTTTGCTAGCTTTCTTACTGCTCATAATGTTGGGGTTGCGAAATTATCTCTTGCCCCAACTGGATAGTAGTAACATAGCTACCTTAGTGATTAGCAATCTACCACAGATTTTTCTCGGACTTACTGTGGTACTAAGTTTTGCATCTTTAACAGGGCTGATTTTCTACAGGAAATCTAGGAAGATATCAGTCTTCTCTTTTCTGGCTAAATTTCCATTTCTAGGTGTGTTTGTTCAGTATTATCTAACTGCCTATTATGCTCGGGAATGGGGAAATATGATTGGACAAGGTTTAGAGTTGGCACAGATTTTCCAGATGATGCAGGAGCAAGGGAATCCTCTTTTTAAGGAAATTGGATACGATTTAGAGCAATCTTTGCAAAATGGGCAGGAATTTTCTAAGGTTGTTCAGACCTATCCCTTCTTTAGAAAGGAGTTGGGATTAATCATTGAATATGGAGAGGTTAAATCCAAATTGGGAAGCGAATTGGAAATCTATGCGGAAAAAACCTGGGAATCCTTCTTTACTCGAGTTAATCGGACCATGAACCTTGTTCAACCACTGGTCTTTATTTTTGTAGCCCTGCTAATCGTTTTATTGTATGCAGCTATGTTGCTGCCGATGTATCAAAATATGGAGGTAAATTTTTAGATGAAAAAAATGATGATGAAATTAAAAGAAACGAAGGCAAAAGCTTTTACACTGGTAGAAATGTTAGTGGTCCTTCTTATCATTAGCGTCCTACTCTTATTGTTTGTGCCAAATCTTACTAAGCAAAAGGATGCAGTCAATGATAAGGGGAAAGCAGCTGTCGTCAAGGTGGTAGAAAGCCAAGCAGAACTGTATAGTCTGGATAAAAATGAAGATGCTAGTCTAAGCAAATTACAGGCAGATGGACGCATTACTGCTGAGCAAGCAAAAGCCTATAAGGAATATCATGCAAAACAAAAGACAAGTCAAACAGTTTCGGATTAGGGCTTTTACTATGCTAGAAAGTTTATTGGTCTTAGGAATAGTCAGCCTGTTAGCCTTGGGCTTGTCGAGTTCAGTTCAATCAACTTTTGCAGCTGTGGAAGAGCAAATTTTCTTTATGGAGTTTGAGGAACTTTATCGAGAAACCCAGAAGCGAAGTCTGGCTAGCCAGCAGAAGATGAACTTAATGCTAGAAGAGAGAAGTATTGGGAATGGCTATCAGAAATTGGCTATTCCTAAAGGCATTCAATTGCAGTCTAATCAGTCAATTACCTTTGATAAGGCTGGAGGGAATTCGTCTCTAGCTAGCGTGAGATTTCAAACAAGGAAAGAAGTGGTTCGCTACCAACTATATCTAGGAAATGGAAAGATTAAACGTATTCAAGAAGCAAAAAATTAAGGCTGTTATTCTACTAGAGGCAGTGATTTCACTAGCCATTTTTGCCAGTATAGCCACCCTCTTGCTGGGACAGATTCAAGAAAGTAGAAAAAGAGAAGTAGAACTTCTAAAACAGGAAGAAGTTTTGCGAGTGGCTCGTATGGCTTTGCAGACTGGACAAAAGCAGTTAACTGTCAATGGCCTTACGGTTCATGTTGTCTCGAATGAGCGAGGTTTGGAGGTATACCATGGAACGGAGAAATTACTGGCGATTCAAGACAAGTAGGGTCAGAGCTTTTACACTTTTAGAATCCTTGGTTGCCCTTATCGTTATTAGTGGTAGCTTACTTCTTTTTCAAGCTATGAGCCAACTCTTGGTTTCAGAGGTTCGCTATCAGCAGAGAAGTGAGCAAAAAGAATGGCTTTTATTTGTGGATCAGCTAGAAGCAGAGCTGAATCGAGCCCAATTTGAAAAAGTGGAGAATGATAGGCTTTACCTCAGACAGGAAGGTAACCCCATTTCCATGGGTAAATCAAAGTCAAATGATTTCCGGAAAACAGATGCCAGTGGACGTGGTTATCAACCCATGGTCTACGGTCTAAAATCAGCTCGAATTCAAGAAAAAGGGCAGGAGTTGCACTTTCACTTTCAGTTTGAAAAGGGACTAGAGAGGGAATTTATCTATCGTGTTGAAAAAGAAAAAAGTTAGAGCAGGAGTTCTCCTATACGCTGTCACTATTGCTGGAATTTTTAGTCTTTTGTTGCAGTTTTATCTAAATCGGCAACTAGCACATCATCAGGATTATGCCTTAAATAAAGAAAAACTTCTTGCATTTGCAATTGCTAAGAGGACCTATGAAAAAGCTAGTTCTGAGAGTGGTCAGCAGTCATTTAATGCAGGAAAGGCAACTTATCGTAGTGATGAAAATGGCTTCATAGCGATTGTTGACACTGGGAAAAATCAATTTGAATTTCGTTTTCCACCTTTTAAAAAGACTGACGACAAGACGAAGAAAACAGAAAAAAAGTCAAAAGAAGAAAGCGAGAAGAAAAAAGAAGAACAGGTAAAAAATGAGACCACCGAGATATCTAAAGTTGCTCCTTCTAAGAATGATAAGACATAGATTATCAGATTTGTAAAATCTAGTTTAAGTGGTGATGTTGGACTCAGTGGGTTAGGACGAGGTTTTTGCTTGAAATCATGCTATAATAGATACATATGGAGGACGGAAAATGGCAAGTGTAAAATTGTATCTAGTGCGTCATGGGAAAACAATGTTTAATACGATTGGGCGTGCTCAAGGTTGGAGTGATACTCCCCTAACAGCTGAGGGAGAGCGAGGTATTCATGAATTGGGAATTGGCTTGCGTGAATCAGGCTTAAGCTTCGAGCGTGCTTATTCAAGTGACTCTGGACGGACCATTCAGACAATGGGAATTATCCTTGAGGAATTAGGTTTGACAGGACAAATTCCTTATCGTATGGATAAGCGAATCCGTGAATGGTGCTTTGGTAGTTTTGATGGTGCATATGATGGAGACCTTTTTATGGGCATCATCCCACGTATCTTTAATGTCGATCATGTGCATCGTTTGTCCTATGCTGAGCTGGCTGAAGGATTGGTAGAAGTGGATACAGCAGGCTGGGCTGAAGGCTGGGAAAAACTAAGTGGTCGCATCTGGGAAGGTTTTGAAGCCATTGCTAAGGAAATGGAAGCTAATGGGGGAGGAAATGCTCTCGTAGTCAGCCATGGAATGACTATTGGAACCATTGTTTATTTAATTAATGGCATGCATCCGCATGGCCTTGATAATGGAAGTGTGACGATTCTTGAGTACGAAGATGGTCAGTTCTCAGTCAAGATTGTTGGGGACCGTAGCTACCGTGAAATTGGACAAGCTAAACTAGAGGAGCAAGCTAGTTCAGAGAAATAAAAATTCTGTTCTCAATTAGAAGATTTTTAAAGGATTGATAGAATGCTAATGTCGTGCTTGCACAAGCTTCTGAGAGCTGAGTGCTTTGACAATAGCATTCTTTTTTGTTAGAATAGTATCAACATGAAAGCATAAGAAGGGACTGACAGAACTGTCGTCCCCTTTTGTCTATCTTATAAGGGGGAAATATGCTGTTTCAGAAAATAAAAGCCTATAAATGGCAGGCCCTGGCTTCCTTGGTTATGACAGGTCTAATGGTAACGAGTTCACTCTTGCAACCACGTTATTTGCAGGAGGTTTTAGAGGCACTGCTAACGGGTGATAATGAAGCTATTTATACTATCGGTTTTTGGTTAATCCTTGTTGCCTTGATTGGTTTGATTGCAGGTGGCATCAACGTTGTGTTAGCCGCCTACATTGCTCAAGGAGTTTCGTCTGATTTACGGGAGGATGCCTTTCGTAAGATTCAAACTTTCTCATACGCTAATATTGAGAAGTTTAATGCAGGGAACCTTGTTGTTCGTATGACCAACGATATCAATCAGATTCAGAACGTAGTCATGATGACCTTCCAAATCCTCTTTCGACTACCGATTTTATTTATTGGTTCCTTTATATTAGCCGTTGTCACTCTGCCTTCGCTGTGGTGGGTGCTAGTTCTTATGGTCGTTTTAATCGTCGCCATGACAGGTCTTATGATGGGGATGATGGGACCGCGATTTGCAAAATTCCAGACCTTATTGGAGCGTATCAATGCCATTGCCAAAGAAAATTTACGTGGTGTGCGCGTGGTTAAGTCTTTTGTTCGAGAAAAAGACCAGTTTGCTAAGTTTACGCAGGTATCCGATGAATTACTGGGTGAAAACCTTTATATCGGTTACGCCTTTTCTATCGTTCAACCTGTAATGATGATGATTTCATACGGGGCTGTCTTTCTTTCAATCTGGCTTGTAGCAGGTATGGCAGAGTCAGATCCGTCAGTAGTTGGTTCCATTGCTTCCTTTGTAAACTACCTGAGTCAGATTATCTTTACCATCGTCATGGTTGGATTTTTGGGAAATTCAGTCACTCGTGCCATGATTTCCCTTCGTCGTATTCGTGAAATCCTTGATACAGAACCGGCTATGACTTTCAATGATGTGGAAGATGAAGAATTGGAAGGAAGTCTCAGTTTTGAAAAGGTCACATTTACCTATCCAAATGATGAAGAGCCTATCCTAAAAGATGTATCCTTCGATATCGCAGCTGGTGAAATGGTTGGGGTTGTCGGAGCAACTGGTGCAGGGAAATCAACCTTGGCTCAGTTGATTCCACGATTATTTGATCCTCAGCAAGGTTCGATCAAGATTGGTGGAAAGGACATTCGGACAGTTAGTGAAGGGACGCTTCGTAAGACAGTTTCTATCGTCCTACAAAGAGCCATTCTCTTTAGTGGAACCATCGCAGATAATCTCAGACAAGGTAAGGGAGATGCGACAGTTTCAGAAATGGAACGCGCAGCTCGCATCGCCCAGGCCAGTGAATTTATTAGTCGTATGGACTTGGCTTTTGAAAGTCCGGTTGAGGAACGTGGGACTAACTTTTCTGGTGGACAAAAACAAAGAATGTCTATTGCGCGTGGAATTGTCAGCAATCCTCGTATCTTGATTTTCGATGATTCAACCTCTGCCCTTGATGCCAAATCGGAACGTTTGGTTCAAGAAGCCCTCAACAAGGATTTGAAGGGGACGACTACGATTATCATCGCACAAAAAATTAGCTCTGTTGTGCATGCTGATAAAATTTTAGTGCTTGACCAAGGTCGCTTGATTGGTCAAGGCAAACACACTGACTTGGTTGTATCAAACCCAGTTTATCGTGAAATTTACGAGACGCAAAAAGGAAAGGAGGAGTAGGATGAAGACATTTGAATTCTTTTGGAACTATTTTAAAGTTTATAAGATATCCTTTGTCGTTGTTATTGCTATGATTATCATTGCAACGATTGCACAAGCCCTCTTTCCAGTATTTGCAGGTCAAACAGTCACGGAACTGGCTAATTTAGTTATAGCTTATCAAAATGGAAATACTGATATGGTTTGGCAAAGTCTATTAGGACTCTTGATGAATCTTGCTTATATTTTGATTGTGCTCGTGGTGTCGAGTCTTATCTATATGGTTTTGATGAGCCGTATTATTGCCGAATCGACAAATGAGATGCGTAAGGGACTTTTTGGCAAGCTTTCTCGCTTGACTGTTTCCTTCTTTGACCGCCATCAAGATGGGGATGTCCTGTCACGTTTTACCAGTGATTTAGATAATATTCTCCAAGCTTTCAACGAAAGTTTAGTGTCTGTCATGACAAATATTGCCCTTTTTATTGGCTTGCTGATTGTCATGTTCGTAAAAAATGTCACCTTGGCTTTAATCACAATTGCCAGCACTCCAATAGCTGTTATCATGGTCTTCTTTATCTTAAAGCTAGCGCGAAAATACACCAACCTCCAACAAAAAGAAGTTGGGAAACTCAATGCTTATATGGATGAGAGTATCTCTGGACAAAAAGCCATTATTGTTCAAGGTATCCAAGAAGATGTGATTGCAGGTTTTGTTGAGCAAAATGAGCGTGTTCGAAAAGCAACCTTTAAGGGAAGAATGTTCTCAGGAATTCTTTTCCCTGTTATGAACGGGATGAGCTTGGTCAATACAGCAGTAGTTATTTTTGTTGGTTCAGCTGTCTTACTGAATGATAAGAACATCGAGACAGCAACTGCACTTGGTTTGATTGTCATGTTTACTCAGTTTTCGCAACAGTATTACCAGCCCATTATCCAATTAGCGGCGAGTTGGGGAAGTTTGCAACTGGCCTTTACAGGTGCAGACCGTATCCAAGAAATGTTTGATGCAGAAGAAGAAATTCGTCCTCAAGATGCTCCAATCTTTAACGAATTAAAAGAGGGTGTGGAGATTCGTAACGTGGACTTCTCCTACCTGCCAGGAAAACCGATTCTGAAAGATGTCAGCATTTCAGCTCCAAAAGGGAAAATGATTGCGGTAGTTGGTCCGACAGGTTCAGGGAAAACAACTATCATGAACTTGATCAATCGTTTTTATGATGTGGATGCAGGAAGTATCAGCTTTGATGGCAGAGATATCCGAGAATTTGATTTGGATAGTTTGCGAAGCAAGGTGGGAATTGTCTTGCAGGATTCTGTTTTGTTTAGCGGAACTATTCGTGACAATATTCGATTCGGTGTACCGGATGCTAGTCAGGAGATGGTAGAAGCAGCTGCTAAGGCTACACACATCCATGAATATATCGAAAGTTTGCCAGAAAAGTATGACACTTTGATTAATGATGACCAGAGCGTCTTCTCAACTGGCCAAAAACAGTTGATTTCCATCGCCCGAACCTTAATGACAGATCCGCAGGTCTTAATTTTGGATGAGGCAACATCAAACGTTGATACTGTAACAGAAAGCAAGATTCAAAATGCCATGGAAGCTATTGTGGCAGGAAGAACTAGTTTTGTGATTGCTCACCGCTTGAAAACCATTCTTAATGCAGATCAGATTATTGTCCTTAAGGATGGTGAGGTTATCGAACAAGGGAATCATCACGAATTACTCAAGCTTGGAGGCTTTTACTCCGAACTGTACCATAATCAATTTGTCTTTGAATAATACTCTTCGAAAATCTCTTCAAACCACGTCAGCGTCCCCTTGCAGTATATATGTTACTGCCTTCGTCAGTTCTATCCACAACCTCAAAACGGTGTTTTGAGCAACCTGCGGCTATCTTCATAGTTTGCTCTTTGATTTTCATTGAGTATAAGCAAAAAGTTGTCCTAATTTTGGGCAACTTTTTCTGATAAAAAAATTTTATCACGGACTTAAAAAATACATATTAGACAGGAGTGGGGAAGGATGATAAGATAAGATTATCAATAGAAAAGGAAAGGAAATCAGTGATGGCAAGAACAGTTGTTGGAGTAGCGGCAAACCTATGTCCTGTAGACGCAGAAGGAAAAAACATCCACTCATCTGTATCCTGTAAATTTGCTGAAAGTATTCGTCAGGTTGGCGGACTTCCTTTGGTCATTCCGGTTGGTGATGAGACACTTGTCCATGACTATGTAGAAATGATTGATAAGCTCATCTTGACTGGAGGACAAAATGTTCATCCTCAGTTTTATGGTGAGGAAAAAACAATTGATAGCGATGACTATAATCTAGCTCGCGACGAGTTTGAGCTAGCTCTTCTACAAGAAGCCTTGCGTCAGAACAAGCCAATCTTAGCCATTTGCCGTGGCGTTCAGTTGGTAAACGTTGCCTTTGGTGGTACACTCAATCAGGAGATTGAAGGTCATTGGCAAGGTCTACCTTTTGGAACTTCACATTCTATTGAAACAGTGGAAGGAAGTGTTGTGTCCAAGTTGTTTAGTAAAGAAAGTCAAGTAAACTCAGTTCATCGTCAAAGTATTAAAGACTTGGCACCTAATTTCCGCGTAACTGCAGTAGATCCACGTGACCAAACGATTGAAGCAATCGAATCTATCGATGAACACCGTATTATTGGTTTGCAGTGGCATCCAGAATTTTTGGTCAATAAAGAGGATGGCAACTTAGAATTATTTGAGTATTTATTGAATGAATTGTAACGACTGGAAACCTAGTCGTTTTTTTGTCTTATTTCGTTCAAATTTTAATATTGTAACATTTTTTACGCAAATGTTTAAATTATGATAAAATTTGGAAAAATTCAGTATAAAAACTTGAAAAAATCTAAGGTAAGGGTTATGATAGAAGAGAAGAAATTTTGGAGGAATATTATGTCACATATTAAATTTGATTATTCAAAAGTATTAGATAAATTTGTTGCACCACATGAACTAGATTATATGCAGCCTCAAGTGACTGCAGCAGATTCTGCTCTGAGAAATGGTACAGGTCCTGGGGCAGAAATGACTGGCTGGTTGAACTTACCTGAAGAATATGACAAAGATGAATTTGCTCGTATTCAAAAGGCTGCTGCTAAAATCCAATCTGATAGTGAGGTATTGATCGTAATCGGTATTGGTGGTTCCTATTTAGGAGCTCGTGCAGCTATTGATTTCTTGAATAATTCATTTGTAAACTTGCAAAGAAAGGAAGAACGCAAGGCACCTCAGATCCTCTATGCTGGAAACTCTATCTCTTCAAGCTATTTGGCTGATTTGGTAGACTATGTATCAGACAAAGATTTCTCAGTAAACGTGATTTCTAAATCAGGTACAACAACTGAACCGGCTATTGCTTTCCGTGTCTTCAAAGAACTCTTGGTTAAGAAGTACGGTCAAGAAGAAGCTAACCAACGTATCTACGCAACTACAGACCGCGCTAAAGGTGCAGTTAAAGTTGAAGCAGATGCTAATGGCTGGGATACTTTTGTAGTGCCTGATAGTGTAGGTGGTCGTTTTACAGTATTGACAGCAGTGGGGCTCTTGCCAATCGCAGCTGCAGGAGCTGATATCAGCAAGTTAATGGAAGGAGCAAATGCTGCTCGCAAGGCTTATGCTTCTGATAAGTTGGCTGAAAATGAAGCATATCAATATGCAGTTGTACGCAATATCTTGTACCGTAAAGGTTATCTGACAGAAGTTCTAGCTAACTATGAACCATCTCTGCAATACTTCTCTGAGTGGTGGAAGCAACTGGCTGGTGAGTCAGAAGGGAAAGACCAAAAAGGGATTTATCCAACTTCAGCTAACTTCTCAACAGACTTGCACTCTCTGGGACAATTTATCCAGGAAGGTACCCGTATCCTCTTTGAAACAGTTATCCGTGTAGATAAACCTCGCAAAAATGTGCTGATTCCTGAATTGGCAGAAGACTTGGACGGTCTTGGCTACTTGCAAGGAAAAGATGTTGACTTTGTCAATAAAAAAGCTACAGATGGAGTGCTGTTAGCACACACTGATGGTGGAGTTCCAAATATGTTTGTGACACTGCCTGAGCAAGATGAGTTCACTTTGGGCTACACTATTTACTTCTTTGAGTTGGCTATTGCTCTTTCTGGCTACCTGAATGGTATCAATCCATTTGACCAGCCTGGAGTTGAAGCTTATAAGAAAAACATGTTTGCTCTTCTTGGGAAACCAGGCTTTGAAGAGCTGGGTGCTGAGTTGAATGCACGCCTTTGATTCTCATATGCTTTGAGTTCATTTAGAATATAAAAAGATCCACAAGTTCATTTCTTGTGGATTTTTAGTACAAGCCTCTTAATTAGTTTATTATTTTTTTTAAAAGTGTAAAAAAGAGTGTCTTAATTCTTTTATGAAAGCGCTGTATAATTGCCTTGTAAATAAAATTTGAGAGGTATCAAAATGAATGATTGGTTAAACATAAAAGGCAAAACAGTTCTTGTGACTGGCGCGTCATCTGGGATCGGTAAGGCAATCGTTGAAGAATTGCTGGAATTAGGAGTCAATGTAGCGAATTTTGATCTTAGCGACAACGATTTGCGTCACCCGAATCTATTATTTGTAAAAGTTGATGTAACTTCTCGCTCTGAAGTAGAAGAGGGTGTTGCCAAAATAGTTGAAAGATTTGGCAATATTGATGCGGTAGTCAATAATGCAGGGATTAATGTTCCCAGATTATTAATTGATGCAGAAAATCCTAAAGGTCCTTACGAGTTAGACGATGAAACGTTTGAAAAAGTAACAATGATTAATCAAAAAGGTTTGTATTTGGTTAGTCAGGCAGTAGGACGTATTTTAGTGAAAAATGGAAAAGGTGTAATTGTGAACATGGCTTCAGAAGCAGGCTTGGAAGGTTCTGAAGGACAAAGTGCCTATGCTGCAACAAAAGCAGCAGTCTATAGTTACACTCGTTCATGGGCGAAAGAGCTGGGTAAGCATGGTGTACGTGTGGTTGGAATTGCTCCAGGAATTATGGAAGCTACGGGACTTCGAACTCTTTCTTATGAGGAAGCTCTTGCTTATACCCGTGGAAAGACGGTAGAAGATATTCGAGCTGGTTATGCTTCAACTTCAACAACTCCTTTGGGACGAAGTGGTAAACTACGGGAAGTAGCTGATCTTGTAGCATTCTATATTTCAGATCGTTCTAGCTATATAACTGGAGTCACTACAAATATTGCTGGAGGGAAAACTCGCGGTTAAAAAAATGAAGGTGAGGAAGAGAGTTGACCTTAGTAAATCGATGGTATAACATTTTAGAAAAAATGGTCTCACAGCCAACTTATTCCATGATAGATATGCGCTCAGAGCTGGATATTAGTATGCAAACCTTGCAAAAGAGTATCCAACAATTAAATGATGTTTTGGCTCCTAATATCCAGATTATCTCACAAGATGATAAGTTAATGTTAGAAGTGTATGACTATACAGAGTTGGAAAGGATTTTATCTGGTAGTTTAAAACAGGAGAGTGACTTCAATTCTTCCAGTAAAAGAATTGCCTATTTACTAAAACGTTTAATTAAGTCAAACTCCCCTCTTCTTATTGACGACTTGGCTGAGGAAGCAGGTGTTAGTAGAAGTACCCTTAATAAGGATTTAAAACAAGTAAAATCTTTGGCAGATAGTTACTCTATCACTATTTCAGGAAAGCCCAACCGTGGGCTGGAGGTCTTGGGGGACGAGCTGAATTTGCGCTTGCTCTATATTCACCAAGTGGCCCCTTACTTTGAAGGAAGGACACTCACCGAGGCAACATCTTCTTTTCTGGAGACGCTACTCCAGGAGTATAAAATCCCGAAAGAAACAAAGGAACTCCTTCGAAAGACCATTTCAATTATGGTGGAGCGTATTCATGCATCTAGGGTGTTGAGTTGTCCTATTCCTTACTATAGGAATGATTTAACAGAGACCCCTTTGGTTGAGAAATTAATCTATCATATTGTGATGACTTATAAGATTTCCCTCAGTCAGTTTGAAATAGACTTTTTGTGTTTTCCTTTTAATGTCCGTTTTATTGACACTTTAAGCAAGCCGTCTTATCAATCTGAACAGCTTGCAAACATTTTTCAAGGGATTGTCAAGAAAGTCAAAGAAACAATGTTGGTTAACTTTGATGATGAAGAATTATTTGAAGAAATCAAGTCTCATCTAGGCCCCTTAATCAATCGACTGATTTTCCATGTGCAAGCTAATGATATATTTCATGGCGAGGTTCAAACTCAATATCCTTTTGCTTTTGAAATGGCGAAAATTGCTGGAGAAGAACTATCTGCAATTTTTGGTTCTGAATTGGAATTATCTGAAATCGGATATTTGGCTTTGTATTTTGAAATGATTTTAAGAAAGCAAAACTCTATTGTAAATAGTTCTCGCAAGCAGATAGCTGTAGTTTGCACAACAGGAAGAGGAACTGCTGCGATGATTATTCAGCAACTCAGACGAATCCTTGGAAATGATGTAGACATTACTCAGTATTCTGAAGAGGATTTTAATGTGGATTTGAATCAGGACTATTTCGCGATTTTTACGACAGTTCCTCTAAAATATAAAGATTCTAAATCTCCAGTCATTCAAGTTAATCATCTTTTTGATGATCAATGGTTGCGGGAAGAATGGCAGAGAGCCAATGCTTTTCATCAAAGAAATCTAGAAACAGTCAGCTTACGATTTGTTCGATTAGGTCCACAAAAAACCTATCATCAATACTTGCTAAATATGGTTGCAGAGTTAGAGAAACTTCAGATGATTGATGAAGGTTTTAGAAATCGGATAATTGATAGGGAGAAAAAACAATCAACCGTTTTTGGCGGAGGAATTGCTTTTCCCCATACAATTAACCAAGGTTATGCAAAAACTATTTTAATGTTTGGAAAACTAGAAGAGCCTTATCAAAAAGGAGATGATTGGATTGAATTTATCTTTCTAGTCGCTATACCCTCAGAAATTGAAAGAAAAATGGAAAGTGAATTGCTGGAATTGTATGACGACATTTTTCGAATTGCAGGAGAGCCTTCTCTAAAAGAAGCATTGAGGGCTGTAGAAACAGAGACAGAATTTCTATCATTTTCTAAGAGCAAAGGAGTATTTTAATGAATTCGCTAATAATTTTCGCTGTATTTGTCATGGCAGCTTATATATTTCAAATGTTCCTCGGCTGGCAGCAACTCAAAGACTTCAATAAGACCTATACGATGCTCCGGAAACTGGGGCGCGTAGCGATTGGCAGAAAATCCGGAAGAATCAAATCCGGTACGATTGTCATGTTCGCGGTTGATGAAAACGGTCGGGTTCTTAAAGCTAGCAAAATGCAAGGAGTCACAATCTTAGCGCGTTTTCAAAATATGGACGATTATGTTGGAGAAGACATCCATTATTTTGACAAGTATAATCCTCTTGTGAGAAAAGAAAATAAGTTGATGCAATCAGCTATAGAAGATGCTAGAAAAGTCTATCTTTGGCATGAGGCAGGTATTGAGAAAGAGACAAGTTCTTCTGATTCTTTTCTGGGATTCGGCTTTTATGCGGATTACTTACAATTATCTATTAAACAGTTATTTAAAAAAAATAAGAAAAGGAGTTCCTTATGAATTACATTACAGAATTTGCAGAGAGTTTTATGAAACTCTTCCAATTAGGTGGAGAAACCTTTATTAGCTGGATGACAAATATTGTACCTCTTGTCTTGATGCTATTGATTGCAATGAATACCCTTATCGCTTTCTTGGGAGAAGAGAAGGTCAATTCCTTGGCTAAGATTTCTGCCAAAAATCCTGTTAGCCGGTATATGATTTTACCTTTCATTTCAGCTTTTATGCTGGGAAATCCGATGGCAATCAGTATGGGACGTTTCTTACCAGAATATTATAAACCTAGTTTTGTAGCAGCTCAGATGCAGTTTTGCCATACTTCAAATGGTGTATTTCCACATATCAATCCTGGGGAATTATTTGTATGGATGGGAATTGCGACAGGAATTCAAACTTTAGGTTTAAGTCAAATGGACTTAGCCATTCGTTACATGCTTGTTGGGCTTGTCATGAACTTTGTAGGTGGTTGGGTAACCGATTTTACAACTGCTTATGTAGCAAAACAGCAAGGTGTTACCTTGAGTAAAACATTTGATTTATAGAAAGAGTGAAATTATGTCATATAAGAGTATAAAAGTTGTTAAAGGAAATGGCGGTTTCGGAGGACCTTTGGTCATTACACCTAGTGAAGCTAAGCATAAATTCATCTATATTACTGGTGGCGGAGAAAAGCCAGATATTGTAGATAAAATTGCTGATTTGACCGGTATGGAAGCTGTTAATGGGTTTAAAACTTCTATCCCAGATGAGGAAATTGCTTTAGCAATCGTGGATTGTGGCGGTACTCTTCGCTGTGGTATTTATCCTAAAAAGGGAATCCCTACAATAAATATTGTCGCTACAGGGAAAAGTGGGCCTCTAGCTCAATATATAACCGAGGAAATCTATGTGTCAGCAGTTGGCCTTAATCAAATTTCTGCTGCTAATGAAGACGAAAAAGCGACAACTGTGGTAACTGAAAAGCCAACTTACGATACTAGTAAAAAAATTACAGAGCAAAAAGCTGAAACAAGTATTGTAGCACGAATTGGGATGGGGGCTGGTAAGGTCGTTGCAACTTTCAACCAGGCTGCTCGTGAAGCCATCCAAACAATGCTCAATACAATAATTCCTTTCATGGCCTTTGTTTCCTTGCTGATTGGGGTTATTCAAGGATCTGGTGTTGGAAATTGGCTGGCAAAATTAATGGTTCCCCTAGCGGGGAACATCTGGGGACTCGTTTTAATTGGCTTTATCTGTTCCTTACCATTCCTATCTCCTTTGTTAGGTCCCGGAGCTGTTATTAGTCAGATTATTGGAACTTTAATTGGAGTCGAAATCGGAAAAGGGACTATTCCGCCCCAAATGGCTCTGCCAGCTTTATTTGCTATCAACACTCAAAACGGTTGTGATTTCATTCCTGTAGCACTCGGCCTATCTGAAGCCAAGGCTGAAACAGTTGAGGTTGGTGTCCCTTCGGTACTTTATTCACGCTTTCTCAATGGTGTTCCGCGGGTGCTAGTTGCTTGGATAGCTAGTATTGGTCTTTATCAGTAGACCTTTGATAGATGCCTGAAAACAGAGAACTATTATGTTAAACTTATCTATAAGCCTAAGTTTATGACAAATTAGAGAAAGTATGAATAGAAATCAGATGAAGAAAATTTTTGAAACTAAAGTAATTCAAGTAGGGTCTGAAGCTCAGAATATGATTCAAGATGCCAATATGCTCATTTTATTTGGAGAAGAAGCACCAGAAGATTTATCAGAGTATTGTTTTAAGATTGATAACAAAAATCTGCTAGGTTCAATACTAGAAGGTGGCAAGCTGGTGGTAGATAATCAGGAATATTCGATTAGTTCCGTAGGAAATGTAGTAGAAAAAAATTTAACTGGACTGGGACATATCACGATTTCTTTTGATGGTTCAAAAGAGGGGAGCCTTCCTGGTACACTCCATGTTGTAGCAGATCAAGCGGTAGTAATTGATAAAGATTCTACCATTCAGATTTTTGAAACTGCTTAACCATAATAAAATTTCAAATCAAGCAATTTAGAAAAATAAAAGTCTAAAAAATTGATTCAGAGCCTGGACCAAAAGTCCAGGCTTCTGGGTCTAAATTAGAAAAAATAGATGACGCAGTGGTTGATTGGCAAGTCAATCAAACTAGCCAGTCAGTGCAAGGGAATTTCCAGCAGATGCATCCACAAGGGGTGCCTGAACAGAAGGAAAAGACCAAAAAGGGATTTACCCAACTTCAGCTAATTTCTCAACAGACCTACACTCATTGGGTCAATTTATCCAAGAAGGAACTCGTATCATGTTTGAAACAGTTGTCCGCGTTGACAAACCTCGTAAGAACGTGATCATCCCTACTTTGGAAGAAGACCTTGACGGACTTGGCTACCTTCAAGGAAAAGACGTTGACTTTGTAAACAAAAAAGCAACTGACGGTGTTCTTCTTGCCCACACTGACGGTGACGTGCCAAACATGTACGTGACTCTTCCTGAGCAAGACGCCTTCACTCTTGGTTACACAATCTACTTCTTCGAATTGGCTATCGCCCTTTCAGGTTACTTGAATGCCATCAACCCATTTGACCAACCAGGTGTTGAAGCATACAAACGCAACATGTTTGCCCTTCTTGGTAAACCAGGATTTGAAGAATTGAGCAAAGAACTTAACGCTCGTCTATAATAGAGCTGAAAAGAGTGGTTTTACCACTCTTTTTGCTTTTTCTCGAAAAGAGAAATTGGACTCTGGCAAGACTTGTGATATAATATAGAGAGCAAAAAGGCAGACGCCTAGAGACTTTATAGGAGAAGCTATGTCAAAAGATATCCGCGTACGTTACGCACCAAGTCCAACAGGACTACTACACATCGGAAATGCCCGTACAGCATTGTTTAACTACTTGTATGCACGTCATCATGGTGGAACTTTTATCATCCGTATCGAAGATACTGACCGTAAGCGCCACGTCGAAGACGGAGAGCGTTCACAGCTTGAAAACCTTCGTTGGTTAGGCATGGACTGGGATGAAAGTCCAGAGACTCATGAAAACTACCGCCAGTCTGAGCGTTTGGAACTCTATCAAAAATATATCGACCAACTCTTAGCTGAAGGAAAAGCCTACAAATCTTACGTTACAGAAGAAGAATTGGCAGCAGAACGTGAACGTCAAGAAGCAGCCGGTGAAACACCTCGTTACATTAACGAATACCTTGGCATGAGCCAAGAAGAAAAAGCAGCTTACGTTGCAGAACGTGAAGCAGCGGGCATCATCCCGACTGTTCGTTTAGCAGTGAATGAGTCTGGTATCTATAAATGGCATGATATGGTCAAAGGTGATATCGAGTTTGAAGGCGGTAATATCGGTGGTGACTGGGTTATCCAAAAGAAAGACGGCTACCCAACTTACAACTTTGCCGTTGTCATTGATGACCACGATATGCAAATTTCTCATGTTATTCGTGGAGATGACCACATTGCCAATACACCAAAACAGCTCATGGTCTATGAAGCGCTTGGTTGGGAAGCACCTGAGTTTGGGCACATGACACTTATCATCAATTCTGAAACTGGTAAGAAGTTATCTAAACGGGATACGAACACCCTTCAATTTATCGAAGATTACCGTAAGAAAGGGTACCTTCCAGAAGCAGTCTTTAATTTCATCGCTCTTCTAGGTTGGAACCCTGGTGGGGAAGACGAAATCTTCTCTCGTCAAGAACTCATTAACCTCTTTGATGAAAACCGTCTCAGCAAGTCTCCAGCAGCCTTCGACCAGAAGAAAATGGACTGGATGAGCAATGAGTACATTAAGAATGCGGATCTTGAGACTATCTTTGAAATGGCCAAACCATTCCTTGAAGAAGCAGGACGATTGACTGATAAGGCTGAGAAATTGGTGGAACTCTACAAACCACAAATGAAGTCAGTGGACGAAATCGTTCCATTGACGGATCTCTTCTTCTCAGACTTCCCAGAATTGACAGAAGCTGAGCGAGAAGTGATGGCTGGTGAAACAGTACCAACAGTATTGGAAGCCTTCAAAGCGAAATTGGAATCCATGTCAGACGATGAGTTTGTGGCAGAAAATATCTTCCCACAAATCAAAGCGGTTCAAAAAGAAACTGGGATCAAAGGGAAGAATCTCTTTATGCCAATCCGTATTGCCGTTTCAGGTGAAATGCATGGTCCTGAATTGCCAGATACCATCTACTTGCTTGGACGTGAAAAATCCATCCAACACATCGAAAAAATGTTGGCAGAAATTGCGAAATAAGCTAAGTTCCGACTACTTTTGGCTATAGTAATTGTAGGACTTAGTTCAGAGAGAATCACAAGGTTCTCTCTTTTTTATTGTCAAAGTAGAATCATATTCAATTAAATGTTTAGGTGACGCTTTAAAAAGAGTTCTTTTTATATGTACTTATTTGAAAATGCAAAAGTTTTAGTGTATAATACTAAGTGACAGGGCAGGGAAAGAAGTCAGTGATATGGTAAAATTCTTTACAAACAGACTCGAATTAGCCCAGACATCGTCTATGTTGTTTGTTGAGTCGACTTATTTTTTCTTTGCGTTTTGCTGGACACAGGAAGAAATTCATGAGTTCATGCAACTATCATCCATAACGATGCCTTCGTTTTCGATTCGAAGTTTATATGCGAGACTTTAGATTTAGATGTATATCTTACTAGAGGTGCATATTTTTCTCTTTCTTCTCCCAAAAATAGAAAGGAATCGACCTTGCTCTGTTTACCAAGGTTTTTTTGTGGAATAGTACTGGGCGATTTACGATTTTTCTATCAAGTGGTATAATATTAACTATCCTGATGAATTGAGGAACTCAAATGAAAGAATTTAACAAATCAATCAAATTAGAGCATGTGGCTTATGACATCCGTGGACCAGTTCTTGAGGAAGCCATGCGTATGCGAGCAAATGGAGAAAAAATCCTTCGCTTGAATACAGGAAACCCAGCTGAGTTTGGCTTTACAGCACCAGATGAGGTCATCCATGATTTGATTATGAATGCGCGTGATAGTGAAGGCTATTCGGACTCAAAAGGTATCTTTTCAGCCCGTAAAGCAATTATGCAATATTGCCAATTGAAAAAATTCCCTAATGTAGGCATCGATGATATCTACCTTGGAAATGGTGTGAGTGAGTTGATTGTCATGTCCATGCAAGGTCTCTTGGACAATGGCGATGAAGTCTTGGTTCCTATGCCTGACTATCCTCTCTGGACAGCTGCAGTTAGCTTGGCTGGGGGAAATGCCGTTCACTACGTCTGTGATGAAGAAGCTGAATGGTATCCAGACCTAGATGACATTAAGTCTAAGATTAGTTCAAATACTAAGGCTATCGTTTTAATCAATCCAAATAATCCAACAGGAGCCCTCTATCCTAAAGAACTCTTACTAGATATCATTGAGATTGCTCGTCAAAATGACTTGATTATCTTTGCAGATGAAATCTACGACCGTATGGTTATGGATGGCAATGTCCACACACCAGTAGCTAGTTTGGCTCCAGACCTTTTCTGTGTTAGCATGAATGGTTTGTCTAAATCTCACCGCATCGCTGGTTTCCGTGTAGGTTGGATGGTCTTGTCTGGGCCTAAACATCATGTAAAGGGCTATATTGAAGGTCTCAACATGCTTTCAAACATGCGCCTTTGTTCCAACGTCTTGGCTCAACAGGTTGTTCAAACTTCACTAGGTGGTCACCAGTCGGTGGATGAATTACTCTTGCCGGGTGGTCGTATCTATGAACAAAGAAACTTTATTTATAATGCCATTCAAGATATTCCAGGTTTGTCTGCGGTTAAACCTAAAGCGGGTCTTTATATCTTCCCTAAAATTGACCGCAATATGTACCGTATCGATGATGATGAGCAGTTTGTCCTTGATTTCTTGAAGCAAGAAAAGGTGCTTTTGGTTCATGGACGAGGATTTAACTGGAGAGAACCCGATCACTTCCGTATCGTTTATCTACCACGTGTCGATGAGTTAGCCCAAATCCAAGAAAAGATGACTCGCTTCTTGAAGCAGTATCGTAGATAAGGCTTTCATAGCAAAAAAGCTGGAAACATTTGTCAGAGCTATTGACAAATGCAAAAGAATCAGATAGAATAGTAAAGTATGTTTAGTAACTGATCACTTTATAGCCGGCTAAACGAATACAAAATCTATGAGGAGGTATTCATCGTGAAACGTACTTATCAACCAAGTAAACTACGTCGTGCGCGTAAACACGGATTCCGTAACCGTATGTCAACTAAAAACGGTCGTCGCGTATTGGCAGCTCGTCGTCGTAAAGGACGCAAAGTTTTGGCTGCATAATCCAAACGAATTCAACAAAGAAGTCAGTAGGAACTCGAGTCTACTGATTTTTCTTTTATCTAAAAGATAGAATTTTCTAAAGTTATTGATTGAGAATAGACATTTTAGAAGACGTCTTGAAAAAATCACATATAGAAAAAGCTCAAGATCAGAAGATAATTTCTCTGATTTTGAGCTTTTCTTTATTCTTTCAAATGATAAGAGTAGCTAGCAACGACGACATCTTCGTGCCATCTGAGAGCATATTTTAATTTAAGGCTCATTTGATTGTGGAGGATATTTTGCCAAGGTTTGTTAGGGATAAATTGGGGTACTAGAACTGTAACCGTGTAGTTCTTTTTCTTGGCTTCTTGAGAAATCTTTCGAACATATCGAACTGTAGGTGTGATAATATCGCGATAGCTGGTATTAATGTTTTTAAGAGTAATATTTGGGAAGTAGTCGGCAAATTCTTGGAAGATTTCTTGGTCTTTTTCCTCGGTTTCCTTGGTGGAAATGTGCATGGCCAAAACTTCATCTCCAATGCTTTGAGCGTAGTTAATCGCTCCAACACTGACTCGGGTAACATTTCCCACTAAGACAAGGACGACATTGCCGTCGTAGGTTTTCTTTTGAATTCCTTCATAAAGCCGAAGTTGTTTGGCCACCTTTTGGTAATGACTGTGGATGGACAGAAATAGGAAGGTCAAGACCAGGATAATTGGGAAGAATGGCCAGATATCTCCAAGCCTAAAGAGGAGTAGAATAAGGACGATAGCGTAACAAATGATAGCGCCGAGGATGTTAGCAAAGGCAGATTTTAAGAAATGAGAGCCTTTTTCTTTTTTCCAATGACGAATCATTCCTGTTTGAGAAAGGGCAAAAGGAACAAAAACTCCAATAGTATAAAGAGGAATCAAGCGTTCTGTATTTCCATTAAAAATGAGCAGAAGAATTATAGCACCAAAAGCTAAGGTCAAAATACCGTTTGAATAACCCAGGCGGTCTCCCTTTTCCATAAAGAGATGGGGCATGTACTTGTTCTTAGCCATATTGTAAGCCAACATTGGAAAGGCAGAAAAACCAGTATTTGCAGCAACGGCTAGGATTAGGGCTGTTGAGAATTGGAAGAGATAATAAACAATCTGACCGAGAGCTGAACCCCCTAAAATCCCTTTAGCCATTTGTGAGAGGATTGTTTCTCCGAGTTGAGGTGTAATACCCATCCAGTAGTTTAGGAAGGTAATCCCTGCAAATAGAAATCCAAGAATCAGAGACATGATGGTCAATGTTTGAGCTGCGTTTTTCTCTTTAGGAGTCTTGAAAAATGGAACGGCATTTGAGATAGCTTCAACTCCAGTTAGTGAGGCCGAACCGCTGGTAAAGGCTCTTAAAATTAGGACAATTGAGAGACTTGGGACAGTTTGACCAATTGTAGAAGTTGCATGGTAGATGAGAGAACCAGTAAATAGTTGGAAGATACCAAACAATAAGAGGAAGACCGTACTAAAGATAAAGAGATAGACTGGGATCATCAGAGAGCTTGCGGATTCCTTTAGTCCTCGTAGATTTAAAAGCATGAGCAAACATACTAGAAAAATGGAGATGTGGAGGTTGTAAGGATGGAGGGCAGGAAGTGCAGCAGTGATAGCATCAGCTCCTGCTGCCACTGATACGGCTACTGTTAGCATATAGTCAACAAGCAGACTTCCCCCAGCAATCAAACCTAACTCAGGGGAGAGGTTTTCTCGAGTAACCATATAGGCACCTCCACCTTGAGGGTAGGCATGGATGATTTGTCTATAAGAAATGGTCAGGCTAGCTAATAGTAAGAGGACAAAAATGCCAATAGGGAGACTCCACCAGATAGCAAGCGGAGAAAGACTAGCCAATACGAGAACGACCTGTTCAGGTCCATAAGCGATAGAAGATAGGGCATCACTTGATAGCATTGCGAGTGCCTGCGTTTTTCCAAGTAGTCCTCCCTCGCCTTCAGTTAAGGACTTAAGGGGACGACCAATAAAGGTATATTTTAGTTTTGTAAACATTTTCTTTCCTTTTCTGAAAATTTCAACAAGAGTTATTATACTGCTATGAAAAAAAGTCGTCAAGAAAAAATGAATGATTTCAAAATATTTTTTCCTATAAGGATGAGACTAGTTTTTTTGGTATAATAGAAGGTAGAAAAAACGAGGAAATATAAATGATTTTTGATACTCATACTTAGAGTGTTTGGAGTACAGTTTAAGGACTCATGACATTATTAAGGAATAAATTAACCATAAAACTAACCAAAGGAAAGTTAAAGTAGCATACAAAAAGAGGAATTCATTGAGAGTTCCTCTTTTAATCTATATTTTTTACAATTTCATTAAACAAAGAAATGATTTTTAATTTTTTTGTGTGTGGTAAATCTGAGATGTTATCAGTCAATGTAGTGATAGGGATGGTATTATCTGAAAGTGGGAAATTAAAGAAGTCTTCAACGGTCATGCCTAAAGCTGTAAGAACCTTTTCAAGTGTGTGTATTTTAAAATCGTATTTCATATTCTCGATGTTTTGTATTGCTTTAACACCTAGCCCGGCTTGATTGGATAATTGTTCTTGGCTGAGATTTTGTTCTTTTCTACATTCTCTTATACGCTCTGCTATGTATTTTTGTAATTGATTAGCTTCCATCCGTAATTTCCTCTTTTGTACTATTCTACTATCCTTCATATGATTTTTTAAGTACAATTAACTGTCTAAAAAAAAGATATAGGATAGCAAACTGTACATTTTTGTGTTAAAATAGATAAAAAACAATACAATAGGAGCAATAACATGGCAGAAGAAATAGCTGTGTATAAATTTCAAGAGTGGAATATGGGAGATGGTGAGAAAAAATATTCTCAGTTGGGTAACTTAGAAGCTCACTATCATTTTGCAAAAAATAATGGTGGAAAAGTTTTATTTACGACAAAATCGAAGTTGTACCAGAGAAATGTTGGTTATGTGTTACTAACATTACCGAATGGAGAATACGGATTTTTTTCTAAAATTATTGAAAAAGGAACCTATCCTAAACTTCCAGAAGATCCCTCGTATATGGTTCCCACAGAGTGGAAAAATATAAATGAAACAATAGAAAAACAGTCCAATTTTAAATGGATTGCCTTAGAAGTTGTTTCAAATATTATTGAAAATATTGAGAAGATACCTAAAATGCCTAGTCCACAGTATATGTCAAAAGATGAATTTAGTAATTTTTTAGGAGAATAGAATATGAAAGTTGTCAAAATTTTTTTAAGTATACTATCAGTGGTAATTATATCAGGTTGCCATTCTAAAGATTCATATGTAGAAATTGAATCAGCAAATAAGGAACTAAGTAAATCTGATATTTTATCAGGGAATTTTGAAACATTATCTGGTACATGGTACAGTGAAGTAGGTAAAAATGAAAATCAAATGATTTTGACGATTGATAAGGAGGGAAATGTTAAAGTATTTAATGATAATAAAGAAATAAAAAATAAGGGAAGTTTAGTTGTTGCAAATGATAATACTTTTGATAAAGGGTATTTGGTCATGAATGTAAAAGGGATAAAAGAAGGAAAAGAACGTAATGTATATGCAGGTGGCCAAATGGGGCAAGAGCAAACATATAGTAAATTTGATAGGAATTTATATTTTTTCCAAGGAAAATCAGAGTTCAATCGAGATGAAGTAGGATTTGACTTTTCAAGAGAGAGTGAGGATGTTATCAAATATGATATACCGAAAAAAATAACAAAAGACACTCTAATTTTTCAGGAAAATGAAAAACCTAAAGAAAAAGGCTATGGAAGACCAAATCCAATTCATTATACTGTTTTTCATAGAAAAAATGAAATGAATGAACAACCTACACCAATTAAATCAAATCTTAATATTGATGAAATCAAGAATAGAAATCTCTCTTCAATTGCTGGTAATTGGAGAAATCCTGATGGACATTCATTTAAAGTATATTCAGACGGTAGAGGTGAATCGTTTTTTCATGGAAGTACAAGACGTGGAGTTATTGAATTTTCTACCGTACGAGATGATATTATACTTGGTGATTTTGGGAAAAAGACTGAACAATGGGTAATACCAATTTACGCTAATGGAGATATTGGCAGAGAGGTGGATGGAGTTGATGGAGACAACATACAGATTATAAAATCTGGAGAGACTGTTGGAGCGACGAAAAATACTTTTCTTTATGATATCTTCGAATTACCAGATGGAGTACCACGTTTATCTGTTATAGATAGGGATGTTTTAACGCTAACAGATCATTTTGATGAATATTTTGAGAGCCCGTCAAAAGTATTTTTTAGAGAAAAGGAGATGAAACAGTTTGCTGATGTTAAAAATGAAAATATCATGAATATTGATGGATTGGTAAAAGGAGATTTTTCTACTGTAGTTGGAACTTGGGGAGTTCCTGAAGATCAAGGTATCGGGAATAGAATCCGAATTGATGAAAAAGGGGTACTGACTTGGATAGGTTCTAGATCGGCAGAACGAATAATACATGATGTGAAACATAATGGTGATAATAGCGGAATTGGAATATTTGGG
Source organism: Streptococcus sp. HMSC074B11 (assembly GCF_001808705.1). Lineage (GTDB taxonomy): Bacteria > Bacillota > Bacilli > Lactobacillales > Streptococcaceae > Streptococcus. Next base: position 65,576 of record NZ_KV794302.1, on the reverse strand, counting down.
AAAGAGTTTAATTGGGAAACAGTTACTCCATCAAACTACATTAATTTTATTCCAGCGGGTGTTGCTATAAAAGGTGAAGAAAACAGTGACAGTAGTAAAGATCGTATTATTTTTGGATCTATTGAAAAACAATCAGACAAAAAGATTTTTTATCGCTTAGATGAATGATTTAATGAATAAAAAACCGAGAATATAGTTGAAATTATATATAGAAAATGCATAGCAGTTATACGATTTTGTATAACTGCTATTTTTTATGCATCTTACTATGTTCTTTTTAAAATCACATAAGGTAAGTTTCCACTGACGAGAGTCTATGGAGCCCTTTTGGGTAGTGTTGGTAAACCCGAGTAGGAGGTACCAACACATATGGTAGATTTAACAAAAGTAGAACAACGTAGAGAAGAAGCGATTCGAAGAGCTGTATTATCTGGTGATTGGACTAAGGTAGATAACTTATTAAACCAGCCCTATGAGAATTTATGTAGAAAAGATAGATCGTACGGTCTGTGTAGTTTAGACAGTAGTTCAATTGCTAAAGGTTCTTTATTAGATACGATAGCAGATGATAGTGATGCATTATCTCTAGTAATTAAAAAAGAAGAAATTGCTATTATAAACGATGCTATTGAGAGATTGTTGAGTGATAGAGACAAAAAAATCTTGTTTGGAGTTGTTTTTGAGAATAAATCATTCTCGCATCTTGCAAAGGAGGTTAGATTAAGTGACAAAACTGTAAAAAGACACTATGAGCGTATTATAGAGATTCTACGAAAAGAATTAAAAAATTTATAATCTCCTCCGAATTCTGTTGAAATTTCTCCTAATAGATAAGGAGGTGTAATTTTAAATGTTGTTATCTGTAATCGTCACAGTGTTTATTTTATTAAAAGTAGACGATTTGCTTTTAATTCTAGAAAGAAGGTTTTAAATTATGGCTCTTAAGAATTTGTCGCATTTTACAGCGTTCAATGCTCAGTTGTTTCTTTCTCACAAAGAGTTACGTTTTATTTCCGCTACAAGGTGGATAGAAAGAAGTGAGACTGGTTCAGAAATTGAAAAAGGGGTAAAGGTAGGCGTGCTTATCTTTTCTGATGAAAGTGATTATCCCAACGAACACAACAATACCGGGGAGAAGCTTACAATAAAGGTTCCATTTGCATCGTTGAAGGATTATGACTCGTTTCAACCAATGCTCACAGCAGTAGAAATTGTAGGCATTGAGAAGGCAGTTGTGTACGGAGAGTATCGTAATCAGCTTAGTTTGACTGCAAAAGTCAATGAAGTTGTCGAACTATAAGACTATAAAGGAGATCAATATGCCATCGTTTATCGAGGAAATACCTGTGAAGATTTTTGAAGGTATTAAGAAAGTTTATCATCTTTGTAGTAGCAAACTTCAAGAGTACCAGAGGAAAGCCCAGATTGAAGAAAAGCAAAAAAACTGGGATAGTTTTATAGTTACTACGCAAAACGCACTCATAGAATTAGTGAAAGAGAATATTCAAGAAAATCAGTTTGCATATACGCTATCTCCGATTTATGAGGAGCAGGAAGTTGATCAAGCTGATGGGAGTAAGTCAATTCAGAGAGTGCATGTATCAGATGAAAGAGTTCCTTTATGTGCAATTGAAAACCATGGGATTCGAGAATTTGAAGCTAAGTGTGTAGTTTTTCGGTTTCAAGTGTTTGGAGAGATAGATTCAGACGTTTTATTAAGAATAAAGGATACCTGGATCTTTTATTTGCACAAATATGCTCTTCATGGTCTTGCTGATCTATATGTAAAGCATGGGTTACGCTATCTAGTATTCATCATATGTAATGAATCAGATAGACGAACGATTAAAGGGGCGTTGTTCAAATTGAAACATCCGTGGTCTTAGACGGTTAAATTCTTTATGCCGTGAAAGTTGTTGATAATAGGCTAAGATAGATTAGACTGGTTGGGGCGGTGCGGTCGAACTTTGTTCGCCGTGCCGACACAATCAGTTTTATAATCTTAGGGTCCCTATTGTCAATAAATCATGGAATAAATTTGAATTTAATCATCGATAGTGCGACGCCTTAACTTGATAAGCGTCAAACAAAAGCACAAAAGCATATTTATATAGGCAAAAATATGAAGCGAATAGAACATGGTAAGATAGTAAAAAGTTACGTGTATGGTAATACGATCGAAATGACAACCGCTAACGGTCAACAAGAACAAACTATCAAAGTGATAGAAGGTAAGCGTTATGTAAATCTTGATACTGGAGAAATTCATGATATGGATACTTCCAGTAGTACACGGCTCGATAATTTGAAGTCTACTAAACAGACTATGAAAAAACTACGCCGTCTAGTAGCTCACAATTTTACGGGAGGTATCAACCAGTTATGGATAACGTTGACTTATCGAGACCATGTTACCGAAACAGCAATAGTTTACATGGATTTCAAAGCGTTCATTCGACGCATTCGTAATCAGTTTGGAAATGTTGATTATATTACGGTCATTGAACCGCAAGCTAGTGGAAGGTGGCATTTGCATGTGTTATTAAAGAACGATTCCGAACTAATAATTCCTAACAATGACCTTGCTAGGATGTGGGGGAAAGGTTTTACAAAGACCAAGAGGTTAAAAAGAGCTGATAAGGTTGGGAATTATTTGATTGCTTATTTATCTAATTTGCAGATAGGTGATGAGAGTTCACAGAACAAAGCAATTATAAAAGGTGCTCGCCTATATATGTATCCCAAGGGTACCAGAATTTATCGAACTAGCAGAGGAATTGAAAAGCCTTTGGAAATTACAACAACAAAGGGTGAGCTTATGGAAACTTATAAAATTAACAGTCCTCCGACATTTTCACGTACCACAAAACATGAAACTCCTCATGGTGTAAAAGAATATACTACGGAGTTTTACGATAATATAAAAAGCCTGTCAGATACTTTTAGCGGAGCAACTGACAAGCTAAGTAGGTAATAAAAGAAAATGTCTTTTACCATCCCTATTATATCAAAATAGGAGAATTTTATGGAAAATATATATAAAAGCAAGAGAGGGATTACGGAATTATTTGATATTCCGCTAAAAACCTTAAATAATGATCTAACAGAGATGCGACGAAATGAAAAATTCCAAGGATACATTTTAAAGCCTTCTCATAAGAGGGTATATATAGATGTTGAAGGCTATAAGGAATTTTTGCAGTATAAACAAAAGAAATATGAGGAAGCTATGTAGTTATGTTATAATTAAGCTATGCTACATAGCTTTCCTTTGCTTTAAAAGTACAAGGAGAAAAAATGTTTTTTAAAGAATTGGATAATGGGAAATACCGTTATTATGAGAAATTCTATCATGAACGAGAGGAAAAGTGGAAACAAGTCTCTGTGACTCTAAAATCAAAATCTAGAGTTTCTCAAGCAGAAGCAAAACGTCGTTTAGCGCTAAAAATTGAAAAACTTCTAACAGCCCCTACAAAAGAGGAAGTTGAAAAGAAACAACTAGAAGAAATGGATTTCAGTCAACTATTGGAAGAATGGAAAACTATTCGTTCCAGTGAGATAAAATCTTCTAGTTATAGAAGTGAGATGAAAAGTTTAGAGCTTTTCATGGGAATAGTAGGAAATTTGAGAATATCAGATTACACCACTCAGCTAGTTCAAACATATCTAATGAATTTGAATGTTCAAAATTCAACAAGAAAAAATCGAAAAATTTACTTGAATGGTATCTTTGATTATGCTGTAAAGGTCGGATATATTTCTGACTCACCAGTTAAAGGGGTGGTAATTCCGAAGCAGAAAGCGGACTACGAGAAGTTGCAAAAAGCTAAGGCTAATTTCATTAGTAGAGAGGAACTAGGACAGGTTCTATCGTATTGTGAAAGTCACAATAAAGATAAGCGTTATGCTTTGGCAATGGAATTTATCTTTTTAACTGGTCTTCGTTTCGCAGAGTTTATAGGGGTTCGCTATCAAGATGTAAACTTCAAAGCGAATCTTTTAACAATTGATCATACTATAGATTATGTTGCTCATGGATATGATGAGAGAATCTTACAGACAACGAAAACAATAGGTTCTGTAAGGACGATAGTACTAAGTGAACGTTGCTTGGAAATTATCGAGTACTTTCGTAGTAACTGTTTTGATGAGGAGTTCATCTTTGTGACTGAGCAAGGTAACATTATGAGACAACCTTTGTTATATAGATTTATCAAAAATATTTGTGAAGTAGTGTTAGGTGGGCACAGATCCTATAATATTCACATGCTTAGACATTCTCATATTAGTTTGTTGGCTGAACTAGGGATACCCATAAAGGCTATTATGGAGCGAGTTGGACATAGAGATGAATCTATCACTTTAAGGATCTATAGTCATGTAACAAAAAATATACAGGATGAATTGAGAGAGAAACTTAATCAAATTCATCTGTAGATGCTAACCATAGAACTAACCAAGTACTAACCAAAGTGAATAGAAACTAGAGGAAATATAGGGAAGTATAGAAGAAAGAAATTCTTTTCTTCTGGTAGTTAAGGAATATTGAGGAAAGAGAAGGAAATATAGTTTGGATATTTTTGATACACATACCCACTTGAATGTGGAAGAGTTTTTGGGACGTGAGGAAGAAGAACTGGCTTTAGCAGCTGAAATGGGCGTAACTCGGATGAATATTGTTGGTTTTGATAAACCAACCATTGAACGTGCCTTAGAACTAGTAGATAAGTATGACCAACTCTATGCGACGATTGGTTGGCATCCAACAGAGGCAGGGACCTATTCAGAGGAAGTTGAGAATTACTTGCTAGAAAAACTAAAACATCCAAAAGTTGTTGCCTTGGGGGAGATTGGTTTGGACTATCACTGGATGACAGCCCCTAAAGAAGTGCAGGAGCAAGTTTTCCGTCGTCAGATCCAGCTGTCTAAGGAACTGGATTTACCTTTTGTGGTTCACACCCGTGATGCGCTTGAAGATACTTATGAGATTATTAAGAGCGAAGGAGTCGGACCTTGTGGAGGGATTATGCACTCCTTTTCAGGTTCTCTGGAGTGGGCCGAGAAGTTTGTAGATCTTGGTATGACTATTTCCTTTTCTGGAGTGGTGACCTTCAAGAAGGCGACAGATATTCAGGAAGCAGCTAAAGAGTTACCCTTGGATAAGATCTTGGTAGAAACGGATGCACCTTATTTAGCCCCAGTACCCAAGCGTGGGCGTGAGAATAAGACAGCTTACACGCGCTATGTAGTAGACTTTATTGCGGACTTGCGTGGTATGACAACAGAAGATTTGGCAGCTGTGACAAGTGCCAATGCAGAAGGCATCTTTGGATTGGAACGTAAATCATGAAAGAGAAAATTTCCCAAGTCATCGTAGTTGAAGGACGCGATGATACGGCTAATTTAAAACGCTACTTTGATGTTGAAACCTATGAGACTCGTGGTTCTGCTATCAATGAGCAGGACCTTGAGCGTATCCAACGTCTACACCAACGTCATGGGGTGATTGTTTTTACAGACCCTGACTATAATGGGGAGCGAATCCGTCGCATGATTATGACGACCATTCCGACAGTTCAGCACGCTTTTCTCAAACGTGATGAGGCAGTACCTAAGTCCAAGACCAAGGGACGTTCTCTGGGAATCGAGCATGCCAGTTACGAAGACTTGAAGACAGCACTAGAACAAGTAACTGAGCAGTTTGAAGTAGAAAGTGACTTTGATATTAGCCGTAGTGACTTGATTCGTCTTGGTTTTCTAGCCGGGGCAGATAGCCGAAAACGCAGAGAATATCTAGGAGATAGCCTTCGTATCGGTTATTCCAATGGGAAACAACTCCTTAAACGTTTGGAATTATTTGGCATTAGCTTGGCAGAAGTTGAAGATGTTATGAAATCTTATGAGTAGGTGTGAGTGTAGCCTGTAAAATCACTCGATTTTCAAAGTGTTTTTTTCGAATAAGGTATAAGAGGAGGTGTAGAATGTCAATTGGTCACAGAATTAAAGAAATTCGACTAGAGAAAGGGATTAGCCGTCCAGATTTCTGTGGAGATGAGCAAGAACTGACGGTTCGTCAACTATCGCGAATCGAAAGTGGCGCTTCACAACCAAGTCTTCCTAAGCTAGACTATATTGCACGCCGTTTAGGAGTTCCGGCTTATAGTCTTATGCCAGATTTCACAGCCCTTCCCTCTGGTTACTTAGAGCTGAAATACCAGATTTTACGTGAACCAATCTATGGTAAAGAAGAGGAGTATGATAAGAAGGAAGCTTGCTTGGAAGAAATTTATAAAACATATTTTGATAAGCTTCCTAAAGAAGAACAGCTGGCATGTGAAGTACTACAGGCAAGTTTGGATACCTCTAGAACTAGGAGACCTGAATATGCTGAATTGATACTTGAGGAAAATATGCATGAAATTACAGAAAAAGAGGCTTATTCAGTAAACGATATTTTATTGATTCGTTTGTTTTTCTATCAAATGCTTATTAGAAAAGATCTTGCTAAATTTGTGAATCAAATTGAGAAAATTATGTCACTTCTTGCAAAGCAGAAGGAAATAACTCGATTGGAAAATTTTTTTATAATAAGAGATACCCTTATCGCAGGGATGTGTTGTCTTGAAAAGGTAGAATTGACTGATTGTTTTAATGACTACTTGTCCTGCTTACAGGAAATAATGGATAGAACTCAAGATTATCAAAAGAAACCTCTTGTGTTTATGTTTTTGTGGAAACAAGCATTAAGAGAAAAAAGAGATTTTAGTTTAGCTGAGTCATTTTATCAGTCTTCTAAAACCTTTTCTCATTTAATTGGTAAGGATTTTTTGGTAAAAAAATTAACAGAAGAGTGGCAGGAAGATGTTAAAAAATATTTATAAAAATAGTGGAATAACGACAAAAATGTCCCTGTTTTAATCTTGAATCAGTTCTAAAGTTCGTCTTTAGAGCTGTTTTTTTAGATATAAGCTAAAAATGACAAGAGATGGTTAGATTTTAAGGACATTGATGTCATTGATAGTGGTAGAAAAAAAGATTATAATATACTTGAAGATATGGTAGAGGAAAGAATTGAATCAGTATCTTAGCATAACAGTGACTGTGGGCACCTTCACACTAAGTGACCAAGTAACTTTTTGGAGGAAATGATGAAACGACTGTTTATTTTTATATCAACAATTTTGCTGTCGCTTTATATGGTGATGAATTTAGTTGATAAGCAAGAAGAGATTTTGTTTGGAGATTATCCTACTGTAGATGTACTAGGTACTGCTGTAGATCAGCCGGTAGCTAGTCGTGAAACAGTGACAGAAACTTTAACAAAACTAGCAAAAGAACAGGATAGTCTCATCGCACGACGGATTGTGGAGCCAAATGAGGCTGGAGAGACTCGTTTTTCCTATGCTACTTATGGAGAAGGTGAACTCCCAACAGGTTTGACCATTTCCTCCAAGGAGAGTGCTGAAACCAGTGATTTATCAGGTTCTTACTTGATTGTGTCAGGGAGTTTGGATGGAGTAAGTTTACAGACCACCCTGAAAGAACTTGGTTATAATGGTTTTGTCTCGAAAAGAACAGAGTCATTTTCAATGGTCCTTCTCTTGGCGACCACCCCTATGGGCTTACTAAGTCTAGCTGTTTTTCTACTAACCTTTATGAGCCTGGCCTTGATTTATAGAATTAAATCCCTTCGTCAGGCAGGTATTCGCTTGATTTCTGGAGAAAGTTTGCTTGGGGTAACTCTTAGGCCTGTTATAGAGGATTTGCGAGAAATTTTCTTATCAATGTTATTTTCTAGTCTGTTGGGCTTGGGAATATTGTGGTATCAGGCTGCTGTATTTATAGTGACCGTGCAGATTTTGTTGCTCAGTTTACTATTTTATGGGTTAACCTTAGTGGGAATTTCAGTCTTGTTGAGTATTGTCTATCTATTAGGGTTACATGAAAATGGTTTAATAGACTTACTTAAAGGGAAGCTCCCTCTTAAACGCATGTTGAGTCTGATGATGCTAGGTCAATTACTAGCAGTGTTAGTGGTGAGTAGCAGTGCAGCTAGTCTTCTACCCTACTATCATGAAATGAGGGAGATGGAGAGAGCTAGCGACAAGTGGGAGCAATCGACTGACCGTTACCGCTTATCCTTTGGTTTGGCTGGTACTTTGACAGATGAAGAGGGAAGTAGAAAGGCAAACAGAGCTTGGCAGGAATTTATTCAGAATCGTTTGGATCAAACCAATTCTTTTTACATCACAAGCAATGTTGATAATTTTCCAAACGGAGCAGATATGGATACAGATGGTCATCGCCTCAGTGATTATACCCCAAATGGGAATGCCATCTATGTCTCTCCTCGTTATCTAACAGAAGAAAAGATTACTGTTTCTTCAGAGTTTATGGACAAGATGCAAAACCTGTCCGAGGGAGAGTTTGGGCTGATCTTACCTGAGAGTTTGCGAGAGCAGTCTTCCTACTACCAAGGATTATTTACAGATTACTTGCAAAGCTTTTCGTCTGAAGGCGTAGAAGCGACGAGTCAGAAACACTATGTTCCACAGTTAACGCTAGCTTTTACAGAGAAAGGACAGGAACGCTTTCTCTATAACGATGGATACAAGACAACTCGTCAATACCTAAAAGATCCTATAATTGTAGTCCTAACACCGCAAGCGACTGGAACAAGACCTGTTGCAGGGATGTTATGGGGGACGACAGCTAACAGTGCCTTGAAATTAGATCAATATCAAGACAGCATCATAGCTCTAAAAGAGCAAGGTATGTATCACAAGGTCTCTTACTTGGTAAAAAGCCAACTATTTTTTGCCAAGGTACTAAATGACAAACGGATGGAGTTTTACTCTCTCCTTATTGGGACGATTTTGACCCTGTCGACGGCTATTTTGTTATTTGATTCCATGAATCTTCTCTATTTTGAGCAGTTCAGACGGGAGATCATGATCAAACGTCTCTCTGGTATGACAATCCATGAGCTTCATGGTAAGTACTTACTGGGGCAAGTAGGAGTTCTATTGCTTGGTCTAATCCTATCTAGTATTTTGACGAGAGATGGCTTGATTAGCGCTCTAGTTGTAGCTTTGTTTGCTCTTAATGCCCTCTTGATTTTAGTAAGACAGGATAAAAAAGAAGAAGCTGGTAGTATGGCCGTATTGAAAGGAAAATAAGATGATTGACATTCAAGGATTAGAAAAGAAATTTAATGACAGAGCGATTTTTTCTGATTTGAATCTTAAACTGGAGAAGGGAAAGGTTTATGCCTTAATCGGAAAGAGTGGGAGTGGAAAAACAACTCTACTTAATATCTTAGGAAAATTAGAAAAGATAGATGGAGGACGAGTTCTCTATCAGGGGAAAGATTTAAAAACCATTCCCACTCGGGAGTATTTTCGAGATCAGATGGGTTATCTCTTTCAAAATTTTGGCCTCTTAGAAAATCAATCCATCAAAGAAAACTTGGATTTGGGTTTTGTTGGGCAAAAAATCTCAAAAGCAGAACGTTTGGAAAGGCAAGTGGAAGCTTTAGAGAAGGTTAATCTAGGGTATTTGGATTTAGAACAAAAAATTTATACTTTATCAGGGGGAGAGGCTCAGCGAGTTGCTCTTGCTAAGACTATTTTGAAAAATCCACCCTTGATTTTGGCAGATGAACCAACAGCAGCCCTTGATCCTGAAAATTCAGAGGAGGTTATGAATCTCTTGGTGAATTTGAAAGATGAAAATCGCATCATCATCATTGCGACCCATAATCCCCTAGTTTGGAATAAGGCAGATGAAATTATTGATATGAGGGAGCTTGCTCATGTGTGAAAAAATCCGTATTCGTAGAGTTTCTGATTATCCAAGTATCAGAGGTGGTTTAGAAGATCTCCTTATCATGGAAAACATGACCAATCATCTCCTTTTAGTTCAAATCCGAGTAAATGGGTATTTGCTTGATTTGCTAGTATTGAAGAGCAAAGGCAAAAACACTATCGCTTGAGAAATTTACCTCAAACGATTAAACTGACAGTGGATGAAGTGGAGGAGGACGTAGATTTAACCCTACCTGAAAATCGAAGCTATAAAGAAGCTGATTTTTTTGAACGTATGTTTCAGGAGAATCAGTAAGTCAGCATTTAAAGATTGCCAAGCACTATCTTCCTTCATGAGGGAAGATAGTTTTTTAGTGTGATTTTCACCCCAAAATACCAAGGGAATATGATACAATAGAATTAATCATATGCTGGTTAACAGGAGATAAAATGCTACTTAACGGTAAAACTTAGACAAGAGTATTGACAACATCATTTCTTGTCTCAACTGCTAAGGAGTAGTAACAACAAGGAGAAAAAATGGGAATCTTTGACTATTTGAAAAAGACTGAAGCGGAAGAAGAGTCTAAAAACAATGCATGTGTGGGAGTTTTGGACTTTCTCCCAATGAAGGAAACGAATCAATTATTGATCGTTGGGAGTTTAGAAGGGACTCTCAAGGTTGGGGATCAGTTGCAGTTTTGTAATCCTGACCAAGGAATGGAGGCTCTTGGTACTGTAGAAGTCCAAAAACTCAGCAGTCAAAATAAAGATGCAGATAGTCTTACTGATGAAGTTCTCGCGCATCTAGTGGTTGATAGGATTCCTTCCTTGGATAAACTGAAAAAAGGAAGTGTGCTCTTTAGTTCAGGTGTTGAGGAAGAACAAAAATTATCTAGCTATTCAGATGCTCTTTATCGTGCTTTTGTAGCCATCCAAGAGGGTCAGTTAACAAATGAGGATTATTTGGCAGCTAGCCTTGATGATAGCGTAGAGATTTTACGTCTCTTTTTATGGAAATGCCGTCAAAATCAGGAAACTGAAAGTGAAGAAAGCTATCAAGCCAACACTCGCAAATTGGAACGTCTAGCGGAAATCGTCAAGGACAAGTTGTTAGTAGCAGATTCTGTTTATGCAGTGTATTCGGAAAAAACAGGCGAACCCTATCTTTTCTCAACAACCTATGACAGGGGAGAAGAGGGCTATCTGTGTACAGATCCTATGATTATGCTTTTGACCCCATCTTGGTATCGCCAATTCAAGGAAACCATTGATAGTCGACCAAACTCAGTCGTAAAATTGATTGAAAATACGGAAGATAAAAAAGGGATTGAGAATTTCCTTGGGACAGCCTTTTACTTAAACGGTGCCATGGGAGCTATCTTTAATTCTAAGGAAGTTAGTATCAGCGCCTCTGCCTTGGTTCAAAAACCAGATTTTTCTAATTTGCCAGAAATACAAGTTCCTGTCATGAATCCTGACCTGGTAAGATGGATGCTCTTGATGGGGCAGATGGACCAACCGACTACAGAAGAGCAAGAACTAGTTTATGGACTTTACTACAAGTTCTTCTCTATGGCTATGCCTAAGGCAAAATTCTTGCTTCCATTAGATGTAACATCAGGATTCCCAGAGGATAATTCAGAAGAGAATTCCTTTGTCTTGAAAAAAGATTCCAGTTTTAACATTCCAGTCAAAGAAGGAAAAAATGGCAGAAATTCTGTTCCAGTATTTACTGATTGGAAACGCCTACGAATGGTCTTTGATGAAAAATGGAATGGCATGATTGAAGAAGCTGGAGGCATGATTGAAGGCTTTGACTATGCCATAAACCCAACTGAATACTACGAGGCGGGTGCTTATGTTAGTCTAACAGCTTTCAAAGAAATGCAAGAGCTTAGTGAGAAGCAAAGAGGAAGAACTCAAGAGTAGAAAGTTCTTTAATACTAGAAAAGAGAATAAATGAGAATTGCAGATTATAGCGTGACCAAGGCAGTGCTGGAGCGTCACGGTTTTACCTTTAAAAAGTCCTTTGGGCAAAATTTTTTGACGGATACCAATATCCTTCAAAAAATTGTGAATACGGCTGAGATTGATGATCAGGTCAATGTCATTGAGATTGGGCCAGGGATTGGTGCTTTGACGGAATTTTTGGCTGAGCGTGCAGCTGAAGTCATGGCCTTTGAGATTGATTACCGTTTGGTGCCAATCCTAGCAGATACCTTGCGTGATTTTGACAATGTGACCGTAGTCAACGAGGATATTCTCAAGGTTGATTTGGCGCAGCATATCCAGAATTTCAAAAATCCTGATTTACCAATCAAGGTAGTAGCAAACTTGCCTTACTATATCACAACCCCTATTCTCATGCACTTGATTGAAAGTGGTATTCCTTTTAGTGAGTTTGTGGTCATGATGCAAAAAGAAGTGGCGGATCGTATCTCTGCTCAACCAAATACCAAGGCTTATGGTAGCTTGTCCATTGCAGTTCAGTATTATATGACGGCCAAAGTTGCCTTTATCGTGCCTCGTACGGTCTTTGTGCCAGCGCCCAACGTGGACTCAGCTATCCTGAAAATGGTGCGTCGTCCAGAACCGGCGGTTGCGGTCGAAGATGAGAACTTCTTCTTTAAGGTTTCCAAGGCTAGTTTCACTTATCGTCGCAAGACCTTGTGGAACAACTTGACTGGTTACTTTGGGAAAACTGAGGAAATCAAGGACAAGCTGACCAAGGCTTTGGACCAGGCAGGCTTGTCACCAAGTGTACGTGGTGAAGCTCTTGGCTTAGAAGAATTTGCTAGCCTTTCAGATGCACTTAAAGGACAAGGACTCTAAGATGCAGGGACAAATCATTAAAGCCTTGGCCGGCTTCTACTATGTGGAAAGTGATGGTCAAGTTTATCAAACACGCGCGCGTGGGAATTTCCGTAAAAAAGGTCACACGCCTTACGTTGGAGACTGGGTAGAATTTTCTGCAGAGGAGAACTCAGAAGGCTATATATTGGAAATTCATGAACGAAAAAATAGTCTGGTTCGTCCGCCCATTGTCAATATTGACCAAGCAGTCGTTATCATGTCGGTCAAAGAACCTGACTTTAATAGCAATTTGCTGGATCGCTTCTTGATTCTCTTAGAACACAAGGGCATCCATCCCATCGTTTATATTTCTAAAATGGACCTCTTGTCAGATCGAGGAGAGCTGGATTTTTACGAGCAGACCTATGGTGCTATTGGTTACGACTTTGTAACCAGTAAAGAGGAGCTCTTGCCACTATTGACAAACAAGGTGACAGTCTTTATGGGGCAGACAGGTGTTGGTAAGTCAACCCTTCTTAATAAAATCGCACCTGACCTTAATCTTGAGACGGGAGAAATCTCTGATAGTCTAGGTCGAGGTCGCCATACTACTCGAGCTGTTAGTTTTTACAATCTCAATGGTGGTAAAATCGCAGACACGCCAGGATTTTCATCTCTGGATTATGAAGTGACAACAGCAGAAGACCTTAATCAGGCCTTTCCAGAAATTGCCTCTGTTAGCCGAGACTGTAAGTTCCGTACTTGTACTCATACTCATGAGCCATCTTGCGCAGTCAAACCAGCAGTTGAAGAGGGTATCATTGCGACCTTCCGTTTTGACAACTACTTGCAATTCCTAAGTGAAATTGAAAATCGCAGAGAAACCTATAAAAAAGTCAGCAAAAAAATTCCAAAATAAGGAGAAACCTATGTCTCAATACAAGATTGCTCCGTCAATTCTGGCAGCAGATTATGCCAACTTTGAACGTGAAATCAAACGCCTAGAAGCAACTGGGGCAGAATATGCCCATATCGATATCATGGATGGTCACTTTGTACCACAAATCAGCTTTGGTGCAGGTGTGGTCGAAAGCCTTCGCCCTCATAGCAAGATGGTTTTTGATTGCCACTTGATGGTCTCTAATCCTGAACATCATTTAGAAGACTTTGCGCGTGCAGGGGCAGACATCATCAGCATTCATGTAGAGGCAACACCTCATATCCATGGTGCCCTCCAAAAAATTCGTTCTCTAGGTGTCAAGCCATCGGTTGTTATCAATCCTGGAACACCAGTTGAAGCGATTAAGCATGTCCTTCATCTAGTTGATCAAGTTTTGGTCATGACGGTGAATCCTGGATTTGGTGGGCAAGCCTTTCTACCTGAAACCATGGATAAGATTCGTGAGCTAGTTCTCCTTCGTGAGGAAAAAGGCTTGAACTTTGAGATTGAAGTGGATGGCGGGATTGATGACAAAACGATTGCTCTAGCCAAAGAAGCTGGCGCTACAGTTTTTGTAGCGGGATCTTATGTCTTTAAGGGAGATGTCAATGAACGAGTGCAAGCTCTCCGAAAACAACTGGACTAAAGTTGCAGTTTTTGCAGGGGGAGATCGCGGTCACTACCGGACAGATTTTGACTGTTTTGTCGGTGTGGATCGAGGCTCACTCTGGGTATTGGAAGAAGAACTTCCTCTTGCTTTAGCAGTTGGAGATTTTGATTCTGTGACTGTAGAAGAACGTCAGTTGATTCAAGAACATGCCCAGCATTTTGTCCAAGCTCAGCCAGAGAAGGATGATACCGATCTGGAACTAGCACTGTTAACGATTTTTGAAAAAAATCCTCAGGCTCAGGTGACCATTTTTGGCGCCCTAGGTGGTCGCATCGACCATATGCTGGCCAATGTCTTTCTGCCTAGCAATCTTAAATTGGCGCCCTATATGCGTCAAATAGAGATTGAGGATGGGCAAAACTTGATTACTTATTGTCCAGAAGGGACCAGTCAACTTGAACCACGTTCGAACTATGATTATCTGGCCTTTATGCCGGTTCGGGATAGTCAGTTGACCATTCTTGGTGCCAAGTATGAGTTGACAGAGGAAAATTTTTTCTTTAAGAAAGTTTATGCTTCTAACGAATATATAGATAGGGAAGTTTTGGTGACTTGCCCAGATGGCTATGTGGTTGTCTTGCATAGCAAAGACAGGAGGTAGGATGGAAAGTTTACTTGTTGTTTTATTAGTTGCTAATCTAGCCGGCCTCTTTCTTATTTGGCAAAGGCAGGACAAGCAGGAGAAATATCTGACCAAGAGTTTGGAGGATCAGGCAGATCATTTGTCAGACCAGTTGGATTACCGCTTTGAACAGGCAAGACAAGCTAGTCAGCTTGACCAAAAAAATCTAGAAGTGGCTGTTAGCGACCGTTTGCAGGAGGTGCGAATTGAGTTGCACCAAGGCTTGACTCAACTTAGGCAGGAGATGAATGAGAATCTTCTCCAAACAAGAGATAAGACTGACCAACGCCTTCAGGCCTTGCAGGAATCCAATGAGCAACGCTTGGAACAGATGCGCCAAACGGTTGAGGAAAAGCTAGAAAAGACCTTGCAGACACGCCTCCAGGCCTCTTTTGAGACAGTTTCCAAGCAACTGGAATCTGTCAACCGAGGACTTGGAGAAATGCAGACGGTGGCGCGAGATGTCGGTGCGCTTAATAAAGTTCTTTCTGGAACTAAAACTCGAGGAATTCTAGGAGAATTACAACTGGGACAAATTATCGAAGATATCATGACACCTGCCCAGTATGAACGAGAATTTGCAACAGTTGAAAACTCTAGTGAACGTGTGGAATACGCCATCAAGTTACCTGGACAAGGTGACCAGGAATATGTCTATCTACCGATTGATTCTAAGTTTCCACTGGCAGATTATTACCGTCTGGAAGAAGCCTATGAAGCAGGTGACAAGGACGAGATTGAGCGCTGCCGTAAGTCTCTCCTAGCAAGCGTCAAGCGTTTTGCTAAGGATATTAAGAGTAAGTACCTGGCGCCACCTCGGACAACCAATTTTGGAGTCTTATTTGTTCCGACAGAAGGACTCTATTCGGAAATTGTTCGAAATCCGATTTTCTTTGATGATTTGAGACGGGAGGAGCAAATTATCGTTGCAGGTCCAAGTACCTTGTCGGCTCTTCTTAACTCTCTATCCGTTGGCTTCAAGACTCTAAACATTCAAAAAAGTGCCGACCATATCAGTAAAACCCTAGCTAGTGTCAAAACCGAATTTGGCAAGTTTGCTGGAATTCTGGTCAAGGCACAAAAACATCTCCAACATGCCTCTGGCAATATTGATGATTTATTAAACCGTCGTACTACAGCTATCGAGCGAACGCTTCGTCACATTGAGTTATCAGAAGGTGAGCCTGCGCTTGATTTGCTCCAATTCCAAGAAGATGAGGAAGAATATGAAGATTAGTCACATGAAGAAAGATGAGCTTTTTGAAGGCTTTTACCTGATCAAGTCAGCTGACCTGAGACAGACACGTGCTGGGAAAAACTACCTAGCCTTCACCTTCCAAGATGATAGTGGAGAAATCGAAGGGAAGCTCTGGGATGCTCAACCCCACAATGTTGAAACCTTTACAGCAGGGAAAGTAGTCCACATGCAGGGACGCCGAGAAGTTTATAATAACACCCCTCAGGTTAATCAAATCACCCTTCGTCTGCCTCAACCTGGCGAACCCAATGACCCAGCGGATTTTAAGGTTAAATCTCCAGTCGATGCCAAAGAAATTCGTGAGTATATGGCGCAGATGATTTTCAAAATTGAAAATCCAATTTGGCAACGAATTGTTCGGAATCTCTACACCAAATATGACAAGGAATTCTACTCCTATCCAGCTGCTAAGACCAACCATCATGCTTTTGAAACAGGTCTTGCTTACCATACTGCCACTATGGTTCGTTTGGCAGAAGCGATAGCAGATATTTATCCTCAGCTCAATAAGAGCTTGCTCTACTCGGGGATTATGTTGCACGACCTGGCCAAGGTTATTGAGTTGACAGGTCCCGACCAGACAGAGTATACAGTAAGAGGAAACCTTATTGGTCATATTGCTTTGATTGATAGTGAAATTACCAAAGCGGTAACGGAGCTTGGCATTGATGATACCAGAGAAGAGGTTGTACTTCTTCGCCATGTTATTCTCAGTCACCATGGTCTCCTTGAGTATGGTAGTCCAGTTCGTCCTCGAGTGATGGAAGCAGAAATTATTCACATGATTGATAATTTGGATGCCAGCATGATGATGATGACAACAGCTCTGGCCCTTGTTGATGAGGGAGAAATGACCAATAAAGTCTTTGCTATGGACAATCGTTCCTTCTACAAGCCGAAATTAGACTAGAAACTAAAAAAATGAACTTTATTTAGGCAATAAAGTTCGTTTTTTTGCTTTTGTGTGATATAATGAGAAAAAGACTAATACTCTTCTAAAATCAAATTCAAACCACGTCAGCTTTGC
>NZ_KV794302.1:6813-48357 GCF_001808705.1 Streptococcus sp. HMSC074B11 | reverse complement strand
GTTTGCTCTTTGATTTTCATTGAGTATAAATAAAAAAGAATGGTAAAAATATAATGAAATTAAGAAGAAGTGATCGGATGGTTGTCATTTCCAATTACTTGATTAACAATCCATACAAATTAACCAGTCTCAACACTTTTGCGGAAAAGTATGAATCTGCCAAATCGTCTATTTCTGAAGACATCGTCATCATTAAACGGGCCTTCGAAGAAATTGAAATCGGGCATATTCAAACGGTGACAGGTGCTGGTGGTGGTGTTATTTTTACACCATCGATCTCTCCCCTTGAATCTAAAACGATTATCGAAGAGCTTCGTGATAAACTTTCAGAGAGTGACCGCATTCTTCCAGGTGGCTACATTTATTTGTCTGACCTATTGAGCACTCCAGCTATTTTGAAAAATATCGGTCGCATTATTGCTAAGAGCTTTATGGATCAGAAGATTGATGCCGTTATGACTGTTGCGACCAAAGGGGTTCCGCTTGCGAATGCGGTTGCAAATGTCCTCAACGTACCATTTGTCATTGTCCGTCGCGACTTGAAAATCACTGAAGGTTCAACTGTTAGTGTCAACTATGTTTCAGGTTCTAGTGACCGTATCGAAAAGATGTTCCTTTCAAAACGTAGCCTCAAAGCAGGAAGCCGTGTCTTGATCGTCGATGACTTCTTGAAGGGTGGAGGAACCATTAACGGGATGATTAGCCTCTTGTCTGAGTTTGATTCAGAGTTGGCTGGAGTAGCCGTCTTTGCTGATAATGCACAGGAAGACCGTGAACAACAGTTCGACTACAAGTCACTCTTGAGAGTCACGAACATTGATGTGAAGAACCAACAAATTGCTGTTGAAGTTGGAAATATCTTCGATACAGAAAAATAAGAATTGACTTGAAATACAAAGGTTGGAACTTTCGTCCCAGCCTTTCTTTGATAATGAATATGAAGGAGTCCTATGAAAACACCATTTATTAAACGTGAAGCCTTAGAAAAGATTGTTGGGGAGTTTCCAACCCCTTTTCACCTCTATGATGAAAAAGGGATTCGTGAGAAAGCACGAGCAGTAAACAAAGCCTTTTCTTGGAATAAGGGCTTTAAAGAATACTTCGCAGTTAAGGCAACGCCAACTCCAGCCATCTTGAAAATCTTACAAGAAGAAGGATGTGGAGTGGATTGTTCCAGTTATGTCGAACTCTTGATGAGTCATAAACTAGGATTTGCCGGTTCTGATATGATGTTCTCATCTAACAATACCCCAGATAGAGAGTATGCTTATGCGCGAGAATTGGGGGCGACGATTAATTTAGATGCCTTTGAAGATATCGAACATTTGGAACGTGCAGCAGGCATCCCAGAAATCATCTCTTGCCGTTACAATCCTGGTGGAGTATTTGAACTGGGTACGGACATTATGGATAATCCTGGTGAAGCTAAGTTCGGGATGACTAAGGAACAGCTTTTTGAAGCCTATGCCATCTTGAAAGAAAAGGGAGCTAAAACCTTTGGGATTCATTCCTTCCTAGCTTCCAATACAGTGACCCATCTCTACTATCCAGAATTAGCACGTCAGCTTTTTGAATTGGCAGTCGAAATCAAGGAAAAGTTAGGTATTTCACTGGACTTTATCAATCTTTCTGGAGGTATCGGTGTTAACTACCGCCCAGATCAAGAGCCTAATGATATCGCTTTGATTGGTGAGGGAGTGCGTCAGGTTTATGAAGAAGTCCTCACACCAGCAGGACTTGGTCAGATTAAGATCTTTACAGAACTAGGGCGCTTTATGTTGGCACCTCATGGAATTTTAGTCACAAAAGTAACTCATAAAAAGAAAACCTACCGTACATATCTAGGAGTAGATGCCTCAGCTGTCAACCTGATGAGACCAGCTATGTATGGTGCCTATCACCACATCACCAATATGATGCATCCTGATGGTCAGACTGAAGTGGTTGATGTTGTTGGTTCTCTTTGTGAAAACAACGACAAGTTTGCAGTTAATCGTGAACTACCTCAAACAGAAATTGGTGATTTGTTAGTCATTCATGATACAGGTGCGCATGGCTTCTCTATGGGTTACCAGTACAATGCCAAGCTTCGTTCGGCAGAAATTCTATATACAGAGGATGGTGGAGCACGCTTGATCCGCCGAGCAGAGCGACCAGAGGACTATTTTGCGACTCTCTATGGCTTTGATTTTGACAAGGATTAATAAATATTTTGAAAATCATGAAAGTTGAAAGTGAAAAACAGATTGTTTTCTAAAAAATAGGCAAAATCTGTGGTTTTTCTTTTCAGTCATGGTATAATAAAAACTATAAAACGTTTTCAAGGAAGGTAACGATATGTCTGAGGAAATAATTGACTATGGACAAGTGACAGGAATGGTGCATTCGACAGAGAGTTTTGGGGCGGTAGATGGCCCTGGGATTCGTTTTATTGTCTTTTTGCAAGGCTGTCAGATGCGTTGCCAATATTGCCATAACCCAGATACTTGGGCTATGGAAACAAATAAATCTCGTGTACGAACAGTAGATGATGTTCTAGAAGAAGCGCTTCGTTATCGTGGTTTCTGGGGTGACAAGGGAGGTATCACAGTCAGTGGAGGAGAAGCCCTCTTGCAGATTGATTTCTTGATTGCCCTCTTTACTAAGGCAAAGGAAAAAGGTATCCACTGCACCTTGGATACTTGTGCCCTTCCATTCCGTAACAAACCACGCTATCTAGAAAAGTTCAACAAGTTAATGGCCGTGACTGACTTGGTTCTCCTTGATATCAAGGAAATCAACGAAGCACAACACAAGATTGTAACCAGTCAAACAAATAAAAACATCTTGGCTTGTGCTCAGTACTTGTCAGAAATCGGTAAACCTGTTTGGATTCGTCACGTTCTTGTACCTGGATTGACAGACAGAGATGAGGATTTGATTGAACTTGGTAAGTTTGTAAAAACTCTCAAAAATGTTGATAAGTTTGAAATCTTGCCTTACCACACCATGGGTGAGTTCAAGTGGCGTGAACTTGGGATTCCATATTCCCTTGAAGGAGTTAAACCTCCAACAGCAGATCGCGTCAAGAATGCTAAGGAATTAATGGACACAGAAAGTTATCAAGATTACATGAAACGTGTACATGGATAAAAAAGAAGCCTGATGGAAACATCGGGCTTTTAAGTTTACACAAATAAATATAGATAAGACTAAATTAAACAAAATAAAATTTTTATGAGTTATATGACAGTACAGATTTTACAAAGATTTAAAATTCTGAAAAAAATCCGAAAATTATTGGTTAATATATACTTGTTTAAATTGATACAACAAATTGAATAGGAGAATATCATGGAACAAAGTATTACCATTAAAAATCTATGTAAGTCATATGGTCAAACTCAAATTTTAAAAGATATTTCTTTTGAAGCAAAAGCAGGTAGAGTGACTGCTTTCCTGGGTCCAAATGGAGCTGGTAAAAGTTCAACCTTACGTATCTTATTAGGATTAGATAAAGCAACATCTGGTCTTACCAAAATTGGAGATCAAGCTTATAAGGAATTACAATTTCCTCTAAAGACTGTAGGAGCTTCATTTGACAGTGTCGGAGCTCCTGATGATCGGACTGTTTATCAACATTTGAAAATTGTTGCTGCTAGTAATGGGATATCCAGTCAGCGAATTGAGCAAGTCTTGGATATGGTGGATATTAGCCATAAGAAAAAATCTAAAATTGGGAAATTATCATTAGGAGAAGGACAACGCTTGGGAATTGCAACAGCTCTATTAGGGAATCCTCAGTATCTGATATTGGATGAACCGACAAATGGGTTGGATCCAAGAGGAATTCGTTGGTTTAGAGAGTTTATAAAAAAACAGGCTCAAGAAGGGAAGACAGTCTTACTATCATCTCATATATTATCGGAAGTGGAAGCAGTAACAGATGATGTCGTCATCATAAATAAAGGCAAAGTTCTTATAAAAGGGACTTTACAAGAAGTGATGAAAAATCTTTCTTCACTAGAAGAAGTCTTCTTTAGTTTAACAGAGGGAGGAAAGTGACATGGGACTTATTTACTCTCTTCATTCTGAAATCTTGAAATTACTTTATAAGAAAGCTACTCATATTGTACTATTCTTGATACTGGTATTTCAAACGTTTTTAGCAAATATTGGTGCTTCTCAAATTGTTTCAGTTGGTATCCATGCTACACCAGAGACAACCCCAGAGTTAGTAGAAGCTATTCCACCTATTGAATTTTTAGGATTTGATGTTACTCTAGTTGGCATTTTTTTTATGATTATCTTAGGCTCAATCTACGGAGCTGAAGAGTATAAAGGCTCTGCTATTCGCACAAGCCTCCTCTCGAATACGAGTCGAATTACTCTCCTAGTTTCAAAGACATTAATTTGGCTGGCATTTTCTTTTGTCATTTCCTTCCTATCAATATTTCTGACGATTAACATGACACATTATGTTTTAGGACAAGATGGTTTATTGCTTTTTTCACTAAATGGGACAGTTTGGTTCTATATGTTTTTGGACAGTATAGCTTGGACATTGTTGGGGCTTTTAGCCTATGTTCTAGCTTTAACATTTAAAAAAGCCCTTGTTCCCCTATTGTTTTTGCTTCCTCAAGTCTACAATTTAGGAACATTCTTAGCCGACCATATATCAATTGCAAAATTTCTGCCAGTTTCATTGAGCTATGGACTGATTGCTACATCTCCTCAAATGTTAGAACAGAATAGTTTACAAAATATTTTGCTTTTACTATGTTGGAATTTGTCATTCTTGGCTTTGGCAATCTACCGATTACTTCAGTCAGATATCGGAGGAGGTGAGTAAGTTGAAAGATCAACTTAAAAGTGAGTATCTCAAGTTTATGATGAATCCTTGGCACTGGTTGATTATAGGTGCTCTGTTACTTTGTGTTCCGGCGATGGTTATTTTTTTAAATAGTAAGCCAGACCAGTTGACACTAGACTTTGTTTTGGAACAGCTACTGCAAAGTCTCTATCTAGGACAGGCAGGTTTCATTAGTCTAGCTGTCCTATTTATAGGTCAAGAATTTACAGGTTCTAGCCTTCGTACCAGTTTTCTTACCTGTCCAAACCGTTTGAAATTTATAATATGTAAACTAGCTATTGTGTTATGTGTGGAAATTGTATTATTGCTAGCTGTAATATCAGTATGTATACTAATTGCCCAAGGATACTACAATATCAATCTTTTGAGCAATATTAAACATGTTCTAACAATCCTATTTCCAGTTTGTATTTCTATTTTAACCTTCTCTCTTTTAAGTGGTATTTTTGTATTTATTTCCCAGTCTTTTATCTTAATTTTGGGAATAAGTTTATCCCTTTTATTGGGGTTGGGACAAATGCTACTACAATTCAGTTCTTTTTTTAGAAATTTACCATTACTAGCTAGTATGAACTGTTACTATATCCATCCTTTATCACTTTATTATCCAGTTTGGCAAGGTCTGGGGATACAAATAGTTTGGTTATTAATTGTTTTTGTAGTTGCTACACTGATACTTAGAGAAAGAAATGTACGCTAAAGACAGGGGATATCCTGTCTTTTTATCAGTTAATGATATAATATAATTTAGGAGCGTGAGTTATGGCTTATAAAATTTTAGTGGTAGATGATGATCTTGCTATTCTTCGCCTAATAAAAAAGGTACTAGAGTATGAAAAGTATGAAGTAGTCATACGAAATAACATAGAAGAGATTGATCTTTGTGATTTTACAGAATTTGACTTGATTTTGTTAGATATTATGATGCCTGTTAGTGGTTTAGAAATCTGTCAGATGATTCGCGATCAGATAACTGTTCCTATCTGTTTTATAACTGCTAAGGATATGGCTGAAGATTTGGTAGCTGGAATCAATGCAGGCGCCGATGATTATATTATGAAACCTTTTAGTATGCAGGAGCTTTTAGCACGTGTTAAAATGCACCTACGTCGTGAAGAACGGACTAAAGGAACTGTTCATCAGATAAAAAGCGGGAAGCTTGTACTATATACTGATAGTAAGGAACTATTTATAAAGAATGATAAGATTGCCTTGACAAGAAGGGAATTTGATATTGTCAGCCTTCTAGCAAGTCACCCAAATAAAATATACTCAATTGAGGAAATTTATAATTATCTATATCCACAAAGTTCAGAAGCTCTTTTACGTTCGGTTTCAGAGTATATTTATCAAATTCGTCAAAAGCTGAAACCTTATCAATTAAATCCGATTAAAACCTTGTACGGTGGAGGTTATCAATGGGTAGAATCAAAAGTTTTAGACAATTAATTCGAGAAACCTGTTGGAGAATTATTTGGCAGTTTAGTCTTGGCTTATTAATGGCCTATCTTATTCCCTTAGCTTCTGTATCCATACAAATAATGGAGGATGGAAAACCTCTTAAAAATAATGATGTTCAATCAATTTTTTTCAATGTGTCATCATGGGTATATATTTGTGTTTTATTGATTGTTCTAATAAGTTATCACATTGGAAAATTGTTGAAAAAACTGAGTTATGAAATGAATTTGATTTATGAAAAGAGTATGTGGCTAGAAAGCGAATGTACAGAAAGATTAACAGTTAAGGAATTTCGTGAGACTGGAAATCGAATTATTGTGATGCAAGATCGTATTCGACAGCTATTAGATGATGAGAAGCAACAGAAAGAAGATTTGATGTTTCAGGTTTCAGCAGTGTCTCATGATTTGAAGACACCTTTAACTATCATCAAAGGGAATGCAGAATTTTTGCACACGTCCACTAAAGATGAGCAGTCTAAAGAATGTTTAGCAGATATAGTTCATGCTAGTCAACGCTTGCTTGATTATTTTAATCAGTTGATTCATTATTCTAAAACTTACTATGATGATGAGACAGGTTGGACGGAGTATTCTTCTTCAGATTTTATCAATGAATTAGAGAAAGAAGTCTCTTTTTTGATAAAAAATCAGATGAAGTTTTCTTTTGAACAAAATTTGAAAGGAACTGAAAGCTATTATATAAATCCATCTCTTCTGATTCGTGCAATACAAAATATTTTAACAAATGCTTTGGAGTACGCAGATAAACAGAATCCTAAAATTAAAATTAGAGTAGAGCAAGAGGGAAAAGAATTAAAAATAGGTATATGGAATAATGGCTCTGAATTTCCAGATGAAGTTTTAACTAATTTTGGGAAGCTCTTTTATCGGATGGATAAAGCTAGATCGGTTAAAGAGCAACATTATGGTATTGGACTTAGTTTTGTATGTAGAGTTGCAAAACTGCACAAAGGTCGAGTTGAGCTTAGAAATAGAGACGAGGGAGCAGAAGTTTTAATGATTCTCGATTGTATTAAATCAAAGTGATTTACTTACTAATTTGTTGTCATAGGATTTAAATAAATTAAGATGTGAAAGTAGATAATAAAAACGAATGAATGATACCTAGTTCATGAAAACTATTTATCATTCATTCGTTTTTTAGTTATTGGATAATATACGTAGCTTTATCTAGAATGTTGTTTTCCAGCATTGCGTTTTTTGCTTTTCTTCTTGTTAGAAGTTGTGATAGCTGTTGCTGGTTCAGGGGTTACATCTTTACGAGCGCCTGAAGTTTTGCTTGCTTTTGGTGGGTTCTTAGCAAATTCTTCGCGTACTTTTTTACGAAGATGTGGACGAACCATGTAGTTGATGATGAATTGTTGAAGGATCATCATGAAACCACCGACAACCCAGTAAAGTGTAACGCTGGCTGGTGAGAAGACAGAGAACATGACAATCATGAGTGGACTCATGTAAATCATCTTCTTGAGTTGTTCTCTTTGAGTCTCGTCTTCAACTCCGTGTAGTGAAAGGAGTGATTGGACGTAGTAGAGAACACCTGCGCAGGCGATAAGAATCCAACTTGGTGAGCCTAGAGGAATTCCTAGGTAGCTTGCTTGGGCGACTCCTTCAGTATGTTGGGCAGCAAAGTAGATAGCAGAGAAGAAAGGCATTTGAATGAGAATAGGGAAACATCCTACGCCGCCAAACATGCTGATGCCGTGCTCTTTTTGAGCAGCAAAGAGAGCTTGTTGAGCTTCTAATTTTTCTTCTTGAGTCGTTGCTTCTTTCAGACGAGTCTGATGTGGTTCAAGAACATGCTTGAGAGCATTCATCTTCTCAGAGTGAAGCGTTGCTTTCCATGATTGGTAGATACCAAGTGGGAGGATAATCAAGCGGACGATAATGGTTACAATGATGATTCCAACACCGAAACCGAGGCCTTGGTCATTAGCGAAGTATTTGATAGCTTCTCCCATCGGAGCACCCAAGAAATCCCAAACGGGACCAATTGGCTTACCTGTTGCTTTATCAACCTGGACACAACCTGTCAAGACTAATAGCATAGCCACTCCCATGACTGAGAGAGCGATTCGTTTAATTGATTTCACTGTTTTTATTCCTTCTTTAAAAATTATACCTTTCTATTCTACTGTTTTTTTGGAAAATATACAATAGTTCTAGAGACCTAATTTGCGACTTTGAAGTCTGAATAAGATGGAAAGTTACTCATTTGCACATCTAGGTAGGTTACTTTAGAGAATGGGGTAGGGCCTTTTCGAATCTCTTGGATAAACTTGGCCATGATGGCAGAAGACTCAGCCTGAGCTAGAATTTCAACTGTTCCATCGTCGTTATTCCAGACACGACCCGTAATGCCACCTAGTTCTAGAGCTAGGGTATAGACACCCCAGCGGAAGCCCACTCCTTGGACGCGACCTTGGGCGATCATTTTAACCTTTTGCATACCAAACCTCCTTGATTGTGTTATAATATTTCTATGACTATTATAACCTCTAAAGCCAATTCTGTGGTGAAAAATGCCAAAAAATTACATCAAAAAAAATATCGGAAAACCTCTTACTTGATTGAGGGTTGGCACTTGTTTGAAGAAGCTGTTCAAGCTGGTGCAAAGATTGAAAAAATTTTTGCTCTGGTAGAGTATGGAGATAAACTGGTAGACTATCCTCAAACTGTTTTTGTAACCGAAGAAATTCTGCTTGATTTAGCAGATTCCCAAACGCCTCAGGGCATTGTTGCCATTGTTCAAAAGGAAGAGGACCAGTTGCCAGATTTGAGCCAAGGGAAGTATCTCTTTTTAGAAGATGTGCAGGATCCTGGAAATGTAGGGACCATGATTCGGACAGCAGATGCGGCAGGTTTTTCAGGAGTCATTGTTTCAAGCAAATCAGCAGATATTTATAGTTTGAAGGCTCTCCGCTCCATGCAAGGCAGTCATTTCCATTTGCCCATTTATCGCATGTCTGTTGAAACATTCGTTGAAGAGGCTAAAAATAGTGATTTACCGGTTCTGGCAACTACCTTGTCTCAAAATTCTAAAGATTATCGTGAACTGGCTTGCCTAGAAGATTTTGCCTTGGTCATGGGGAATGAAGGTCAAGGCATTAGTCCATTCATGACAGACCAGGCAGACCAGCTGGTTCATATCAGCATGAAAGGGCAGGCAGAAAGTCTCAACGTTGCCATTGCTGCAGGCATACTCATGTTTTATTTGAGTTAAAATAGTTTATTTTTGTTATAATCAGTAAAAAGATTTCATAAGGAGAAAAAGATATGAATCAAACAATTATTCAAGAACGTTCTGGCCTGAATCAATTTTATGCAAAAGTCTATGCTTTTGTAGGGATTGGGATCGCCTTATCTGCACTTGTTTCAGCCTTAATGTTAACAACCTTCCAAGACCTTCTTGTTCAGTTGATGTTTAACGCCCGCATATGGCTAATCGTAACAGGAGTAGTTGAAGTTGCTCTTGTCATTGCAGCCAGTAATATGGCTTATAAAAATAGCCCAGCAGCTCTTCCGATGTTTCTCATCTATTCAGTAGTGAACGGTTTTTCACTGAGTTTCATCGTGTCGCTCTATCTACCAGGAACGGTTCTAACGGCCTTTATTTCCAGCGCAGCTCTCTTCTTTGTCATGGCTATTATTGGAGTTGTGATTAAAAAGGACTTGAGTGGTATCGGACGTGCTTTGATTGGAGCCTTGGTAGGTCTCATCTTGGCTATGATTGTTAATGTATTCTTAAACAGTGGTCTATTCGATTACATTATCAGTATTGTCATGGTTCTTGTTTTTGCAGGTTTGATTGCTTGGGATAACCAAAAGATTCGCTATGTTTATGAAGAATCAAATGGTCAAGTCGCTACAGGTTGGGCAATTTCATTAGCACTTAGCCTCTATCTTGACTTTATTAACCTCTTCCTTAGCTTCTTGCGTATCTTTGGAAGTGACGATTAATACTTTTAGAGCTCAAATGAGCTCTTTTTTTAATTTTTACTTTTATTTTTACTGGCAAAAGGGCATAATCATCTTATTATTCAAAAGGAGAGATGTATGAAGAAAAGTTTTATCCATCAACAGGAAGAAATTTCCTTTGTAAAAAATACCTTTACCCAGTATTTGAAAGATAAATTAGAAGTTGTAGAAGTGCAAGGACCAATCTTGAGTAAGGTTGGTGATGGGATGCAGGATAACCTTTCAGGGATTGAACATCCAGTTTCTGTTAAGGTTTTGCAAATCCCGGATGAAACCTATGAAGTGGTGCATTCCCTTGCTAAGTGGAAACGCCATACCTTAGCTCGTTTTGGTTTTGGCGAGGGTGAAGGCCTCTTTGTTCACATGAAGGCCCTTCGTCCAGACGAAGACTCGCTAGATGCGACTCACTCAGTCTATGTGGACCAGTGGGACTGGGAAAAGGTCATTCCTAATGGGCAACGCAATCTTGCCTATCTTAAAGAAACAGTAGAAAAGATTTATAAGGCTATTCGTTTGACAGAGTTAGCAGTAGAAGCACGCTATGATATTGAGTCCATTTTGCCTAAGCAAATTACCTTTATCCATACAGAAGAATTGGTAGAACGCTACCCAGACTTGACACCAAAAGAACGTGAAAATGCTATCTGTAAGGAGTTCGGTGCGGTCTTCCTAATTGGTATCGGTGGAGAATTGTCAGATGGAAAACCTCATGACGGACGTGCACCAGACTATGATGACTGGACAACTGAGTCTGAAAATGGCTATCATGGCTTGAATGGGGACATCCTTGTTTGGAATGATAATTTGGGTGCAGCCTTTGAATTGTCTTCAATGGGCATTCGTGTCGATGAAGACACTCTCCGTCGTCAAGTAGCTATCACAGGAGACGAAGACCGTTTAACCTTAGAATGGCATAAGGCTCTTCTAAATGGACTCTTCCCATTGACAATCGGTGGAGGAATTGGCCAATCTCGTATGGCTATGTTCCTGCTTCGTAAGAAGCACATCGGTGAAGTCCAAACCAGTGTTTGGCCGCAAGAAGTGAGAGATACTTACGAAAATATTCTTTAATCAATCGAGCCGTAAGGTTCGATTTTCTTTTTTTGATAAGAATTTGGTATAATAGACGTTATGAAAATCGTATCAGGAATCTACGGTGGGCGTCCTTTAAAGACGCTGGACGGTAAAACGACAAGGCCAACATCAGACAAGGTTAGGGGCGCTATTTTCAATATGATTGGCCCTTACTTTGAAGGCGGGCGTGTGCTAGATCTCTATGCTGGTAGCGGGGGGTTATCCATTGAAGCAGTTTCAAGAGGGATGTCTAGCGCTGTCCTAGTTGAGAAGGATCGCCGAGCCCAGAATATAGTCGCAGAAAATATTCGGATGACCAAGGAAACCTCTAAATTTCAATTATTGAAAATGGAATCCAGTCGCGCATTGGAGCAAGTGGATGGTGTCTTTGATCTTGTTTTTTTGGACCCTCCCTATGCAAAAGAACAAATCGTGTCCGATATTGAAAAAATGGCAGAGAGAAATCTTTTTTCAGAAGATGTCATGGTGGTTTGTGAGACCGATAAATCAGTAGAACTTCCAGAAGAAATTGCTTGTTTGGGTATCTGGAAGGAAAAAATATATGGGATTAGTAAGGTGACGGTTTATGTCAGATAAGATTGGGCTATTTACAGGTTCCTTTGATCCGATGACCAATGGACATTTGGATCTTATTGAGCGTGCAAGTAAGCTCTTTGATCAATTGTATGTAGGGATTTTTTATAATCCCCATAAAACGGGATTTTTACCGATAGAGAGCCGAAAGAAAACTGTTGAAAAAGCAGTAGCACATCTCAACAATGTCAAAGTCATAGCTTCTCACGATGAATTAGTCGTTGATGTTGCTAGAAGATTAGGTGCAGAGATCTTAGTGCGTGGTTTACGCAATGCTACGGATCTTCAGTATGAAGCTAGTTTTGATTTTTACAACCATAAATTAGCGGGAGAAATGGAGACAATCTATCTCCACAGTCGGCCAGAGCATGTTCACATCAGCTCTTCAGCTGTGAGAGAACTATTGAAATTTGGTCAAGATATCAGTGAGTATGTACCAAATGCTGTCCTAGAGGAGTTAAACAATGAAGAAAAAAACTAGATGGCCCCTATATCTCATTATTGGGCTCATTATCACTTTTATAGCTTTTACGGTGCCCCTGCCATATTATATAGAGGTGCCAGGAACTTCTGAAGATATTCGAAAGGTTTTACAAGTTAATAACCAACCTGACCAAGAGGAAGGTTCCTACCAATTTGTGACGGTTGGAGTTAAGCACGCCAGAATGGTTGACTTGTTTTATGCCTGGCTAACACCTTTCACGGATATACATAGTGCCAAAGAAATGACGGGTGGTTCGTCAGATGCAGAATTTATGCGAATCAACCAGTTTTACATGGAAACTTCGCAAAATATGGCCAAATATCAAGGTCTGAAGACGGCGGGTAAGGAAATTGAGCTCAAATATCTGGGTGTCTATGTTTTGACTGTAACAGATAACTCGACTTTCAAGGGAGTTCTTAATATTGCTGACACCGTGACAGCTGTGAATGATAAGACTTTTGAGAGTTCCAAGGAGATGGTTGACTACGTTAATTCTCAAACTCTAGGTGATCAGGTGAAGGTTACTTATGAGGAGGATGGAAAAGTCAAAACTGCCGAAGGAAAGATCATTACTCTAGAAAATGGGAAGAATGGTATCGGAATCGGTTTGATTGACCGTACAGAAGTATCTAGTGATGTGCCAATCAAGTTTTCAACTGCAGGTATTGGTGGTCCTAGTGCTGGGATGATGTTTAGTTTATCCATCTACACGCAAATTGCAGACCCTACTCTTCGCAATGGACGTATCATTGCTGGTACAGGAAGCATCGATAGAGATGGCAACGTAGGTGACATTGGCGGAATTGATAAAAAGGTTGTGGCCGCAGCTAAGAAAGGAGCTACTGTATTCTTTGCTCCTAACAATCCAGTAACTGAGGAAGCTAAAAAGGCAAATCCAAATGCCAAGAGTAATTATGATACGGCTGTAGAAGCGGCTGAAATGATTAAAACCGACATGAAAATCGTTCCAGTCAAAACGCTTCAAGATGCGATTGACTATTTAAAAAACAATCCCTAAACAGTAGGCGAATCCCTAAACTAGCGTAGAAAAAAAGAAGATGGTATAATAGGCAAATGATTCAATTGTTTTTTACCCTTAGTAGTCATATGTTTTTTGTCTACCTAGTCTTTCAGCTCTTGAAAGATTTGGTCAGATGGGATAAAATTTTGAAGGTGACTAGGGATAATGCGAAGAAGGTTCGACTCTTGGTAGTATTGTGTAGTATCGGTTTAGGATATCTGATTAGTTCCTTTTTTCTGAACCTCTACCAACTTTGGCAAGAAGCAGTTAGAACGTTATTCTAAAATTGTAAGTGAAGGAAAATACTCTATGGAAAAAATTGTAGTTCAAGGTGGCGATAATCGTTTGGTTGGAAGTGTTACCATCGAGGGCGCAAAAAATGCAGTTTTGCCACTGCTTGCAGCAACTATTTTAGCAAGTGAAGGAAAAACAGTCTTAAAAAATGTTCCTATTTTATCGGATGTTTTTACCATGAATCAGGTGGTTCGTGGATTAAATGCGAAAGTAGACTTTGATCAAGAAGCACATATTGTTGAAGTTGATGCAACCGGTGACATCACCGAAGAAGCTCCCTATAAGTATGTCAGCAAGATGCGTGCTTCAATTGTAGTATTGGGGCCAATCTTGGCTCGTGTAGGACATGCTAAAGTTTCGATGCCAGGTGGTTGTACTATTGGTAGTCGCCCTATCGACCTTCACCTAAAGGGACTCGAAGCAATGGGGGCTGAGATCACCCAAACGGCTGGTTATATTGAAGCTAAGGCAGAACGCTTGCACGGAGCTCACATTTACATGGACTTCCCTAGTGTTGGAGCTACTCAAAACTTGATGATGGCAGCAACTCTTGCTAACGGCGTAACTGTCATTGAAAATGCTGCGCGTGAACCTGAGATTGTCGACTTGGCTGTTCTCCTAAATAAAATGGGTGCCAAAGTCAAGGGGGCAGGAACAGAAACTATTACCATTACTGGTGTTGAACAACTACACGGTGCAACCCACAATGTTGTGCAAGACCGTATTGAAGCAGGGACCTTCATGGTAGCAGCTGCCATTACAGGTGGAGATGTCTTGATTCTGGATGCTATCTGGGAACATAATCGCCCCTTGATTGCTAAATTACAGGAAATGGGTGTTGAAGTCATAGATGAGGACGAAGGAATTCGTATTCGTTCTCAACGTGAAAAATTAAAGGCTGTTCATGTTAAGACACTTCCACATCCAGGATTTCCGACAGATATGCAAGCGCAGTTTACTGCTCTAATGACCGTTGCTCAAGGTGAGTCAACTATGGTAGAAACTGTATTTGAGAATCGTTTTCAACATTTAGAGGAAATGCGTCGTATGGGCTTGCACTCAGAAATTATTCGTGATACAGCCCGTATCGTCGGAGGACAGCCTCTCCAAGGGGCAGAAGTTCTATCGACAGACTTACGTGCCAGTGCAGCCTTGATTTTGACAGGCTTGGTAGCTGAAGGCGAAACAGTTGTAGGAAAGCTTGTCCATTTAGATAGAGGTTACTACCGTTTTCATGAAAAATTAGCCCAGTTAGGAGCTAAGATTGAACGGGTAAGTGTGGAAGCTGATGAAGATGAATAAACAATCCAAATATGTCTTACGTCGCTTTATCCTAGTAATTGTAGTATTACTACTAGGAGTCTTAGCTCTTGCTATTGGTTTGATGATTGGCTATGGTATTCTAGGAAAAGGTCAAGATCCTTGGGCTATTTTAGCACCAGCAAAATGGCAAGAACTCATCGCAAAATTTACAGGAAAATAGGCTGGGAGACCAGTCTTTTTCTAGGAAGTGAAATGAAGGAGAAAATATGAATAAAAAAACAAGGCAGGCCCTAATTGGTCTCTTGCTCTTTTTGCTCTTGTCAGCAGGAAGCTACTATATTAAACAAATGCAGTCTTCCAACACTGCACCACAAACACAAGTAAAACAAAAATCACAGTCGTCTGATACTCCAAGTCAAGAACTGGCTGAAAGTGTATTGACCGATTCAGTTAAAAAACAAATTAAGGGTACTCTAGAGTGGAATAGCGCAGGAGCCTTTATTGTCAATAACAATAAAACCAATCTAGACGCCAAGGTTTCAAGTAAACCCTATGCGGATAATAAAACAAAGACTGTAGGAGGAGAGACAGTTCCCACAGTAGCGAATGCAATCATGTCAAAAGCGACCAGACAGTACAAGGACCGTGAAGAAACTGGCAATGGTTCAACATCTTGGACGCCTGCGGGTTGGCATCAGGTTAAGAATCTAAAGGGAAGTTACAACCATGCGGTCGATAGAGGGCATTTGTTGGGCTATGCCTTAATCGGTGGTTTAGATGGCTTTGATGCTTCTACTAGCAATCCTAAAAACATTGCCGTACAGACAGCTTGGGCCAACCAAGCGCGTGCAGAAGATTCGACAGGTCAAAACTACTATGAGAGCTTGGTTCGAAAAGCCCTAGATCAGAATAAACGAGTGCGTTACCGTGTGACGTTGCTCTATGCGACTGAGGAAGACTTGGTGCCGTCCGCATCGCAGATTGAAGCCAAGTCCTCTGATGGGGAGTTGGAGTTTAATGTCGTTATTCCAAATGTCCAAAAGGGAATTCAGTTAGATTACCGAACTGGTGAGGTCACAGTCACAAAAAATAGCTAATTGATCAAGAGGTTGAGGAAAAATCCCAACCTCGTTTTTTATTAGTCATGAACTGTAGAAACGATTGCTTGTTTTTTGCACTTCTGATTTTAAAGAGCTTTTTTAAAGATTCACAAGGCTTGAACTAGGGCGTCGAGACTTGGATTGCGGCTCTCTATTCAGCGCCCCTTTATCATAGAAATTGAAAATTAATGTGTAAAAATTGGAAAATATGGTATAATGGTTTCAATTATACTTTTTAGGAGAAGGAAAATGGAAGACCCGAGCAGTCAGGATTTGTTACTGCAATTTGTTTTATTAGTTGTTTTGACCTTTTTAAATGCCTTTTTCTCTGCAACAGAAATGGCCATGGTTTCACTTAGTCGTTCACGTGTTGAGCAAAAAGCTGAAGAGGGAGATAAACGCTATATCCGTTTACTAAAGGTACTTGAAAACCCGAATCACTTTTTATCAACCATTCAAGTTGGTATCACCTTAATTACGATCTTGTCAGGGGCTAAACTAGCCGATTCACTTGGAGAGTTGATCGCCTCTTGGATGGGAAATAGCGAGACTGCCTATGCGGTAGCTAGCTTCTTATCATTAGCTTTCTTGACCTATATTTCTATCGTTTTTGGCGAGCTTTATCCCAAGCGAATTGCTCTAAATCTTAAGGATGCCTTGGCCATCAGAACAGTACCGTTTATCATTGGTCTCGGTAAGGTTGTGAGTCCCTTTGTATGGATGCTATCCGCATCAACTAACCTTTTGAGTCGTTTGACACCGATGACATTTGACGATGCAGATGAAAAAATGACTCGGGATGAGATTGAGTATATGCTAACTAAGAGTGAAGAAACCTTGGATGCTGATGAAATTGAAATGTTGCAGGGGATTTTCTCACTCGACGAGCTCATGGCACGTGAAGTCATGGTTCCTCGAACAGATGCCTTTATGGTAGATATTCAGGATGATACTCAAACTATTATCCAAAGTATCTTGAAACAGAACTTTTCTCGTATTCCTGTTTATGATGGTGACAAGGACAATGTAATTGGTTTGGTTCATACCAAGAGCCTCCTTAAAGAAGCCTTTGTCAGCGGATTTGACAATATCGTCTGGAAGCGAATCTTACAAGATCCACTCTTTGTACCTGAAACGATTTTTGTGGATGATTTATTAAAAGAGTTCAGAAATACTCAAAGACAGATGGCAATCCTTTTGGATGAGTATGGTGGTATGGCTGGTCTAGTTACACTAGAGGATCTTCTTGAGGAGATTGTCGGAGAGATTGATGACGAAACTGACCGTGCTGAGGTTTACGTTCATACTATTGGTGAGAATACCTATATTGTTCAAGGTACGATGAACTTGAACGACTTCAATAG
This sequence comes from Streptococcus sp. HMSC074B11, assembly GCF_001808705.1. GTDB lineage: Bacteria > Bacillota > Bacilli > Lactobacillales > Streptococcaceae > Streptococcus. Next base: position 30,849 of record NZ_KV794302.1, on the reverse strand, counting down.
TTATTTCGATGTTGAACTTGAAAGTGATGATGTAGATACAATTGCTGGTTATTATTTGACTGGTGTAGGGACTATTCCAACAACTGAAAAACTTAGCTATGAATTGGAAAGTGCAAACAAACATATTACATTGACTAATGACAAAGTCAAAAATGGTCGTGTGACCAAGCTGAAGGTTCAAATTCAAGAACTCGAATCAGAAGAAGAAACAGAATAGAACAAAAGCTTTATCAGAGCAGAACTGATAAAGCTTTTTTAGTAGTCAAAAAGAAAAGACTCCTGTAGGAGCCTTTGATAATATAGAGGCGGTAGACGGATTTGAACCGACGATCAAGCTTTTGCAGAGCCGTGCCTTACCACTTGGCTATACCGCCTTAACTTTTATTATTATACCTTTTAAATTAAATCTCGTCAATAGTTTCTTTTCTGAAAATGTAAGTTTTCCTGTTTGCAAAAGGTATGCGACAAAATATTCTGAAAATTCGTTTACTTTTTTGAGCTGTTGTGGTATAATAAGCATTATCTTATTAATTTCAAAAGAGGAGTTAAGTAATATGAAAAAAAGTCGGATTTTTGCAGTAGCAGGCGTAGCCCTACTTGCAACAGGTGTTCTCGCCGCTTGCGGTTCCTCCAAATCATCTAATGCTGAGGCTCCAAAAGCCTACGGATATGTGTATACAGCTGATCCAGAAACATTGGACTACCTTATCTCTGGTAAACAAAGTACAAAAGTTGTCACTTCAAATGGTATCGATGGACTCTTTACAAATGATAAATATGGTAACCTTACTCCTGCAGTTGCAGAAGACTGGTCAGTGTCTCAAGATGGATTGACATACACTTATAAGATTCGTAAAGGTGTAAAATGGCTCACATCTGATGGTGAAGAATACGCAGAAGTAACTGCAAAAGACTTTGTTACAGGTTTGAAACACGCAGCTGATAAGAAATCAGAAGCATTGTATCTTGCTCAAGATTCTGTAAAAGGTTTGGCAGATTATGTGGCTGGAAACTCAACTGACTTTTCAACTGTTGGTGTAAAAGCTGTTGACGATTACACTCTTCAATACACTTTGAACAAACCAGAGCCATACTGGAACTCTAAAATGTCTTATGCAATCTTCTGGCCTTTGAATGCAGAATTTGAAAAATCAAAAGGCTCAGACTTTGGTAAGTCAACAGATCCAACATCATTGCTTTACAATGGACCTTTCTTGCTTAAAGGGTTGACTGCTAAGTCTTCTGTTGAGTTTGTAAAGAATGAGCAATATTGGGATAAAGATAATGTTCACTTAGACACTGTGACGCTTGCGTTCTATGATGGTTCAGACCAAGAATCAATCGAACGTAACTTTACAAGCGGTGCATACAGTTATGCCCGTCTCTTCCCAACAAGTTCAAATTATTCTAAAATAGCAGAAACATACAAAGACAATATTTACTATACTCCACAAGGAGCTGGTATTGCTGGTTTGGGTGTTAATATTGACCGTCAAAGCTATAAATATACATCAAAAACAACTGACGAAGAAAAGACTTCTACTAAGAAAGCCCTTCTTAATAAAGACTTCCGTCAAGCTTTGAACTTTGCATTTGATCGGACATCATACTCTGCACAACTTAATGGTGAAGATGGGGCAGCCCTTTCTGTTCGTAACCTCTTCGTAAAACCAGACTTTGTTACTGCGGGTGAAAAAACCTTCGGTGACTTGGTTACCGAGAAAGTTGTTTCTTATGGTGATGAGTGGAAAGATGTAAACTTTGCAGATGGGCAAGATGGTCTTTACAATGCTGATAAAGCAAAAGCAGAATTTGCTAAAGCTAAGAAAACTTTGGAAGCAGATGGCGTGAAATTCCCAATTCACTTGGATATTCCAGTTGACCAAACTGCTAAGAGCTACATTGCTCGTATTCAGTCCTTTAAACAATCTGTTGAAAAAGTTCTTGGTGAAGAAAATGTAGTCATCGACATTCAACAAGTAACAAAGGATGAATTATTTAACATCACTTATTATGCTCCGAATGCAGCAGCTGAGGATTGGGATCTATCAGGAGCTGTTGGATGGAATCCAGACTATCAAGATCCATCAACTTACCTTGATATCTTGCAAACAAGTAATAGCGAGCAAACAAAAACTTACATGGGCTATGATAATCCATCAAACCCAGCGGTTGCTCAAGTTGGTTTGAAAGACTACGACAAGTTGCTTGAAGAAGCTGGTAGTGAAACAACTGATCTTAATAAACGTTATGAGAAATATGCAGCAGCTCAAGCTTGGTTGACAGATAGCTCACTATTCCTTCCAGCTATGTCATCTTCAGGAGCGGCACCAGTTATCTCTCGTGTAGTACCATTCTCAGCCTCTTACACTCAATCTGGTGATAAAAGTTCAGATGTATACTTCAAGTACCTTAAATTGCAATCTAACACTGTAACAACCAAGGAGTACAAAGAAGCTCGTGAAAAATGGCTCAAAGAAAAAGCTGAATCAAATGAAAAAGCTCAAAAAGAGTTAGCGAGTCATGTGAAATAAATAATGCTCATCAGAACTTTCTCTCCTAAAGGAGAAGGTTCTTTTGGGATTTAAAAGGAAATAATATGAAAAAATATGTTTTTATGCGTATCTTGCGGTCGTTGGTTTCTATTTTCTTAGTAACGACCTTGATTTACACAATCATCTATACGATGGTTCCACGGAAGTTGATCTTCAAACAAGATACTAACTACAATAAAATTGCAACAACGGCTGATAAACGTGATAACTATGAAAATACCGTTTTTGAGCGTATGGGTTATATCGAATATTACGATACGAAAGAGTTGCAGGAAAAAGCTAGTAGCATTGATTCTTCTGTTACAGTAGATGCAAATGATACAAATAAAGCTATCTATGAAAAATATATCCAACAACTTGGTAATGGTTGGACTCTAGGTGAGTTTACAGAGAGTGGACAATTCTACGCTACACGTGAAATTCCAATTTTTGAACGTGTGTTCAAATTCTATGCAAACTTGCTTGATATTGACCATACAAACAAGATTCAAGATCCAGAAAATCCAAACTTAGAGCGTTATTTGCGTTTTGAGAATGACCCTGCTATCGGCTGGTCTCTTGTGGGTTCAGGTACTAAACATAAATACCTCTTGTACTTCAATAGTCAGTTCCCATTTGTTCACCAAAACTTTGTGAACTTGAACCTAGGAGATTCTTACCCAACATACGCTAACACTCCTGTACTTCAGGTTATTACACAAGGACAAGGACAAACAAAGACTTCTGAAGTCCAATTCCCAACTGGTAAGAAAACATCATCAGTTAACATTTACTCAAGAACTTATAAATCTCCGAGTCAAGCTGATGCTCGTGAAGTAGCGAACTACGGTAAAGATGATCCATATACTGCTACTGAGAGCAACTATCAGTATCCATCTATGATTGCAAGTTCTGCTATCACTGGTTTGATTGGTCTTTCGATTTCATACGCGATTGCGATTCCTCTTGGTTCAGCAATGGCTCGTTTCAAAAATACTTGGATTGATAGTTTCTCTACAGGGACTCTAACTTTCTTGTTGGCACTTCCAACGATTGCCTTAGTTTATATTATTCGTTTGATTGGTTCTTCAATCGGCTTCCCAGACTCATTCCCAATCTTGGGTGCTGGTGATTGGCGTTCTTATGTCCTTCCTGCCGTGATTCTGGGCTTGTTAGGAGCACCTACTATGGCAATTTGGATTCGCCGTTATATGATTGACTTGCAATCACAAGATTTCGTTCGTTTTGCTCGTGCAAAAGGTTTGTCTGAAAAAGAGATTTCTGATAAGCATATCTTTAAAAATGCTATGGTACCACTTGTTTCTGGTATTCCAGGTGCTATCATTGGTGTTATTGGTGGAGCAACTCTTACTGAAACAGTCTTCGCCTTCCCAGGTATGGGTAAAATGTTGATCGACTCTGTAAAGGCTTCAAACAATAATATGGTAGTTGGTCTCGTCTTTATCTTCACTTGTGTTTCAATCTTCTCAAACCTTATTGGAGATATTTGGATGACCATTATTGACCCACGTATTAAATTGACAGAGAAAGGAGGCAAATAATGTCTACAATTAGTAATGAAAAATTTCAGTTTGTAAAACGTGATGATTATGCCTCTGAAGCAATTGATGCTCCTGCCTACTCATACTGGGGTTCTGTCTTTAGACAGTTTTTGAAGAAGAAATCAACAGTAATCATGCTAGGTATCTTGATTGCAATTGTTTTGATGAGTTTCATTTACCCAATGTTCTCTGATTTTGACTTCAATGATGTAAGTAAGGTAAATGATTTTAGCGCTCGTTACATTAAACCAAATGCTGAGTATTGGTTTGGTACAGATAGTAATGGTAAATCTCTCTTTGATGGTGTCTGGTTTGGAGCTCGTAACTCTATCTTGATTTCTGTCATTGCGACCTTTGTCAACCTTTTTATCGGTGTTGTTATTGGTGGAATTTGGGGAATCTCAAAATCAGTTGACCGTATCATGATGGAAGTCTACAACGTTATCAACAATATCCCATCACTTTTGATCGTTATTGTTTTGACTTACTCTATCGGTGCAGGTTTCTGGAATTTGATCTTTGCCATGAGTGTAACCACTTGGATTAGTGTTGCCCATTCAATTCGTATCCAAATGTTACGTTACCGTGATTTAGAGTATAACCTTGCTTCACGAACCTTGGGAACACCAAGTTATAAGATTATTGTGAAAAACATTATGCCACAATTGGTATCTGTTATTGTTACGAGTACGTCGCAAATGCTTCCATCCTTTATCTCATATGAAGCTTTCCTATCATTCTTTGGACTTGGATTGCCGATTACAGTACCAAGTTTGGGACGTTTGATTTCAGATTATTCTCAGAACGTAACAACCAATGCATATCTCTTCTGGATTCCATTGACAACTTTGGTCTTGGTATCCTTATCCCTTTTCGTAGTAGGTCAAAACCTAGCGGATGCTAGTGATCCACGTACACATAGATAGGAGTAGACATGATAAAAGGAAAAAATGTAATTTTGACTGCTCAAGATATTGTCGTGGAATTTGATGTTCGTGACAAGATTTTGACAGCTATTCGAGGTGTCTCCATCGATTTGATTGAGGGAGAGGTCCTTGCTTTAGTTGGGGAGTCAGGTTCAGGTAAATCAGTTTTGACAAAAACATTCACAGGAATGTTGGAAGAAAATGGTCGTATTGCACAAGGTAGTATTAATTACCGTGGACAAGATTTGACAGCCTTATCTTCTCATAAAGAATGGGAAAGTATTCGTGGTGCGAAGATTGCAACTATCTTCCAAGATCCGATGACCAGTCTAGACCCAATCAAGACAATCGGAAGTCAAATCACAGAAGTTATTGTTAAACACCAAGGCAAGACTGCTCAAGAAGCTAAAGAGATGGCTATTGACTATATGAATAAAGTTGGTATTCCAGATTCTGAGAAACGTTTTGACGAGTATCCATTCCAATATTCTGGGGGAATGCGTCAACGTATTGTTATTGCGATTGCTCTTGCCTGTCGTCCAGACATTCTTATCTGTGATGAGCCGACAACAGCTCTTGACGTGACCATTCAGGCACAGATTATTGATTTGTTGAAGTCACTTCAACACGAATACCACTTTACAACAATCTTTATCACCCACGACCTAGGTGTAGTAGCAAGTATCGCTGATAAAGTTGCGGTTATGTATGCTGGTGAAATCATCGAGTATGGTACTGTTGAAGAAATCTTCTACGACCCACGTCATCCATATACATGGAGCCTCTTGTCGAGCTTGCCTCAACTTGCGGATGACAAAGGTGAATTGTACTCAATCCCTGGAACACCTCCATCGCTTTATACTGAATTGAAGGGAGATGCTTTTGCTCTTCGTTCAGATTATGCTATGAAGATTGACTTTGAGGAAAAAGCACCTCAGTTTGCAGTATCTGATACTCATTGGGCTAAGACATGGTTGCTTCATGAACAAGCTCCAAAAGTTGAAAAACCATCGGTGATTGCAGATTTACACGACAAGATTCGTGAAAAGATGGGCTTTACACATCTTGAGGACTAGGAGGAAGGAAATGTCTGAAAAATTAGTAGAAATTAAAGACTTAGAAATTTCCTTCGGTGAAGGAAGCAAAAAGTTTGTCGCTGTTAAAAATGCGAACTTCTTTATCAACAAAGGAGAAACTTTCTCACTTGTTGGAGAGTCTGGTAGTGGTAAGACAACAATTGGTCGTGCTATTATCGGTCTTAATGATACTAGCAAAGGTGATATCATCTTTGAAGGTAAAAAAATTAATGGTAAAAAATCACGTGAACAAGCTTCGGAATTAATTCGTCGTATCCAAATGATTTTCCAGGACCCTGCTGCAAGTTTGAATGAACGTGCAACAGTTGACTATATCATTTCTGAAGGTCTTTATAACTACCATTTATTTAAAGATGAAGAAGAAAGAAAAGAAAAAGTCCAAAATATCATTCGTGAAGTGGGACTTTTGGCTGAACACTTGACACGTTACCCACATGAGTTCTCAGGTGGACAACGTCAACGTATCGGGATTGCCCGTGCCTTGGTTATGCAACCTGACTTCGTTATTGCGGATGAGCCAATTTCAGCCTTGGACGTTTCAGTACGTGCCCAAGTTTTGAACTTGCTCAAGAAATTCCAAAAAGAATTAGGATTGACTTATCTCTTTATCGCCCACGATTTGTCAGTAGTTCGTTTCATTTCTGATCGTATTGCGGTAATTTATAAGGGTGTCATTGTTGAAGTGGCTGAAACTGAAGAATTGTTTAACAATCCAGTTCATCCATATACACAGGCACTTCTATCAGCTGTTCCTATTCCAGACCCAATCTTGGAACGTAAAAAAGTTTTGAAAGTCTATGATCCAGATCAACATGATTATGAAACTGATAAGCCTTCTATGGTAGAAATTCGTCCAGGTCACTATGTTTGGGCAAACCAAGCAGAGTTGGAACGCTATAAAAAAGAGTTGAAATAAGAAAGAGTTTTGTAATCTTGATAGAACAATTCTATTAAGATTATGAAACTTTTTTATTTTTGTAAAAAACTAGTTTAAAGATAGACAACTATATACCCGAGAACATGCTAATACTCAATGAAAATCAAAGAGCAAACTAGGAAGCTAGCCGCAGGTTGCTCAAAGCACGGCTTTGAGGTTGCAGATAAAGCTGACGTAGTTTGAATTTGATTTTTGAAGAGTATAAGATTAGTCTTCAATGACAATTGGATGAGAGATCAAAGAAGCTGTTTTCCTTGAAAGTGTATTGAATCTAGACAGAATGGAATAGATAAAACTACTTTCAGATAAGCTTTTATGAATCTTCAAAATTAAAATCACTTTCTATTTAAAAATCCATCTTGCAAAGCATACCTATATGTGCTAGAGTTATGGTAACGGTTACAAAATTAAGGAGGGTTTTATGAGAAATCCAGCACTAATAGAAGAAATGAAAACATACAAAGGAAGGGATGAAGTTCCTCATGATTTTGATGATTTTTGGGATGGGGAGATTGATAAGGTTTCGGTCCTGCCAGATTACCAACTAGAAGAACGAAACTTTCATATTCCAAATGTGAAGTGTTATGAGTTAACCTTTAAAGGTACCCGTGATGGTCTTGTTTATGCGCGTATAGTCTTACCAAAATCAGAAAAGAAAGTACCGGTCATTTTCCACTTCCATGGTTATATGGGACGTTGCTGGGATTGGACAGATATGCTAGCCTTTACAGTAGCTGGTTATGGTGTCGTATCGATGGATGTTCGTGGACAATCTGGATACTCACAAGATGGCTTACGCTCACCACTCGGAAATACAGTTAAGGGCCAAATCATTCGTGGTGCAGTAGAAGGAAAAGAGCAACTCTTCTATAAAGATGTCTATCTAGATATCTATCAGTTGATTGAAATTGTCGCTAGTTTCCCACAAGTGGATGAGGGGCAATTAGCAAGCTATGGAGCTTCTCAAGGAGGGGCACTAGCTCTAGTGGCTGCGGGGCTAAATCTACGTATCAAGCGTACAGTTGCTATTTATCCATTCTTATCAGACTTTAGACGGGTACTCGAGATTGGAAATACCAGCGAAGCCTATGATGAACTCTTTCGTTATTTTAAGTTCCATGATCCATTCCATGAGACAGAAGAGCAGATTATGGAGACGCTCGCCTATATCGATGTAAAAAATCTTGCCCATCGCATTAAGGGGGAAGTTCGAATGATTACTGGGCTTGATGATGATGTTTGCTATCCAATCACTCAGTTTGCTATTTACAACCGTTTGACTTGTGAAAAGAGTTATCGTATCATGCCTGAATACGCTCATGAGGCCATGAATGTTCATGTCAATGATCAAGTTTACAATTGGTTGTGTGGTAGTGAGATCCCCTTTACCTATCTTGGTCACTAAAAATTGAAAAAAAGCTCTGTAGTTTCGAATAAACTACAGGTTTTTCTTTATGTGATCCAGATAATGAGAAAGTAGTTTCAGGTAGTTTGAAACTTCTAAATATCTTTGAAAGTAGAATCTATTATAGATTATAAAGTCTAAAATTTAGAATATTTATTATATAATATGATTAAGATAAAATGTGAAAGGAGTATAGCTAGTTGCGAATCTTTTAACATGGAATTTATAAAAGAGCAACAGCATTTCATCTACAAAGAATGGCAATTTCATTCAATAATACAGTTTCTTATTTGCAGCTAGTCTGAAAGGCTAAAAATTTTAAGCAAAAAAGAAAGCGCTTTATTTTTTTAAAAATAACGGAAGGGAACACATGAATCAGAGAGATTTTAATAGAAAACAGAGATATGGAATTCGGAAATTTGCAGTTGGAGCAGCTTCAGTAGTGATTGGAGCGGTTGTTTTTGGTGCTGCACCGGCTTTGGCTCAAGAGGCGCCATCAACGAATGGTGAAACAGCGGGGCAATCTTTGCCAGAATTGTCTAAGGAAGTAGAGACAGGAAGTCTAGCTAATTTAGATAAGGAACCTGCAGGCCAAGTAACCACAGTAAATAATAGTGGAACAGAAGTGAGCCGTGAAGAGTTGCAAGCAAACCCAGGGTCTGAAAAACCAACAGAAACAGAAGCATCAAACGAAACTCCAGCTACAGAGAGTGAAGACGAAGTTGGAAACATTCCGCGTGACTTTTATGCAAGAGAGTTGGAAAATGCCAATACTGTTATAGAGAAGGAAGATGTTGAAACCAATCCTTCAAACGGTCAAAGAGTTGACATGAAAGAGGAACTAGATAAGCTTAAAAAACTTCAAAATGCGACCATTCATATGGAGTTTAAGCCAGATGCATCTGCTCCACGTTTTTACAACCTTTTCTCAGTTTCTAGTGACACCAAAGTAAATGAGTATTTCACTATGGCCATCCTTGATAACACAGCTATCGTTGAAGGTCGTGATGCAAATGGAAACCAATTCTATGGTGATTATAAAACTGCTCCTTTGAAAATTAAGCCAGGTGAGTGGAACTCTGTAACCTTCACAGTTGAAAGACCAAATGCAGACCAACCAAAAGGTCAAGTTCGTGTCTATGTAAATGGTGTCTTGTCGCGCACAAGTCCTCAGTCTGGTCGTTTCATCCAAGACATGCCAGATGTCAACCATGTGCAAATCGGTACAACGAAACGCACAGGCAAAAACTTCTGGGGCGCTAATCTTAAAGTCCGTAATCTAACTGTTTATGATCGTACCCTTTCACCAGAAGAAGTTAAAAAACGTAGCCAACTTTTTGAAAGAGGAGAGTTGGAGAAGAAACTTCCTGAAGGAGCAGAAGTTACTGATAAACTGGACGTTTTTGAAGGTGGTGAGAACCGCAAGCCAAATAAAGATGGTATTGCAAGCTACCGTATTCCAGCCCTGCTGAAAACTGATAAAGGAACCTTGATTGCTGGTGCAGATGAGAGACGCTTGCATCACTCTGACTGGGGTGATATCGGTATGGTTGTTCGTCGTAGTGATGATAAGGGCAAAACATGGGGAGATAGAATTGTCATCTCAAATCCTCGTGATAATGAGAATGCTAAGAATCCAGAATGGCCATCACCAGTCAACATTGACATGGCCCTAGTCCAAGATCCGAAAACTAAGAGAATCTTTTCAATTTATGATATGTTCCTTGAAGGTAAGGCTGTATTTTCTCTTCCAGGAAAAGCACCACAAGCCTATGAACAAATTGGGGACAAGGTATACCAAGTCTTGTACAAACAAGGTGATGCAGGACGTTATACAATTCGTGAAAATGGTGAAGTCTTCGACCCTGAAAATAGAAAGACAGAATACCGTGTTGTAGTTGATCCTAAGAAGCCAGCCTATAGTGATAAGGGGGATTTGTATAAAGGTGAAGAACTGATTGGTAATGTCTACTTTGATTATAGTGACAAGAATATCTTTAGAGTTTCAAATACCAACTATCTCTGGATGTCTTATAGTGATGACGATGGTAAAACTTGGTCTGCACCAAAAGATATTACATATGGAATTCGTAAGGATTGGATGCATTTCTTAGGTACTGGACCTGGTACAGGTATTGCCTTGCATTCAGGACCTCACAAAGGACGTCTGGTTATCCCAGTCTATACGACAAATAACGTATCCTACCTAAGTGGATCCCAGTCTTCACGCGTCATTTACTCGGATGACCATGGTGAAACTTGGCAAGCAGGTGAAGCGGTCAATGATAACCGTCCAGTAGGCAACCAAACAATTCACTCTTCAACCATGAATAATCCAGGTGCTCAAAATACTGAGTCAACTGTTGTTCAGTTGAATAATGGAGACCTCAAACTCTTCATGCGTGGATTGACAGGAGATTTGCAGGTTGCAACAAGTAAGGATGGCGGAGCAACTTGGGAAAAAGATGTGAAGCGCTATGCGGATGTCAAAGATGTCTACGTTCAAATGTCTGCTATTCATACGGTACAAGATGGTAAGGAATATATCGTCCTCAGTAACGCAGGTGGGCCAGGACGCTACAATGGTCTGGTGCACTTGGCACGTGTGGAAGCTAATGGGGATCTAACTTGGCTCAAGCACAATCCAATTCAAAGTGGTAAATTTGCTTATAACTCCTTGCAAGATCTTGGAAATGGTGAATTTGGCTTGCTTTATGAGCATGCGACTGCCACTCAAAATGAATACACCTTGTCTTATAAGAAATTCAACTGGGATTTCTTAAGCAAGGATAGAATTTCTCCAACAAAAGCAACTGTGAAAAATGCTGTGGAGATGAGCAAAAATGTCATTGCTTTAGAATTTGATTCTGAAGTATTGGTGAATCGGCCACCAGTTCTTAAACTGGCAAATGGTAATTTTGCAACATTCTTGACGCAATACGATACAAAAACATTGCTTTTCGCAGTTAACAAGGAAGATATTGGTCAAGAAATTACAGAAATCATTGATGGTGCAATTGAGAGCATGCATAATTTACCTGTAAGTCTTGAAGGTGCAGGAGTTCCTGGTGGTAAAAATGGAGCAAAAGCAGAAATCCATGAAGTTCCAGAATTTACAGGTGCAGTCAATGGTGAAGGTACAGTTCACGAGGATCCAGCCTTTGAAGGTGGCATCAACGGTGAGGAAGCAGCCGTTCATGATGTGCCAGACTTCTCAGGTGGTGTGAACGGCGAAGTAGCCGCTATTCATGAAGTTCCAGAAATAGAGGTCGAAGAAAATCCACCGGGAACTATTCATGAAGTCCCAGAATTTGAAGGCGGTGTCAATGGTGCTGAAGCAGCCATTCATGAGATTCTGGACTTCGAAGGTGGTGTGAACGGCGAGGAAGCAGCGATCCATGAAGTTCCAGAAGGTAGTCTAGTAGAAAGCTCAAAAGGGGAGTCTGTCATTCATGACGTTCCAGCTTTTGAAGGTGGCGTCAATGGTGAGGAAGCAACTACATCAGAAAGCCCAGCCTTTGAAGGTGGTGTGAATGCAGTAGAATCAGCTAAGTCAGACACTTCAGCCTTCGAAGGTGGTGTCAATGGTGAGGAAGGAGCTAAGGCAGAAAGTCCAGAGTTCGAAGGCGGTGTGAATGCAGTAGAATCAGCTAAGTCGGACACTTCAGCCTTTGAAGGTGGTGTCAATGGTGAGGAAGCAACTACATCAGAAAGCCCAGAATTTGAGGGTGGCGTCAATGCAGTAGAATCAGCTAAGTCAGAAATTCCGGAGTATACAGGTGGCGTCAATGCAGTAGAATCAGCTAAGTCAGAAATTCCGGAGTATACAGGTGGTGTGAATGGAGTGGAGGCCGCTAAGTTAGAAACTCCAGAATACACAGGTGGTGTCAACGGAGTAGAGTCTGCTAAGTTAGAAGTTCCAGAGTATGCAGGTAGCGTCAATGGAGTAGAAGCCGCTAAGTTAGAAGTTCCAGAATACATAGGTGGCGTGAATGGAGTAGAGGCCGCTAAGTTAGATTCTCCAGAATACACAGGTGGCGTGAATGGAGTAGAGGCCGCTCAGTTAGAAGTTCCAGAATACACAGGTGGCGTCAACGGAGTAGAGTCTGCTAAGTTAGAAGTTCCAGAGTACACAGGTGGCGTGAATGGAGTAGAAGCAGCAAGTTCAGAACTTCCAGCCTATGAAGGTGGCACTAATGCGGTAGAGGCTGCAAGCACAGATATTCCAGCATATGTAGGTGGTGTAAACAGTGCTGAAGCTGCTGTCCATGAGATTTCAGAGTATAAGGGAGAACAATCTATTGTGGTTCAGGCCATGGCAGAGGATAAAACTTATCAAGCCCCTGCTGCTCATCAGCATCTCCTCCCTGAAACAGGAAGTGAAAATGTTGCTCCTCTCGCTTCGCTCGGACTTGTAGGCATGCTCCTAGGTATGTTTGCCATGGGTAAGAAAAAAGAAGATCAATGAAATAGTTAAAACTAACGAAATTCATAGAGAAATTTGATCTTATATTAGAAAGGGTCGTGACTAGAACTAGTTACGGCCTTTTTGATCTAGATAAATCAGGAGTCAAATAGTTAATACTCTTCGAAAATCTCTTCAAACCACGTCAGCTTCGCCTTACCGTATATATGTTACTGCCTTCGTCAGTTCTATCCACAACCTCAAAACGGTGTTTTGAGCAACCTGCGGCTATCTTCATAGTTTGCTCTTTGATTTTCATTGAGTATAAGTTTGAGATAAAGTTCATTAAAAAACGATTCAACTGGATGAAGCAATTTTATGTTAGAAAAATCCAAAGCGTCCGAAAGTAGTTTCAAATGTCCAATTTTATATTTCTAAAACTGAAAGTAAAATCTGTTCTATATTCATCTATCTTAAAATAGAGAAATTTATTATATAATGAGAATAAGATAAAATTTGAAAGGAGTAGGAGACTCTAGTTAACGATGGCATGATGATAGATTGTTGATCGTTAAGTGAGAGAAAATTTGAAAGAGCGAGTGTAACCCTTCGTGAAAAAGTAATTTTTGTCATTTAGTCAGATGACTAAAAATTTTAATCAAAAAAGAAAGCGCTTTATTTTTAAAAATGAAAGGAAGAAAGATGAAGCATAATCAGTTGGAGAGAAAACAACGATACGGAATTCGCAAATTTACAGTAGGAGCCGCTTCAGTCGTTATTGGAGCAGTTGTTTTTGGTGCATCGCCAGTATTGGCACAAGAAGCAACAGCTACCAATAAGGAAACGACAGAACTAGGAGTAGAGAAGGATCAGGCAGAAAAAGCAGTAGATACTGAAAAGAGTGCGACAGAGTCTAATGGGGTAGATACAGTCACACATACATCTACAGAAGCACATACTGGAACAGAGACAACTGCAACGGCAGAGACAACTGCAACAGCAGAAACGGCAGAAGCAACTAGAGAAATCGAAAAAGATCCAGCTTCACTTCCACGTGATTACTATGCTAGAGAGTTGGAAAATGTCAATACTGTTCTTGAAAGGGAAGATGTAGAGACTAATGCTGCAAATAGCAATAGAATTGATCTGACAGAGCAACTGGACAAACTGAAACAGCTTCAAAATGCGACCATTCATATGGAGTTCAAACCAGATGCTTCTGCACCAGCATTTTACAACCTTTTCTCAGCCTCAAGTGATACGGTTCGAAATGAATATTTCACCATGGCTGTTTATAACAACGTTGCCTTGATTGAGGGCCGCGATCAAAACGGCGACCAATTTTATGATAGATACACAGACGCACCATTAACAGTCAAACCAGGTCAGTGGAATTCAGTAACCTTTACAGTTGAAAGACCAAGTGCAGATTCTCCAGATGGACAAGTTCGTCTCTATGTAAATGGAGTCTTGTCACGAACAAGTAAGAAATCAGGACGCTTTATCAAAGATATGCCTGATGTAAATCATATGCAAATTGGTACCACAAATCGTGCAGGAAGTATGGTTTGGGGGGCAGGCTTACAAGTTCGTAATCTAACTGTTTACGATCGTGCCTTGAGTCCAGAAGAAGTTCAAAATCGTAGCTACCTCTTTGAAAGATCCGAATTAGAGAAAAAGCTTCCAGAAGGAGCTGAGATAACAGATAAAAAGGATGTCTTTGAAGCTGGTAAAAATGGGCAGTCAAATCCAGATGGTATTAATAGCTATCGTATTCCAGCCCTCCTTAAGACTGACAAGGGAACTCTGATTGCTGGAGCTGACGAACGCCGATTGCACCACTATGACTGGGGAGATATCGGTATGGTCGTCAAACGAAGTGAAGATCAGGGCCAAACATGGGGCGATCGTATCACACTTACGAATCTACGCGACAATCCAAAAGCTACTGATCCATCTGTTGGTTCACCAGTAAATATCGATATGGTTTTAGCCCAAGATACTGAAACCAAACGAATCTTTTCAGTCTATGATATGTTCCCAGAAGGAAAAGGTATCTTTGGGATGTCAGCTGAAAAAGAGGAAGCTTATAAAGAAATTGATGGGAAAACCTACCAAATTCTCTATCGTGAAGGAGAAAATGGGGCCTATACTATTCGTGAAAATGGTGTAGTCTACACACCAGATGGTCAGGCAACGGATTACCGTGTTGTTGTAAATCCTGTCAAGCCGGCTTATAGCGATAAAGGTGATCTTTATCAGGGTGAGCAGTTACTAGGAAATATCTACTTTACAAGTAATAAAACTTCTCCATTTAGAATTGCTAAAGACAGCTACCTATGGATGTCTTACAGTGATGATGATGGTAAGACTTGGTCAGCTCCTCAAGATATTACCCCAATGGTCAAAGCTGATTGGATGAAATTCTTAGGTGTGGGACCTGGAGTGGGCATTACCCTCCAGAATGGACCTCATAAAGGTCGGATCGTCGTTCCTGTCTATACGACGAATAGAACAAACCACCTCAATGGTTCTCAATCATCTCGTATCATCTACTCAGATGACCATGGTAAGACTTGGCATATGGGTGGCGGTGTCAATGATAACCGTACACTTTATGATGGTACAGTAGTTGATTCAAGTAACATGAACAATTACTATGCTCAAAACACGGAGGCTTCAGTTGTTCAGCTGAACAATGGTCAGTTGAAACTCTTTATGCGTGGTTTGACAGGTGATTTGCAGGTTGCGACAAGTTATGATGGTGGTATTACATGGGACAACTATGTAGCACGCTATGATGTGCCAGATGTTTATGTTCAAATGGCAGCGACTCATACGGTTCAAGATGGTAAGGAGTATATCCTTCTAGCAAATGCCAATGGCCCAGGTCGTAAGAATGGTTACATTCGAGTGGCTCGTGTAGAAGAAGATGGCGAGTTGACTTGGCTGCATCATCATTTGATTCAAGAAGGGGAGTATGCCTATAACTCACTTCAACAGATCGGACCAAAAGAATTTGGTCTCTTGTACGAACATCATGAAGCTGGAGGCAATCCTTATACTCTATCCTTCAAGAAATTCAACTGGGATTTCTTAACGAAGGAAAGAATTTCTCCTAAAGAAGCCAAAGTTAAAAATGTTATTGAAAAATGGCCAGGAATTCTTGCAGTAGAATTTGATTCAGAAGTTTTGGTTAACAAAATCCCAACACTTCAGTTGGCAAATGGTAAAAAAGTAAACTTCATGACCCAGTACGATACTAAGACTCTTCTATTTACAATAGACAAGTCAGATCTTGGTCAGGAGATAACTGGACTTGCTTCTGGAGCTATCGAGAGTATGCACAACCTTCCAGTGAGTCTTGAAGGAGCAGGCATTCCTGGAGCTGCCAACGGTAGTGAAGCTGCTGTTAACGAAGTACCAGAATTCACAGGTAGTGTTAATGGTGTAGAAGCTGCGACTGCTGAACTTCCAGAATTTACTGGTGGAGTCAATGGTAGTGAAGCAGCTGTAACGGAGCTCCCAGAGTATACTGAACCTATTGGTACAGTAGGTGTAGAAGCAGCAAAAGCAGAATCTCCAGAATTTGCAGGTGGAGTCAATGGTAGCGAAGCAGCTGTACATGAAGTCCCAGCATTCACAGGCAGTGTGAAGAATGACGTCGCGTCAACAGAAAAACCAGGATTTGTAGGCGATGTCAAAGGTTCAGAAATAGCGAGCGCAAAAAATCCAGATCACAAAGGTCAGCAGTCTATTGTATCTCAGGTTATGGCACAAGATAAGACCTATCAAGCACCTGCAGTTCATCAAGATGTTCTTCCTAAGACAGGAAGTAAAGATGCCACTGCCCTTGCATCAGTAGGGCTTGTGGGGATGCTCCTTGGTATGTTTGCTTTGGGGAAGAGAAAAGAAGATTGAGAAAATAATTCTAATCATTTGACTTTATAAAAATAGAAAGAGGTAATGGGAATAAAATCACACTACCTCTTTTTAAATTATTCATATTTTTGAAAGTTATATGCGTCGTAAAAAAATTTTACAAAATTTTTAAAATGAACCGTATGTATTCCAGTTTTGTAGGCATTCCCCTCAATGATAAAATCATCTACCAGTGAATCCAAATTATTTAATCGTATAATTCTATGTTGCATTTTGAATCTATTCTTTAATGGATCTACAGGGAATATAACTCCGAAATTTTCACACTCTAAATTGGAATTAATTTTACATGATACGAAATATTCGAGTAGTGCTGCCTGAAATGTTTGAATGACAAAACAATCATAGCCTTTTTTTCCTGCATCTACGCAGACAAGAAAATTTTTTATTCGAAATTCATTTTCAGACGAGAATACTAGTGGGCAATCGGAACGAAAAATTTTTTCATTTTTCTTACTTTTTTTCTTTAATTTTTCAAATTTAAGTATATTAGTCAAATTTTCAATGTTATCGGTGTTTTCAAGTTGATCATCTATTGAATAAATTAATTTCACATTTTTCAATTTTGTGTTTTGATTTGTAGTGAATTGAAGATTACCTATTTCTGAAAAAGCAAAATATGGAAAAGTGTGATTCCCCTTTGGAAGTGATGCATAATTTCCTAGAGGTATTGAAGCTACTACGTCTTTTTTGTGAACAATTTTTTCCTCTAAAATTACATCGTTAACCTTAAAATCACCATTTTTATTTTGAAAAGCTTGCCAAATAGCGTTGACAATCAATCCTGTAGCTATATTTAAAAAATAGGGATTATTTTGTATATTTGCAAAATAGTTAGGAAATTGTTGGAGGAAAGAATCCACAGCGTCGTTGCCAATTAAATCTATAATAACTTTTTTTAGTTCATCCATTATAAATCACTTCCAATCATTATAATTGATTTTATTATACACTTTTTTGTAAAAAAAGATAGAGTGATTCAATCGGTATAATAAATCCCTATAGAATATTCAAATCACAAGGTCCCTGAAACTACTTTCAGAAGAAACTGTTGCATAAAATTGTTTTGAAACTCCAATCTATTCTAGCACAAGTTATTGAAAGCGCTTTAATAATAAGTTATAATAGTCACATAAACACAAAGGAAAAGAAAAGGAGGAAAGTTGATGCCACAAATTAGTAAAGAAGCCTTGATTGAACAAATCAAAGATGGAATCATCGTTTCTTGTCAGGCACTTCCTCATGAACCGCTTTACACAGAAGCGGGAGGAGTTATCCCCTTGTTGGTGAAAGCAGCTGAACAAGGTGGTGCAGTCGGTATCCGAGCAAACAGTGTTCGAGATATTAAGGAGATTAAAGAGGTCACTAAACTTCCGATTATAGGAATTATTAAACGTGATTATCCACCACAGGAACCATTCATCACAGCGACTATGAGAGAGGTAGATGAACTAGCAGCTCTTGACATCGAAGTCATTGCTCTTGACTGTACCAAACGTGAACGTCATGATGGTTTAGAGATCCAAGAATTTATCCGCCAAATCAAAGAAAAATATCCAAATCAACTCTTGATGGCTGACACAAGTACCTTTGAGGAAGGTCTAACAGCAGTTGAAGCGGGAATTGACTTTGTTGGAACAACCTTGTCAGGTTACACTTCTTACAGTCCAAAAGTGGACGGGCCAGACTTTGAACTCATCAAGAAACTCTGCGACGCAGGGGTGGACGTCATCGCCGAAGGTAAGATTCACACACCAGAACAAGCTAAGCAAATCCTAGGTTACGGGGTGCGAGGTATCGTAGTTGGTGGCGCTATTACTAGACCAAAAGAGATCACGGAACGATTTGTTGCGGGTCTTAAATAACACAATATAAAAAACGAGGAGAGTGGTTGATTAGTAGGAAAAAATGAAAACGTATACAAAGTCCACATTACTCATTATCCGATTCGGATACGCTTATCATCATTTAGGAGAATACAAATGAAATTTAAAAAACTAGCTTGTACAGTACTTGCGGGTGCTGCGGTTCTATCTCTTGCTGCTTGTGGCAAATCAGATGCAAACAAAGATGCGGCTAGCTCAGGTAGTGACAGTGGAAAAACTGAAATCACTTGGTGGGCATTCCCAGTCTTTACTCAAGAAAAAACTGGCGATGGTGTAGGAACTTATGAAAAATCTATCATCGAAGCTTTTGAAAAAGCAAATCCAGATGTTAAAGTTAAACTAGAAACAATCGACTTCAAATCTGGACCTGAAAAGATCACTACAGCAATCGAAGCTGGAACTGCGCCAGACGTACTCTTTGACGCACCAGGACGTATCATCCAATACGGTAAAAATGGTAAATTGGCTGAGTTGAATGACCTCTTTACAGATGAATTTGTGAAAGATGTTAACAACGAAAATATCATCCAAGCAAGTAAAGCTGGTGATAAAGCTTACATGTATCCAATCAGTTCTGCACCATTCTACATGGCGATGAACAAGAAAATGTTGGAAGATGCAGGAGTTGCAAACCTTGTAAAAGAAGGTTGGACAACTGATGACTTTGAAAAAGTTTTGAAAGCGCTTAAAGATAAAGGGTATACACCAGGTTCATTGTTCAGTTCAGGTCAAGGGGGAGACCAAGGAACACGTGCCTTCATCGCTAACCTTTATGGCGGTTCTGTAACTGACAAAGATGTAACCAAGTATACAACTGACGATCCTAAATTCGTTAAAGGTCTTGAAAAAGCATCAAGCTGGATCAAAGATGGTTTGTTGAACAACGGTTCACAATTTGACGGTGGAGCAGATATCCAAAACTTTGCAAACGGTCAAACTTCTTACACAATCCTTTGGGCACCAGCTCAAAATGGTATCCAAGCTAAACTTTTGGAATCAAGTAAAGTAGAAGTGGTAGAAGTACCATTCCCATCTGATTCAGGCAAACCAGCTCTTGAATACCTTGTAAATGGATTTGCAGTATTTAACAACAAAGACGAAAAGAAAGTCGCAGCAGCTAAGAAATTCATCCAATTCATCGCAGATGACAAAGAATGGGGTCCTAAAGACGTAGTTCGTACAGGCGCATTCCCAGTTCGTACTTCATTTGGAAAACTTTATGATGACAAACGTATGGAAACAATCGGTAGCTGGACTCAATACTACTCACCATACTACAATACAATCGACGGCTTTGCTGAAATGAGAACACTTTGGTTCCCAATGTTGCAAGCTGTATCAAATGGTGACGAACAACCTGCTGCAGCATTGAAAGCATTCACTGAAAAAGCGAATGAAACAATCAAAAAAGCAGCTAAATAATAAGCCCTAAATAAAAACTGAGTTCCCCCCTTTTCCCTGAGCATATCTGTGTATGAAAAGGGGGACTTTTGTTTGAAATAGAAGCAACTGACAGGTCAAAATTAAAATGAAGTTTTTACATTGACGAATCTTAGAAAAATTTCATTTTGATTTTAGATCAGGGTCAGATAACAGTCAAAAAAACAAAACTATGTGAAAGTGAGGTGCCGACTGTGAAAATCAATAAAATTCGCATGCGGGAAACTATTATTTCCTACGCATTCCTAGCACCAGTATTAATCTTCTTTACCGTCTTCGTTTTAGCTCCAATGATCATGGGCTTCATCACAAGTTTCTTTAACTACTCGATGACAAGCTTTGAGTTTGTTGGCTTGGACAACTACATTCGTATGTTTAAAGACCCTGTCTTTACAAAATCTTTGATTAATACCGTAATCTTGGTTATTGGGTCTGTACCAGTCGTTGTACTCTTCTCGCTCTTTGTAGCATCACAAACTTACCAACAAAATGCCGTTGCTAGATCTTTCTATCGTTTCGTATTCTTCCTTCCTGTAGTAACAGGTAGTGTTGCCGTAACAGTAGTATGGAAATGGATCTACGATCCACTATCAGGTATTTTGAACTTCGTGCTTAAGTCAAGCCATATCATCAGCCAAAACATTTCTTGGTTGGGAGATAAAAACTGGGCTTTGATGGCGATTATGATTATTCTCTTGACAACATCAGTTGGTCAACCAATCATTCTTTACATCGCTGCAATGGGTAATATTGATAACTCACTTGTAGAAGCAGCGCGTGTTGACGGTGCGACTGAGTTCCAAGTATTCTGGAAGATTAAATGGCCAAGCCTTCTTCCAACAACTCTTTATATCGCAATCATTACAACCATCAACTCATTCCAATGTTTCGCCTTGATTCAATTGTTGACATCTGGTGGTCCAAACTACTCAACAAGTACACTTATGTACTACCTCTACGAAAAAGCCTTCCAATTGACTGAATATGGCTATGCCAATACTATTGGTGTATTCTTGGCAGTTATGATTGCCCTTGTCAGCTTCGCTCAATTCAAGATCCTCGGAAACGATGTAGAATACTAAGGAAAGGAGACAGCTATGCAACCTACACAACAAAAGAAACCATTAACAGCCTTTACTGTTATTTCAACAATCATTTTGCTCTTGTTGACTGTACTGTTTATCTTCCCATTCTACTGGATCTTGACAGGTGCATTCAAATCACAACCAGATACCATTATGATTCCACCACAATGGTTCCCTAAAGCTCCAACCATGGAGAACTTCCAACAATTGATGGTGCAAAACCCAGCCTTGCAATGGATGTGGAACTCAGTGTTCATTTCTTTAGTAACGATGTTCTTGGTTTGTGCAACCTCTTCACTAGCGGGTTATGTCTTGGCTAAGAAACGTTTCTATGGACAACGCATTCTCTTTGCAATCTTCATCGCTGCCATGGCCCTTCCAAAACAAGTTGTCCTTGTACCATTGGTACGTATCGTTAACTTTATGGGAATCCACGACACTCTTTGGGCAGTTATCTTACCGTTAATCGGATGGCCATTTGGGGTCTTCCTCATGAAACAGTTCAGTGAAAACATTCCTACAGAATTGCTTGAATCTGCTAAAATCGATGGATGTGGCGAGATTCGTACATTCTGGAGCGTAGCCTTCCCTATCGTGAAGCCAGGATTTGCAGCACTTGCAATCTTTACCTTCATCAATACTTGGAATGACTACTTCATGCAATTGGTAATGTTGACTTCACGTCAAAACTTGACCATCTCACTCGGGGTTGCAACTATGCAGGCCGAGATGGCAACCAACTACGGTTTGATCATGGCTGGTGCTGCCCTTGCAGCTGTGCCAATCGTAACGGTCTTCCTTGTCTTCCAAAAATCCTTCACTCAAGGGATTACTATGGGAGCTGTCAAAGGATAGTACTCTGCGAAAATTGAATATAGTACAATCTGTTTATCAGTATGCAGAAGTATAGTTGATAGACTAAGAGAATATAGGCTATATAAGTGTCTACAAAATGGAGAGTAGTTCCTTACTTCTTGAAGTTTTGTTAGACACTTATAAACTTACTGGCTAGACATTTTGTGTCTGAAGATAACAATCAGGTAAAGGAAATTACTATGATTTTTGATGATTTAAAAAATATCACCTTTTATAAAGGGATTCATCCAAATCTCGATAAGGCCATTGATTATCTCTACGAGCATCGAAAAGAGTCTTTTGAACTTGGGAAATATGAGATTGATGGGGATAAGGTCTTTCTAGTTGTGCAGGAAAATGTTCTCAACCAAGAAGAAAATGATCGTTTTGAGCATCATAAAAAATATGCAGATTTGCATTTGTTGGTTGAAGGACATGAGTACTCTAGCTATGGTTCTCGTGTCAAAGATGAGGCTGTAGCCTTTGATGAAGCTAGCGATATAGGATTTGTCCATTGTCATGAACAATACCCACTCTTGTTGGGTTATCACAATTTTGCAGTTTTCTTCCCAGGGGAGCCTCATCAACCTAATGGTTATGCAGGTATGGAAGATAAAGTTCGCAAATATTTATTTAAAATTTTAATCGATTAGTCAGTTAGGAGGAGCAAACAATGGCACATAAAGGATCTGGATTGATAAAAGCGGCATTTGATACGGATAACTTTCTGATGCGTTTTTGCGAGAAAGTTTTAGATATTGTGACGGTTAATCTACTCTTTGTTGTGTCTTGTTTGCCAATTGTGACGATCGGAGTAGCGAAAATCAGTCTCTATCAGACAATCTTTGAAGTTAAGAGTAGTCGACGTGTTCCTGTTTTTAAAACTTATATGAGAGCCTTTAAGCAAAATTTGAAATTAGGTCTCCAGTTAGGTTTGTTGGAACTAGGAATTTTTCTGATCAGTGTAGTTGACTTATCTCTATTCTGGGGGCAAACCAGCCTAGGCTTCCAGCTCATTAAAGCTATTTGCTTAGGAATTCTGATATTTTTAACCTTAGTCATGTTGGCTAGCTATCCAATTGCAGCACGCTATGACTTGACTTGGAAAGAAGTTCTTCAAAAGGGCTTGCTTTTGGTCAGCTTTAACTTCGTGTGGTTCTTCTTGATGTTCGCAATTATTTTATTAATCATGATGCTTCTCTATCTATCAGGCTTCACTCTAGTGCTTGGTGGTTCAGCATTTCTACTTTTTGGCTTTGGCCTTCTTGCTTTTTGCCAAGCTGGATTAATGGAAAAATTGTTTGCTAAATATCAGGCAGATTGAAAACGTTATGAAACTACTTTCAAACAAGAAAAGCTATGGGAGATGAATAGAAATTAAAATCTAAGTGGCTGAGATGTATTGAAAGCGCTTTTCACAAGGTGTATACTAAAATAGTAAAAAATCATCTGCCAAGAGCAGAAAATAAGAAATCTTAGGAGAAATCTATGTCAGATTTAAAAAAATATGAAGGTGTCATTCCTGCCTTCTACGCATGTTATGATGATGCGGATGAAGTAAGCCCAGAACGTACTCGTGCCTTGGTGCAATACTTCATTGATAAAGGTGTTCAAGGGCTTTATGTCAATGGTTCTTCAGGTGAATGTATCTACCAAAGCGTAGAAGACCGCAAATTGATCTTGGAAGAAGTCATGGCAGTTGCTAAAGGTAAATTGACCATCATTGCTCATGTGGCTTGCAACAATACTAAAGACAGTATGGAACTTGCTCGCCATGCTGAAAGCTTGGGGGTAGATGCTATTGCAACAATCCCACCAATTTACTTCCGTTTGCCTGAGTACTCAGTTGCTAAATACTGGAACGACATCAGTGCAGCAGCACCAAATACAGACTACGTTATCTACAACATTCCTCAATTGGCAGGTGTTGCCTTGACTCCAAGTCTTTACACAGAAATGTTG
>NZ_KV794302.1:0-6713 GCF_001808705.1 Streptococcus sp. HMSC074B11 | reverse complement strand
TCCAAGTCTTTACACAGAAATGTTGAAAAACCCACGTGTCATTGGTGTTAAAAATTCTTCAATGCCAGTTCAAGATATCCAAACTTTTGTTAGTCTTGGTGGTGATGATCATATCGTCTTTAATGGTCCAGACGAACAATTCTTAGGTGGACGTCTCATGGGTGCAAAAGCTGGTATCGGTGGTACTTATGGCGCTATGCCAGAACTCTTCTTGAAACTCAACCAATTGATTGCAGATAAAGACCTAGAAACAGCGCGTGAATTGCAATATGCTATCAACGCTATCATCGGTAAATTGACTGCGGCACATGGAAATATGTACGGCGTTATCAAAGAAGTCTTGAAAATCAATGAAGGACTTAATATCGGATCAGTTCGTTCTCCACTTACACCAGTGACCGAAGAAGATCGTCCAGTTGTAGAAGCAGCTGCGGCATTGATTCGTGAAACTAAGGAGCGTTTCCTCTAATCAATAGGAGGCTTTATGACTAATTACGTTGCAATTGATGTTGGTGGAACTAATATCAAATATGGTTTAATTGATCAGGATGGACAACTTGTAGAGTCTCACGAAGTAGCGACTGAGGCGCATAAGGGTGGTCCACACATCTTACAAAAGACAAAAGATATCGTCGCTAGCTATCTAGAAAAAGGACCAGTGTCAGGTGTAGCCATTTCCTCTGCGGGAATGGTTGATCCTGATAAGGGTGAGATTTTCTATGCTGGTCCACAAATTCCAAACTATGCAGGAACTCAATTTAAAAAGGAAATTGAAGAAAGCTTTAACATTCCTTGTGAAATTGAGAATGATGTCAACTGCGCAGGGCTAGCAGAAGCGGTTTCTGGATCTGGAAAAGGTGCAGGAATAACGCTTTGTTTGACCATCGGAACAGGTATCGGTGGTTGTTTAATCATTGATGGCCAGATTTTCCATGGATTTAGTAATTCTGCCTGTGAAGTTGGCTATATGCATATGCAGGATGGGGCTTTCCAAGATTTAGCTTCTACAACTGCCTTGGTTGAGTATGTAGCCAAGGCTCATGATGAGGAAGTGGCTCATTGGAATGGTCGCAGAATTTTCAAAGAAGCTACAGAAGGCAATAAACTCTGTATGGAGGGCATTGACCGTATGGTAGACTATCTTGGGAAAGGTCTTGCTAACATCTGTTATGTTGCCAATCCAGAGGTTGTTATACTAGGTGGTGGTATTATGGGGCAAGAAGCGATTTTGAAACCGAAAATTCGTACAGCTCTGAAAGATGCGCTTGTTCCGAGCTTAGCGGAAAAAACAAGATTAGAATTTGCGCGTCATCAAAATACTGCAGGTATGCTTGGAGCCTACTATCACTTCAAAACAAAACAATCCTAAGTTGGCCTTGCCAATTTAGGATTTTTTAGTCATAAAAAGTAAAATAATCATTTAGTAAAAATCTAGTTAAAACTTTGAAAACCCTTGCATTTTTTAATATAACATAGTATATTTATAATAATGCGAAAACTCTAGAAAAATTCTTGCTAATGGAAGCATTATTTTATTTTTTAAAAATGTAAGCGATTTCTACAATCTTATATTTACTCAAAATAAATAGCTCAGGGAAAGAATTTTAAGCTAGGGAATCAAACAAAAAATGTCGCCAGATTACACTGGGCTCGGGCAGTAGCTGACTGCTCTAGAAGATTAGGAGTATTTGATGAAACAATATTTTTTAGAAAAAGGTAGAATATTTAGTATTCGTAAACTGACTGTTGGTGTTGCTTCTGTAGCAGTCGGTCTTGCTTTTTTTGCATCTGGTAATGTTGCGGCTAGTGAACTTGTGACAGAACCAAAACTTGAAGTAGATAGTCAAGCAAAAGAAGTGGCAGATGTAGATCATGAAAAAGAAGAAGCAGTTAAAGAAGAAGTAACTGAAAAAACAGAACCTGCTGTCGAGAAAGTGGCAGAGGAAGGGAAAACTGCTGAAGTGGCTGGCGATTTACTCCCTGAAGAAATCCCTGACCGTGCCTATCCTGATACTCCAGTGAAAAAAGTGGATACTGCAGCTATTGTATCAGAAAAAGATAGTCCACAAGTAGAGACTGAAAGTATCTTAAAAGCGAAGGAAGAAACTCCATCTGAAGCTGGAAAAGAAAATAGAGCCATTATCAATGGTGGACAAGACCTTAAGCGCATCAATTATGAAGGTCAACCAGCAACATCTGCTACTATGGTTTATTCAATCTTTAGCTCACCTTTGGCCAATGGAGGTAGTCAGCGATACCTTAACTCAGGTTCAGGTATCTTTGTTGCTCCTAATGTCATCTTGACAGTGGCGCACAACTTCTTGGTCAAGGATGCGGATACTAATGCTGGTTCTATCCGTGGTGGTGATACGGCTAAGTTCTACTACAATGTAGGTTCAAATACTGCTAAGAATAATTCTTTACCAACTTCAGGGAACACTATTTTGTTCAAGGAAAAGGATATTCATTTCTGGAATAAAGAAAAATTCGGTGAAGGTTATAAGAATGACTTAGCCTTGGTTGTAGCTCCAGTTCCACTTTCAATTGCAAGTCCAAATAAGGCGGCTACCTTTACTCCTCTAGCAGATCATCGGGAATACAAAGCTGGAGAACCAGTGAGCACAATTGGCTATCCTACAGATTCAACTTCTCCAGAATTGAAGGAACCAATTGTTCCTGGTCAATTGTATAAGGCAGACGGTGTCGTTAGAGATACTGAAAAGTACGATGAAAATGGAGCTGTAGGTGTTACCTATCGTTTGACTTCTGTTTCTGGTCTTTCTGGTGGTGGAATTATTAACGGTGATGGTAAGGTCATTGGGATCCACCAACGTGGTACTGTTGATAATGCGAACATTGCTGAAAAAGATCGCTTTGGAGGAGGGCTTGTCCTCTCACCAGAACAATTGGCATGGGTCAAAGAAATCATTGACAAATACGGTGTTAAAGGTTGGTATCAAGGCGATAACGGCAATCGTTATTACTTCACTCCAGAGGGAGAAATGCTTCGAAATAAGACAGCTGTAATCGGTGAAAACAAATATTCCTTCGATGAAAGTGGTGTAGCGACTCTCCTTGAAGGTGTTGATTATGGACGAGTTGTTGTCGAACACCTAGACCAAAATGATAATCCAGTCAAAGAAAACGATACTTTTGTTGAAAAGACAGAAGTTGGAACTCAGTTCGACTATAACTATAAAACAGAAATTGAGAAGACTGATTTCTACAAGAAGAATAAAGACAAATATGAGATTGTATCGATTGACGGCAAAACTGTCAACAAGCAACTAAAAGACGCTTGGGAAGATGATTATAGTGTTGTGAGCAAGGCTCCTGCAGGAACTCGTGTCATCAAGGTTGTTTATATGGTCAATAAAGGTTCCTTTGACGTTCATTATCGTTTGAAAGGTACAGACCAAGAATTAGCAACTGAGACTGTGGATAATAACGATGGTAAAGAATATGAAGTTTCCTTTGTTCATAGATTCCAAGCCAAAGAAATTGCAGGCTACCGTGCAGTCAATGCAAGTCAAGAAGCAACAATCCAACATAAAGGAGTGAACCAAGTTATTTTTGAATACGAAAAAATTGAAGATCCAAAACCAGTAACTCCTGCAACTCCAGTAGTGGATCCAAAAGACGAAGAAACAGAAATTGGAAACTATGGACCACTACCAAGCAAGGCTCAATTGGATTACCACAAGGAAGAATTGGCTGCCTTCATCCACTATGGTATGAACACTTACACCAACTCTGAGTGGGGAAATGGTAGAGAAAATCCTCAAAACTTTAACCCGACAAACCTTGATACAGATCAGTGGATTAAGACTTTGAAGGATGCTGGGTTCAAACGAACAATCATGGTTGTCAAACACCATGACGGTTTTGTGATTTATCCATCTAAATACACAGACCATACGGTAGCTGCAAGTCCATGGAAAGACGGTAAGGGAGACCTTCTTGAAGAAATCTCTAAATCAGCGACTAAGTATGACATGAATATGGGTGTTTACCTATCACCATGGGATGCCAATAACCCTAAATATCATGTTTCAACTGAAAAAGAGTACAACGAATACTACCTCAACCAGCTCAAGGAAATCCTTGGCAATCCTAAATATGGAAATAATGGTAAATTCATCGAAGTTTGGATGGACGGTGCGCGTGGTAGCGGAGCTCAAAAAGTAACCTACACCTTTGACGAATGGTTCAAGTACATTAAGGAAGCTGAAGGAGATATCGCTATCTTCTCTGCTCAACCAACAAGTGTCCGTTGGATCGGTAATGAACGTGGTATCGCTGGAGATCCAGTTTGGCATAAGGTTAAGAAAGCTAAAATCACTGACGATGTGAAGAATGAATATCTCAATCATGGAGACCCAGAAGGAGATATGTACTCTGTCGGTGAAGCAGACGTTTCTATCCGTTCAGGTTGGTTCTACCATGACAATCAACAACCAAAATCAATCAAAGATTTGATGGATATCTACTTCAAGTCGGTTGGTCGTGGAACGCCACTTCTCCTCAATATTCCACCAAATAAAGAAGGTAAATTCGCAGATGCAGACGTCGCTCGCTTGAAAGAATTCCGAGCAACCTTGGATCAAATGTATGCGACTGACTTCGCCAAGGGAGCAACTGTAACTGCAAGCTCTACTCGTAAGAATCACTTGTATCAAGCAAGCAACCTAACAGATGGTAAGGATGATACTAGTTGGGCATTGTCAAATGATGCCAAGACAGGTGAATTCACTGTGGATCTCGGTCAAAAGAGACGCTTTGACGTAGTCGAACTCAAAGAAGATATTGCTAAAGGTCAACGTATCTCTGGATTTAAGGTTGAAGTTGAGCTCAATGGTCGCTGGGTTCCATATGGAGAAGGTTCGACTGTTGGTTATCGTCGTCTCGTCCAAGGTCAACCTGTGGAAGCACAAAAGATTCGTGTGACTATCACGAATTCACAAGCAACTCCTATTTTGACAAACTTCTCTGTTTATAAGACACCAAGTAGTATCGAAAAAACAGATGGCTATCCTCTAGGCTTGGATTACCATTCAAATACAACAGCTGATAAAGCAAATACAACCTGGTATGACGAATCCGAAGGCGTTCGTGGAACATCCATGTGGACCAATCAAAAAGATGCTAGCGTAACCTACCGTTTCAATGGAACTAAGGCTTATGTCGTATCTACAGTGGATCCAAATCACGGTGAAATGTCAGTTTATGTGGATGGTCAAAAGGTTGCAGACGTACAAACTAATAATGCGACTCGTAAACGTAGCCAGATGGTTTATGAAACAGATGACTTGGCTCCAGGTGAACACACCATCAAACTCGTCAACAAAACTGGCAAAGCTATTGCAACTGAAGGTATCTACACGCTCAATAATGCTGGTAAAGGTATGTTTGAGTTGAAAGAAACTACCTATGAAGTTCAAAAAGGCCAACCAGTTACTGTAACCATTAAACGTGTTGGTGGTAGCAAAGGAGCTGCAACAGTCCATGTCGTGACTGAACCAGGAACAGGGGTTCACGGTAAGGTTTATAAGGATACAACAGCTGATTTGACCTTCCAAGAAGGTGAAACAGAAAAGACTTTGACAATTCCAACAATTGACTTTACGGAGCAAGCTGACTCTATCTTTGACTTCAAAGTGAAAATGACGAGTGCTTCAGATGAAGCTTTGCTTGGCTTTGCTTCAGAAGCAACGATTCGAGTGATGAAAGCTGAATTGCTTCAAAAAGATCAAGTAAGTCATGATGATCAGGCAAGTCAACTTGACTATAGTCCAGGTTGGCACCATGAAACGAACTCAGCTGATAAATACCAAAATACAGAATCATGGGCATCGTTTGGACGTTTGACAGAAGAGCAGAAGAAAAATGCCAGCGTAACAGCCTACTTCTACGGAACAGGTCTTGAGATCAAAGGATATGTGGATCCAGGACATGGTATCTACAAAGTGACGTTAGATGGTAGAAGAGTCGAGTATCAAGATGGCTTAGGTAATGCTTCTGAGTACAACGGTAAGAAGTACTTCAGTGGTACAGCCACTACTCGTCAAGGTGGTCAAACTCTTGTTCGTTTGACTGGACTCGAAGAAGGTTGGCATGCTGTAACCTTGCAATTGGATCCAAAACGTAATGATACTACGAGAAATATTGGTATCCAAGTTGACCAGTTCATCACTCATGGTGAAGGTAGTGCTCTTTATACCAAAGCAGAGTTAATCCAAGCCATGAAGAACTGGAAGGATGAGTTGGTTAAGTTTGACCAGACAAGCTTGAAGAATACTCCAGAGGCACGTCAAGCCTTCAAGTCAAACTTGGACAAATTATCTGAGCAACTTTCAGCAAGTGATGCAAATGCACAAGAAGTTCTGAAAACAGCTACAGCCTTGCAAACGATCCTTGATAAGGAAGAAAACTACGGTGTAGAAGAAACCCCAGCCCAACCAGAAGAGCCTAACTATGACAAGGCTATGGCAAGTTTGGCAGAGGCCATTCAAAACAAGAGCAAGGAACTAGGTGATGATAAGGAAGCTAAGAAGAAACTAGTTGAGTTATCAGAGCAAGCTCTTACTGCTATTGAATCAGCCAAGACACAAGATGCAGTAGATAAAGCCTTGCAAGCGGCTCTAACTTCTATCAACCAGCTTCAAGCGACTCCGAAAGAGGATCCAAAACCAGAGGAGCCAGCTCAACCAGAA
>NZ_KV794301.1 GCF_001808705.1 Streptococcus sp. HMSC074B11 | reverse complement strand
GAACGTAAAGTCACTTTGAACATCTGGAGCTGGCGTAGCTGTGCCTGCTCCCTCAAAGGTTACCGTTTGTTTGGTTGGTTTTGTGACTTTATCCACGATTGGAACGTAGATGATTGGGGTGTCCTCGCCTGGGTTTGTTGGAAGATTTGGAATCTCCTCACCTGGTTCTACCGGTCTACCTGGTTCACCTGGTTTCGTTGGATAGTTTGGATCTGGTAAGTATGGTTTGTAGCCTGGGACATTTGGAACAATTGGTTTACTTGGCTTGGTTGGATCGTTTGGATCATTCGGATACTTCACTTTTGGAGTATCTGGGAATTTCAGATCGTCAGATTTTGGCACCAAGTTTCCAAGTGGTTTATAAGTTACCTTGTCAGTTGCCTCTGGCTGATCTGGAGTTACCACTTTAGAGCCAGCTTCTGCCTTGTCAGCGTAGTAACCTGTAACAACAGGAACCGTTACCTTACCATAAGTATGACTTGTTTGATCCCATGTGATACTTCCGTCTGCTTGTTTTTTCTTACCAGTGAACGTA
>NZ_KV794300.1 GCF_001808705.1 Streptococcus sp. HMSC074B11 | reverse complement strand
TCTAACCCAACAGCAACAGATGTTAAAGTTGGTGAAGATGGAACAACAACCGTAACCTTCCCAGATGGTTCAAAAGCAACCTTGACACCAGCGCAAACAGTTAAAGAAGCTGATTCAACTGGCGTTAAGACTCCAGCTGTCACTCCAGTAGCGAACCCATCATCTCTTACAGATGCTGAAAAAGCAAAAGTAGCAGATGAAGTTAAGAAATCTAACCCAACAGCAACA
>NZ_KV794299.1:15517-15955 GCF_001808705.1 Streptococcus sp. HMSC074B11 | reverse complement strand
CAAGCAGATGGAACGATTACATGGGATCAAACAAGCCATACTTATGGCAAGGTAACGGTTCCTGTTGTTACAGGATTCTACGCAGATAAGACAGAAGCTGGTTCTAAAGTGGTGACTCCAGAACAGCCAGAGGCGACTGACAAGGTAACTTATAAACCACTTGGAAGCTTGGTTCCGAAATCTGATGATCCGAAATTCCCATCAACACCAGAAGTGAAGTATCCAAATGATCCAACAGATCCAACTAAACCAAGTAAACCAGTTGTGCCAAATGTCCCAGGCTACAAACCATACTTGCCAGATCCAAAAGATCCAAGCAAACCAGGTCAACCAGTAGAACCAGGTAAGGAGCTTCCAAACCTTCCAACAAATCCAGGTGATGATACTCCAATCATCTACGTACCAGTAACTCCAGAGAAACCAGTGACTCCAGAGAAA
>NZ_KV794299.1:0-15417 GCF_001808705.1 Streptococcus sp. HMSC074B11 | reverse complement strand
AGAAACCAGTGACTCCAGAGAAACCAGTGATTCCAGAGAAACCAGTGACTCCAGAGAAATCAGTGACTCCAGAGAAACCAACCTCTGCTAAAGAAAATACTCCTCAGTTGCCAAATACTGGTACTGAAGATCATACTAGCTTAGCAGCACTTGGACTTCTTGGAGTAATGAGTGGATTTGGACTTGTAGCTCGTAAGAAAAAAGAAGATTAGTATCTTTAATATTCTAAAGGAATAGCTATTCCGTTTTAATAGAACTAATTTTCACTAGGATAAATCTGAGGGCTAAAAATCTACTATTTTAAGTTTAAAGTTTCTTTAATTAAATTCTTAAACTGAATAGGTACTAAAAGTGAACAAGACAAAATTCTGATTTTCAGAACCTATGTCTTGTTCGCTTTTTTTGTTATGAGCTCTACCTTTGTATTAAACTCTTTATTTATTGTATAATTGTTAGAATAGCTGTATATGGCATAAAGATTATTATATAAAAAATAAATAAACCACTTTATCATTGTTTTAGTTTTATACTTATTATTGAAAAGAATCGAACCGAATAAAGATTTTTAAGCATATTTTTGGTATAATAATACCTAGGAAAAACTAGAGAAAAGAAGGAGGTAGAGATGGAAAAGTATTTATCGGTTACAACTTTGACCAAGTATTTAAAAATGAAATTCGATAAAGACCCCTATTTGGAACGGGTATATTTAACTGGTCAAGTCTCTAACTTCCGTAAGCGTCCAACCCATCAGTATTTTTCTCTTAAAGATGACCGAGCGGTTATTCAGGCGACCATTTGGTCGGGTGTCTACCAACGTTTGGGATTTGACTTGGAAGAAGGGATGAAGATTAATGTCGTTGGTCGCGTCCAAGTCTATGAGCCAAGTGGAAGTTATTCGATTATTATTGAAAAAGCTGAACCAGATGGTGTTGGTGCCTTGGCTATCCAATTTGAACAGCTTAAGAAGAAACTGGCAGAAGAAGGTTTATTTCAAGAACGCTTTAAACAATCTTTACCACAATTTTCAAAAAAAATCGGTGTGGTGACCAGTCGAAGTGGTGCTGTTATTCAAGATATCATCACTACAGTCAGTAGACGTTTCCCTGGTGTGGAAATTGTCCTATATCCTACTAAAGTTCAAGGTGAGGGTGCTGCAGAGGAGATTGCTCGTAACATTGCGAGAGCCAATGAACGAGATGACTTAGATGTTCTGATTATCGGCCGTGGTGGTGGATCCATTGAAGATCTTTGGGCCTTTAACGAAGAAATTGTAGTTCGAGCAATTTTTGAATCTCGTTTACCGACTATTTCGAGTGTAGGTCATGAAACGGATGTCACTCTGGCTGATTTTGTGGCTGATAAGAGAGCGGCAACGCCGACAGCTGCTGCTGAACTCGCTACACCAGTAACAAAGTTAGACCTTCTGACCTATCTTCAGAATCAAGAAAAACGCATGACTACAGCGGTTAAGCATAGTTTGTCAAAGAAACAAGAAGCTTTGAGAATCCTCAGTCAATCGGTCATCTTCAGACAACCAGAGCGTTTATATGACGGTTATCTACAACGCTTAGATCAGTTACAGCTGCGACTGAAGCAAGGACTGAATGCCGAATTGGTTCGTAATCAACAAAAGGTGCAAGAACAAGTCCACCGTTTGGAACAATTATCACCAATCATCAAAATCCAGCGTTATCAGGATCGTATTTTCCAACTTCAAAAACTAATGCGAAGCCAGATGGCTGTGATCTATGATGCAAAAGTAGCAGAAGTAAAACGACTATCAGAAGCTCTCCTTATGCTAGATACTAGTCGAATTGTAGCCAGAGGTTATGCAATTGTCAAAAAAGGAGAAGTCGTAGTCGCTTCTGCGAAAGATTTGAAAGAAAATGACCAAGTATCACTGTTGATGCGGGACGGTCAAGTAGAATTAGAGGTAAGAGATGTCAAAACAAAAGAAATTTGAGGAAAATCTAGCAGAACTTGAAACGATTGTTCAAAGCTTAGAAAATGGTGAAATTGCTTTGGAAGATGCTATTGCTGCATTTCAAAAAGGAATGGTTCTTTCAAAAGAATTGCAAGCAACACTTGATAAAGCAGAAAAGACTTTGGTCAAGGTGATGCAAGAAGATGGAACAGAAAGTGAACTTGTATGAACAAGCAGGAAAAACTAGCATTGGTCGAGTCAGCTCTTGAAGATTTTTATGGCAACCAACAATTTGCGTCCAGTTTAAGAGAATCTGTTCTCTATTCCGTCCATGCTGGTGGTAAACGGATTCGTCCTTATTTACTTTTAGAAGTTTTGGACTCCTTGCAAGTGCCTATCACTCAGGAACATGCTCAAGTTGCAGCAGCGCTTGAGATGATTCACACTGGAAGTTTGATTCATGATGATCTTCCTGCTATGGATAATGATGATTATCGTCGGGGGCGTTTGACCAACCATAAGGTGTATGGTGAAGCTCTAGCTATTTTAGCAGGGGATGCGCTTTTTTTGGATCCCTATGCTTTAATTGCTCAAGCTGATTTACCAAGTCAAACCAAGGTTGATTTAATAGCTAATTTATCACTTGCTTCTGGAAGTATGGGGATGGTAGCTGGTCAAGTGTTAGATATGGAAGGTGAAGGTCAACAGTTAAGTCTAGAAGAACTTCAGACCATTCATGCTAATAAGACCGGTAAACTTTTAGCCTTTCCTTTCCAAGCGGCTGGAATCATTGCTGGATTGGATGAAAATCTTCAGAAGCAGCTTAAAACAGTTGGCGAGTTGATTGGCCTGGCTTTCCAAGTGAGAGATGATGTGCTTGATGTTACAGCAAGTTTTGAGGAAATCGGCAAGACACCCCAGAAAGATTTGCAAGCCGAAAAGTCAACCTATCCTGCCTTGTTGGGATTAGATCAGGCGATAGCGTTTTGCAATCAAACTTTGGATCAAGCTAATGCGAAACTCGAAGAGATTAGCCAAGTTGTGAGCTTTGACAAAGAACCAATTGTGAAAATAGTAGAAAGTTTGAGAATCAATGGCTAAGGAAAGAGTAGATGTACTAGCTTACAAACAAGGTTTATTTGAAACGAGAGAACAAGCCAAACGTGGTGTTATGGCAGGTTTGGTAGTCGCTGTTTTAAATGGTGAACGATTTGATAAACCAGGAGAAAAAATTCCTGATGATACAGAGTTGAAACTCAAGGGTGAGAAACTTAAGTATGTCAGTCGTGGTGGCTTGAAACTTGAGAAGGCGCTAGATATTTTTGATCTATCAGTTGAGGGACAAACGACCATTGATATCGGAGCTTCAACTGGAGGTTTTACGGATGTCATGTTGCAAAATGGTGCTAAACTAGTTTTTGCAGTTGATGTTGGTACTAACCAACTGGCATGGAAATTACGTCAAGACCCTCGTGTGGTTAGCATGGAACAGTTCAACTTCCGTTATGCTGAAAAGACCGACTTTGAACAGGAACCAAGTTTCGCAAGTATCGATGTCAGTTTTATTTCCTTAGGCCTTATTTTGCCGGCTTTGCACCGTGTTTTAGCTGATCAAGGTCAGGTTGTAGCTCTAGTTAAGCCTCAATTTGAGGCTGGTCGAGAACAGATTGGTAAAAATGGAATTATCAGAGATGCCAAAGTTCACCAAAATGTTTTAGAATCAGTTACTAAAATGGCAGTTGATGAAGGATTTTCAGTCTTAGGATTGGATTATTCTCCTATTCAAGGTGGTCATGGGAATATCGAGTTTTTAGCCTATTTGCGAAAAGAAAATCACGCAATCAATCAGGTTACTTCTGAAATAGAAAAAATAGTGGAGAAAGCACATAGAGAATTTAAAGATGAATAAAAAAGAGAGACTTGAGAAGATTAGAAGATTTGTTACAGATTATCAAATCGGCACACAGGAAGAAATCGTTGAACACTTGAGAGAAGCAGGTATCTCTGCTACTCAAGCAACAGTCTCCCGAGATATTAAAGAATTGGGTATTGTAAAAATTCCATTGAAAGACAATACTTACATTTATGAATTACCAAAATCAATCGTTAGAAGCTTGCAATTGGCAGAAAATAATATTATTCATGCTGAACGCATGGGATATATGATCAATTTGCAAATCATTCCAGGAAATACTATTTTCGTCAAGAGTCAGTTGATGACTGTTTTTTCTGACCAAATTTTTAGCTGTATTACTGATGATAATTCCATCTTGATGGTATTGAGAAGTGAAGAAACAGCCAAGGATATTTTTGAGCAAGTTAAAAATTGGTAGGATTATATGTTACTGGAAATTTCGATTAAAAATTTTGCTATCATCGAATCAATTTCTTTGAACTTTGAACAAGGGATGACAGTTTTAACTGGTGAAACAGGTGCGGGTAAATCAATCATTATTGACGCTATGAATATGATGTTAGGAGCTCGAGCTACAACAGAAGTCATTCGTCATGAGGCTCCAAAAGCGGAAATTGAAGGTCTTTTTTCAATTGAAAGTAATCGTGCGCTAGAAGAAATTTTTGATGAACAAGGATTAGAATTGAGTGATGAAATCATTATTCGTCGCGAAATTTTACAAAACGGTCGGAGCATCAGTCGTGTCAATGGACAGATGGTTAATCTTTCAGTATTAAGGACGATTGGTCAACAGCTTGTTGATATCCATGGTCAACATGACCAAGAGGAGTTAATGCGCCCACATCGACATATCCAGATGTTGGATGAGTTTGGGGATGCCTCTTTCTTTGAATTAAAAGAAGCCTATCAGACGAGCTTCGATAATTACCGCCGTATGCGCAAGCAAGTACTTGACATCAAAAAAAATCAGCAGGAACACAAGGCTCGAATTGAAATGTTGGAATTTCAGATGGCTGAGATTGAAGCAGCTAATTTGAAAGCGGGTGAAGATATTGCCCTTAATCAAGAAAGAGACAAACTTCTTAACCATAAACATATCGCCGATACTTTAACAAATGCTTATAGTATGCTTGATAATGAAGAATTTTCAAGCCTTGCAAATGTTCGTTCGGCCATGAATGATATGGAAAGTCTTGAAGAGTTTGATCCAGAGTATCGTGAGATTTCAAACTCCCTTTCTGAATCCTATTATGTTCTAGAAGATATCACCAAGCGCTTGGAATCCATTATTGATGATTTAGATTTTGATGGTAATCGTTTGATGCAGGTTGAAAGCCGACTAGATTTAATTCACACCATTACCCGTAAGTATGGTGGTAGTGTGGATGATGTCCTTGAATACTTTGCCAAGAT
Source organism: Streptococcus sp. HMSC074B11 (assembly GCF_001808705.1). GTDB lineage: Bacteria > Bacillota > Bacilli > Lactobacillales > Streptococcaceae > Streptococcus. Next base: position 10,162 of record NZ_KV794299.1, on the reverse strand, counting down.
TACAGATGAATACAATCTTCTAACAGGAAATAATCTATCTTCTGAAGATATGGAAATCGAACTCAAGAAACTTGAAAAAAATCTTGTGGATCTAGCGGGTCAAGTTGCTCAAGCTCGCCATAAAATAGCGCAGGACTTAGAAGCTGAAATCAAGCAAGAATTGCAAGACCTATACATGGAGAAAGCACAATTTCAAGTTCGTTTTAGTCAAGGAAAATTCAGTCGCGAAGGTAATGAGAGTGTTGAATTTTACATTTCAACCAACCCTGGAGAAGATTTTAAACCATTAGTAAAAGTAGCTTCTGGAGGAGAATTGTCTCGTTTGATGTTGGCTATCAAGTCCGCTTTTTCTCGTAAGGAAGGCAAGACCAGTATCGTCTTTGATGAGGTGGATACGGGAGTCTCAGGGCGTGTAGCTCAAGCCATCGCACAAAAAATTCACAAAATTGGACAGCACGGTCAAGTATTAGCTATTTCTCACCTTCCGCAAGTTATTGCGATTGCAGATTATCAGTTCTTCATCGAAAAGATTAGCAATGAACATTCGACTGTTTCAACAGTTCGCTTGCTAACAGTTGAAGAAAGGATTGAAGAAGTCGCTAAGATGTTGGCTGGGGAGAATGTGACAGAAGCAGCATTGACTCAAGCGAGAGAATTATTACAAAGTAAGGAGAAATAAATGACAGACTATTATGTAATTGGTGATGTCCACGGAAAAGCTGGAATGTTAGAAGACTTACTTAAAACATGGGATGGCAAGACTCAATTGCTCTTTCTTGGAGATTTGATTGATAGAGGAGAAGATAGCCGCCGTGTTCTTGAAATGGTCAAGGATTTAGTAGATAACCAAGGAGCTATCTGCTTATCAGGAAACCACGAGTATATGTTTTTAACTTGGTTAGATAATCCTGAAGAAAGCTATGACCACTATCGTCGTAATGGTGGAGATACAACTATTAATTCTATTCTAGGTCGCCCATTGGATGCACCAGTAGATGGTGTAGCAGATGCGAAGCGTGTCGAGACTGAAGCAGCCGAGTTAGTGGAGTTTATTCGTCAGATGCCTTTTGTCATTGAAACAGATAAGTATATCTTTGTTCATGCCGGTATTGATTTGACTTTGGAGGATTGGCATGATACTACTGACTATAAGAAGGTATGGCTCAGAAAACCATTCCACGAAGCAGCCAATCATACTGGAAAAACCATTGTCTTTGGACATACACCAGTCTATGGTTTGTTGGATCAAAAACCTGGTACATCTGAACTTTGGATGACAGAAGACGGTAAGATTGGAATGGATGGAGGAGCTGTTTACGGTGGTGTCCTTCACGGTATTGTCTTTACCGACCAAGGTATGACTGAGCACTATTTCATCGAAAATGATGGCTTTGTTGCTGAAGATTAGTACTCCTAACAGGGTATGGTCTTGTCAAAATGTTAAAAACAATTTATAATTAATAGATACCCTGAAAGGAAGAGAATGATGAACTTAGAAGAATTGAAAAAACGACAGGAGAAGATTCGTAACTTCTCTATTATCGCCCATATTGACCATGGAAAGTCAACACTAGCAGACCGTATTTTGGAAAAGACAGAGACAGTTTCCAGTCGTGAAATGCAGGCCCAACTTCTTGATAGTATGGATTTAGAGCGTGAGCGTGGAATTACTATCAAGCTTAATGCTATCGAGCTTAATTATACGGCTAAAGATGGTGAGACTTATATCTTCCACTTGATTGACACACCAGGACACGTGGACTTTACCTATGAGGTTTCACGTTCCCTAGCTGCCTGTGAAGGTGCTATTTTGGTCGTTGATGCTGCCCAAGGGATTGAGGCTCAAACACTGGCAAACGTCTATCTTGCTTTGGATAATGATTTGGAAATCCTTCCAGTTATCAATAAAATTGACCTACCAGCAGCAGATCCAGAGCGCGTGCGAACAGAAATTGAAGATGTCATTGGTCTAGACGCTAGCGAAGCAGTATTGGCTTCAGCTAAGGCGGGTATTGGTATCGAAGAAATTCTCGAGCAAATCGTAGAAAAAGTTCCAGCACCAACTGGTGACGTGTCAGCACCATTGAAAGCCTTGATTTTCGACTCAGTATACGATGCCTATCGTGGAGTTATCCTCCAAGTTCGTGTCATGGATGGAGTAGTCAAACCTGGTGATAAGATTCAGCTCATGAGCAATGGTAAGACTTTTGATGTGACTGAAGTCGGAATCTTCACACCTAAAGCTGTAGGACGAGACTTCCTTGCGACAGGTGACGTTGGTTATATCGCGGCTTCTATCAAGACTGTTCAGGACACACGTGTCGGTGATACAGTAACCTTGGCGACAAATCCAGCGACCGAACCACTTTCAGGATACAAGCAGATGAATCCGATGGTTTTTGCAGGCCTCTATCCAATCGAGTCAAATAAATACAACGACCTTCGTGAAGCTCTTGAAAAATTGCAACTGAATGATGCTAGCTTGCAGTTTGAGCCAGAAACATCCCAGGCTCTTGGATTTGGTTTCCGTTGTGGTTTCCTTGGTCTTCTTCATATGGATGTTATTCAGGAACGTTTGGAACGTGAGTTTAACATCGACCTTATTATGACTGCACCATCTGTTATCTACAAGGTTAATCAGACTGATGGTGAGTCTATGGATGTTTCTAACCCATCCGAGTTCCCAGATCCTACAAAGATTGCAACTATCGAAGAACCTTATGTTAAGGCACAAATCATGGTACCGCAAGAATTCGTTGGAGCAGTGATGGAATTAGCTCAGCGCAAACGTGGTGATTTTGTGACCATGGATTATATCGATGACAATCGTGTTAATGTTATCTATCAAATCCCACTAGCTGAGATTGTCTTTGACTTCTTTGATAAGCTCAAATCTTCAACACGTGGTTATGCAAGTTTTGATTACGAATTGTCAGAGTATCGTCCATCTAAGCTGGTGAAAATGGATATCCTTCTTAATGGTGATAAGGTGGATGCTCTTAGCTTTATCGTTCACAAGGACTTTGCCTACGAACGTGGGAAACTCATCGTTGATAAGCTCAAGAAAATCATTCCTCGTCAACAATTTGAAGTTCCGATCCAAGCAGCTATTGGGCACAAGATTGTCGCGCGTACAGATATTAAAGCTCTTCGTAAAAACGTACTTGCTAAATGTTACGGTGGTGACGTTTCTCGTAAACGTAAACTCCTTGAAAAACAAAAAGCTGGTAAGAAACGCATGAAAGCCATCGGTTCAGTAGAAGTCCCACAAGAAGCCTTTCTCAGCGTATTGAGCATGGATGAAGAATAGTCGCTATGTGAGAATAGCATAGATTGTAATAAATCGATCAGTTGATTTAGATTGAAGAAAAGTCCATTTTGGACAATTTTCTTCAATCTTTTTCTTTGTTTTCAATCACTCAGTTGATTTTGTAAAGTGCCAAAATACAGTAATTTTTTGACACTTTTCCCTTCATACTTTAAAATAGAAGTGAAAGGAGAGTTATCATGAAAAAAATAATAACTTTATCTACACTTTTACTTTGTAGTCTTAGTCTAATTGCTTGTAGCAAATCAGAGAAGACAAATGAGGTAAAGACAGAAGCCTCTTCTAGTGTTCAGGAAGCTTCAAGTCAAGAGCCTAGTTCATCGCAAAAACAGACGGAAGAGACGCAAGTAGTGGGTTCAGATGATTATGGCTATGTAAAAATTCCTAAATCATGGGTTCATTTCAAAGAAATTGAAGGTGGAGATGACATTCAGTACTGTGATGGGACGGATGTCAATATTGTAACTCTCAATACCTTTAAACCTGAGCAGTTTGGTATTAGTGAAAGTGAGTACGCTGCGCTTGAAACTGTTCAAATCTCAACTAGTATTTATGAATCTAAACAGAAAAGTCAAGACTTTTCCAAGGTATGGGGGTCAAAATCAACTATCGGTGGATATGAGGCCTATGTAGTAAACTGTATTGCTAAGAATGGTAAATATCTAATTATCTGGGTATTTAAATCAGATGATGGGAAGTTTAGATATGTTTCTCTGGAAGGTGTTCCAGAGGTATTAAAAAATCTCCTTCCAATGGTGGAAGAAAGTTGGACCAATAAAAAGAGTTAACATCGTGAAAACAGGAGTCATTCCTGTTTTTTTTATTATACTTATTAAGAAAATTATAAAAATATGTTTGAAATCATTAAATGTTTAATTCGTAAACAAAAAAAATAAAAATCAAACAAAATACAACAAAAAAACATTGACAACGGTTTCATATAGTGTTATACTTGTACCATAAAAGTTAAATATGAAGGGAGAAGGTCATGGGATTAGATCATTTCTTTGACAAAGACTTAGTCTTTTGCTTAGAAGCAGATAATCAAGAGCAACTTTTCGATCAAGTTGCAACCCTACTGGAAGAAAAGAAAGTTGTTACAGAGACCTATCGATCGGCCTTGATTGAACGTGAAAAATCGTTCCCAACTGGTTTGGATATGGAGTTTTTAGGGAAGGATTTGCCTAACGTAGCTATCCCTCATACTGATACAATTCATAATCTAACTGAAAATGTTGTCGTGGTTCGTCTGGAAAAACCAGTAACATTCCACAATATGATCGCTCCTGATAAGGAAGTAGAAGTTTCATTGTTGTTCTTTATCATCAACAATTCAAGCTCAAGTCAAACAAATATTCTTGCGCAGTTGATGGACTTCTTTACAGGCAATGGTCATCTTGAAGCGCTGTCTAAGATTACGGAACCTGAAGCTTTGTTCCAATATATCTCAGAAGCGACTGCTTAATTTGTTAATAATTTTTTTATAAAAACGGAGGAAATCCAAATGATTAAAATTCTTGCTGCTTGTGGTGCAGGTGTTAACTCAAGCCACCAAATTAAAAGTGCTCTTGAAGAAGAACTTTCTAACCGTGGGTACGATGTTCAATGTGATGCTGTTATGGTAAAAGATGTCAATGAAGACTTGATTAAAGGTTATGATATCTTCACACCAATCGCTGCTACTGATTTAGGTTTTGAACCAGGTATTCCAGTCGTTGAAGCAGGACCAATCTTGTTCCGTATTCCAGCTATGAGCGCTCCAGTTTATGACAATATTGAAGCAGCTATCAAAGAACATGGTCTAAGTTAATTATTAATTTGTAAATATTCCATAAAAATAAAGGGAGGAAAATTATGGATATCATTATCGAACTAGCCAATAAGCTGTTCAAACCTATCTTGGAAATGGGTGGACCGATCATCATGCTGATCATTTTGACATTATTGGCTCTACTTTTTGGAGTGAAATTCTCCAAAGCGCTTGAAGGTGGTATCAAACTTGCCATCGCTCTTACTGGTATCGGTGCTATCATCGGTATGTTAAATGGTGCTTTCTCAGCGTCTCTTGCAAAATTCGTTGAAAACACTGGTATTCAATTGAATATTACCGACGTTGGTTGGGCACCACTTGCTACAATCACTTGGGGTTCAGCTTGGACACTTTACTTCTTGCTTGTGATGTTGATCGTCAACATTGTAATGCTTGCAATGAAGAAAACTGATACACTTGACGTCGATATCTTTGATATCTGGCACTTGTCTATCACAGGTCTTTTGATCAAATGGTACGCTGACAACAATGGAGTTAGCCAAGGAGTTTCACTCTTCATCGCGACTGCAGCAGTTGTTCTTGTTGGGGTTCTTAAAATCATCAACTCTGACTTGATGAAACCAACATTTGATGACCTTCTTAACGCACCAAGTTCATCACCAATGACTTCAACTCACATGAACTACATGATGAACCCAGTTATCATGGTTTTGGATAAGATTTTTGATAAACTCTTCCCAGGTCTTGATAAATACGACTTTGACGCTGCTAAATTGAATAAACGAATCGGTTTCTGGGGATCTAAATTCTTCATCGGTTTCATCCTTGGTATCGTTATCGGTTTGATGGGAACTCCACATCCAGTTCCTGGTGTTGAAGGTGCTGATAAATGGGAACTTGTTATTAAAGGTTGGTTGTCACTTGGTTTGACTGCCGGTGTCTGCTTGGAGCTCTTCTCATTGATCGGTTCATGGTTTATCGCAGCCGTAGAACCACTTTCACAAGGTATTACAAACGTTGCTACTAAACGTCTTCAAGGACGTAAATTCAACATCGGTCTTGACTGGCCATTTATCGCTGGTCGTGCTGAAATCTGGGCTTGTGCCAACGTACTTGCACCAATCATGTTGGTTGAAGCAGTGCTTCTTTCAAATGTCGGAAATGGTATCTTGCCACTTGCTGGTATCATCGCAATGGGTGTAACTCCAGCTCTCTTGGTAGTTACTCGTGGTAAATTGCTCCGTATGATTATCTTTGGAACACTCTTGTTGCCACTCTTCCTTCTTTCAGGTACACTTATCGCACCATTCGCAACTGAACTTGCTAAAGGTGTAGGTGCCTTCCCAGAAGGTGTAAGCCAAACTCAATTGATTACTCACTCAACTCTTGAAGGACCAATCGAAAAACTATTTGGTTGGGCAATTGGTAATGCTACAACTGGTGATATCAAAGCTATCCTTGGCGCATTAGTATTCCTAGTATTCTACGTTGGTATCTTTGCATGGTACAGAAAACAAATGATCAAACGTAATGAAGAATACGCAGCAAACGCAAAATAATTCGCTCCTAAAAATGTAAATTGTAAAAACTAGGTTGTCAGTTTCCAAATCTGGAGTCGACAGCCTAGTTTTTTTAGGCCTTAAATAAATGGAGGTAATTCTAATGATTGAATTAAAAACAGAACAGTTAAGTGTACAGTTTCAAACTTTTGGTGGTGCACTTTCTTCGATAAAAGACAAAGATGGAATTGAGTATTTGTGGCAGGGAGATCCAACTTACTGGAGTGGACAAGCACCTGTTTTATTTCCAATCTGTGGATCCGTTAGAAATGATACTGTCTTGTATGATCAAGAAGATGGTAGTCAAGTAAAAGGTAAAATTCCACGTCATGGATTGGTTCGAAAAAAAGAATTTGAATTAGTAGAACAAACAGAGAATTCTGTCACCTTTGCTATCGAAGATGACCAAGAAATGTATGAGAATTATCCCTATCATTTTCGACTAGAAATAACTTATACTGTTACTGGAAAGACTATTCGAACACAGTATCAAGTTACCAATAAGGAAATAGATAAGAAAATGCCATATTTTATTGGTGGACATCCAGGCTTTAACTGTCCTTTATTTGATGATGAAGCCTATGAAGATTACTATCTTGAATTTGAAAAATCTGAATCTTGCACGGTGCCAAAACCATTTCCGGAAACAGGGATGTTAGATTTTCAAGATAGAAGTAACTGGTTAAAAGACCAAAAAGAATTGGATCTAAACTATGATTTCTTTAGCTATGATGCTGTGACTTTAGATGCATTAGCCTCTCGCTCTGTTTCCTTACGGTCACGTAAGCATGATAAGGGATTAAAACTAGACTTTAAAGAGTTTCCAAACCTCATCGTTTGGTCAACGCTTAATAAAGGTCCTTTCCTTGCTCTGGAACCTTGGTCAGGTTTGTCAACTTCACTCGAAGAGGGCGATCATCTAGAAGATAAGAAAAATGTTCGAATCTTAAATCCAGCTCAAAGTGATCAAATTGGTTTTGATATAGAAATTTTCTAAAAAATAAACAAAAACAAACATAAACTGTTGACTTTTTTAAACAATAGTAGTATATTATGTTTAGAAAGAACAATTTGTGTTTGTTTTGACAAGTTATTCTTCCAATTTCTCCAAGGAGAAGTTACTAAGAGTGAATAGATGATTCATTCTTAATCTAAAATAGTCAACAAAACTACTAGTAACTATTTGGTGATGGTCATTTTCTTTCCAGACACAAAAAATTTTTACTGGTCTATTATAAAAAAGGAGTATACAATATGTCTATTGTTATTGGTGCAGATGCTGCAGGTTTGAGATTGAAAGAAGTCGTTAAAGATTTCTTGGAAAAAGAAAACTTCCACGTTGTGGATGTTACAGCTGAAGGTCAAGACTTCGTTGATGTAACTCTTGCAGTTGCTGAAGAAGTTAAAAAAGAAGAACAAAACCTTGGTATTGTCATTGATGCTTATGGTGCAGGTCCATTTATGGTTGCAACTAAAATCAAAGGAATGGTTGCTGCAGAAGTCTCTGACGAACGTTCAGCTTATATGACTCGTGGTCACAACAACTCACGTATGATTACTATGGGTGCTCAACTTGTTGGTGACGAATTGGCTAAGAACATCGCTAAAGGCTTTGTAAATGGTAAGTATGACGGCGGTCGTCACCAAATCAGGGTCGACATGTTGAACAAAATGTGCTAATACTCTTCAAAAATCAAGATAATCTGTCGTCAGCTCACTTTAGCTAACCTCAGTTATGCTCGCAGCTCGCTTCCTAAGCTAATCTTGATTTTTCTTGAGTAAGGATAAATGATATTTGATTTATATAATTAATCGGAGGGAATAACTAATGAGAATTGCAATTGGATGTGACCACATCGTAACTAATGAAAAAATGGCGGTTTCAGAATTTTTGAAATCAAAAGGACATGAAGTCATCGACTTTGGTACTTATGATCACGCTCGTACACACTACCCAATCTTTGGTAAAAAAGTTGGTGAAGCAGTAGTTAGTGGCCAAGCTGATCTTGGTGTATGTATCTGTGGTACTGGTGTAGGTATCAATAACGCTGTTAACAAGGTTCCAGGTGTTCGTTCTGCTTTGGTTCGTGATATGACAACGGCTCTTTATGCAAAAGAACAATTGAATGCCAACGTTATCGGATTTGGTGGTAAAATCACTGGTGAGTTGCTCATGTGTGATATCATTGAAGCATTCATCAATGCTGAATACAAACCATCTGAAGAAAACAAAAAATTGATCGCTAAAATCCAACACGTTGAAACTCATAACGATCATCAAACTGATGCCAACTTCTTTACAGAGTTCCTTGAAAAATGGGATCGTGGTGAATACCACGACTAAGAGGTGACTTATGATTTTAACAGTCACAATGAACCCATCCATTGATATTTCCTATCCTTTGGATGAATTAAAAATTGACACTGTCAACCGTGTTGTCGATGTTACGAAAACGGCTGGCGGTAAAGGTCTTAACGTTACACGTGTCCTATCAGAATTTGGTGACTCCGTAGTCGCAACAGGACTTGTCGGTGGTAAACTTGGTGATTTTTTAGTAGAAAATATTGATGATAAAGTAAGCAAACGTTTCTTCTCGATTCAAGGTGAAACCCGTAACTGTATCGCAATTCTACATGGAGAAAACCAAACAGAAATCCTAGAAAAAGGTCCTGAAGTTCAAGAAAAAGAAGGTCAAGATTTCTTGGCTCATTTCAAAGAACTTTTAGAGACTGTAGAGGTAGTGGCCATTTCAGGTAGTCTACCAGCAGGACTTCCAGTGGATTATTATGCTAGTCTGGTTGAACTTGCTAACCAAGCTGGTAAACCTGTTGTCTTGGACTGTTCAGGAGCTTCACTTCAGGCAGTTCTTGAATCTTCACATAAACCAACAGTTATCAAACCAAATAATGAAGAATTGTCTCAGCTTTTAGGAAGAGAAATTTCTAAAGACTTGGATGAATTAAAAGAGGTTCTTCAAGAACCCCTATTTGAAGGAATTGAGTGGATCATCGTTTCTTTAGGTGCTAATGGTGCCTTTGCTAAGCACGGGGACACTTTCTATAAAGTAGATATTCCAAGAATCCAAGTTGTAAATCCAGTTGGCTCAGGTGATTCAACAGTTGCAGGTATTGCTTCAGGATTGTTCCATAAAGAATCTGATCAAGAACTGTTGATCAAGGCGAATGTCCTTGGTATGCTAAATGCACAAGAAAAAATAACTGGTCATGTCAATATGGCTAACTATCAAGGTCTATATGACCAATTAATTGTAAAAGAGGTATAAAATGGTTTTAACAGAAAATAAACGCGCTTGTATGCAAAAACTCTCTAATGAGAATGGTATCATCTCAGCTCTCGCCTTTGACCAACGTGGTGCTTTGAAACGCCTTATGGCTCAATACCAAACAGAAGAGCCAACAGTAGCTCAAATGGAAGAATTGAAAGTTCTTGTAGCAGATGAATTGACAAAATATGCTTCATCTATGCTTCTTGACCCTGAATAC
>NZ_KV794298.1 GCF_001808705.1 Streptococcus sp. HMSC074B11 | reverse complement strand
GAAGTGACAAGTACACCAGCTTATGCCGCTGATGGTACAACTGAAATCGGTACTTACTCTATCGATTCAGCTACTGGTCAAGTCACTTTCACACCAACTGATAAATCATACACAGGTGCTGTAACACCAGCCAAGGTTCAAGCTGAAAGCTCAAACGGTATCAAGGTTGATACAACTTATACACCTGAAATTGTTCCAGTAAGCCCAACAGCGACACCAGCTGAAACAACTGATATCCAAGGTGCGACTCAAACAGGTAAACC
>NZ_KV794297.1 GCF_001808705.1 Streptococcus sp. HMSC074B11 | reverse complement strand
TGCTGGAATATCAAATTTATAGTAGCGTCCAAACTCGAACTTAGTAGTGTCAATGATTTGAGTGTTTTCAGCGTCGCCAAGTGACTTAGTGAAGCCATCTTTCAAGTTAGCCGTAATCACACCGTTAGCGATTGAGATATCGAACTTAGATGTAACATCGGCGCCTGATACTGAATCGTATGCCTTGATGTCTGAAGCATTCACAGTCAACTTAGTTTCATCGAAGTCATCTGTGATACCAACTGTTTGGATGTTATCCTTGTTGTTCGCGTCAAATTGAGTAGTATCCAACCATACTTGGTAGTAAAGTTTAGATCCACGTTCAACTGTCTTAGTATTCAAGTTTTCAGCTTCGTTGTTGGCAGTTGTATCGACATATGGATTGGTGTTTGTTTCACCATATTTATCTGTCAATTCAGAATCGTCATCAACGAGCTTCGTACCTGTGATATCGAATTTTGCTTTAGAAACAACATATTTTTCAGGGTTGAACTTAGGTTCTTCTGGAGGACGAACAGTATTGTTGAATTC
>NZ_KV794296.1:1443-2020 GCF_001808705.1 Streptococcus sp. HMSC074B11 | reverse complement strand
AGCAGCAGATGGAACAGTAACCTTTGTTCCAGAACCAAGCTTTACAGGTACTGCATCAGCCGTAACAGTTGTCCGTGAAGATATGAATGGTACTAAAGCCTCTGCGACCTACACTCCAACAGTAACCCCAACCACAATCAGCCCTACTAATAAGGTTTCTGAGGATGTGCAAAATGTCCCTCAAACTCAAACGCCTACATTTGAGTTAAGCAATGACAAGGCTACGAAGATTACTAGCAAGAAATTAGTAAATCCAGTAACTGGCCAGCCTACTGATGAAACCAGTGTGAAAGTAGCAGGTGAAGGAACATATACAATCGATCCAACGACTGGAGCGGTAACCTTTACTCCTGAAAAAGATTTTGTAGGCACTGCACAAGGAGTAACTGTTCAAGCAACTGCTACTATTACAAATGCCAACGGTAAGACTGCAACAATTACATCCGATGCAACCTACACACCAACAGTTGTAGCGGCTGTTCCAACAGCAAACCCTGCAACTTCTAAAGATATTCAAGGTGCAACACAAACAGGGACACCAACCTTTGCAGGAACAACTGTTCAAGTGAATGGTAAA
>NZ_KV794296.1:799-1343 GCF_001808705.1 Streptococcus sp. HMSC074B11 | reverse complement strand
CACCAGCTTATGCCGCTAATGGTACAACTGAAATTGGTACTTACTCTATCGATTCAGCTAATGGTCAAGTCACTTTCACACCAACTGACAAATCATACACTGGTGCGGTAACTCCGGCTAAGGTTCAAGCGGAAAGCTCAAACGGTATCAAGGTTGATACAACATACACACCTGAAATCGTACCGGTAACACCGACAGCAACTCCAGCTGAAACAGAAGATATCCAAGGTGCGACTCAAACAGGTAAACCTGTATTCACAGAAGGTAATAGCCGTGTACCAATGAACGATGATGTTCCAGCAACATTTGGCGATGGTTCAACGACTAAAACTGTGGAAGGTGTTGGTATATATACAGTAGCAGCAGACGGAACAGTTACATTCGTGCCAGAGAAATCATTCACAGGTAAAGCACTGGCCGTAACGGTTGTTCGTGAAGATAAGAATGGAACCAAAGCTTCTGCGACTTACACACCAACAGTCACACCTGTAACACCAACAGCAGAAGATACAAGAACAACAGGTAAACAAGGTCAAACCCAAAC
>NZ_KV794296.1:0-699 GCF_001808705.1 Streptococcus sp. HMSC074B11 | reverse complement strand
TTACACACCAACTGTGACTCCAGTAACACCAACAGCAACTCCTGCTGAATCTGAAGCACCTCAAGGTGTGGTTCAAACTGGAACAGTAACCTTCACTTCAGGTGACCCAGTTGCACCAATTGATAAGGATACCATTACTCTTCTTGATGAAACTGGTCAGCCAGCAGCATCAGTAGAAGCGAAATCACCAGCAGGTGATGTAATTGGTACCTTCACAGTTGATAAAGAAACAGGTGTTGTGACCTTCACCCCAACGGATAAATCTTATTCAGGTGATGTTGTCCCAGTTAAGGTTCAAGCAGCTGATACAAATGGTACAACAGTAGAAACAACTTACACCCCGAAGATTACTCCAGTTGTTCCAACATCTGAAGATGCAAGATCGACAAATATTCAAGGTGCCACTCAAACAGGTAAACCAACCTTTACTGAAGGCAATCCAAATGTCCCAATCGATGAGGATATTCCAGCGACCTTTGAAGATGGATCAACTACGAAGACAGTAGATGGTGAAGGAACTTACACCGTTTCTCCAGATGGTACAGTAACTTTCGTACCAGAAAAAACATTTACTGGAACAGGAACAGGTGTAACTGTGAAACGTGTGGATAAGAATGGAACTGAAATCACAGCTAAGTACACCCCAACTGTGACTCCTGTAACACCGACAGCGACACCAGTTGAAACAACAGGTAAACA
>NZ_KV794295.1 GCF_001808705.1 Streptococcus sp. HMSC074B11 | reverse complement strand
CATCAATCGGGAAGACAGGATTCGAACCTGCGACACCTTGGTCCCAAACCAAGTACTCTACCAAGCTGAGCTACTTCCCGAGTTAAATAGAAAAATGCACCCTAGAGGAGTCGAACCTCTAACCGCCTGATTCGTAGTCAGGTACTCTATCCAGTTGAGCTAAGGGTGCTCATTATATGCCGAGGACCGGGATCGAACCGGTACGATCGTTACCAATCGCAGGATTTTAAGTCCTGTGCGTCTGCCAGTTCCGCCACCCCGGCCTCTCTAAGCGAACGACGGGATTCGAACCCGCGACCCCCACCTTGGCAAGGTGGTGTTCTACCACTGAACTACGTTCGCATCGACCTCTTGGTTATATTAAAAAATGCCGGCTACATGACTTGAACACGCGACCCTCTGATTACAAATCAGATGCTCTACCAACTGAGCTAAGCCGGCTTATTTCTATTATGCGGGTTAAGGGACTTGAACCCCCACGCCGTTAAGCGCCAGATCCTAAATCTGGTGCGTCTGCCAATTCCGCCAAACCCGCAATGATGACCCGTACTGGGCTCGAACCAGTGACCCATTGATTAAAAGTCAATTGCTCTACCAACTGAGCTAACGAGTCTAAAATAACTTCCGTTATCTTAAACGGTCCCGACGGGAATCGAACCCGCGATCTTCGCCGTGACAGGGCGACGTGATAACCGCTACACTACGGGACCTATGGGAGTTAACGGGATCGAACCGCTGAC
>NZ_KV794294.1 GCF_001808705.1 Streptococcus sp. HMSC074B11 | reverse complement strand
TAAGGAAGCTAAGAAGAAACTAGTTGAGTTGTCAGAGCAAGCTCTCGCAGCGATCGAAGCAGCCAAGACACAAGATGCAGTAGATAAAGCCTTGCAAGCAGCTCTAACTTCAATCAACCAACTTCAAGCGACTCCAAAAGAGGAACCAAAACCAGAGGAGCCAGCTCAACCAGAAGAGTCTAAGATTGACTACGATAAGGCTATGGCAAGTTTGGCAGAGGCCATTCAAAACAAGAGCAAGGAACTAGGTGATGATAAGGAAGCTAAGAAGAAACTAGTTGAGTTATCAGAGCAAGCTCTTACTGCTATTGAATCAGCCAAGACACAAGATGCAGTAGATAAAGCCTTGCAAGCAGCTCTAACTTCAATCAACCAACTTCAAGCGACTCCAAAAGAGGAACCAAAACCAGAGGAGCCAGCTCAACCAGAAGAGTCTAAGATTGACTACGATAAGGCTATGGCAAGTTTGGCAGAGGCCATTCAAAACAAGAGCAAGGAACTAGGTAGCGATAAAGAAGCTAAGAAGAGACTAGTTGAGTTATCAGAACACGCCATCGCAGCGATTGAAGCAGCCAAGACACAGGATGCAGTAGACAAAGCCTTGCAAGAAGCTCTAACTTCTATCAACCAACTTCAAGCGACTCCGAAAGAGGATCCGAAACCAGAGCAGCCAGCCCAACCAGAAGAGCCTAAGATTGACTACGACAAGGCTATGGCAAGTTTGGCAGAGGCTATTCAAAACAAGAGCAAGGAACTAGGTGATGATAAGGAAGCTAAGAAGAAACTAGTTGAGTTATCAGAGCAAGCTCTTACTGCTATTGAATCAGCCAAGACACAAGATGCAGTAGATAAAGCCTTGCAAGCAGCTCTAACTTCAATCAACCAACTTCAAGCTGCTCCGAAAGAGGAAGTGAAACATTCAACAGTTCCAACTGAAGGAGATAAGGTCTTAGTTCAAACGCAACCAAGTTTTGAAGTAACGACAGAACCAATCGCCTTTAATACTGTTCGTCGTGAGAATGCCTTCCTAGCTAAAGGTAAGGAACAAGTTGTTTCAGATGGTAAAGCAGGTCAAATAACGACTTATGTAGAAGTAGATGGAGATACACGTAAGACAGTTAAGGTTGAACGTGAAGACGCACAAGATCGTGTCATCGAAGTTGGTACTTATGAAGGGACATCTGAGCCAGCTGAAGGCGTTAAAGAATTGAGCTTTACTCAACCAAGTCTTGAAGTGGTAGAAGAAGCCATCAACTTCAAGACAGTTAAACAAGAAGATCCAACTCTGCCAGAAGGTGAAACTCGTGTAACTCAGGTAGGTCGCGCAGGCAAGGAACGTATCTTAACAGAAGTAGCACCAGATGGAAGCCGTATTGAAAAACTGCGTGAAGTTGTTGAAGTGGCGCAAGATGAGATTGTGCTAGTCGGAACTAAGAAAGAAGAATCAGGTAAAACAGAGGCAGCTATCCATGAAGTACCAGAGTTCACAGGTGGCGTAAATGGTTTGGAAGCAGCTATCCATGAAGTACCAGAGTTTACTGGTGGTGTAAATGGTTTGGAAGCAGCTATCCATGAAGTACCAGAGTTTACTGGTAGTGTGAATGGCTCTGAAGCAGCTGTCCACAGAGTTCCAAACTTTGAAGGAGGAGTTCCTGGTGGACAAGCACCTATTCATCAAGTACCTGGATTTGCTGGAGGTGTAAATGGTTTGGAAGCAGCTAACCATGAAGTCACTACACACAAGGATGAGCAGTCACATGTGGTTCAAGCTATATCACAAGATAAGACTTATCAAGCACCTGCAAATCGTCAACATAGTCTCCCTGAAACAGGCGCTAAAGAAACGGCTACTCTCGCAAGCTTGGGCGCTGTAGGAGCACTTCTTGGTCTAGCTGCAATGGGAAAGAAAAAAGAAGACGAATAGAATCTGTCTAACTCAAGAAATACTGTTGAGGAAGTATAGATTTTGTGGAAATTATTGCAGAATATTAGCATTATTTAAACAAACTGCTGTAATAACTGTCCAAACTTTAGAGATTGAAAATAATAACTAATCTCAATTATAAAAAGCGAACAAAATGAGTTTTCTGAGAGTCAGAATTCCGTCTTGTTCGCTTTTTTGTCTCTTCGTCAATTGTGGTGAGCTAGAATTTAGTCAAGGTTGAGAGTGCTAGGTATTTGCTTCTTAGGGATGTAGCCAAGTTTTACAAGGATGTAAATCTTTAGACGGCCTAGACTCAAGTAGCTACCTCTCAAGAGTGAACAAACTATTCACAGGCTGATAGTTATGCATGTTTAAGCTTTTATAATAGATTCTAGAAGGCTTGGATTGCGTTTTCTACTATACTATCCAGTTCGATTTTTGCAGTTCAGGTTTATGCTTGGTACAGTATGGGACAAGTGTTTAAAAGAGTGATTATCCTTGTACACAAGTGTCCACTTTTACAATTTTTCATGACTTTAAAAAGTTAGTATTTTATAGCTTTTGTGCTGAACTTCTCCGTTTTATAGTATTTAAGTGGTTTAAGGTCAAATTGCTTGCTTTTGTCTACTAATCATGTATAATGGGGGTGGATAATAATAAAAAAAAGGAGACTGCAATGTTTTTTAAACGTTCAAACGGTGAATTCCGTGAAACCGATCGAGTGACTCGGTTCAAATTAATTAAGTCGGGTAAGAATTGGTTGCGTGCATCTACTTCGAACTTTGGGCTTCTAAAAGTGATTCGTGGTCAAGTCGAAGAGACTATTGTAGCCGAAGTGCATGAAGATGCGGTGTCAGAAAAGGGACTGACAAGTCGAGGATTCTTAAAAGGGATTGTCGTGGCCGCAGCTGTTCTTAGTGCGACATCGCTTGTACATACTGGTCATGCAGATGAACTAGGAAAAGATGCAACAACTGCATCAGCTTTGGTTAGTGCACCTGCAGTTACAACAGAGTCAGAATCATTGAGTGAGCAAGGTTCTACGGACCAATCAGCAACTCTAAATGAATCTGCTACTGAAACAAAAGAAGATACAGTAGTTTCATCTGAACTAGTTGCAGATGCTCCTGTGTCTGAAGACAAAGCAATCTTGGAACAAAATTCTTCTGAAGCAGCTTTGTTGATTAACATCGCTGAAAAATACGCATCAAACCATCAAGATGCAGATCAAAAAGCAGCGATCCATGCGGCTGTTGCTAACCTTCAATCAGAATTGTCTGCAAGCACTAGTTTGGCCAATGCAACTGCTCAAGCTTATGCAGATCAACGTGCACGTTTGAGCAAGTCAGTGGATGAGCTGATGGCAGTCTTAACAGTGGCAGGTTTTGAAGGAAATACTACTGTTAACGGATCACCAGCAGTCTCTGCACAGTTGGATGCTATTTCAACGTCAACTACTCTTACTGCGCCATCTGTTGTAGAAAAAATGGATCAACCAAATGGTGCTTCAATTGAAGATCCAGCCTTGGACAATCCAAACTACAAATTGGATCCCAATGAAGAACGCTATACCTATTCAATCTGGGATCTTCAAAACTGGGCAGGTCCTGCAAATCAAGGTGGTGTTACCTATAACAATGGTGGTTACTATGTAACATTCTCAGTTGATCGTTCAACTGTAGGAACTACAACTACTCCAGTTGTTCATGCCCGTTTGGTAGAAAAAGCTACGGGTAAAGAAGTAGAAACTTTGGATATGACTGCCAAGTCAACTTACCAATTTAAGACTTTGGTGCAAGAAAATCCTACTTATGCACCTCAATTTGACTATACTACTGGAGAAGTTTCGCAAATTCTAGGAACATGGACTAATAACCGTGATGCTGGTCCAACTTCTGATGACAAATATAAGCACCATATTCTTCAAATTCGTGACACAACAAAACCAGGAAATGTTGGGGACACAAAGCCAAATGTTCAAACAGTCGTTCCAACTGAAAAAGTAACGCATACAACTCACTATAAAGTCGAGGGTACAGATGAGGAATTGGCTTCATACGCTCAAACGGGTATTGAGAGTCAAACTTATCATGCCTCTAATCCGCGAACATTTGAAGGTTACGAGTTTACCCGTACTCAATCAGAAAAAGACATGACTGGATCACTCGGTGGTGTTGGAGCTAAGTACCTAGAACTTCAGGGTGGGCGCGCTCACTACTATGTGAAACGTATTGTAGAACAAGTAGATAAAGATGGTACATCTGTTGTTAAATTGTATGCTTTAGATCCTTCGAAGGTGTCATCATATAGCCCGGCAACTGATGTAAATAATCTTAATTTAGATAACTATACATTGTTGTATACCTCAGATCCTGTTAAACCAGGAGGTAAGCCAACACCTGCTGGAACAAAAGATGCCTTAAATGATCTGGGATATGTTGACAGTAAGGATGGGCAATACCATCTTCGTGTACAAACATATACTGATAGTGGAAATGGGAATGTGCGCTTGAGTGGTTGGTACAATAAGGCTACTGGGGATGCCTTTACAGCCTCACCACAATTTTCAGCAGATGTCGATCCAGTTCGAAACAATACTTCCAACATCATTGGTGGGAATACACCAGGAGATAAAGCTTCAGGCTATCCATCATTCTTCAACAACTACTCACTTCCTTCTATTAAACAAATTTCTACCGATGTAACTCACTACTACCGTAAAACAGATGCTACAGGTAATGTTTACGTGCATTATCAAGATACAGAAGGTAAGACTATTAAGCCAGATGTAACCGATGAAAAAGATCAACCAGTTAATAAGGCCTACGATACAGTTGTAGACAATCGTCCGAACGAGATTACATTCGAAGGTAAGACTTACGAGTTAGTACCAGCTGGTAACTACACAGTAGGTGAAGTAGATGATCAAGGTCACTTGAAGTCAACAGATCCAACAACTGGTAAGGTTATTGAAGGTAATAAGAATGTAACTTACGTGTACAAACTTAAAGAGGGTGAAGTAGTTATTACTTATGTAGATGTAAATGGTAAAGAGATTCAAAAACCTCGTCAAGACACTCCAAACTCACCATATGACACACCATATGACACTACTGAGGAAGGTGAAAAACCTAACTTCATCAAGGCAGAAGATGGTAAGACCTATAAGATCGTACCGAAGGGTGATTATCCTGTAGGTAAAGTTGATGAGAATGGACACCTTGAATCATCTGATCCAGTTACAGGTAAGGTTACTAAACCAAAA
>NZ_KV794293.1 GCF_001808705.1 Streptococcus sp. HMSC074B11 | reverse complement strand
TCTGTTGAAACTTTTGTTGAGAAGAGTCTGGTTGTTTCGGTGGTTGTGTCGATTCTACAACTGATGGAGATGAACCTTTGGTTGGTGGCTCCATTCCTCCAGTTAGATGAGATGAATTTTGGATTGGTGGCTCTGTTCCTCCAGTTAGATGAGTTGAATCTTGAATTGGGGACTCCATTTCTTCAGCTGAAGGAGTTGGATCGACAATAGGTGCATCTGTTGTTCCTGGATCAATTGAAGGCTCAGGAATGTCAATTGGTCCATGCTGACCAATTCCAGGAACAGCATCGTTTTTCAAAGCGTTATAGGTCGCAT
>NZ_KV794292.1:18594-43821 GCF_001808705.1 Streptococcus sp. HMSC074B11 | reverse complement strand
CTCAGACGCTGATGTCGATGCACTTGTTGAAGCCGACGTGCTTGCTGACGTGCTTGCGCTCGTTGATGCCGATGTGCTAGCAGATGTACTTGCACTTGTTGAAGTCGACGTGCTTGCTGATGTGCTTGCGCTGGTTGAGGCTGACGTACTTGCTGATGTACTTTCGCTTGTTGAAGCTGATGTACTTGCGCTAGTCATTGCACTTACTGATGCGCTGGTTGAGGCTGACACTGATGCACTTGTTGAAGCTGATTCAGAACGATATTTCTTATCTGAAACAGTTTCATCTTGACTATAGACAGTTGGTGGATATGGTTGACTACCAGATGACACTTTAGCATTGTCTTTATAGTAGACTGTTGCAATACCGTCATCACTTACGTCAATGCTAGAAATACGATCGCGACCGTTTGGAACAACCTTATCGTGAGCTTTTCTGATTTCTTCGCGAACTTTTTCCTTATCAGTATCCGTTAAGTGATTTTTATCCTTGACTTCAGTCACATCAATAGCAGGCTTCTTAAACAAATTCTGCAACTGATCTTGTTGAATTCGAATTTCTCCAACGTCAACAGTGTTTCCACTTGGATCTGTAGCAGTTAGCCAACGTCCCCAGGTGTTTCCTGATTTCCACGCAAGATCTTTATTAGCAACCGCATTAATGGTGAAGGTAGTTTGGTCATCATTTGTTAAGGTATTGATAATGTTTGTTATGGGACCAGTTCCCCATTCAGGTCTATTTTCGAAGAAGTCCGTCAAGTCTTTTCTATTACCATAGACCTTCAGTGTGACTAATTTACCACTATTATCTTTACCTGTATAAGTAATCTGGATATTATCTCCAGCATAGAACAAATAGCGACCTCTACTATCTTTAGTTGGTTCTTTACCATTTACTGTAACAGTATAGGTAATCGTTGGTTTTACACGTTCTGGAGTGATTGTTCCTGTCGTTACTTCTGAATTCAGACCATCAACTGTAGATTTAGCCGTTACATCACCTGTTGGAAGAAGACCATTGTTGCCGTCGTAAGCTTTTTTCAGATCAGCAGGTTCAAAGGTAACGCTTGATTCGTTGTCTTTAGCTGTCTTAGTAAATGTATGTCCAGCTAGAGTCAAGGTTACAAGAGCTCCAGGTGTTACATTTGTAACAACGATCGAACGATTTGGCAAACCACCTGTTTCATTAGTAGAATCAACTGAGATAGCTGGCGCTTGTGGGTTAACCGTATAAGTGATTGGAACGCGCTGTTTTACACGTACTCCAGTACCATCAACAGGTAGTTCAACTTCCACATCTTTTGTAAATCGTCCCACTTGTGAAAGATCTGGAGCACCATCAACCCAAGTAAAGTTAGTCTTATTCACATCATAATCAGGACTTCCTGTCACTTTGGTGATAGAATCTTTTGGATTTGCTGCTACATGTTGATAATTAGGATCGTCTGTTTTGTTTTGTGTAAAGATATAAGAACGATTAGTCTCAAACTTATAAACATTATGAATAACATCTACAGTCTTGCTAAGCAATTTCGCACTATCAGTCTCACCTAAACGTCCTTTTGGATATGTAAAGGTGAATTTAAGTCGTTGTTGCCCTGCTTCTGTCGTACTGATCGGAGCAGCTGTCAAGCGCGTTCCATCTTCACTAGCCCATGTTTGACTAGATCCGCCTGGGAACCAAGCATCTCCCGACTTATACACATAGTCAAGCCAGTTTGAACCATCACCATTGTGAGGAGTTGTTCCTTGGATATCATTAATCGGAGCTTTAGGCTTGATTGTAGTCATGGTACTGTAAGTAACAGTAACATCATCTGTAGATCCATCTGCGTACGTAACTGTCGCTACAGCTTTTTTATTATCCCCAGAGTTAGTTGTGTCAATTGGTGTCTTCCAAGCAACAGTAGCACCTTGTGGTAATTGCTTCCCACCATCAAGCTGAACAAAGTTGGCAGCATTTGATAAATCGCTAGCAGTTTCGCCTACATAAGTATATACTGTCGGCGCTTTAGCTACAGCGTTATATTTATCAGTCTGATTCTTGATTACAAACTTGACATAACCATTGTCAGCAACACCATTCTTCATATGAACACTATCTGTAACGCCACGGTCATCCGTCGCTATCAAATAGCGTTCAAATGATTTGCCCGCCGGGATACTTTTATCAAGCGTGCCAGTGATGGTAATAGTTGCATTTGACTCGTTAGTTAAGCTAGTAATTGGATTTGAACGATTAATTCCAGTATATCCTGCGTAGTTTGTACCATTAGCATTATCAGCTGTACCTTGTGTTTCAAACTTCAAAGAGGAAATTTCCCCAGAATCATCTGTCGCACTAAAGGTTAGGTTAGTAGGCTCACCACGATAGATATCGATTTCTTTGACATCTGGTCTGTCATATGGAATGACCAGTTTTGGACGTTCATTAACAGTTACTGACTGAGGAAGAGTATTGCTTGTCAAATCCTTATAAAGAATCTTCGCAGTACCATCGTTTGCAACTTCAATGTCTTTGATACGGTGAGTTGTCTGATTATTCTTAGCGTAGATAGCATTCTTGACAGCTGTCTTTTCAGGTTCAGTCAAGTTACTCTTATCTGCAACTGGTGTAAGTTCAGGATTAATCACTGCAAGTCGGTCTTTAAGTTGTCCTTGGGTGATACGGACGTTACCAGTTCCAACCGTTCCGTTGACATTTCCTACTTGGTCCGTTGCAACTGCATTCCGTTGCCAAGTATTACCTGAACTATATTGCAAGTCATCTTTGAGATGAGCATTGACTGTGATAGTTGCAGGATTTGTTGGTGTAGCTGTGATATCTCCTGTCAAGAGTCCTACAGTTCCTGTACCATATTTAGGATCTTCAAAGAAGTTATCTCTCAATCCTGGTTGGGTCCCATCTGCTTTCGGTACAATCTTGAACTCTTTCAGTTTACCACTATTATCAGTCGCTGTAAATTTAACAGTGAAGTCGTCACCAGCATAGACGATATGTTCATCTCCACGACTAGCAACTGGACTTGGAGTTGCTGGGATAGTCTGACCATCACGCGTCACTGTAACAGCAGGTACAGGTACTTCCGTTTCCGCTCTTACACTTGCTTGAACGTAATCCACAGTGTTATCACGATAAGTGATGGTGATTTCACCAGTATCAGACACCGTAATTTCATGACCACCTTCAGAACCCTTCACGTAGTCCGCGCCTGAAAGGATAGTAGCATTTTTGCTCTTGAAGTTTTCAAGGATTTGAGCTTTCTCAGTAGCACTCAGCTTAGATGGGTTATTAACTGTAACAGTATCGCCACTTACAGGATTGTTACGCTCGTTGAAACCTTTGATATTAAGCGTCAAACGACCTACCGTAGTTTGTTGAGCAGTGTCAAATACTTTGAAATCAAGATTGTAAACACCAGGAGTCATTGGATTCCATCCGTTCTCACGACCAAGTGTTCCACTTATAACTGAGGTATGTTGAGTAGGGTTTCGTCTGTCAGAATAGTAGGGTCTAAATCCCTGATTCCCTACATTCGTTCGACTCATGGTCAATCCATTGATATGAGTATTATCTGGAGAACCCAATACACCTATCAATCCTTTATCATCCCTCATGTCAAATGAAACACCGCTGGCTCCTCCTACAACTTCATCGTTGTATACTTCAACATAATTGGGAGTAACAGTAACAGTCGGTGCCTTATCAATCGCTCTTTGACCTGCACCAGTAGCAACCGTTCCATGCATAACCCTTGTATAGTTACCAGCAGTAGCTGCACTATCGAATGGTCGACTACTTGTAGCTACTTGCGCATCCAAAGTAGCTTCACTAGAATTGTTATTCACCGTTGCATAGATCCAAATAGTTGCATCTAGGTTTCTATTCAAATCATGGCGCTTGTTAAAGACGTATTCGTTCCCAGAACCACCACGTTTCTCCATTGGTTCTCCATTAAAGAGAACTCGAGTGATGGTTGTATTTGGATCTACTTGTGCAATCAGACCCGCATAGTTCAGTGCACTTTGAGCATGCATATCGATGCGCCAACTAACCTCACGACTTCCACTTACAAACGTTCCCTGTCTAAGTTCAGCTGTCGTCTGCTGATTTAGCGTTACAGGTGCAAAACCTCTGAGATTTTCCCCTGTCGGCATTGCCTGTCCATTACGGCTATCACGTTGACCTGAATTTGCACGTGTCACAGCATTCACGATGGAATTGCGAGCCGAAGTTGCCCTTTGCACAACTGCTGTCAAATCACCAGTTAGATCTGCAAGTGCTTTTTCAATCTCTACTACAGCAGCATTCACCTTAGTGATAGCTGAATCGGTATTTGGTAGACCAGCAGCTTTAGCTAGATATTCACCCATTTCAGCTGATAGTTTCGCAAGTTTTTTACGATTTTCTTCTGTCTTCTTAGCACTTGAAACAGCATCTGTGCTTGCAGCAAGAGTGGTTGTTGTCGTAGCTGTCAGACTCGCGTTTTGACTTGTGAAGTTTTCTGCAGTTGACAGAGCACTAGAAAGGCTAGGGTTGACCTGAACATCGCTAGCCTTGACTGTAGCTCCGGATGCTCCGTCATTACTGATAGCATCTTCGCTAGTAGCCGTCTGTGAACCTTCTACATGCGAAGCATCAGAGAGGGAACTGTCTGCAACAGTCGAAGCACTAGCCGATGTTGATGTCGAATCACTCAATGAAGCCGAAGTACTAGCAGAAGTTGAAGATGATACACTGGCACTAGTGCTAGCTGAGGTTGAAGCACTTACGGACTCTGATGCACTTGTTGAGGCCGAAATCGAGGCACTTGTAGAAGCAGAGATTGAGAGACTCTCACTGATAGAGTTCGATGTTGAAACAGAAGTTTGTTGCTCATCATCTTTCTTTACAGTTCCCAAGACAGCTTGGTCAGAAGTGACTAAGTTGTCAGTTCCATCAACCACCTTCTCAACAGCAACCTGTTCATTGGCATGGACTTGCGTGTGAGTGGCAACTCCACCACCAACCACCGCCCCTGCAGCGGCTATCCCCTTGAGGATATCTAGTCCAGTTAGAGAGGTAGACACACGATCTTCTACCACTTCAGTCGTAACTTGGGCTGTATCAATACCACCACGTAAAACTTTAAACAAGCCAAATAGTGACGTTGAGGCGCGCAACCAATGTTTACCCGACTTGATCAACTTATATCGGGTAACACGATCAGTTTCTCTATACCGTCCTTCTTGACGTCTAAAAAACATGAAATTTCTCCTTAAGTTCATTTTTTCTAAAAAACAAACTATCAAAATAATTAAACTTAAAATCAGTCTTCAATTTAAAGCTCTAGCCTTTAGTTAAATATATTAACCGATGTTATTTTGTTTAAAAATTCGGATAGGGTTGTTTTCTTAAACACTTTATTATAGCACACTCTAATCCCTATTGTCCAAACATTTTAACAAAAATATATATTAATACTAACCACCAGAGTCACTTTCTATACATGTAGAACATAATGTATTATAAGATTCGTATTTTTTAGAAATACTAAGTTATAAATTGTTTTACAGACATAAATAATATATTTCGAAAAATTATATACGGATATAGCGCTTTTTCGATCCATCAAAAAAAGCCGCCTGATTGGGCGACTTAATTTTTATAGGGAGATTATTATGAAAAAGTTTTAGGAGTTAAAGTTAAGTTCTTCTTAACTTATGAGATAAGTATACAGCTCCTATCTTAAAGTTTCCTTAAGTATTTTTAAATGTGAGATTTTTCCATTTTTCTCGCCAATTTTTCTTAGATAATCGCTGTTGATAAAGCTTCATCCGGTCATCATTTTCTAAAAAATGGGGAGTTGGAGAAACCTGAAAGTTCAAAACATCCTCCAAACCATAAGGCGCAAAGAGCTCTAAAGTTGCGTCAGCTTGCAAGCGAAGTCCTATCGCCGTACAACGTTCGGGATATTTACTCATAGCGTCACAGGAATTCACATACGGTTCCGTATGGGGACTATGCTGATGCATATAGGCTTGATTTTTCAACTCCCATTGATACTGGGGAAAATCCTCTCTCAACTTACTTTCTATAGCCAGCGTTTCTTCATAACTCACCTCTGGGTCAAAGAAAATGACGTCCACATCCGTTTCACGGTCAAAAGCTGGTTTCTCTGACAAGAGATTCCAGATAAAATTTCGAACTGAACCAGCTGCTAACCAGGAATCTTTCAACTCCAGGTCACGGATGATAGTCAAAATAGCCATCATGTCAGAATTTTCCCTAAAAGAGTCTAAAATTTCAGTCTCATTTTTCAATATATTCATACCCCAAATGCTCATAAGCCTTGGCTGTCGCGACCCGTCCTGAACGAGTTCGCATGATAAAGCCTTTCTGGATTAAGTAAGGTTCATACATATCTTCTACCGTCTCACGCTCTTCAGCGATATTCACAGAAAGAGTTCCTAGACCGACAGGACCCCCACCGTACATCTCAATCATGGTGCGAAGGATTTTCTGGTCTACATAGTCCAAACCTTCATGGTCTACATCCAGCATAGTCAAGGCCTTATCCGTAATGACATCATCAATCAAGCCATCACCCATAATCTGGGCAAAGTCACGCACGCGCTTGAGAAGACGATTAGCAATACGAGGAGTTCCACGACTGCGTAAAGCTAACTCAGATGCAGCTTCATGAGTGATTTCCATCTCAAAGATATCTGCCGTCCGCTCGACAATCTCTGTCAAGTCAGCATGGGTATAGTATTCCATGTGACCTGTAATCCCAAAACGGGCACGAAGAGGATTTGAAAGCATCCCAGCTCGTGTCGTTGCCCCAATCAAGGTAAATGGTGGCAAATCTAGATGGACACTACGGCTAGCTTCTCCTGCACCAATCATGATGTCAATGTAGAAGTCTTCCATGGCACTGTATAGCACCTCTTCTACCGACATGGGCAAGCGATGAATCTCATCAATAAAAAGAACATCTCCTGGCTCCAAGTCATTCAAAATCGCTACCAAATCACCGGCTTTTTCGATAACGGGACCAGACGTCTGCTTGAGATTAACTCCCAATTCATTGGCAATGACAAAAGCCATGGTTGTTTTCCCGAGACCTGGAGGGCCAAATAAAAGAACATGATCCAGCGCCTCATCACGCATTTTTGCTGCCTCGATAAAGATTTGAAGCTGATCCTTGACCTTGTCTTGTCCGATATATTCACGTAAATATTGGGGACGGAGGGTACGTTCTACCAACTCCTCATCACCCATGATTTCATTATCTAAAATTCTACTCATGTTCCTATTATAGCAAAAATCCAGCCTACAAACAAAAAAGCCACCTGATTTGGTGGCTTCTTTAGGGAGATTATTATGAAAAAGAAAAGTTTAGGATTTCTATTAAATAAAGTTAGGAGGTCTTTACTTAATGATTACATAATACATGAGTAAACTTAAAGTTAACTTAACCTATAATTTTTATTTTTTTGCTAGAGATTTTAACTACTACCAGCCAAAGCAGAAAAGTTAGGAGGCAGATACTCACCACTATTAAGTATGTTTCTTCCTTTGTTAAAAGGTTCTGCCAGTTAAGCCGGATTCCTAATTTTTCTTGAAACTCTTCTAATAAGCTACTATTCCCCATAAATGTAGTTTCTAATTGCTCCTTCATTAAGACCTGTCTATAGAGAGAAGCAAGATAGGTAGCCGGTGTGCACTTCATGAGAACTTGAGCGAAGTTAGGAAGAATTCCCATTGGTACATAAGTTCCTACTAAAAATCCTGAAGCTGTACCTACAATGGTAGCCAATTTACCCAGACTATCTACTGACTGGAAATGATAAATCAAGAGTACATTTACCAATGTTGAAAGGAGACTACTTAGCAGCATGATTAAACTTATTTCAAATAGCTTACTCATAGCTGGAATTTCTTGAAAATAAAGGCTCATAACAATAAGCATAAAGGCTTGCATAACAAATGAAATGATAAGGCTACTAATAAGATAAGACAGTTGCAAGCCCCAGCTCCCTAAGTCTGTCAAAAAGAGATCCTGATCCACTTGATTTTCACGGTCTTGTACCATCTGGGTCAAAGCTGTAAAACTGGTTGTAATCCCAGTCACAGCCAAGGTTCCACCCATCAGCCAGTTATTTAAAAGGCTCTTATTATCAGGAAGTTGGGACCAGGCATCCATCAAATTTTTCTGCAAAAAAATGATATAGAGTAGAAAGGAAATCAAAGCTCCCAGTAATGAGAAAAAGACTCCTGAACGATTACGAAAATACAACAAAAAATCACGTTTTAATAAGGCTAACATTAGCGCACCTCTCTTCCTGTAAGGGCTATGAAGGCATCATCCATAGTTCCTGGACGAAATTCAAAGCTAGCAATCTTCTCACGAACTTGGGTCAAATAATCAATAGCTTCCAATTGGCTCTTAGGATAAAGACTATACTCAAACTCATTTTCCTTTTCCACAGGCATATTTTTAGGTAAGAATTTCTCCACCTGCTTGTCTTTAAAACAAATTTTTAAAAGATTGGAAGCGTACTCACTTTTAATTTCAGCAGCAGAACCTTGGGCAATAACCTTTCCATGATCTATAATATAAAGTTGATCTGCCTCATCTGCTTCATCCAGATAATGAGTCGTTAAGATAATAGTCATCCCTTCATCTCTTTGTAGACGATACAATAAATCCCAAATGGATTTGCGAGTCTGAATATCTAGTCCAGTCGTAGGCTCATCTAGAAATAAAATATCGGGATTGGATAGGAGAGCCCGAGCAATGTCAACTCGACGTTTCTGTCCTCCTGATAAAGTTCCATAAAGTTGTTTCTGAAAAGCAGTCAACCCTAGTTGATTGATTAAATCTTCCACACGACCACCTTTAATCCCCTTATACTGCTGGGCACGAATGGCTAGGTTTTCTTTGACCGTCAACTTTTCATCCAATACACTTGCTTGAAAAACAACTCCAATCCTAGTATTGGGCGCATAGATGATTTGACCATTAGTTGCTCGTTTAAGTCCGATTAACATTGAAATCGTGGTCGATTTACCAGCCCCATTAGGTCCTAAGATTGCGTTAAAACTTCCTTTTTTAAACTCTAAATTTATATCTTTTACTGCTGTATGGTCTCCATAGTTCTTAGTGAGGCCTTTTGCTTGTAAAATCATATTTCCTTCCTCCTTTTTACACCTTCAGTTTAACAAAAAGGAAAAAGAAAAAATATAGTTTGGTGCTATGTGGTCGAAATGGATGATTATGTGGTCAATTCTACCTTAAAACTTCTGCATTTGAACATAAAAAAAGCCACCTGATTGGGTGGCTTCTTTAGGGAGATTATTATGAAAAAGAAAAGTTTAGGATTTCTATTAAATAAAGTTAGGAGGTCTTTATTTAATGATTACATGATACAAGAGAATACTTAAAGTTAGCTTAAGTGAAAAAAATTATTTTAAATTTTTTCGATTCACCCAAATCATTCCTGTACAATCGTAAGTAGATAAGGTTTCAAACCCCAGAGAACGGTAAAAACCCAATGTTTTTTCTGTCTGTTCAGTCGCTAGTTGTATTTGGTAGGCATCCTTATAGTCAGCCAAGGCTTCTTTCATCATAGAACTTCCAATCCCTTGGCGCTGATAGCTAGGCAAAACAATCAAATCCTGGACAAAAACGGATGAAAAACCGTCTCCAACCAGACGCACTAAACCAACGATTTCCTCACCATCACGCGCAAGATAAGTCGCTAACGAATGAAACAAGGCCTGCTCCAACAGCTGTGGCTGATTGGTATAGTTTGTCCAACCAACTGCCTGATAGAGATGTAAAACGTCATCAATTGAAACAGAGGATTCTTTTGTAAATTTTATCATAGTAGAACCTTTCTAACATTGCCTAAGCGATTTTATCTGCTGCCCATTTTTATCAAAGTTTTTAGGAGCCAACCATGTTTCCAAACGAGCTTTAACCTTTGGCCAGTCCTTATCAATCATAGACATCCAATCCGTATCTCTGGTGCGACCTTTATAGATAACAGCTTGGCGGAAGGTTCCTTCATAGACAAAGCCCAAACGTTCTGCTGCTTTTCTAGATGGAAGATTGAGGGCGTCGCACTTCCACTCGTAGCGACGATAGTGGAGTTCTTCAAAAACATAGCGAGCTAGCAAATAGTGAGCTTCTGTTCCCATCCTGGTCTGTTTGAGAGCCGGAGAAAAGGTCACCGCGCCAACTTCAATGGTGCGATTGGCTTGGTCAATACGCATGAGCGAAAAAGTTCCCAAGGTCTTGCAAGTTTCCTTGTCTATAATCGCATAGTAAAAGCGATCCTTACGAGCCAACATCTGATTTAAAAGACTAACCAGTTCCGCCATATCTGCCACTGGCTCCTGAAAGAGGTAGGTCCACATGTCACGAGGGCTATCTGGGCCATAGACAGCTAATAAATCCTCTGCATGCTTTTCCACCGATAGAGCTTCTATAATCGTATATCGCCCTTCTATCCGTACAAGTGAAGGCAAAACTCCAGGTGTATCATCTACAGGTTCACCAATCATCTGACCGTATTCATTTACTGGCATAGTTTTCTCCTTATCTCACTCTTATAAGTTTAAAGATGTGAATAGTATATCACATCTCACAGGTAATCTACAAAAAATCCTTCAGATTCTACTCTGAAGGATTCATTTCTTATCTAACAACGATATTGACGAGTTTAGTTGACTCCAACAGTTTGGGGAACTGTTGGAGGTTACAAATGAGCAAATAAATTGGTTATTTCACAACAATATTTACAAGCTTGTTAGGTACACTAATCACTTTCACGATTTCTTTGCCGTCGATCTCTGCTTTGACTTTTTCGTTAGCAAGAGCTACTTCTTGCAACTCTTCGCGAGAAAGGTCTTTGGCTACCATCAATTTAGCACGGACTTTTCCTTTGATTTGGACGACGATTTCGACTTCGTCTTCAACCAATTTGCTTTCGTCCCATGTTGGCCAAGCTACGTAAGAGATAGACTCACCTGTTGCTGCGACTGTTTGCCAGAGTTCTTCTGCCAAGTGAGGTGCAAATGGGGCGATCAATTGGATAAAGCCTTTAGCGTAATCCACATATAGTTTGTCTTCCTTATTAGCAGCGTTGACAAAGACCATGAGTTGGGCAATGGCTGTGTTGAACTTCATCGACTCGATTTGCTCAGTAACAGATTTAACCGTTTCGTTATAAACCTTGTCAAGAGCGCCATTGTTTTCCGCAACGATTTCTTTACTTGTGATCAAACGGTAAACACGGTCAAGGAACTTACGACTTCCTTCCAGACCTTCTTCTGACCAAGCGATTGAAGCATCGAGTGGTCCCATGAACATTTCATAAACACGAAGGGTATCAGCACCGTATTGTTCCACCACATCGTCTGGATTGACCACGTTCTTGAGGGATTTCGACATCTTAGCTGGTGCTTGCTCCAATTCTTCCCCTGTTTCCACATGGAAGAAGGAACCATCACGTTTTTCAACCTTGTCAGTCGCCACAAGAGCCCCACGGTGGTCACGGTAGCTTGTTCCCAAAATCATTCCTTGGTTAAAGAGTTTTTGGAATGGTTCTTTGGTTGGAACGACACCGATATCATAGAGGAATTTATGCCAGAAACGAGCGTAGAGTAAGTGAAGAACAGCGTGTTCTGCACCACCCACGTAGATATCCACTGGCAACCATTGCTTGAGGAGGTCCTCATCAGCCAATTTCTCTGTGTTGTGTGGGTCGATATAGCGAAGGTAGTACCAGCTTGAACCAGCCCATTGTGGCATAGTGTTGGTTTCACGACGACCTTTAACACCATCTTCACGAGTCACTTCTAGCCAGTCTGTCAAGTTAGCTAGTGGACTTTCACCAGTACCTGAAGGGCGGATGTCCTTGGTTACTGGCAAGACAAGTGGCAATTCACTTTCTGGAACGGCTGTCGAAGTTCCATCTTCCCAATGAATGATTGGGATTGGTTCACCCCAGTAACGTTGACGGCTAAAGAGCCAGTCACGGAGACGGTAGGTAACTTTCTCTTGACCACAACCTTTTTCTTCCAACCAAGCTACAATCTTGGCAATCGCTTCTTCTTTGTTGAGTCCATCTAGGAAGTCTGAGTTGACGTGAAGGCCATCTTCTGTGTAAGCAGCTTCTGCTACATTTCCACCTTCCAAGACTTCTACGATTGGAAGACCAAACTGTTTTGCAAATTCCCAGTCACGCTCATCGTGGGCAGGTACGGCCATGACGGCACCTGTTCCGTAGCTGGCAAGAACATAGTCGGCAATCCAGATTGGGATTTCTTTACCATTGACAGGGTTGATGGCATAAGCACCAGTCCAAACCCCTGTTTTTTCCTTAGCAAGGTCTGTACGAGCCAAGTCTGATTTAAGGCTGGCTTGGTGTTTGTAGTCAGCTACAGCCTCAGCTTGTTCAGGTGTTGTGATGGCATCTACTAGTTCATGCTCAGGAGCCAAAACAGTGAAGGTCGCACCAAAAAGAGTATCTGGACGAGTGGTAAAGACTGTGAATTCCTTGTCTGTTCCTTTTACTTTGAAAGTGACATTGGCACCAGTTGATTTCCCAATCCAGTTGCGTTGCATGTCCTTGATAGACTCTGGCCAGTCAAGGTCGTCCAAGTCATTGAGCAAACGTTCCGCATAGGCAGTGATTTTAAGCATCCATTGGCGCATTGGTTTGCGGACAACTGGATAGCCACCACGCTCAGAGGTTCCGTCAGGGAGGACTTCTTCGTTGGCGATAGCTGTTCCTAGTTCCTCAACCCAGTTTACTGGCACTTCTGCTTCATAAGCCAAGCCTTTTTCGTAAAGCTTAGTGAAAATCCATTGAGTCCACTTGTAGTAGTTTGGATCTGTTGTATTAACTTCACGGTCCCAGTCGTAAGAGAATCCAAGCGCATTGATTTGGCGTTTGAAGTTGGCAATGTTTTCTGCTGTGAATTCCGCTGGGTCATTCCCTGTATCCATAGCGTATTGCTCTGCAGGCAAACCAAAAGCATCCCATCCCATTGGGTGAAGGACGTTGTAACCTTGCGCACGTTTGAAACGGCTGAGGATATCAGTCGCTGTATAACCTTCTGGGTGTCCTACGTGAAGACCTGCTCCAGATGGATAAGGGAACATGTCGAGTGCATAAAACTTAGGTTTTGAAGCATCTGTTCCTGTCTTAAAAGTATGATGGTCAGCCCAGTATTTTTGCCACTTAGGCTCGATTTCTTTATGATTGTAAAAACTCATGCTGTCTCTCCAATTTTCGTGATGCTCCTATTATACCATTTTTAGAAAAAATATTGTTTCTCTTTTCGTGTTTTTTATCGTTTTGACCTATGAATACTCGACTATTTTACTGTCTATTTTTCAATTTCTTTCCTATATGCATAAATATCCTTATAAAAATCTCTTATTAAATAATATAGATGCATGATAGTCCTTTTTATGGTAGAATATAGGAAAGTGCTTTCTCAGAAGGAGGAAAATATGAACAAACAAACCATCGCTGTTTTAGGGCCTGGTTCTTGGGGTACTGCACTGTCACAAGTTCTTAACGACAACGGACACGAAGTGCGTATCTGGGGAAATATTCCTGACCAAATTGATGAAATTAATACACAACATACTAACAAACGCTATTTTAAGGATACTGTATTAGACGATAAAATTGTGGCCTATCATGATTTGGCAGAAGCCTTGAAGGGTGTTGATGCTGTCTTGTTTGTGGTGCCTACTAAGGTGACCAGATTGGTAGCTCAACAAGTGGCTGCTGTTTTGGATCATAAAGTGGTGGTCATGCATGCTTCAAAAGGTCTCGAGCCCAATAGTCACAAACGTCTTTCAACCATTCTAGAAGAAGAAATCCCTGAAGAGTTGCGTAGTGAGATTGTAGTTGTATCTGGTCCTAGCCATGCAGAAGAAACGATTGTACGTGACATTACTTTGATTACTGCTGCTTCTAAAGATTTACAAACAGCTCAGTATGTTCAGACACTCTTTAGTAATCACTACTTCCGTCTTTATACCAATACAGATGTGATTGGAGTGGAAACAGCTGGTGCTCTTAAAAACATCATCGCTGTTGGAGCAGGAGCCCTTCATGGACTTGGCTTTGGAGACAATGCAAAGGCAGCGATTATCACGCGCGGACTTGCAGAAATCACTCGTCTGGGTGTTAAACTTGGAGCAAATCCGTTGACTTACAGTGGACTTTCTGGGGTTGGGGATTTGATTGTTACCGGAACATCTGTCCACTCACGTAACTGGCGAGCTGGAGATGCTCTTGGTCGTGGTGAAGCCTTGGCAGATATCGAAGCAAATATGGGAATGGTCATTGAAGGAATTTCAACAACCAAAGCTGCTTACGAATTGGCACAAGAACTTGGAGTTTATATGCCAATCACCCAAGCCATCTACCAAGTTATTTATGAAAATGTTAATATTAAGGATGCCGTTGCTGAACTCATGAGTACTGAGTTCAAAGCGGAAAACGAGTGGTCATAATCACCGTTAGAAAGGATGCTCATGAAGCAAAAAGTTAGAAAAGCTGTTATCCCTGCTGCAGGACTTGGAACTCGTTTCCTGCCAGCAACCAAAGCCTTGGCCAAAGAAATGTTGCCAATCGTGGATAAACCAACAATCCAGTTCATCGTTGAAGAAGCTCTCAAATCTGGAATTGAGGACATTCTAGTTGTAACAGGGAAGTCAAAACGCTCTATCGAAGACCATTTCGACTCAAACTTCGAATTGGAATACAACCTCAAGGAAAAAGGAAAAACTGATCTTTTGAGACTAGTTGACGAAACAACTGGTATGCGTCTTCACTTCATCCGTCAAACACATCCACGTGGCCTCGGAGATGCAGTTTTACAAGCCAAAGCTTTCGTCGGGAACGAACCTTTTGTAGTTATGCTTGGAGATGACCTCATGGATATCACAGATGATAACGCTGTTCCATTGACCAAGCAACTCATGAATGATTACGAGGAAACTCATGCCTCTACTATCGCCGTAATGCCTGTCCCACATGATGAAGTTTCTGCCTATGGTGTCATCGCCCCTCAAGGCGAAGGAAAAGATGGACTTTACAGTGTTGAAACCTTCGTTGAAAAACCAGCACCTGAGGATGCACCAAGTGATTTAGCCATCATCGGTCGTTACCTTCTCACACCTGAAATTTTCGGTATTCTTGAAAATCAAAAACCAGGTGCCGGAAATGAAATCCAACTAACAGACGCTATCGATACACTTAACAAAACTCAGCGTGTATTTGCTCGCGAATTTAAAGGCTCTCGTTATGACGTCGGGGACAAGTTTGGATTTATGAAGACATCCATCGAGTACGCCCTCAAACATCCTCAAGTCCAAGATCACTTGAAAGACTACTTGATTGATCTTGGAAAAGAACTTTCAGGAGAAAAATAATTGATGAAACCAGGTTCAAAATGTTCCTGGTTTTTTTACTGCCTAAACACCTACAAATCTTGTCTAAGCCTAAATTCTTGCAATAATTGCTTTTATGGTATAATAATAAGAAGTGAGGAAAGAAATGAAGAATAAATTGTTAGAATTTAAAGAAAAAGGACTGGCCTTACTTGGGTCTCTAAAATTAACAATTTCTAAAATGAATACAAAGAAAAAGAGTGGAAAAAATTCTAAGAAGAAAAAGCAAACGCAAACACCATTCGATATCTGGACTTTATTTGCAAAAATTTTACTTGGAATAAAGGCAACTTTTAACACACTTTTTATCCTAGCTTTTATTGGCGGTCTCCTTGGAACAGGGGTTGCCTTGGGGTATGCTGTTTCTCTCTTTGATCAAGTTAGTGTCCCTCAAACAGAAGATTTGATCAAGCAGGTCAATAATATTTCATCCATCTCTGAAATCCGCTATGCAGATGGTTCCATGATTAGCGCTATCGAAAGCGATCTACTTCGCACATCTGTATCATCAGATGCCATTTCAGATAACCTCAAGCAAGCTATCGTTGCAACCGAGGATGAACACTTTGCAGAGCACAACGGTGTCGTTCCTAAAGCGGTTATTCGTGCCAGTCTAGGAAAATTCATCGGACTTGGTTCTTCCAGTGGAGGATCTACCCTAACACAACAGCTCATCAAACAACAAGTAGTTGGTGATGCTCCTACGCTTGCCCGTAAAGCCAGTGAAATCGTTGACGCCTTGGCCTTAGAAAGAGCCATGAGCAAGGACGAAATCCTAACAACCTATCTCAACGTCGCTCCTTTTGGTCGTAACAATAAAGGTCAAAATATAGCAGGGGCTCAACAGGCTGCCAAAGGGATTTTTGGTGTGGAGGCAAGCAAACTGACCATCCCTCAAGCGGCTTTCCTAGCAGGTTTACCACAAAGCCCTATTTCCTACTCACCTTACGAGTCTACTGGTGAGATGAAGAGCGAGGAAGATATTGAACTCGGTATTAAGCGCTCAAAAGATGTTCTCTACAATATGTATCGAACAGGAGTCCTCAGCCAGGAAGACTATGAAACCTACAAGGCTTATGACATTAAGCAAGATTTCTTGCCAGCAGAAAATGCTAGCGTTACCTCTAAAGGCTTCCTCTACTTCACTGCACTCGATGAGGCTACCAAGATTATGTATGATTATTTGGTGCAAAAGGACAATGTTTCTGACCAAGAACTACAGAACGAATCGATCCGAAAATCTTATCAAGAATTGGCTGAAAAAGAAATCCAAAACGGTGGTTACCGAATTACAACTACCATCGATAAAACGATTCATACTGCTATGCAAAATGCCGTAACAAACTACGGATACCTTCTAAATGATAGCTCGGGTCAACCTGAAGTTGGGAATGTCTTGATGGACAATAAAACTGGGGCGATTTTAGGTTTTGTAGGTGGGCGAGATTATCAGACCAATCAAAACAATCACGCCTTCGATACCAAACGTTCCCCTGCCTCCACTACCAAGCCACTCTTGGCCTACGGTATTGCTATCGACCAAGGGCTTATGGGAAGTGCTAGCATCCTCTCAAACTATCCAACAAACTTCTCTAACGGAACTCCGATCATGCATGTCAACAGTCCTGGAACAGCCATGATAGACCTTAAAGAAGCTCTGAACTATTCTTGGAACATCCCAGCCTACTGGACCTACAGAATGCTCCGTGAAAAAGGGGTTGACGTCCGTTCTTATATGGAAAAAATGGGCTATGAAATCCCAGAATATGGCATTGAAAGTCTTCCAATGGGAGGAGGAATTGAAGTTACTGTAGCCCAGCACACCAATGGCTACCAAACGCTAGCTAACAATGGTACCTATCATAAGAAATACATGATCTCAAAAATTGAGAAAACGAGTGGTGAGGTTCTCTATGAACATCAGGCTAAACCCATCCAAGTTTACTCTAAAGCTACTGCAACCATTATGCAGAGTTTGCTAAGAGATGTGCTTTCATCTCGAGTCACTACAAGTTTCCAAACGGATCTGACTTCTATCAATTCCAGTCTAGCAGGTGCTGACTGGATCGGAAAAACTGGTACAACCAATGAAGAAGGGGATATGTGGCTAATGGTCTCTACTCCAAGATTAACCCTTGGAGGTTGGGTTGGACATGATGATAACAGCCCTCTAGCCCAGGGAGCATACTACCGCAATGCAAAATACATGGCTCATCTGGTAAATGCCATCCAGCAAGCATCTCCCTCTGCTTGGGGTTCAGAACGTTTCAAACTCGATTCAAGTGTCACTTCATCACAAGTCCTCAAATCAACTGGTCAAAAGCCAGGAAAGGTGACTATCAATGGGAAAGAAATTAATCTAAGCGGAGAAACGGTGACTAGCTACTGGGCTAACCAAGCTGGCGCGCCGACTACCACTTATAAATTCGCTATTGGTGGAAGCGATTCTGACTACCAAAATGCTTGGAACACCATTTTAGGAAGTCTGCCAAAAGTATCTTCTTCCTCATCAAACAATAACAATAACAATAACAATAACAATAACAATAACAACAATAATAACAACAATAATCGTAATAATACTTCTAATAGTAACGGGAACAATAATAGTCGCTCTAGTTCCAATAACAGAAGTAGCAATCAACGGCGCTAACTAGCACAATCATTGAGAGTGGGAAAGAAATGATTTTCTCCACTCTCTTTTTTCTTTCTTCGTTTCATGGTACAATAGCAACATGAATAAATATCAAAAGAATATTTTTAAGGGAACCATTTATTCTCTCCTATCTGGCTTGATCTGGGGGATCTGCGGAATTTTAGGAGAGTACTTTTTTTCACATTATCAAGTATCTTCAGGGTGGATTACTTCTATGCGTCTACTCGTCGCTGGTAGTTTCGTAATCGTCTTATCTAGTATAAAACTCCGGTCCCAGCTCTTCGAGATCTGGAGAAATCGAAACAATTACCTTCCTTTTCTCGCCTATGCCATCTTAGGGATCTTCTCCGTTCAGTATTTCTTCTATCTCTGTGTGGAGTACTCCAACGCTACAACGGCAACCATCCTACAATTTATCAGTCCTGTCTTTATCCTCTTTTACAATCGCATCATCTACAAGAAAAAAGCTTCTAAAAGTGCTATTTTTTATGTCTTGGTCACTATGGTTGGGGTCTTTTTGATGGCTACCAAAGGAGATCTATCCAAATTATCAATTACACCACTTGCTTTACTGACAGGACTTCTCAGTGCACTAGGTGTCATGTTCAATGTCATCTTACCCCAACGCTTTGCTAAAAAATACGGTTTTGTGCCTACTGTTGGCTGGGGAATGATTATCGCTGGACTTTTTAGTAATTTTCTCTACCCCGTTTATAAGATTAGCTTCCAGGTTGATGCCATCAGTATCTGTGTTTGTTTGACTATTGCCTTTTTGGGAACTGCCTTTGCCTTTTTCCTATCGATGAAGGCCGTCTCTCTCGTTTCCCCATTGGTGGTGTCGGTCGTTAGCGCAAGCGAACCTCTATCCTCTGCTATCCTCAGTGTCCTTTTCCTTGGCATGGTTCTGGATGGTTTCTTGGTACTAGCCATGATTTTGATTATCGTTCCTATGGTTTTCTTGTCCATCGAAGAATCTAAATCCAAGAATTAAACACCTTCTTTTAACACTTAAGGCTTCAAAATTGAAGCCTTTTTTGGTAGAATAGTAAGCATTACAAAGAGTGAGGAGACACCTATGACTGCTACAAAAATGAATGCACAAGAAATTATCCAATTTATCGCAAATGCTGAGAAAAAGACAAGTGTAAAAGTGACCTTTGAGGGACAACTTGCCGGAGCTATCCCTGCTTCTGTTATCAAGCTTGGAAATGTTCTCTTTGGAGACTGGAAAGATATCGCTCCACTTCTTGAAGGACTTACAGAAAACAAAGACTATGTTGTTGAACAAGACGCTCGCAACTCGGCTGTACCTCTCCTTGATAAACGTGATATCAATGCACGTATCGAGCCAGGCGCTATCATCCGTGACCAAGTTGAGATTGGTGACAATGCTGTTATCATGATGGGAGCTGTTATCAATATCGGTGCTGAAATCGGTGCTGGCACTATGATTGATATGGGAGCTATCCTTGGCGGACGCGCTATTGTCGGTAAAAATAGCCACGTTGGTGCAGGTGCTGTTCTTGCAGGCGTTATCGAGCCAGCTAGTGCTGAGCCTGTTCGTGTCGGTGACAATGTTCTCATCGGTGCTAACGCTGTGGTTATCGAAGGTGTTCAAATCGGTAGCGGTTCTGTTGTTGCAGCAGGAGCCATCGTCACTCAAGATGTTCCAGAAAATGTTGTGGTAGCAGGCGTTCCAGCTCGTGTTATCAAAGAAATCGATAGCCAAACTCAACAAAAAACAGCGCTAGAAGATGCGCTTCGCACCTTGTAATTAGTAAAAGAGGCGGAAACTTTTCCAGCCTCTTTCTCGTATCAATAGAAGGAAATTAACTATGTTAGATTTGATTCAAACTCGACGCGATCTTCACCAAATTCCCGAGATTGGTTTAGAAGAATTCAAGACTCAAGCTTATTTACTCAATGTCATTGAAACATTAACGGCTGGTAAGGATTTTGTTCAGATTCGTACTTGGCGAACAGGTATTTTAGTTTACTTGCAGGGAAGTCAGCCAGAACGTACCATTGGCTGGCGGACAGACATCGACGGACTCCCAATCGTTGAACAAACAGGCCTTCCTTTTGCCTCTCAGCACCCAGACCGCATGCATGCTTGTGGACACGATTTTCACATGACCATTGCCCTAGGAAGTCTCGAACGTGCTTTAGAAAACCAACCCAAAAACAATCTCCTCTTTCTCTTTCAACCTGCAGAAGAAAATGAAGCAGGTGGCATGCTCATGTATGAAGATAGTGCTTTTGGCG
Source organism: Streptococcus sp. HMSC074B11 (assembly GCF_001808705.1). Classification (GTDB taxonomy): domain Bacteria; phylum Bacillota; class Bacilli; order Lactobacillales; family Streptococcaceae; genus Streptococcus. The sequence goes on along the minus strand of NZ_KV794292.1, from coordinate 23,430 downwards.
ACTGGTTACCTGACCAATTCTATGGACTCCATGTTCGTCCAGACCTAAAAGTTGGACAGATTGCGACCAATACCCATACACTCTTTGCTGGAACATGCGAGGTCAAGATTCGCTTTAAGGGTAAAGGCGGACACGCTGCCTTTCCACATCAAGCAAACGATGCTCTGGTTGCAGCTAGCTATTTTGTGACCCAAGTCCAGTCAGTCGTCAGCCGTAATGTCGATCCTATCGAGGGAGCTGTCGTCACTTTCGGTGTTTTTCAAGCTGGGACAACTAACAATGTCATCGCTGATACAGCCTTCTTACATGGAACGATTCGAGCTCTTACACACAGCATGAGCCTCTTGGTGCAAAAACGTGTCAAAGCTATCGCTGAAGGGGTCGCAGCTGCTTTTGATATGGATGTGGAAGTTGAACTCAAGCAGGGAGGCTACCTACCTGTCGAAAACAACCCTAAATTAGCCCGGGAATTGATGACCTTCTTTGATGAAAAAGAGGGAATTGAACTAATCGATATCGAACCCGCCATGACAGGGGAAGACTTTGGGTATCTTCTATCAAAGGTTCCTGGCGTCATGTTCTGGCTTGGAATTGATAGTCCCTATGCTCTTCACCATCCAAAGATGAGTCCTAAGGAAGAAGCTCTGGCAATTGGAGTCGAGGCTGTATCAAGCTTTTTAGCCAAGAAAGCTGCGGAGTAAACGATGAAAAAAAACTTACGCAAGCAGGTCTTGCAAGAACTCAAATCTCTATCAGCCGAAGAAAAGGAAGTCATGGACACTTGGTTGACTGAGCAACTACTTCTACATCCCTTATATAAGGAAGCAAAAACCATCGTCACTTACCTGTCTTTTCCTCATGAATTTCAAACAGCTGAGCTCATTGAACAAGCTCAAAAAGATGGGAAGACTATTCTCATTCCCAAAACTTATCCACATGGGAAAATGGACTTTGTGCTCTATGAACCAGAGAAACTCGAAAGAAATTCTTTTGGACTTCTTGAACCTCAAGGAGACTTCACAATCCTTGAATCCTCTCAGATTGACCTGATTCATGTTCCTGGTTTGGCTTTCAATCCTTCTAGATATCGGATTGGCTACGGTGGTGGCTACTACGACCGTTACTTGGAGCATTTTTCTGGTCACACCATTAGTACACTTTATCCTTGTCAGATTCAGGATTTCCATCCTGATCCACATGATATTCCCGTTGAGGAGGTACTCATCTATGAAAGAAATTTTTGATCGTCGGTATCCTGTCACGAGCTTCTTTCTTCTCGTGACCACCCTGGTTTTTATACTCATGTTTCTAACCAGTGGTTTCAATTACACAAGCGCAGCTACCTTGTATAAATTCGGAGCTGTTTATCCCCCAGCAATTAAGGCCATGCCTGAACAAATCTGGCGCCTATTCACGGCAACCTTTGTTCACATTGGCTTGGAGCACTTTTTAGTCAATATGCTGTCCCTTTACTTCTTGGGACGTCAGATGGAGCAAATCTTTGGCTCCAAACAGTTTTTCTTTATCTACCTTTTATCAGGTATGATGGGAAATCTCTTTGTCCTCGTTTTTAGCCCTAATGCTATTACCGCGGGTGCTTCAACTGCCCTCTACGGCATGTTCGCTTCTATTGTCGTTCTCCGTTATGCCTCACGCAACCCCTATCTTCAACAGCTTGGTCAATCTTACCTCTCCCTCTTGGTCATCAACCTAGTAGGAAGTATTTTAATGCCTGGCATCAGCCTTGCTGGACACGTAGGTGGAGCTGTCGGTGGCGCATTACTAGCTATCGTCTTCCCAGTTCTAGGCGAACGAAAGATATACAGCCCAGGCCAACGTGGTCTAGCAACCCTAGCTTTTATTGGCTTATCAGCCTTGATGCTTTTTGTGGGCTTGTTATAAGCTAGTCTCATCTAGGGAGTATCTTTATTTTCAAACAAAGATTAATTCACTTATCTCATATATAAAAAAACTCTGAAAAGCTTGTTTTTATTAGCTTTCCAGAGTTTCTTTTATTTCTAGTTTTTTAAAAATCAGACGGGTATATAGATTTTTTATCAATTTGATTGAATTTTTTTATAACCCTTCTTTCATGGCAAAGTAAGCACGCACTTTTGGTGCGACTTGCGTTCCAAAAAGTTCAATATCTCTAAGAACTTGATCATGTGGCATAGAACCAAGTGGTAGGTGCAACATAAAGCGATCCAAGTCTAAATCTTCAATCATGCGGATCAACTTTTCTGCTACCTGGTCTGGGGTCCCCACAAACATAGCACCATTGGGCCCAACTTGCTCCAAATATTGCTCATAGGTCATCTCCTGCCAGTGTGGTCGGTCTTTGGAAATCGCATCTACCACTTGCTTGGTCGGATGGAAATAATCTTTCACTGCCTGCTCACCATCTTCAGCAATCCAGCCCCAAGAATGAGCGCCCACTTTCAGGTCTTTGTCAGCATGACCAGATTCACTTCCAATCTCACGATAAGCCTGAATCAACTTTTTAAAATAGTGAGGATTGCCACCGATAATCGCATAGACAATCGGCAAACCTGCTTTAGCAATCTTCACTGTTGACTCTACATGACCACCTGTCGCCACCCACAATGGCAATTTTTCCTGAACTGGACGTGGATATACTTCTTTTCCAGCAATGCTTTGGGTCAATTCTCCACGCCAGTTCACCTTGGTGTTTTCATTTGCTAGCTGGAGCAGGTCCAATTTTTCATCAAAGAGGGCTTCATAGTCTTTCAAGTCATATCCAAACAGTGGAAAGGACTCGGTGAATGAACCACGCCCAGCCATAATCTCTGCACGACCGTTTGAAAGGGCGTCGATGGTCGCATATTGTTGGAACAAACGGATGGGATCCATACTTGAGAGGATACTGACAGCACTGGTCAAACGAATCTTCTTGGTATTCACCGCACCAGCTGCAAGGACAATCTCTGGCGCTGATACCGCAAAGTCCTCCCGATGATGCTCCCCAATGCCGTACACATCCAATCCAACCTTGTCAGCCATCTCAATTTCTGCCACCAACTGACGGATTCGTTCATCATGACTGTAAACTTGTCCTGTCCCCTCTAAGGCTGTTGTTTCGCCAAATGTTGAAATTCCTAGTTCTACCATACGGATTTCCCCGTTTAATTTTTAGTTATCTAGGTATTTTATCACTAGTCAATTATAGTTGCAACGAATTTACTCATTAGAAAAGGCCTTGATTAAGTAGACATTTTTAGTTCCTTGTGTGGCCATTTAAATTGGTGAGAGGTGAGGGTAAATCGTTGTAAGGACGATACCATCTATATCTCTTGTAACATTCTCTTCTATGATGGTGAGAGCTTGGTGATGATTCTATAAGAAAAAATGAGATGAAAATCATCTCACTCTTCTTATTCTTAAAATCCATTATTGTCACTGAGTTTTTTGAACCAGTGGCCTGATTTTTTCAGACGGCGTTCTTGCGTTTCAAGGTCAAGCTCGACTAAACCATAACGGTTTTTGTAGCTGTTGAGCCATGACCAGCAATCAATAAAGGTCCAGATCAAGTAGCCTTTACAGTTGGCACCGTCTTCGATAGCACGATGGAGCTCACGCAGGTGACCTTTGACAAAGTCAATACGGTAATCATCCTGAATCATGCCATTCTCCCGGAATTTATCCTCACCTTCAACGCCCATCCCATTCTCTGTCAGCATCCACTCAATATTACCGTAGTTTTCCTTGATGTTTTGGGCAATGTCATAAATCCCTTGCTCGTAGATTTCCCAACCGCGGTGTGGATTGATCTTACGACCTGGCATGACGTAAGGTTCATAGAAATGCTCTGGCAAGAGTGGGCTGTCAGGATGCTTAGCAAAACGCGGCGCCATGACACGCAAAGGTTGGTAGTAGTTGACTCCTAGGAAGTCAACCGTATGCTCGCGAATGAGTTCCAACTCTTCGGCTGTGTATTCTGGTAACAAGTCATGCTCAGCCAAAATTTCCACCAACTCTTCTGGATAAGCTCCTAAAACAGACGGATCTAGGAAAGATTGTGCCTGAAAGAGGTCGGCAATACGAGCAGCCTTGACTTCGGCAGGATGCTGGCTACGTGGATAGGCTGGTGTCAAGTTGAGGACGATCCCAATCTTAGAGTCTGGTAAGATTTCATGACAAGCCTTAACTGCAAGAGTGCTGGCTAGCTGGGTATGATAGGCAACCTTAACTGCCGCTTTAGCATCTACCTTGTGAGGATAATGGGCATCATAAAAATAGCCAAACTCTACAGGAACGATTGGTTCATTGAAGGTAATCCACTGGTCAACCAAGTCTCCGTAGGTTTCAAAACAGAAACGAGCATAGTCTTCATAAGCCTTAATAGTTGCCTTATTTTCCCAACCATCCCCATCTTCTTGAAGGGCAAAAGGCAGGTCAAAGTGATAGAGATTGACTAAGAGGCGAATCCCCTTGGCCTTAACGGCTTCAAATACCTGGCGATAGAAAGCCACACCTTGAGGGTTGACTTCCCCACGTCCCTGTGGGAAAATACGAGACCACTGGATAGAAGTTCGAAAGGCTGTATGCCCTGTTTCTAACAATAGTTCGATATCTTTTTCCCAGTTTTCATAGAAGGTTGATGTCTTATCAGGTCCAATGCCATTGTAGTAACGATTTGGTTCTACTTGATACCAATAATCCCAGAGATTATCTCCCTTGCCGTCACCAGGTACTCGTCCTTCTGTTTGCGGCCCAGAAGTTGAGGAACCCCAGACAAAATCCTTTGGAAATTTTAACATAGTACTACCTCTTTTTACGCTTTTAATGTTTATACTCTTCGAAAATCAAATTCAAACC
>NZ_KV794292.1:0-18494 GCF_001808705.1 Streptococcus sp. HMSC074B11 | reverse complement strand
TCCTAGTTTGCTCTTTGATTTTCATTGAGTCTTACTTTCTCTCATTATAAAGAAAAAACAAGGCAAAAACTAGTTACATTTTTGTCTTGTTTTTCTTCTGATTATAGATTTTATTTATTTGTTAGGATTTCAAGGGTTTCAAGCAAGTTATCTGCATGAACTTCGATTGTATCTCCTGTCGCCTTGATCTTCACTTCTACGATACCGTCAGCTGCTTTCTTCCCAACAGTGATACGGATTGGAAGACCAATCAGGTCGCTATCACTGAATTTAACACCGACACGTTCGTTACGGTCATCTGTCAAGACTTCGTAGCCTTTGTTGACTAAGGCTTCTTCGATACGATTAGTCAATTCAAGACTTGCTTCGTCCTTAACATTGACCGGAATCAAGTGCACATCAAATGGTGCCAATTCTTTAGGGAAATTGATACCCCAAGCGTAACGATATTCCCCTTTAGGTGTTTTGTTAACAAAGAGGCGAGCGTGTTGCTCCATAACCGCTGAAAGGAGACGACTAACACCGATACCGTAGCATCCCATGATGATTGGCACAGCACGACCATTTTCATCCAAGACATCTGCACCCATACTTGCTGAGTAACGAGTTCCCAGTTTAAAGATGTGACCGATTTCGATACCACGCGCAAAGTTAAGAATACCTTGTCCGTCTGGAGAAATTTCACCTTCACGAACTTCACGGATATCCACATACTCGGCAATGAAGTCACGACCTGGGTTGACACCAGTCAAGTGGTAACCATCTTCATTGGCACCAACAACAGCATTGCGACTATCTTGTACCTTGCGGTCTGCGATGATTTTAACATTTTCTGGAAGATCTACTGGGCCAAGGGAACCAAAGTCCGCTCCCAACAATTCTTTCACTTCTGCCTCAGTTGCAGGTTCCAAGAAATCTGCTCCAAGGTAGTTTTTAAACTTAACTTCATTGAGTTGGTCATTGCCAACGAGTAGGGCAACAACTGGCTCCTCATCTGCAATATAAACCAAGGTCTTGATTGTTTGTTCTTCAGAGACATTCAAGAAAGCAGCCACTTCATCAATCGATTTGACACCTGGTGTTTCCACGCGAGCCACTTCATCTTCAGTCACAACACGATTGCTTGGTTTGTACTCGTTGGTTGCCATTTCCAAGTTAGCCGCATAGCTTGACTCGCTTGAGTAGGCAATGGTATCCTCACCAGAAACCATCCATTTGAGCAATTCTGCCTTGATTTCTTCTTGCACTTGATCAGGAATTTCGTCAAATGATGCAACAGACTTGTCTAAAACAACCCAACGGTCAAGGTCTGTACGAGCAGGTGTGATGGCCATAAACTCTTGGCTATCCTTACCACCCATGGCTCCACCGTCACCGATGATTGCTTTGAAGTCCAAACCACTACGAGTGAAGATACGCTCATAGGCTGCCTTGTACTCATCATAAGTTACATCCAAGCTATCATAGTTAGCATGGAAGCTATAACCATCTTTCATGATGAATTCACGCGTACGAAGAAGTCCATTACGCGGACGTTTTTCATCACGGTACTTAGGCTGGATTTGGTACAAGTTCAGTGGCAATTGCTTGTAAGACTTGACAGAATCACGGACAATCGCTGTGAAGGTTTCTTCGTGAGTTGGCCCCAAGATAAAGTCTGACTTCTCACGGTTTTTCAATTTGTACAAGTCCTCACCGTAAGTTTCATAACGACCAGATTCACGCCAAAGGTCAGCACTGAGAAGGGCTGGAGCCAACATCTCAACAGCACCAATCTTGTCAAACTCTTGACGCATGATCTTCTTGGCTTTTTCGATAACACGGTTAGCAAGTGGTAGGTATGAGTAAACACCTGCTGATACTTGACGAACATAACCAGCACGCAACATAAGGGCGTGACTGATAACTTGAGCATCGCTTGGCATTTCGCGAAGCGTTGGGATAAGCATTTTACTTTGTTTCATAATGACTCCTCTATTTCTTAAAAGAAGGTACGCATGATGTCGTTCCATGTCACGGCGAGCATCAAGACGACCATAATGACAACTCCAACCAGAGTGACATAGGTTTCAATTTCTTGTTTTAGTGGTTTGCGGCGAATAGCTTCAATGATGTTAAGCACGATTTTTCCACCGTCGAGCGCAGGGATTGGAATCAGATTGAAAATCCCGATATTGATGGAAATCATAGCCAAGAAGTACAAGACATTTTCCAGTCCATTCTTGGCAGCATCGCTACTTGCCTTAAAGATAGCAACAGGACCGCCCAGCTTATTCAAATCTGGTTGAAAGATCAAGCTTTTCAAAGCATTGAGAATTCGCAAGGCTGAATCAGCCGCAGTTGTAAATCCGCCCATAAACATAGACCAGATGTCTGATTTGAGCCTTGGCTGAACACCCAGTATATAACGACCTTGGCTTTCTTCAGGTGTCACACTGACTTGTTTTTCAGTGCCATTTTCAGAAATCGTCACATCCAAAACGGGCGCTGTTTTGTCCTTGGTTTCTGCATCAACCGCCTGAATCAAATCTGACCAGTTTGAAATCTCATAACTGCCGACTTTAGTGATTTGGGCCGTATTTTCAACACCAACCTTAGCCAAAGCGCTATCTGGAATAATACTGAAGTTATTCGTTTGCGTATCACGGACGCCACCTTGCATGAAAATCAAGATCCAGAAAACGACGACTCCTAGGATAAAATTATTCATAGGACCAGCAAAGTTGGTAATCAATTTGCCCCAGACAGTCGCATTTTGATATTGGACGTCTAAGGGAGCAATACGAACTTCCGTTCCATCAGCTTCCACAATGGTCGCATCATGGTCTACTGAGAAAGTCTTTTCCTCTTCTAAGACCAAGCCTCTAATAAAGAGTTTATCCTCAAAATCAAACTGAGTGACTTGCATAGGCAGAGCTGTCTGGTCAACCTTTTTACCAGAGAGATTGATGCGTTTGACCTTACCATCCGCTGCCAATGTTAGGCTTGCAGGAGTTCCAGTCTTAATTTCTGTCGTATCTTCACCCCAACCTGCCATCCGAACGTAACCACCAAGTGGCAGGAGACGAATGGTATAAGCAGTTCCATCTTTTCCGATGTGGGCAAAGATTTTGGGGCCCATACCGATGGCAAATTCACGAACTAAAATCCCAGATTTCTTAGCAAAGTAAAAATGTCCGAATTCGTGAACCACTACGATAATCCCAAAGACCAGGATAAATGTTAGTAATCCTATCATTTAATTTCTATTTACCTTTCCTTAAAATAAGCCAAAGAGGTGCATAATAGGGAAGACAGCCAGCATGCAATCAAAACGATCCAATACCCCACCATGACCTGGGATAAACTTACCTGAGTCTTTGACACCAAAGTGACGTTTCATTGCACTTTCAATCAAATCACCCAACTGACCAGCTATACTAAAGAAAATAGCAAAGACCATCATTTTGTAAATCCCATAAGGTAAAGCAACGGTACTATCAACTAGCATAAAAATCAAAGTCACTAGCATAGCAGCCAAGATACCTCCCATAGCACCCTCTATGGTCTTGTTAGGGGAAACTCTCGGAGCTAGTTTTCTCTTACCAAACTTCATTCCTACTAGATAGGCTCCACTATCGGTTGCCCAGACCATACACAGTCCCAAAAGCGCCTTATCCAAACCTGCAATACGAGCATCGACCAAAGCATTAAAGCCAAAACCAACATAAAAACTCATGGCAATCGGAAAAACAGCATCCTCAATAGTATAGTTCTTGCTGAAGACTGTTGCCCCTAGTAAAATCAGTATCACGACACTATAAGCAACAACGTTTCCATCCACAGGCAAAAACTTCAGGTAGTTTTCCAAAGGAATAGTCAGAAAAAAGGTTGCTAGTAAAGTCAAGAGTCCTTCAGGCGTCATGGTATTTAAACCCTTCATGCGCCGTAACTCATGTACTCCCAACATAGCCACAATCCCCATGGCAATCTGGAGCCATAAGCCACCAATCGCCAAGATTGGGATAAAGATAGCCAAGGCCAAGATAGCAAAAAGGGTTCTCTTTTGTAAATCCTGTATCATAATATCTCCTAAACTCCTCCAAAACGACGGTTGCGACGATTGTACTCGATGATAGCTTCTTTCAAGGCTTCCTCATCAAAGTCAGGCCACAAGACATCCGTGAAATAGAGCTCGCTATAAGCAGCCTGCCATGGCAAGAAATTACTCAAACGAAGTTCACCGCTGGTCCGAATAATCAAGTCAGGATCACGCAAGACTTTTGGCAAATGTCCCGTAAAGAGATATTCCCCAATCAACTCCTCGGTGATATCACCAGGATTGATCTTAGCATCTAAAACATCCTGTGCAATCAACTTGACCGCTTGTGTAATCTCAGCTCGTCCACCATAATTAAGGGCAAAATTGAGAATCAATCCTGTATTTAACTTAGTCAGTTCTTCTGCCTTTTTAAGAGCATCAAAAGTCTGCTTCGGCAAACGATCAGTCTCCCCAATCATTTGAATCTTCATGTTCTTCTGATGCAATTCGGGAACAAACTTATCATAAAATTCAACAGGTAAGTTCATGATAAATTTGACTTCCTGATCTGGACGGGTCCAGTTTTCAGTTGAGAAGGCATAGACCGTCAAGGCTTTGACTCCCATATCACTAGCAGCAATGGCTACCGTTCTCAAAGCATCCATCCCAGCCTTATGCCCAAAGACACGCGGTTGCATCCGTTTTTTAGCCCAACGACCATTCCCATCCATGATCACACCGATGTGGTCTGGCACCATTGTGGGGGTTTCTGTTGCTTTATCTTTTTTTAAAAATCCAAACATGATTGTATTCCTATTCAAAAATCTATCGTTTCATTATACCATATTTTTCACTTTTCTTCTATTATCGTCTATCATTCTACGGCGAAATTTCCCATATATCTCCTATATTTCCAGTATATCAAGCCTTGCAATTCCTAAAGAAAGTTGATACAATAAAGTCATAGAGATTCGATCCTTGTTCAGCCACAGGGATTTTTTATTGAAAGGATTTTATCATGTCAAAGACACTCCAACGTAAAAAACAATTGAGAAACAGCCTACGTCGCTCAGGTGCATTTTCAAGCACTGTAAACAAGGTTGTCGAAGAAACAAAAAAAGTTGTAAAACATGCTGAAAAAGCAGCAAGCGATGCAGGTAAAGCTGTCTCTAAAAAGGTTGAAAAAACTGTAGAAGCAACCAAAGAGCAAGCTCAAAAAGTTGCTACTTCTGTAGAAGATTTCGCAGCTAACCTAGGGGGACTTTCAGTTGACCGCGCTAAGACTTTCTACGATGAAGGTATCAAGTCTGCTGCTGACTTCAAAAACTGGACAGAAAAAGAACTCCTTGCCTTGAAAGGAATCGGTCCAGCTACTATCAAGAAATTAAAAGAAAACGGCATCAAGTTCAAGTAATCTTTCTTGTCCCTTGCATTTCCGTCAAAAACTTGTTAAAATAAAGCCATTAGAGGTGTTTTGAGTCCCACATTTTACAGAAAGTGGCGGAGCTGAGAAGTCCACAAATGTGTCAAAACTGGTTGCTAGTGAGTTGAAATTAAAAATTTAAATATAACTATTTTTGTTTCCTTTTAGAACTAGACAGCGAGTTGCAGGCTGTACTCAAGTACGGCAAGACGAGCTAACGACGTCATAAAAGAGAAACAAGAAGATTAAAGTTGCGGGCATCTGCCCGAAATTGGGTGGTACCGCGGATTAACACATTCGTCCCTGTCAGATTGATGGCAGGGGCGATTTTTATTTTAGACCCCTAGCCAAAGGAGGTTGTCATGAAACAATCTTTTAACACCAGCAAGCTCTACTATGGTTTTCCAATCTTCATCTTGGGATATCAGGACCAGAACTTTGGGCACAATATCACGACCTGCAGTTCCTCTTATAGCCTGGGCGATTGGCTGGTCATCGGTGTTGGTGCTGAGGAAAATGCGGCTGACCAGATTAAGCATTATCAACAGTTTACCGTAAACATCCCTGATGAAAACTTCATGCTCGAAATGGAGCAGGCTGGTTTTATCAGCCATCGGGAAAAGTTGAAACACTTGGGACTAGACTATAAGATTTCTAAACGGACACAGGCACCTATTTTAGAGGCTTGCCCAGTCGTATTGGATTGTCAGGTAGATCGGATCATCGAGGAGGATGGCATCTGCCATATCTTTGCTAAGATTCTTGATCGATTGGCTGATTCAGAACTACTGGACGAAAAAGGGCATTTTAAAAATGACCGCTTTGCACCGACTTACTTTATGGGTGATGGCCATCAGCGTGTTTACCGCTATCTAGATGAACGAGTCGCCCCCATGGGAAGCTTCATCAAGAAAGCGAGGAAAAAAGATGACCAGAGCAGAACTACCTGAACGAATCGAGACGGAGCGACTGGTCTTGCGAGTACGTACAGTGGCGGATGCTGAGGATATCTTTGGCTATGCCAGTTGTCCAGAAGTCTCTTACCCAGCAGGGTTTCCACCTGTCAAAACCTTGGAAGATGAGATTTATTACCTAGAACATATCCTTCCCGAGCGTAATCAAAAGGACAATCTCCCAGCAGGCTATGGAATTGTGATTAAAGGGACCGATACAATCATTGGTTCTGTCGATTTCCCCCATCGCCACGAAGATGATGTGCTAGAGATTGGCTATACCTTGCACCCAGATTATTGGGGGCGCGGTTATGTTCCTGAAGCAGCGCGTGCCTTGATTGACCTAGCTTTTAAAGAATTGGGGCTTCACAAGGTAGAATTGTCTTGCTTTGGCTACAATGTCCAAAGTCAACGAGTCGCTGAGAAACTTGGTTTCACCCTTGAAGCTCGCATAAGGGATCGCAAAGATGCCCAAGGCAATCGTTGTGATGATTTGAGATACGGCTTGCTGAGGAGTGAGTGGGAGGCGGATTGATGCATGTTTTCATCATTGGAGCTCCAGCCTCAGGGAAAATGACCATTGGTCAGGAACTTTCAAAACTCACCGGTGCAACTCTCTTTTTCAACCATCAACCAATAGATTTCGCACTCGAAATCTATCAGGACTATACAGAGGAAATGTGGGAATTTGTTCGTGGAATCACCTTTTCTTTCCTTGGAGCAAGTGCAAGAAACCAGCGATCAGTAATTTTAACAGACGTAATTGATTTTTCAAATCAGTACCAGCTGATGTATTTAAAGCAAATTCAGAATTTGTTGGATGATTATCATCAAGAGATTCTTTTTGTTGAGTTGGAAACAAGTCTTGAAGAGCGCATGCATCGAAATCGAACGGAGAATCGGTTGAAGTATAAACCCTTGAAACGGAATTTTGAGGTATCTGAAAGAGAAATTTTAGATACTGATAAAACGAATCAACTTAATTCTCAAAAGCAACCGAGTGGTCTTCACTACTACCTTAAAATTGATAATACGAATCTGTCTGCAGAAGAAGTCGCAAAGCAGATTCAAGAAAAAATGAAAACAATAGAGAAAGGACAAACACATGTCTAAAGAACTTTCACCTAAATACAATCCAGCCGAGGTTGAGGCTGGACGTTACCAAAAATGGCTTGACGAAGATGTTTTCAAGCCTTCTGGAGATAAAAAGGCTAAGCCTTATTCAATCGTGATTCCACCACCAAACGTGACTGGGAAACTTCACCTTGGTCACGCTTGGGATACGACTTTGCAAGATATCATCATCCGTCAAAAACGCATGCAAGGCTTTGATACGCTTTGGCTTCCAGGGATGGATCACGCGGGGATTGCGACTCAAGCTAAGGTTGAGGAGCGCTTGCGTGGTGAGGGCATTTCCCGCTATGACCTTGGTCGTGAAAAATTCCTCGATAAGGTTTGGGAATGGAAAGACGAATATGCCACTACCATCAAGGAACAATGGGGCAAGATGGGGCTATCTGTAGACTACTCTCGTGAACGTTTCACTCTTGACGAAGGTTTGTCAAAAGCCGTTCGCAAGGTTTTTGTGGACCTTTACAAGAAAGGCTGGATCTACCGTGGTGAGTTTATCATCAACTGGGACCCAGCAGCTCGCACAGCCCTTTCTGATATCGAAGTTATCCACAAGGACGTCGAAGGTGCCTTCTACCACATGAACTACATGCTGGAAGATGGCTCACGCGCCCTTGAAGTGGCGACAACTCGTCCTGAGACTATGTTTGGGGACGTAGCCGTTGCGGTCAATCCAGAAGATCCACGCTACAAGAACTTGATTGGTCAAAACGTTATTCTGCCAATCGCTAATAAACTGATCCCAATCGTTGGAGACGAGCACGCAGATCCTGAATTTGGTACAGGTGTCGTGAAAATCACACCTGCCCACGATCCAAATGACTTCTTGGTTGGTCAACGTCACAACTTACCACAAGTCAACGTCATGAACGACGACGGAACTATGAATGACTTGGCCTTCGAATTTGCAGGCATGGACCGTTTTGAAGCTCGTAAAGCAGTCGTGGCTAAGTTGGAAGAAATCGGTGCCCTTGTTAAAATCGAAAAACGTGTCCACAGTGTTGGGCACTCAGAGCGTACAGGTGTTGTGGTTGAACCACGCTTGTCTACTCAATGGTTTGTGAAGATGGACCAATTAGCTAAGAATGCCATTGCCAACCAAGATACAGATGATAAGGTAGAATTCTACCCACCTCGTTTCAACGATACCTTCCTCCAATGGATGGAAAATGTCCACGACTGGGTAATCTCTCGTCAGCTCTGGTGGGGTCACCAAATCCCTGCTTGGTACAATGCCGAGGGTGAAATGTATGTCGGCGAAGAAGCTCCAGAAGGCGACGGTTGGACTCAGGACGAAGACGTCTTGGATACGTGGTTCAGTTCTGCCCTTTGGCCATTCTCAACTATGGGCTGGCCTGATGTCGATTCAGAAGACTTCAAACGTTACTTCCCAACTTCAACCTTGGTAACAGGTTACGACATCATCTTCTTCTGGGTGTCTCGTATGATCTTCCAATCCTTGGAATTCACTGGCCGTCAGCCATTCCAAAACGTTCTTATCCACGGTCTTATCCGTGACGAGCAAGGACGTAAGATGTCTAAATCACTCGGTAACGGGATTGACCCGATGGATGTTATCGAGAAATATGGTGCCGATGCCCTTCGCTGGTTCCTTTCAAACGGTTCTGCACCAGGTCAAGACGTGCGCTTCTCTTACGAGAAAATGGATGCTTCATGGAACTTCATCAACAAGATCTGGAACATCTCTCGCTACATCCTCATGAACAATGAAGGCTTGACCCTCAAGCAAGCTACTGCCAATGTCGAAAAAGTTGTTAAGAAGGAAGCTGGAAATGTCACAGACCGCTGGATTCTCCACAACCTCAATGAAACCATCGGCAAAGCTACTGCCAACTTTGATAAGTTTGAATTTGGTGTGGCTGGTCACATCCTCTACAACTTCATCTGGGATGAATTTGCGGACTGGTACGTTGAGTTGACTAAGGAAGTCCTTTACAGCGACAATGAGGACGAAAAAGTCATCACACGCTCTGTTCTCCTTTACACTTTGGACAAGATCCTTCGTCTCCTCCATCCAATCATGCCATTCGTAACAGAGGAAATCTTTGGACAAATCTCAGAAGGCTCTATCGTTACAGCTGCTTACCCAACTGTTAATCCAGCCTTTGAAGATCTTGTTGCCCACACTGGTGTGGAAAGTCTCAAAGACTTGATTCGTGCCGTTCGTAATGCGCGTGCGGAAGTAAACGTTGCTCCAAGCAAGCCTATCACCATTCTCGTGAAGACAAGCGATAGCGACTTGGAAGCCTTCTTTAACAGCAATGTCAACTACATCAAACGCTTCACAAATCCAGAACACCTGGAAATCGCATCAAACATCCCTGCACCTGAACTCGCTATGTCAAGCGTTATCACAGGAGCAGAAATCTACTTGCCTCTCGCAGACCTCCTCAATGTCGAAGAAGAACTCGCTCGTCTCGACAAGGAACTGGCTAAATGGCAAAAAGAACTGGATATGGTAGGTAAGAAGCTCTCTAACGAACGCTTCGTAGCCAATGCCAAACCAGAAGTCGTCCAAAAAGAACGCGACAAACAAGCCGACTACCAAGCCAAATACGATGCGACCGTCGCACGTATTGATGAGATGAAGAAGTTGGTGAAATAAACACACAAAAAATCTCTTAGATTCATTTCTAAGAGATTTTTTAGATTTTTTCTTTCTCCCCTCACAACCAGCCTTCTTCTTCGGCAGTTTTGGCTGCTTCTGTTCGATTGCTAGCGCCTAGTTTGGAGAGGATATTGGTCATGTAATTACGAACTGTACCGTTAGAGAGGTAGAGCTGGTCAGCAATTTCTTGGTTGGATAGGCCTTGGGCAACTCCTTGTAAAACAGCCACTTCTTGCTCAGTCAAGGGATTGGGATGGGTCATCATGACCTCCATCAGCTCTGGAGAATATTCCTTTCGTCCTTCTAGCACCGTATGCAGGGTTTGCATGAGCTCGGCGATGCTTCGCTCTTTCAAGACATAGGCGTCGACTCCTGCTTTGACCGCTCGTTCAAAATAGCCTGGGCGTTTAAAGGTCGTAACGATAACCACCTTGGTTTCAGGCACTTCTTGTTTGATCCATTCGAGAGCTTCTAATCCCGTCTTGACTGGCATTTCGACATCAAGGATGGCAATATCTACTGCTTCTTTTTCCAAAATTTGGATGACTTCAGCTCCATTTTTCGCCTGCAAGACAGTCTCCACATCTGGTTGAAAGCTTAAGAGCTGGCACATAGCATCTCTAAGCATACTTTGATCTTCTGCGACTAATACTTTCATCTACTTTCTCTCCTTATAAGGCAGATGCACGCGCACCTCTGTGGGATCTTTCAAACTGACCAGCTCTACTTGACCTGAGAAGGCTGCTGCACGGTCTCGGACTGTATGAAGTTCATTCCCTTTTACAGTTGCAAAACCTTTCCCATCATCTCTGACTGTCAGGACCAATTCCTGATCTGTACGTTCCAGTTTTAGATAGGCTTTTTCAGCCCTGGCATGTTTGATGATATTGGTCGCCAGTTCTAACAAAATCATGGCAGCCGTCGACTCTACATCCTGGGTCAGGCTAGCCTTGTCCAATTGATTGTCAACCTCAACCTCAATCCCAGCAATTTCCAGCATCTTCTTAACAGTCTCAAGTTCTGAAGCTAGGGTCCGTGATTTCAGATTTTCCACGATAGTTCGCACTTCATTCATGGAATCCTTACTTATCTGGTGAATTTCTTTTAATTCCTTTTCCACCTGTGGATAAGCCTCCATCTGAAATAACTGCAAGGCTAAATCTGTCTTGACACTCAGCATAGCAAAGGTATGTCCCAGACTATCATGCAAATCCTGACCGATACGACTACGTTCATTTTCAGCAAGCAATAAATTTATCTGAGCATTTTGCTTGGCCTGAGCTTCTTTCAAATCCTCCACAATGCGAATCCGAACCAAGCCAAAAGTCATTAAATCGACAAAAGCAAGAATTACAAGTAGATAGAATAGATACTCAACTTCGATTCTCTGAAAAATCAAAAGTTGGCCCAAAACAAGGACTTGAGCAAGAAGAAAAGTCCAGACATGTAAAGACTTTAAACCACCTACGTTGAAATGATAACTTAAGAGATTGGATAGGAAAAAGAAAAACCAGATATAATTAACAGTAACAAAGGCAGTATTCCCAACTACATAAGTCAGCATGATCCCCCAGAAAAGCCAAGATAGGCGCTGGCTCTTAGTTGTTAAAATACCCAAATACGCCACTACAAATAGAATATCAATCAATAAATGCCAGGCAGAAAGCCACCCAGTAACTACAGGTAGGATGGGGAAAATCATAAAAATTAAACTGGCCCAATACATATAATCTATGCTTTTCAGTCTTTCAAGCATTAAGCATTCTCCTTATGACCTTTAAGGTAAATGGTCAAACCAAACAAAACTGCTGAAAAAACAAGTAGATAAACTGTGGCTGATAAATTGATGCCACCCTCGTTTAAGAAGGTCTTGAGCAACTCCATCAACTGATAGCTTGGTAGGCGCTTCCCGATTGCTTGCATCCAGTCTGGAAATAAAGAGACAGGCATCCAGAGTCCGCCTAAAACAGCCAAGCCAAAGTAAAGAAGATTGCCCACGACTGACATCAGCTGACTAGACGGTAAGAGAGTCAGGATCAAGCCAAGCGCTACAAAAGCTATACTTCCTACTATCAGCAAGAACGCAGCCCCAATCCAGTTTCCAAGAGACATATCCACACCTCTTACAAAATGCCCAACTGAGAAAACAACCAGAATTGAGACCAAATAATCAACCATCATACTTGTTATCTTTGATAGATAATATTCTACCATATTTACAGGGCTATGACGTAATATTTTCTGCCAGTTGTTGATCTTGTCGGTATGTAAAACAACTGGGAATGAAAAGATAGCTGTCGACATCATGGAGAAGGCCGTCATGGAGATGAGGTAGTCGCGCATAAAATTAGCTGGTCCACCAGGTGTGTCCTGGTACATGCCTGAAAAGAATAAATAGAATGCTGTCGGCATCCCTACGGATAATAGATAATAGACTAATTGTCGTTTGGTCAATAGAAATTCTATCTTGTTTAGTGCGATCCATCGTTTCATCTTAGTCATCTCCCTTTTGTGTTTCTTCAAAGATTGTATCCAACAAGCTACGATTATTGACTTCAATTTCTTGAATCCTACATCCTGCTTGCACTAACAGTTCCCAGAAAGCATCCGCTTCACGTGTAACTACTTGCAAAGCATCTTGTTTGTGTGACCAATTTTCAACCAAGTTAGACTGCTCAATGACTTCCTTGTAAGCCAGAGGAAGGATAAAATGCTTTTCAATCTCTTCACTACGCATGGCTAGAGGTGTTGTATCACGAATCAACTCTCCCTTATTTAAGACCAAAATCCGGTCAGCTGTATGCTCTACTTCTTCGATATAATGGGATGAATAGAGAATGGTGACTCCCTGCGCTTTTAGATCCTGGACAATTTCCCAAAAACGTTGACGAGTTGAGGTATCCATGGCTGCAGTAGGCTCATCCAAAAAGACAAGCTTTGGTCGGCCAATCAAGGTCAAGACAAAAGAGAAGAGACGTTTTTGCCCACCTGACAATTTTTCTGCGAATTGCTCTTTTTGTTGCTTGTCAAACTGCAATAGTTGATCGATTTCCTGGTTGCTCAAGGGATTTGGGTAAATGCTTTGAAAGAAAGCAATCAACTCTTTGACCTTTAATTTCTGAACGATGACATTTTCTTGAGGGAGGTAGGATCTTGTGTAGTCTAACTTAGAGCTCGTCACTGGCAAGCCTTGGATGGATACTTGACCGCTTGTGACCAGTTTATCTCCAAGCAAACAGTCCAAGAGTGTGGTCTTTCCAGCACCATTTGGCCCAATCAAGGCGACGCACTCACCTTCAGCTACCTCAAAGGAAATATCCTTCAAAATAGCCTTGCCCTTGATGTTTTTATTTAGGCTTTCTACCTTAATCATGTTCATGATATTCTCCTTTCAGCCACTCCTTTCCCATCGGAAAGGCGATAAAAATCATAAATCCTAATCCCCAGGCACCACGGATGGCTTGGTGAAGGAAGGCTTGATCAAACCAACCTGTAAACATTTCTACCAACCATACCACTAGTGATAGTCCAATAAAAAGAAAGAGAATCGCTTTTTTCATTTTTCAAACTCCTTTTTCACATCTGAGACCAATTTCAAGCCTTCTCGGATCAACCAAGACATGATTCCAAAGCTTGCAAACAACTCCCAAGGAAAATGATAGAAGCCTTCATCCAATCCTGAAAACATGAGATAAGTCATGACTCCTGCTGCTACTAAACTCATTGCGACAATCACTTTATGTTTCATTTTTTTCTTCCTCCATTTGATACATCTAGTATAATTCTTTGAAGGTAGAATCACTAGAAGCTTCTGTCATGAGGATATATGACAAATGTCATTAAAAATGATGGAACAGAAATTACTAGATTGGATTGATTTTCTAGCACCAATCAGCTACTGATTCCAAAACTCATTGCAAACGAAAAAGATCGGGAATCTTTTCCCGACCTCTTTCGTTTTCTATTTCATTCTTATTCCACACTGAAGAGATATGGATACACTGGTTGTTGACCTTGGTGGATTTCTACTTCGACATCTTCGAATTCTTCTGCGATTTCTTGGGCGATTTGGTTAGCCAATTCTTCGCTTCCGTCTTCTCCGACATAGAAGGTTACGATTTCACTGTCTTCATCCAACATATGTTTCAAAGTTTCAGTCAGAGTTTGGTGCATATCAGGGTTTGATACGAGGATCTTACCATCCACCATACCAAGATTGTCATTTTCATGGATTTCCAAACCATCAATAGTCGTGTCACGAACAGCTGTTGTTACACTACCACTAACGACATCGCCAAGGGCTGCAGTCATGCGTTCTTTATTTTCTTCGATAGACTTGCTTGGATCGAAGGCAAGAAGGCTAGTCAATCCTTGAGGAAGAGTACGTGCTTCTACCACTACTGCTGGTTGTTCCAATACCTCTGCAGCAGATTGTGCTGCCATAAAGATATTTTTGTTGTTTGGCAAGAAGATGATGTTGCGAGCATTCACTTGCTCTACAGCCTTGATAAAGTCTTCTGTCGAAGGGTTCATGGTTTGTCCACCTTCGATAACATAGTCCACACCTTGAGCACGGAAAATGTCTGCCAAGCCTTGTCCAGCTACTACTGCGATAAGGGCGTATTCTTTTTCTTCAGCTGGTTTGCTGACTTGAGCTGCTTCTTTTTCCACTTGTGCTTCGTGTTGGTTACGCATGTTATCGACTTTAACCTTAACCAAGCTACCATATTTAAGACCTTCTTGCATAACAAGACCTGGATCTTCTGTATGGACGTGAACTTTAACGATTTCATCGTCATTGACAACAAGCAATGAGTCCCCAAGTTCGTTCAAGTAGTTGCGGAATTCATCGTAGTTAAACTCTTTAGCATAAGTTGGGCCTTGTTTAAGGGCAACCATGATCTCCGTACAGTAACCAAAGGTAATGTCTTCTGTTGCCACATGTCCAGCTACAGACTTGTGGTGTTCAGCATTGATCATTTCACTCATGTTGGCTGGAGTAGCGACAAAGTCCTCAGAAGCGCTATATTCACCAGTAAGAGCTGAAAGGAAACCTTCATAGATGAAGACCAAACCTTGACCACCAGAGTCCACAACACCAACTTCCTTCAAGACTGGAAGCATGTCTGGAGTCTTAGCAAGGGCTGTTTTAGCTCCTTCTAAGGCAGCGCGCATAACCTCAATGGCATCGTCTGTCTGCTCGGCTTTTTTCTTAGCACCGATGGCAGCACCACGTGATACAGTCAAGATTGTTCCTTCAACTGGCTTCATAACAGCCTTGTAGGCTACTTCAACACCAGATTGGAAGGCAAGAGCTAGATCTTTTCCTGTTAACTCTTCTTTTGTCTTGATGGCTTGTGAAAATCCGCGGAAAAGCTGAGAAGTGATAACTCCAGAGTTCCCACGCGCACCCATCAACAGACCTTTAGCCAAGATACTTGCAACCTCACCAACTGTTGAAGCTGGTTTGTCTGCTACTTCTTTAGCACCATTTTCGATAGTCATTCCCATGTTTGTTCCTGTATCTCCATCTGGAACTGGGAAGACGTTCAATGAGTTGACATATTCGGCTTGCTTGTTCAAACGAGTAGATGCAGCCTGTACCATTTCTTGAAATAAGCTTGTAGTAATATTTGACACGATTATTCTCCTACAACTTTGATATTTTGAATGTAGACATTTACAGTTTGAGCAGTGATGCCAAGTTGGTTTTCCAAACTAAAGCGTACACGCTCTTGGATGTTTTTTGAGACTTCACTAATCTTAGTTCCGTAGCTCAACACGGTATATACATCAACTGCAATGCTACCATCTTCGGCCGCTTTTACAACGACACCTTTAGAATAATTTTCCTTCCCAAGGAGGGCTTGGAAATTATCTTTGAGGGCTTTCTTACTTGCCATACCGACCACACCAAAAATCTCAGTTGCTGCACCTCCTACAACGGTAGCAATCACTTCATCTGTTAGTTCGATTTGACCATCTTTTGTATTAATTTTTACAGTCATTTTTTCTACCTCAACTAGTTGATACTCTATTTTATCATATTTCAAGCCAAGTGTAAAAGCAGAATACTGTATCGGCGGATATTTGCTCCTTTGACGAGGCTTTTTTAACTCAGAGTAAAAGAAAAAGACCTGATGGCCTTTTACTCTTTATTAAACGCGTTCTACTTTACCTGATTTCAAAGCACGAGCTGAAGCCCAAACTTTTTTAGGTTTACCATCGATAAGTACAGTAACTTTTTGAAGGTTTGGTTTTACGGCACGTTTTGTTTGGTTCATCGCGTGTGAACGGTTGTTTCCTGATACAGTCTTACGACCTGTAAAGTAACATACTTTAGCCATTTGTGTTTTCCTCCTATTAGATCTAATATAGCGGATGTGCTAGCACCACATACTGTACTATGTTATCACACTTTCTCTGTTTTGGCAAGGGGATTGGAAGATTTTTTTATTTAACGTAAACAACTCCTAATTTCCCAAAAGCAACGTCCCCACGGATAATCAAAGTTTTGCTGGTTGGGGCTACAGGAGCATCTGCCTTGGCCGCACCACAAAAAGTTTCCACCTTTAGATCTACTCTCCAGTGTTGAGGCACGTAGATAACTGCATTCCCAAAACCGACTTCGATATTCAGAGTAGCAAAATCACCTAACATCTCTGCATTGTCATAATAGATTTTGGCATTCCCAAATCCGACCTCAAACTCATCTTCTACCAATTCTTGGTCTTGCTTGTAAAATGTACCCGCCCCAAAAGCGACTTCCTTGTCTGTCAGAATGGTCTTTTCACCGTCATACCACCATTTTTTTCCATTCCAAGTTCTGTTAGAATGAGTGAGTGCGCTGACACCCATTACGATTAAAATACTTGCCCAGAACAATGACTGATTGGGAATCGGTAAAATGTCATAAAAATGATTAGCAATCATGAGGGCCACTAGGGCTGTAAAAGAAGCTGATGTCAGATGACGACGAAGCAAAGCCTCAACTGATTGATAGGCAAAAAATCCAATACCGATCAAGGGCCAAATTTCCCCTTCAAGTGAAGGAATACCAAAATTCCCCTGCAATAACACTACAGCTGCCAATACTAGCAACACAATACCAAATGCTTTCTTTTTCATGTTCTTACCTCATGTTTCTTAGATTTTCTTTTAGGAGGGATTGGTAGTGCCGTGACACGTGAACCTCCTTGTGGGTTTGATAAAAGGAAATAGTACCTGTCCCTGAGAAGGACTTGTCCACCGAGTAGACCTGCCGAAGATTGGCTATGGTCGACTTGGATACCCGACTGAAATAGCGGGGCAGGATGGACTCTAACTCATAAAGCTTAAGCCGAACCTCGTAGGCCTCTTTCTGGGTATGGGCGTAAATCTTGCTACCTTCTGTCTCAAAAAAGAGAATTTCCGCCAAGTCTAAGTAGTACTCACCCGTCCCCTTGTAAAAGATCAACCTAGGAGCTTTGGTTTCTTGCAAGAGTCGTTGCAAGTCAGCTATTTCATCTGTCAGGGCTGCAGCCTTGATGACAATCTCTGTCTCAGTTAATTCACTATCAATCTCGATTCGTAACTTCATCCTATCTCCTTTCTGCATCTACTATACCAAAGCCTAAAAGACTTTACAAGAGCAAAAAAGCAAGTGGTCACTTTTGACCCGTAAGTGGTTACGAGGCCAAGCCCACTTGCTTTGCTTTTTAGAAAATAAAGAAAAGAATTCCCAAGAGGAGGCCACAGGCGTAGCCAACTAAAACATCCTTGGGATAATGAACACCACCTAAAACCCGCACAAAGCCGAGAAGAGCTGATAAGACCAACAAAACCAACCCCTCAGATAAATTTGCATGCAGGCAAGCCATGGAAATGATGGTTGCTGAAAAGACATGGCGACTAGGCATTGAATTACCCGCACTGTCCTTGTCTAATAGCGGAATAATTTCCCAAGACTCATAAGGACGTGGTTGATTGATCCACTTACGAACAAGCGTCAATAGGACAAAGCCTAAAGCTGGAACTAAAATATAGGCAGAAAGTTCTTTCCCAACCCCTTTACTTACAAAGTTTGTCCCCAACAAGGTCAAGTAAGCTAAGGGCATCAGAACTGTCATCATGCGATTAAAGACTCGCAGCAATTGCAATAGTTGTGGATGACGAAGAAGACTTGATTTCCTCTTATCGTACCATTCTTGATAGTTTTTCATCTGTTTTCTCGTTGTTTCTAGATTTTACACAAGAAGCCTGACAGAACGAGTCTGCTAGCATCTCCTACTCTAGTATAGTGCAGAAAAAGAAGGCCGTCAAGCCTTCTTTTGATTATGCGACTTTCAGTCCGTCTCG
>NZ_KV794291.1 GCF_001808705.1 Streptococcus sp. HMSC074B11 | reverse complement strand
TCAATGAAACCTAGTGGTTCGCTTTGAATTAATTCATTGTATAGCGCTTCTCTGTCCATCCTAATATATCTCCTTCTGTCAAATGCACGTCATTGAGTCAAATAAGCTTAACTGGATGGGCGTAGGTGCTTGTTCGCTGTTTCTATTCTTATCATGATCGATAACGTCAAAGATTTCTAACGTGTCTAAATTCATTACAATCTCTAATCCTACCATCGTCGAACTCCTTTCAAATAGAATTTTAAGCGAACAAAAAAGAGAACAGATTTCTCTGTTCTCCTAAAAATATTGAATTAT
>NZ_KV794290.1 GCF_001808705.1 Streptococcus sp. HMSC074B11 | reverse complement strand
AAAAAACACAAGACAGAAATCAAAGCCCTTCTTTCCTCCTTTCTCTGCTATACTACAAGCAGAGAAAGGGGGAAAGCAAATGCTTGAAAAGTATTATGAGAAAGTAAAAGGTATTGTCCATAGATGCCGAAAAGATTATTATCTCCACCTGTGGGAAAAAGAGGATTGGGATCAAGAAGGACTGATCTGTCTCTATGAACTCCTTGAGGCTCAACCAGACTTAGTGGAAGAGGAAAAGAAACTCTACGTCTACTTCAAAACAAAATTCCGCAATCGAATCCTAGATAGCGTCAGAAAACAAGAGAGTCAAAAACGTCGCCTGGACCGTATGGCCTATGAAGAAGTAGGCGAGATTAGCCATCGCCTACCAGAAGGAGGATTGTGGCTGG
>NZ_KV794289.1:485-810 GCF_001808705.1 Streptococcus sp. HMSC074B11 | reverse complement strand
AGCACCAACTACAGCAACTGTAGGAAAAGCTGATGCAAACGGTGCTAAAGCTCCAGAAGCTAAGACACCAGTTAAAGATCCTGCAAACTTGACTGAAGAAGAGAAGATACAAGTAGCAGAAGAAATCTTGAAAGCTAATCCAACACTTGCAGATGTTGATGTAGCTAACGATGGAACTGCAACAGTAACATTCCCAGATGGTTCAAAAGCAACATTGACTCCAGCACAAACTGTAGTTAAAGCAGAAGAGAAAGCTAAAGACGCAGACGGTCTTAAAGCTCCAGAAACTAAGACTCCAGTTAAAGACACAGCAAACTTGACTGAT
>NZ_KV794289.1:0-385 GCF_001808705.1 Streptococcus sp. HMSC074B11 | reverse complement strand
ACGTTCCCAGATGGTTCAACAGCAACACTTTCAGGCGATAAGACAGTTAAAGCAGCAGATGCAAATGGTCTTAAAGAACCAGCCGCTAAGACACCGGTTAAAGATACAGCGAACTTGACTGATGCAGAAAAAGCAGCAGTTAAGGAAGCCGTTGAAGCAGCGAACCCAGGATCTAAAGCAGAAGTAGGTCAAGACGGAACAACAACAGTAACATTCCCAGATGGCTCAACAGCAACACTTACAGGTGATCAAACTGTTAAGACTGCAGATTCAAACGGTGTTCAAGCTCCATCAACTAAGACACCAGTTAAAGATACAGCGAACTTGACAGATGCAGAAAAAGCTAAAGTTAAAGAAGCAGTAGAAGCAGCGAACCCAGGATCTA
>NZ_KV794288.1:227769-232303 GCF_001808705.1 Streptococcus sp. HMSC074B11 | reverse complement strand
CACGAGCATCATGAAGATGAACATGATCATGGATTTGCAGCTGAGCGAGTAATCAGTGAGGACGAACAAGGTTTTGTGGTTTCACATGGAGATCATGCCCACTATTTCTTTAAGAAAGATTTATCAGAGGAGCAGATTAAGGCAGCTCAAGAACATTTGCATGGGCACCATAAGGCAGAGCCTGTAAAACCTCTTGCCAAGACTGTAGAAAGTTTCTCTCGAGATGCCAGCGATGAAGAAAAGATAGCTTATATCTCTAAAACCTATGGTGTTCCGCTTGAAGCGATCCGAATTTCAAATGGATTCTTTGTATTTGGAAATCCAGACCAGGCTTATGACCCAACTCACATTCACCCTTATGCTGTTCGAAAGGAACACGTTCGTATTCCTCTCCAAACAGGTGATGCAGAGCTTGATTTCCTAAACGAACTCTATACAACTGCTTTACGTGATGGCGTTTCTCCTTATAGTTTGCAGGTTGAAAATGGTAGCTTCGTCATTCCTCACGGTGATCATAATCACTACATTAAAGTACAAACTAAAGGCTACGAAGTGGCTTTGAAACATAAGATTCCTGCCTTGCAATCTAACTACCAACCAGGAGCCTTTGATGAAGCTACTGTTCAAAATAAGGTTGATCAACTTCTAGCAGAAAGTCGTGAAGTCTATAAAGATAAACCAATTTTACAAAGACAAATTGAGCTTGCCTTGGGACAATTCTCTGAAAATATGAAGAAGCTCTCAACCAACTCAACAGCTGGTTATCTGGCTGCTTTAGATCTCTTTGACAAGCAGTATATCCACGTTGACTCTAGTGTAAAACCAACAGAAATCAGTCCATTAGACAAGAAATATCAAGCTTTAGTAGACAAGATTAATACCTTGGATACGGATGCTTATGGACTTCCTAAAAAGGATCTTTTGGCTCAACTCCAAGAAAATAAATTGGCTCAAGATGAGGCTGGTTTAGATGCAGTTGAAGCTAAACTACAAGCTCTGCAAGATTTTAATGATCGAACTGGTGTTACGACAGTCGAATACATTAAGTATTTCTACCAACATCTGTCAGATGGTCGTTTAAATGACACTCTTAGAAATAAAGTTGCTAACTTAACTTGGACTCTTTATCAGTCACAATCTTTCCTTAAGGCAACTGACTTGAACAAACTCTTCCCTGAAATCTATCAAACAAAATTAGAGGTAGAAGAAGCAGTGAAGAATGAATCAGTTGCTCATAAACCTTCTGAAACGATCCTAGACACTGAAAAAGTGGATGGTCATAGTGCTAAAACGGCAGTCTATGAATTTTTGAAAGGTTTGTATGATGATATTAAGCCTGAGGAACAAAGCAATCATGTTCGAAAAGGTCAAGTAGAAGAACTTTTAACAAAAGCCGAAGAATTAGTAGCTCAAGTCAAAGAAGAGGGAGTTAAAGCTTCACTTGCTGACGAAGTTAAAAATCTGAAAGCTGCTCTAGATAAAGATGACGCAGATCTTGATGAATTAAATACGCAAGTCCAAGATCTTCTGAAGCGTATTTCACAAACTATTCAGAATGAACGTGAGAATGTCAAACAAGACCCAGAGGTTTTAGTTCTCTACCAAAAACTTTATAATGGTGTCATTGCCCTTCATACTTATTTAGAAATGAATAATGGTTCTGATGCTGACTTTGAAAAAGTGGACGCCTTATTTGACAAGCTTAGTGCCGCAAGCAAAGATAAGCAAGCTCTTTTAGCTCTTGCTCAAGAAATCGTTTTGTTAAACCAAGAATTTCAATCCAAAGTCAAGCCAGCTGAAGCTAGCACAGAAACAGCCAATACAGAAACAAACGATAAACAAGCTGAGTCAAACTTAACTCCTGCAACTAGCTCTCCAGAAACAAGAGAAAAAGTAGCAGAATAATAAAAAGTTCAGACAGCTACCGTGTCAAAAGTAGGCTGCTGATAAAAAAGAGGTCGGGAATTTTTTCCCGATCTCTTTAGTCTTTATAAGCTACAATCCCAATAATAGTGTCAACAGCACGTTCCATTGTTTGTAGGCTAACGTATTCAAAACGACCGTGCATATTTTCACCACCAGCAAAGATATTTGGAGTTGGAATTCCCATAAAGGAAATTTTAGAACCGTCTGTTCCGCCACGGATAGGTTCGATAATTGGTGTAATATCAAGATTTTCCATTACTGATTTAGCGATGGTGATTGGAGTCATATCCTTTTCAATGACTTCCTTCATGTTGTAATACTGATCCGTCAAAGTTAAAGTAACACGATCACTACCAAGTTCTTGGTTCATCTTATCAGCAATAGCTTTCATGGCAGCTTTACGCGCTTCGAAGGTTTCTTTTTCGAAGTCACGAATGATGTAGCTAGCACGCGCTTCCTCAACAGTACCTGTTACATCCATGAGATGGTAGAATCCTTGGTAACCCTCAGTCAACTCAGGTCGGTCACCAGCTGGGAGTTGATTGTGGAAGTCAATGGCTAATTGAAGGGCATTGACCATTTGTCCTTTGGCCGTTCCTGGGTGAACATTACGACCTTGGAAATGAAGTTCAGCACCTGCAGCAGAGAAGGTTTCATACTGAAGTTCACCAAGAGGTCCACCGTCAACTGTATAGGCAAAGTCAACATTGAAATCTTCTGCATCAAATTTATTGGCACCAACACCGATTTCTTCATCAGGTCCGAAGCCAACACGGATTTCACAGTGTTTAATCTCAGGATGAACAGTCAAGTATTCGATAGCTGTCATGATTTCAGCGATACCAGATTTATCATCAGCCCCGAGAAGGGTAGTTCCATCAGTTGTAATCAAGGTTTGCCCTAGATATTTCTCTAAGCTCTTGAAATCCGCTGGATCTAGTTTGAAACCAGAGTTGCCAAGCCCGATAACGCCACCATCATAATTTTCAATAACTTGCGGGTTAACACCTTCAGCATTAAAATCTGCTGTATCCATGTGGGAGATAAAGCCAATCTTACGAGTCAAACTAGGATCGTTAGCTGGAAGAGTACCGATAGCAAAACCGTTTGGTAGGTAGTAAACATTTTGCAAACCAACACGTTTCATCTCAGGGATGAGGACATTGGTTGCGAAGTCTACTTGACTTTGGGTACTTGGTGTAGTGGTTGAATGTTCGTCAGAACGTGTATTGACTTTGACATAAGTCAAAAAACGCTCCAACAATGTTGGATATTTCATCGTAACTCCTTTTTTCCTTCTTTTAAAACCATTGTATCATAGAAAGAAGAGAAAAACAAAAGTCAGAAGGGAGAAAAAATCCTTATGTTAGCGTTTACTTATAGCTTCTTTAGTGATACAATAAAAAAGATAAAAATATCACAAGGATGCAGAGATGAAAAAAGCAATTTTAATGATGACATTTGGTTCACCAGAAGAGATTACCTTTGAAGGAGTAGCCGACTTTTTTACCAACATTCGTCGAGGGGTTCGACCTCAAGATCACGAGATTCAAACACTCTATGATAATTATGTTCGAATTGGAGGAACTCCACTTCAAAAAATTACCCGTGAAGAAGTTGCATTGGTAGAAGCTAGGTTAGGAAATGAATATAGTGTGTATTTTGCTAATAAATTTTCAAGCCCTTTTATTCCAGATGTGATTCGGCAAATGGAAGCAGATGGAATTGAAAAGTGTATTTGCTTGATTTTGGAGCCACACTATTCCTTTTACTCTGTCATGGGGTACGAAAAGTTTCTGGAAAGCAAACAAATTCAGTTTTTAGTTATTAAGGACTGGTATCAAGAAGAAGCACTATTAAACTATTGGACAGCTGAAATTGCTAAAATTTTAAAAGAAAAGGTGAAACAGGATAGCTTTAAAGTCATCTTTTCTGCCCACAGTGTGCCCATTTTTGCCTTGGATTTTGGTGATCCCTATATCGACCAGATTTTCGAAAATAGCAAGTTAATTGCTGAGAAATTAGGCTTGAAACCAGAGCAATATACCAACACTTGGCAGAGCGAAAGTAATATTGGTATTCCTTGGATTAAACCAGATGTATTGGAGTATCTAAGAGAACAGGAAGAACATCCAGAGCATTATATTTTTGTGCCTATTAGTTTTATCAGTGAGCATATTGAAGTCTTGTTTGACAACGATGTGGAATGTCATGACTTGTGTCAGGAATTGGAGGTGAACTACCATCGTCCACCAATGCCAAATACAGATTCTCGTTTGATTGATGCCTTGGTCAATATTATCCGAGCTAATGAACATAAAGAATTTAGAGAATTCCTCCCAGAAGAAGAAACCTTTGATGAATTAGTCCCTTCGGAGGACACTAAGAATATTTTAGATGAATCACAAGACTTACAAATGCCAGAATTTGTTAAAAAATTAATTGAGAAAAAAGGTCGTGAAAATGTCAAGATGCCTTATTTAATCAAAAGAATGCTTGAAAAAGCTGGCAAATTACCTAAAGACTAGGTGAAAATAGAAAAGAACTGGTAATACTCTTCGAAAATCAAATTCAAACTGCGTCAACGTCGCCTTGCCGTACTCAAGTA
>NZ_KV794288.1:174589-227669 GCF_001808705.1 Streptococcus sp. HMSC074B11 | reverse complement strand
GTTTGCTCTTTGATTTTCATTGAGTATAAGGTTTGTTTCAGATTTCTGCTAAGGTAGGATATAACTTAGAAGGTCAAAGAAAAGGCGGTGGGACAGAAATCGATAGACAAAGTCTCGATTTCGTAGTCCCAGCCCCGCGAGGATGATTAGGAGCTTTTTGGAGTCTAAAAGACGAACAAAAAGTTCAATCAGCTACCGCGTCAAAGTTTGATTGCTAATAAAAAGTGAGGTCGGGATCTTTTTGTCCCAACCTCTTTTTAGGTGACTAGTATTTTTTTGACCTAGTTTTTTCTTATTTACCCAGACAAAATTGGCTGAACAACTGTGTAATGAGTTCATCTGGAGCAGCATCACCAGTGATTTCTCCGAGGATTTCCCAGGTTCGAGTTAAATCAACTTGAAGAAGATCGACTGGCATACCCAGTTCAAGACCTTCGTTAACTGCTTGTAAGCTTTCGACAGCCTTTTCGATTAATGAAATATGACGGGCGTTGGATAGATAGGTAGCATCTTGTTCGACCAAGCCAGCATTTTCAAAGAAGAGATTATTGATGCGTTCTTCAATCTTATCAATGTTTTGATTTTTGAGGACCGAAATACGAATGACATCTTCAGGAAGTTCGGTAGTTTCAATAGCCTCAGGTAGGTCAGTTTTGTTAAGTAGGATGATACGGTTGGTATCTTGGCTGATTTCAAGAAGTTGTCGGTCTTGGGCAGTTAGAGGTTCGCTGGCGTTTAAGACAAGTAAAACCAAATCAGCTTCCTTGAGAGCTTTTTTGGAGCGCTCGACACCGATTTGTTCGACGATGTCATCTGTTTCACGGATACCCGCAGTATCAATCAACTTAAGTGGAACACCGTTGATATTGACGTATTCTTCAATGACGTCACGGGTTGTACCTGCAATATCCGTTACAATGGCTTTATCTTCGCGCAGGAGGTTATTAAGAAGGCTAGACTTCCCAACGTTGGGACGACCAATGATAGCCGTTGAAATCCCTTCGCGGAGGATTTTCCCACGACGTGCCGTTTTTAAGAGATTGGTTAAGAGTTGTTCAAACTCCAAGGTCTTTTCACGGACAACAGCAGTAGTGGCTTCTTCAACATCGTCGTATTCAGGATAGTCGATATTAACCTCTACTTGTGCTAGTGTATTGAGGATTTCCTGACGAGTATTATTAATCAAGTCAGAAAGAGAACCATCTAATTGTTTGACCGCTATATTCATAGCCTTGTCAGTCTTGGCGCGGATGATATCCATAACAGCTTCAGCCTGAGTCAAGTCCACACGTCCATTTAGGAAGGCACGTTTGGTAAATTCACCAGGCTCTGCCATGCGAGCTCCTTCACGGATAGCCAGTTGGAGAATTTCATTGGTTACGGCGATTCCACCGTGAGTGTTAATCTCGATAATATCTTCACGAGTGAATGTCTTTGGAGATTTCATAGCCCCAATCATAACCTCGTCCATGACCTTACCAGTTTGAGGATCAACAATGTGGCCGTAGTTAAGAGTGTGGCTAGCAACCTTGCTCAAGTCCTTGCCTTTAAAGATTTTCTGCGCAATGGCAAAACTATCCGTTCCGCTTAGGCGGACTATCCCAATAGCACCTTCACCAAGCGGTGTCGAGATGGCTGCAATGGTATCAAATTCCCGTGTAATCATTTTAATTCCTTTATAGTTTATTTGTTTGTATAGACTAATATCTCTTTAAATTGTAACAAATTTTAGTATTTTCTTCAATGAATGTTACTTATAAAGAAAAGCCTAAGCAGATTGCTTAAGCTTTACTTAGTGCGCATTTCGCCTTGTGGGAAATAGGTTCCTTCAGGCATATCGTTGATAATGACATGAACAGCAGATTGAGGTGCACCAGTGTTGCGAACAACAGCTTCCGTAACTTCCTTGGCTAGGGCTTTCTTTTGCTCTAACGTGCGTCCTTCAAATAAATCGATGCGTACAAATGGCATAATTACGTCCTCCACTAGTTATTTGATTTCTTCTATTTTACCACAATTTGCCGTTTAAAGCTTTGAGAAAATATGGTATACTAGAATGTAGCAAAAATTTAGAAATGGACGTGAAATAGAAGCATGGCACAGTTGTATTATCGTTATGGGACCATGAACTCAGGAAAAACGATTGAGATTCTCAAAGTAGCCTATAACTATGAGGAGCAAGGAAAGGGAGTTGTGATTATGACTTCGGCTCTGGATACGCGTGACGGTGTTGGCTATGTTTCAAGTCGCATTGGAATGAAAAGACCAGCAATTGCTATTGACGAAACCACAGATATCTTTGGATTTATCCGTGATTTACCTGAAATGCCTTACTGTGTACTTGTCGATGAAGCCCAATTTTTAAAGCGTCACCATGTTTACGACCTAGCTCGTGTTGTGGATGAGTTAGACATACCTGTCATGGCATTTGGTTTAAAAAATGATTTTCGCAACGAACTATTCGAAGGTTCAAAATATCTTCTGCTCTTAGCAGATAAGATTGACGAAATCAAGACCATTTGCCAGTATTGCAAGAAAAAAGCGACCATGGTGTTGCGTACGCAGAATGGTCTGCCAGTCTATGATGGTGAGCAGATCCAGATAGGTGGCAATGAAACCTATATTTCGGTTTGCCGTAAACATTATTTTGCACCTGAAATCAATAAGGAGAATGAAGAAAAATGAACATCTATGATCAACTACAAGCTGTAGAAGACCGTTATGAAGAGTTGGGAGAATTGTTGAGCGACCCAGATGTGGTCTCTGATACCAAGCGTTTCATGGAGCTTTCAAAAGAGGAAGCTTCTACTCGTGATACCGTAACTGCCTACCGCGAATACAAACAAGTCCTTCAAAACATTATCGATGCCGAAGAGATGATTAAAGAATCAGGCGGAGATGCTGACTTGGAAGAAATGGCCAAACAAGAATTGAAAGATGCTAAGGCTGAAAAAGAAGAGTACGAAGAAAAACTGAAGATCTTGCTCCTTCCTAAAGATCCAAACGATGACAAGAACATCATCCTTGAAATCCGAGGAGCAGCTGGTGGTGATGAAGCAGCACTTTTCGCTGGTGATTTGCTAACCATGTACCAAAAGTACGCTGAAGCCCAAGGCTGGCGCTTTGAAGTCATGGAAGCCTCAATGAACGGTGTTGGTGGTTTCAAGGAAGTGGTTGCTATGGTATCAGGTCAGTCTGTTTACTCTAAGCTTAAGTATGAGTCTGGTGCCCATCGTGTTCAACGTGTCCCTGTGACAGAAAGCCAAGGGCGTGTGCATACCTCTACAGCGACAGTTCTCGTTATGCCTGAAGTGGAAGAGGTAGAATATGATATTGATCCAAAAGACCTTCGTGTGGATATCTACCACGCATCTGGAGCTGGTGGACAGAATGTCAACAAGGTTGCGACTGCCGTTCGTATCGTTCACTTGCCAACCAATATCAAGGTTGAAATGCAGGAAGAACGTACCCAGCAGAAAAACCGTGAAAAAGCTATGAAGATCATCCGTGCGCGTGTTGCTGACCACTTTGCTCAAATTGCCCAAGATGAGCAGGACGCAGAGCGTAAGTCTACTATCGGTACTGGTGACCGTTCAGAGCGTATCCGTACCTATAACTTCCCACAAAACCGTGTGACAGACCACCGTATTGGCTTAACCCTTCAAAAACTTGATACTATTTTATCTGGTAAACTAGACGAAGTTGTGGATGCCTTGGTACTCTATGACCAAACACAGAAATTAGAAGAATTAAACAAATAATGAAATTAGCTCAAATGTTTAAAGATTTTGAGGAAAAGTTGATAGCACAAGGAGAGGAAGCAGAAAGCCTCTCCTTTGTCTATCGTAGCCTGAAAAATCTATCTTTTACAGACTTCGTCTTTGCCCTTCAGCAAGAAGTTACAGAGGAAGAAAAAGAGTTTGTAGAGGAAATTTACAAGAAATTAGCAAATCATATACCCGCCCAGTATATTATTGGTCATGCTGAATTCTTTGGTATGCAGTTAAAAGTAGATGAGCGGGTCTTGATTCCCCGTCCAGAGACAGAAGAGTTGGTGGAGCTCATTCTGGATGAGAATCCGAAGGAAAATCTCAAAGTTCTGGATATTGGAACTGGGAGTGGTGCTATCGCTCTTGCTTTAGCTAAAAATAGACCAGATTGGACAATCACAGCTGCCGATATTTCTCAGGATGCTTTGGATTTGGCGATGGAAAACGCTAATAATCAAGGTCTAACATTATTCTTTATTAAATCTGACTGTTTTTCCGAAATTTCTTCAAAATATGATATAATTGTATCCAATCCACCTTACATATCTCGAGTAGATGAGGCAGAAGTAGGTTTGAATGTTCTCCATTCAGAGCCACATTTAGCCCTCTTTGCAGATGAGGATGGTCTAGCGATCTATCGCAGAATTGCGGAAGAATCAAAGGACTATCTAAATGATGGTGGTAAGATTTATCTTGAAATTGGCTACAAACAAGGTCAAAGTGTTCCAGCTCTTTTCAAGGAAAATTTTCCCGAGAAGCGAGTTCGAACTCTGAAAGACCAATTTGGTCAAGATAGGATGGTTGTCATTGATGATGGAGAAAATTAAGAAAGAGCTTGAAAAAGGTGGAGCTGTTGTTCTGCCGACAGAAACAGTTTATGGTCTTTTTGCCAAGGCGCTAGACGAAAAAGCAGTTGATCATGTCTATCAACTTAAACGTCGTCCAAGAGACAAGGCACTCAATCTCAATGTCGCTAGTCTAGACGTTATCTTGAACTTTTCTAAGAATCAGCCACCTTATCTCAATAAACTGGTTGAAAGTTTTTTGCCAGGCCCTTTGACCATTATCTTAGAAGCTAATGACAAGGTTCCTTACTGGGTCAATTCAGACTTGACGACTGTTGGATTTCGCATGCCGAGTCATCCTGTAACTCTGGACTTGATTCGTGAGTTTGGCCCCTTAATCGGACCTTCTGCCAATATCTCAGGTCAATCAAGTGGAGTAGATTTTCACAAGATTCTTCAAGACTTTGACCAAGAGGTCTTGGGACTTGAAGACGATGCATTTTTAACAGGTCAGGATTCGACTATTTTAGACCTATCTGGTGACAAGGTGAAGATTCTACGCCAAGGAGCGATTACTCGAGAAGATATCCTTGCCAAGATACCAACAATTCCTTTTGAGGAGGTATAATATGCTACGTGATTTGAAAACAACAGATGTTGCAGCTATTTGTGAGATTAATAAAGAAGCTTTAGGTTATTCATTTAGTTTAGAGGAAACGGCTAGTCAACTAGCTAAGTTATCTCAAGACTCACATCATTACCTACTGGGGTTTGAGGATTCGACCAGCCATGACTTACTTGGTTATGTTCATGCCGAGGTTTATGAATCCCTTTATTCAAAACCAGGTTTTAATATCCTAGCTTTAGCTGTTTTGCCTCAAACACAGGGGCAGGGTATCGGAAAAACTTTACTCCAAGGCTTGGAACATGAAGCAAAAAAACGAGGCTATAACTTTATTCGCTTAAATTCTGCAGACCATCGTTTAGGTGCGCATGCTTTCTATGAAAAAGTTGGTTATACCTGCGATAAGACGCAG
The DNA here is from genome assembly GCF_001808705.1 of Streptococcus sp. HMSC074B11. Lineage (GTDB taxonomy): Bacteria > Bacillota > Bacilli > Lactobacillales > Streptococcaceae > Streptococcus. The sequence continues at coordinate 222,077 of NZ_KV794288.1, read as the reverse complement.
AAACGGTTTATTCGCATTTTTTAGTTTGGGTTTTATATTCTTGTTGTAAAAACAAACTAAAGACCTGTCACACTATAAAGGAGAAGACCTATGATTTTTGACAAAGATGATTTTAAAGCTTATGACGCAGATCTTTGGAATGCTATTGCTAAGGAAGAAGAACGGCAACAAAACAACATCGAGTTAATTGCCTCTGAAAACGTCGTTTCTAAGGCTGTTATGGCTGCTCAAGGGTCTATCTTGACCAATAAATACGCCGAAGGCTACCCAGGACGTCGTTATTATGGTGGAACCGATGTAGTAGACGTGGTAGAAACTCTAGCCATTGAACGTGCAAAAGAAATCTTCGGGGCAAAGTTTGCCAATGTCCAACCTCACTCAGGAAGTCAAGCCAACTGTGCAGCTTACATGGCCTTGATTGAGCCAGGTGATACGGTCATGGGGATGGATTTGGCAGCAGGTGGTCACTTGACTCACGGAGCTCCAGTAAGTTTCTCAGGCCAAACCTACAATTTTGTTTCTTATAGCGTCGATCCTGAGACAGAACTCTTGGACTTTGATGCTATCTTAAAACAAGCACAAGAAGTAAGACCAAAATTAATCGTAGCAGGAGCTTCAGCCTACTCTCAAATTATTGATTTTTCAAAATTCCGTGAAATTGCAGATGCTGTTGGTGCTAAACTCATGGTAGATATGGCTCATATTGCTGGCTTGGTTGCTGCTGGTCTTCATCCAAGTCCAGTGCCTTATGCACATATTACAACAACAACGACCCACAAAACCCTTCGTGGTCCACGTGGTGGTTTGATTTTGACCAACGACGAAGATCTTGCTAAGAAAATTAACTCAGCTATCTTCCCAGGTATCCAAGGTGGACCATTAGAGCACGTTGTTGCTGCTAAGGCTGTTGCATTTAAAGAGGTATTGGACCCAGCCTTCAAGGAATATGCAGCAAATGTTATTAAGAACAGCAAGGCTATGGCAGAAGTCTTCTTGCAAGACCCTGATTTCCGTATTATCTCTGGTGGTACTGAAAATCACCTCTTCCTAGTTGATGTAACAAAAGTTGTAGAAAACGGAAAAGTTGCTCAAAACTTGCTAGATGAGGTCAATATTACCCTAAATAAAAACTCAATCCCTTACGAAACATTGTCACCATTTAAGACAAGTGGTATTCGTATCGGTGCAGCGGCAACAACTGCACGTGGTTTTGGTGAAGCAGAGAACCGTAAAGTGGCTGAACTTATCATTAAAACCCTTAAAAATGCAGAAAATGAGGCTGTTTTAGAAGAAGTGAGAAGCGAAGTCAAAGCCTTGACAGATGCCTTCCCATTATATGAGGACTAAAATTTTTATGGACATTTATATTAAGAAAGCTATTATCCATCAGTTCAGTCCGGATGATACCGAGTTGTTTCTAGCGGATAAATTTCTCAATATCACTCCAAAAATCGAAGAATACCTACGCAAGAAAATCGAACGTGTGTATTCGGATGAAGCTAAGACTGGGATTTTCGAAGAAGAAAATCCCTTCTTCAATCACATTACAGACGATTTATTGGAGACATCGGTGACACTGGCTAACCTCTGGAAAGAGGAATTCAGCATTTCCGAAAATCTTAAGACCAATGACTTGATTTTTGTGCAATTTTCTAAAGAAGGAGTAGAGCATTTCGCTTTCTTGCGAATTGCCCTGCGTGAGACCTTGACTCACCTTGGAGGAGAGGTTGATAATCCAATCAAGCTAACTCAAAACAATCTTCCTGGATTTGGTACAGGCGCAGATGAGGCCTTGGTGGTCAATCTTCAAAGCCGAAAATATCACCTGATTGAGAAACGAATCAAGTATAACGGGACTTTTTTAAACTATTTTTCTGAGAATCTGATCCAGGCTCAGCCAAAGATTTCACCTAAGAAGTCAATCAAGGAACTGGAAAAAACGGCTCAGAGAATTGCAGAAACATTCAACACAGACGATTTCCAGTTTCAATCCAAGGTCAAGTCTGCTATTTTCAACAACCTTGAAGAAAGTAATGAATTGTCTCCTGAAAAATTGGCAAATGACCTTTTTGACAACAATCTCACTGCACGTCTTAGCTTTATTGACCAAGTCAAGGAAGCAGTGCCAGAGCCAGTTCAATTTGATGAAATCGATGCAAGTCGACAATTAAAGAAATTTGAAAACCAAAAACTTTCTCTGTCAAATGGGATTGAATTAATTGTACCCAACAATATTTATCAAGATGCTGAGTCGGTCGAATTTATCCAAAATGACAATGGAACCTACTCTATCTTAATCAAAAACATCGAGGATATACAAAGCAAATAATGTTTAAATTTATAAGAAGGGTCTTGCTACTTGTTCTTGTATTATTTACTGGCTATAAACTTTTTCACATGTATCAGGATGTTAAGCAGGTCATGACCTATCAATCCTTGGTACGAGAAGTTTTAAGTGAGCAAGATACGCCAGCAAATGAAGAACTGGTCCTGGCCATGATTTATACCGAAACCAAAGGTAAAGAAAGTGACGTGATGCAGTCTAGTGAGTCTGCTAGCGGTACTACAAATACGATCTCTGACAATAGGAGTAGTATTCGTCAGGGGATTCAAACCTTGACAGAAAATCTGTATTTAGCGCAAGAAAAGGGCGTGGATGCTTGGACTGCTGTACAGGCCTATAACTTTGGTCCAGCTTATATCGATTTTATCGCACAAAACGGGAAAGAAAATACACTTGCCCTAGCCAAGAAATATTCGAGAGATACAGTTGCACCAACTTTAGGAAATACAACTGGGAAAACCTATCGCTATGTCAATCCAATTTCCATCTTTCAAGGTGGAGAACTCTATGTGGATGGTGGAAACTATTATTACTCTAGACAGGTTCAACTGAATCTTTACATTATTAAATTTTTTAATCTATTTTTAAGCACTTAGAAGAATCTAGGTGCTTTTATAAGTTTTCTTTAAGGCTAATCGACTATCCTAGATAGGAAAAGGAGGAACGTCTCATGCGAAAGAAATTCTTTCTGACTAGTGCTGCAGTTCTTTTAGCAGTTGCAACTTTGCAAAGCGCTCAAGCAGCCACTGATGTTCAAAAAGTCATTGATGAAACTTATGTTCAACCTGAGTACGTCTTGGGTTCATCATTAACAGAGGATCAAAAAAATCAAACCTTAAAAAAACTCGGCTATAATGCCTCTACAGATACCAAAGAACTGAAGACTATGACGCCAGATGTCTACTCAAAGATTATGAACGTCGCCAATGACTCAAGTCTCCAGCTCTATTCATCTGCAAAAATTCAAAAATTGGGTGAAAAATCTCCACTTGAAGTGAAGATTGAAACGCCTGAAAATATCACTAAAGTGACGCAAGATATGTACCGTAATGCTGCTGTTACCTTGGGTGTGGAGCACGCGCGTATCACCGTTGCGGCACCAATCCCTGTAACAGGTGAAAGTGCCCTAGCAGGTATTTACTATTCATTAGAAGCTAATGGTGTTCAACTTCCTCAAGAAAATAAAGACTTAGCTCAGGAAGAGCTAAAAGCCTTGTCAGACATCAACGATGAAAACAAGGACAAATCAGGCTATGATGCTAATAAACTCAATGTAGCCCTTGCCGATATCAAATCTGCTATCGCTAAGGCTAAAGAGTCCAAGGGTGAGCTTACTGAAGATGATGTTCGTAAGATTGTAGAAGATACATTGAAAAATTATAAGCTAGATCAGGTTATAACAGGAAATCAGATCAATATCATCATCAACTTTGCCTTTAATCTTTCAAAGAGTGATATTCTGAATAACGAAGACTTCACAAAGACCCTAAAAGATTTGAAACAAAGTATCGTTGCACAAGCAGGTGATAGTTTCAGCAATATTGACCTTAACTTTGATGCTAATAAAGCATTTGAGGATGGGGGCAATATTCTCAGTGCTATTTGGCAAGCAATTGTAAACTTTTTCAAGAGTTTTGGTGCTTAGGCTAATTCATGGTATAATAGATGGTAACAGAACAGTTGCCGTCTTTTTTTTGTCGGCTGATAGAAAGTGAAAAATATGTTAAAGAAAAATGATATTGTAGAAGTAGAGATTGTCGATCTGACACATGAAGGAGCAGGTGTTGCCAAGGTAGATGGCTTGGTCTTTTTTGTAGAGAATGCTCTACCGACTGAGAAGATCCTTATGCGTGTCCTTAAAGTCAACAAGAAGATTGGCTTTGGTAAAGTCGAGGAATACCTTACGCAATCACCACATCGCAACCAAGACTTAGATTTGGCATACTTACGTTCAGGTATTGCCGACCTAGGTCATCTAGCTTATCCAGAGCAACTCAAGTTCAAAACCAAGCAAGTAAAAGATAGCCTCTATAAAATTGCTGGAATTGCTGATGTAGAGGTAGCTGATACTCTAGGTATGGAAAATCCAATCAAGTATCGCAATAAGGCCCAGGTTCCTGTTCGCCGAGTTAATGGTGTTCTGGAAACTGGTTTCTTCCGTAAGAATTCTCATGACCTTATGCCTCTAGAAGATTTTTATATTCAGGATCCAGTCATTGACCAAGTGGTCTTGGCTCTTCGAGATTTGCTTCGTCGTTATGACTTGAAACCTTATGATGAGAAAGAACAGTCAGGATTGATTCGTAACCTTGTTGTTCGTCGTGGATATTATTCAGGTCAAATCATGGTTATTTTGGTGACCACTCGTCCTAAAGTTTTCCGAGTAGAACAGTTGATTGAACAACTGATCAAGCAATTTTCTGAGATTGTGTCTGTTATGCAGAATATCAATGACCAAAATACCAATGCTATTTTCGGAAAAGAATGGCGTACGCTTTATGGTCAAGATTACATTATGGACCAAATGTTGGGCAATGATTTCCAAATCTCAGGTCCCGCCTTTTACCAGATCAATACCGAAATGGCAGAGAAACTTTATCAGACAGCCATTGACTTTGCGGAGTTAAGTGAAGAGGATGTGGTTATCGATGCCTATTCAGGAATAGGGACTATTGGATTATCTGTCGCTAAGCATGTCAAGGAAGTTTATGGTGTCGAAGTCATCCCAGAAGCAGTAGAAAATAGCCAGAAGAATGCTGCTTTAAACAATATCACCAATGCCCACTATGACTGTGACACAGCTGAAAATGCCATGAAAAATTGGCTCAAGGAAGGCATCCAACCAACTGCCATCCTGGTCGACCCACCACGCAAGGGCTTGACTGAAAGCTTTATCAAAGCAAGCGCCCAAACAGGAGCTGAACGCATCGCCTATATCTCCTGTAACGTAGCCACCATGGCGCGTGATATCAAACTTTATCAAGAATTGGGCTATGAATTGAAGAAAGTACAGCCGGTGGATTTGTTTCCGCAAACGCATCACGTGGAGTGTGTAGTGTTGCTACAACGAAAAAAAGGGTGAAAATCCTTGATTTTAAGCTATTTTACAAGCATTTTGTCTTTGTAGATAAAGGCAATTTTGACGTCAAAAAAGTCCTAAAAAGGCACATAGATGTATATGTATTTGTAGATGTCGTTTGCGCATCGGAAAAATGAATACAACAATAAATATTTATCTAAAGAGAGAACAATTGAATATTGTTCTCCTTTTTTTATTTTCAGGAGGGAAAATGACAAAAGAATTACAATCATCACGCTATATTGTCATTTCATTTTTAGTACGTGAAATGGGAATTGATATTGTTGAAGCCATCTCTCTGATGGCTGAATTAGAAAAAAGTGGCTTGGTTCTATTGGAATCAAGTGGAGATTTAATACTCAAAGAACTAGGAGGAGCGCTATGAAACGAATTACCGCAAATCAATACCAAACTTCAGAACGGTATTATAAATTACCTAAAATTCTTTTTGAGGATGAGAAATATATGGATATGAAGCTAGAAGTAAAGGTGGCTTATTCTATTTTAAAAGATCGTTTAGAATTATCTCTCAGTCGTGGTTGGATAGATGAAGAAGGGGCGGTTTATTTAGTATTTTCTAATTCTAAACTGATGAGACTGTTAGGTTGTTCGAAGTCAAAATTACTGTCTATCAAAAAAATTCTTAAAGAATATGACTTAATTGATGAAGTTCAACAGTCTTCAAGTGAGAAAGGAAGACTAGCTAATAAGATTTATTTAGGGGAATTGTCTTCTACCCCAGTAGGTAATTCAAACAGGCCTAGTGTTAAAAAAAGACTAGGGCAGGTTAAAAATGAAACGGCCCCCGTCTCATATTCAGCCCCTAGTGAGACTGAAGTTAGTGAGACTAAATATAGTGAGACTGAATCTTTATTTATTGAGGAAGAGGAAGAAAGGAATTCTCAACCTATTTTGAGAAGAAAAGTAGAAAAGGTCACAAAATATGATCGAGATTATATTTGGGGATTGGTGCAAGATCAATTTAGACGAGAAGGTTTTTCTGAAGCTGCCAGTGAAATAGCTATGACTGATTTTGAAAGAATTTATCAGTATGCTCTTGACAATGTTCGCTTTGTTCGACGTGCGGAAGTACTTGCTGAATTTGTGTTTAACGGTCTATATTCCGTTTGGAATAACCGTGTTAGAAAAGGAGGTGGTTAAATGTCGCCAATCGAGTGGATATTAGTTATGCTTATTGTCATTTCAAGTGGAGTGACAGTTCTGACAATGGTAGTCGATAAGAAAGGGGTGCTCAAGAAATGAGATTTATTGATTTATTTTCAGGTATAGGTGGATTTCGACTAGGAATGGAAAGTGTCGGACACGAGTGTATTGGATTTTGTGAGATTGATAAATTTGCTAGGAAATCTTATAAGTCCATTTTTCAAACAGAAGGAGAAATAGAATTTCATGACATACGAGATGTTTCAGATGACGAATTTAAAAAACTTAGAGGGAAAGTCGATATCATCTGTGGGGGATTCCCTTGTCAAGCATTTTCAATCGCAGGAAGACGATTGGGATTTGAAGATACTAGAGGAACTTTGTTCTTTGAAATTGCTCGGGCGGCCAAACAAATCCAACCACGTTTTCTTTTTCTTGAAAATGTTAAAGGCCTACTCAATCACGATAAGGGACGGACGTTCACCACAATCCTTACCACACTTGATGAGTTGGGGTTTGATGTTGAGTGGCAGGTGCTTAACAGTAAGGATTTTGGCGTTCCCCAAAATAGAGAAAGGGTATTTATTATCGGACATTCTAGAAAGAAAGGTACCAGACTCTTATTTCCTTTCAGACGAGAAGGTCAAGCAACTAACTCTGAGACTTTAAAAACACTAGGGAATTTGAATCCATCAAAAAGTGGCATGAGCGGTAAAGTGTATTATTCAGAAGGTCTTGCGCCAACCTTAGTTCGTGGAAAAGGAGAAGGATTTAAAGTTGCGGTTCCTTGTATGACTCCAGATAGATTAGAAAAAAGACAAAATTGTAGACGTTTTAAGGATAATCAAGAGCCAATGTTTACTTTAAATACACAGGATCGCCATGGTATTGTCGTTGTTGGAGATTTACCCACTAGCTTTAAGGAAACTGGTCGCGTCTATGGAAGTGAGGGCTTATCTCCAACACTGACTACAATGCAAGGTGGAGATAAAATCCCTAAAATACTGATTCCAGAACCAATCCAATTTCTAAAAGTTCGGGAGGCAACTAAAAAAGGATATGCTCAAGCAGAGATTGGAGATTCAATCAATTTAGAAAGACCAAGTTCTCAGTATCGGCGTGGTAGAGTTGGAAAAAGTATAGCTAATACCTTGACAACTAGTGGTCAAATGGGAGTAGTAGTGGCTAGTTATGAAGGAGAAGATAAACAAGTTTATCATGTAGCCGGTGTCTTAATAGATGGACAATTTTACCGTTTGAGAATACGACGAATCACTCCTAAAGAGTGTTTTCGCTTGCAGGGCTTTCCTGATTGGGCTTTTGAAGCTGCTAGAAAAGTCTCTAGTAATAGTCAGCTTTATAAACAAGCTGGTAATAGTGTAACCGTTCCTGTGATTGCCGCAATCGCAAAGAAATTAAAAGAAATAGAGGAAAAAGATGAAAGCTTTAAATAAAGAGTCAATACTAGATTGTGACGAATTAGAAACAGAATTACATGATGCAGAAATCAAACAGCTGGATGAACAAATATTTTTAATGCCCAATTATCCATGTGAGTTTGAGGTGACATTTTTAGATGATTACCATAAAAAACACAACTACCCCCTATTTTACGAATCCTATCTTCAAAACGTTATGGAATTCCTTGAAAGTCAGGATATAAAGAACGGAGCTGATGCCTTTGTAGATGATCATCAAAATCTTGTTTTTGTTTTATATGGACAAGGCTATCGAGCCGAGGGAAAAGAGGGAATACTTACAACCCAAGTAACTGTCAAAGCTTATGATGAAGACAAGCAACCGATTAACTTCGCAAATTTATTAGATTCCTTAATCGTATCAGAATATCAAATGGAACCGAATCTTTGGGAGGTATCCCATGATTGATCTCTATCTAAGTAAAAATAGCCAAAGAAATCAACTTCTTTTAGACTTCTTCCAAAACTATGGCATCGAGGTATCTTGTCATTCAGTTTCTGAAATGACAAAGGACAAATTAATTGAGCTGATGAGCTATTCTTCAGATTGTTTTGAATTTTTATCTCCCAATTTATTACGATTTAAGAACCGAGACAATCTAAAATTAACGGATTTTGTTGAGATGATTTTAAAAAATCCTGAACTAACCATCAGACTTCCTCTTGCGGTTTCAAATAAGCGAGTTTATCCAAATCTGAATTTGGAAGAAGCTAGAGCTTTATTGCCAAGAGATACGAAACAATTGATTTACATGGTACAAACACATTATTTATCTAACTAAAGGAGAAGCAATATGGCTGAACGATTTTGGGAGAACTTGTCCATTATTTTGGCTGAAAGAAATATCAGCTGGATTGAGTTAACCAGAAAAATGTTTGCGGGAGAGTTTCACTATCCAAGTGAATTGAATCGTTTGTATCAAAAGATTCGTCACTATAAGATGGAACAACGAATGCCTCAAAGTCCATGGGTAGAAAGGATTGTGCAGGTATTAGATTTAGATTATGAAGATTTATTTCGGAGGTAACTATGAAAAGAATAATTCCAGTGTATATATTCCAACAAGTAAATGTCTTATTGGTATCTCTATACTTATTGAAATTGCTTTGTATTGGTGAGTTAACTATACTACAGATTCTCTATTGTGCGTCGGTCATTTCTTTTTTATGGATGTATGGTCAACGAAAACAAGTGGTCAAGGTCAATATGAAAACTAGGATGAAATGGCTTGGTATTGGATTCGTTAGCCTACTGATTATAAGTCTATGTTTTAGTCTGATTCATGCTCAAGGAAGCACGAATCAAGCAAACTTAATTGGGCTTCAACATCAAGTTCCTTGGTTTTCATTTTTATTGTTCTTAATCAATGCGAGTATGATTGAAGAATTTCTGTATCGAGAAATTTTATGGAACTTGGTCAGAAAATTAGATATTCGAGTTGCTTTGACAAGTGTTTTATTTGCCTTAGTACATCATCCAGGAACCATTCTAGCTTGGTGTTTATATGTTTCACTTGGGATGTTTTTAGGGATGGTGCGCTATAAATCTGACTTATGGGGCAGTATGGGACTACATTTAGTGTGGAACCTACTAGTTTATAGTTTGATGCTTTTTTAAAATAGGTGATCTGATTTATCTCATAAATCAGTAGTTTTTATAGGATTATTTTTAATTCGGAAACAAAAATGTATTAACAGCACAAAATAAAGAAACTAGGAACATTTTTTCTATTTTTTTAGAAATAAAATGTTGTATAGAAATTTCGAAAGAAATAATAAAATCAAAATAAAAATTAATAAAACAGGTATATATGAGCATATTGACGTCGACAAATGCTCTTGCAAGACATAAAATACAAATATAAAGAATAAAAAATTGTTATATTTTTATATTTGTTGTTCTGTTATAAAATGAAAGAAATTGGAAACTAGTTTCTAAATCATGAAAAATATTGAAATAAAAAAAAATAAGTGTTAAAATAAACAATGTAAACGTTTACTTTAACAAAGGAGCTCATATGTTACTGCAAAAAGAACTAATTCCAATGATAGAAGCTAACTTACCAAATATGGCATATGCTGAAAAAGACGTTGCTAAATTCTTCTTAAAACAGCAATCACTGAATAATTATTCATGCGATGCATTGTGCGAATGCCTTAATGTATCCAAAGCAACATTGACTCGATTTGCTCAAAAATGTGGTTTTAAAGGTTTTAGACAATTCATTTTCAAATACCAAGAGATGATTCGTGAGAAAGAAAAGTTAGCATTGTATACAGAGTCTACAGAAAAAGTTTTATCCGACTATGAAGAAATGTTGAGAAAAACTTACACGGTTCTTGATGAAGTTCAACTTGAGCGTATTGCTGAGATGATAGAAACTGCTGAGCGTGTATATCTTTATGGTAAAGGAAGTTCTGTTCTTGCTTTACAAGAAATGAAGATGAGATTTATGCGTCTCGGAGTCATTGGTGAAGTATTATCAGACGAGGATATGATTTTGTGGAGTAGCTTATTACTTAATGAAAATTGCCTTGTCATTGGAGCATCCGTTTCAGGTCAAACTGATATTGTACTAGAAGGTCTTCAAAAAGCTGCGGATAAAGGCGCTAAAACAGTTTTAATGACTACAAGAAAATTTGACGAAGAAGATTGTTTCTTTGATGAACTATTGTTATTAGCTTCTACCAATCATCTCTCGTATGGCAATCGCATATCACCTCAGTTTCCAATACTTTTAATTACAGACTGCTTATTCTCTCATTATCTGGAAAGTCCAGAGAGACAATATTATTACAATCAAACTATTATCCATAAGGAGGAATAATAAAATGAGCCAAATTTGGACTAAAGAAAAATTTATAAGTCAAGTCCATGGTGGAGTCATTGTTTCTTGTCAAGCTTTACCCGGTGAACCCCTTTATAATGAAGAATTTAGCTTGATGCCTTTTATGGCTAAAGCAGCTTTAGAGGCAGGAGCAGTGGGCATTCGCGCAAATTCTGTGCGTGATATTAAAGCAATTCAGAAAGTAGTAGATTTACCAATAATTGGAATTATCAAAAGAGATTATCCACCTCAAGAACCATATATTACTGCTACGATGAAAGAAGTGGATGAACTTGTAGAATGCGGAACAACAGTCATTGCATTTGATGCAACTTTAAGACCAAGATATGATGGCTTAGTTGTCAGTGAATTTATCAATAAAATAAAAGAAAAATATCCTAATCAATTGTTGATGGCGGATGTAAGTAATTTTGATGAAGGTCTCTATGCATTTAAATCAGGCGTTGATTTTGTTGGTACAACATTATCAGGGTACACAAGTACAAGTTTACAATCAGATGAGCCTGATTTTGAACTAATGAAAAAATTGGCTGATTTTAATATTCCGGTAATTGCCGAAGGAAAAATTCATTATCCAGAACAATTAAAAAAAGCTTATAGTTTAGGTGTTACCAGTGTTGTCATTGGTGGAGCGATTACACGTCCAAAAGAAATTGCTCAGCGATTTATTAATGTCATCAAATAAAAAACAATATAAAGGAGAAATCTGATGAAAGATTTAACTAAATACAAAGGCGTTATTCCTGCATTTTATGCTTGCTATGATGAAAATGGTGAAATTAGCCAAGAACGTGTAAAATCTCTGGTGCAATATTTCATTGACAAAGGTGTAAAAGGTATCTATGTAAATGGTTCTTCAGGTGAATGTATTTACCAAAGTGTAGAAGATCGTAAACAAATTATTGAAGCTGTTATGGAAGTTGCTAAAGGTAAATTAACAGTTATCAACCATGTTGCATGTAATAACACGAAAGATAGTATTGAATTGGCAAAACATTCAGAAAGTGTTGGAGTCGATGCTATTGCTGCTATCCCACCTATTTACTTCAAATTGCCAGAATATTCAATCGCAGCATATTGGAATGCAATGAGTGAAGCTGCGCCAAATACAGATTTTATCATTTATAATATTCCACAATTGGCAGGGGTTGCGTTGACTGGTAGTTTGTATGCAACAATGCGTCAAAATCCTCGTGTGATTGGAGTTAAAAATTCTTCTATGCCTGTACAAGATATTCAAATGTTTGTAGCTGCAGGTGGAGAAGATTACATTGTATTCAATGGTCCAGATGAACAATATCTTGGTGGTCGCTTGATGGGAGCAGAAGCTGGTATTGGTGGTACTTATGGCGTTATGCCAGATTTGTTCTTGAAATTGGAAAGTTTGATTCAAGAACGAGATTTAGATACTGCTAAAAAACTTCAATATGCTATCAATGAAGTTATCTATAAGATGGTATCAGGTAAGGCAAATATGTATGCTGTAGCAAAAGAGGTTTTGCGTCTAAATGAAAAACTTGATTTAGGTTCTGTTCGTCAACCCTTAGAAGCATTGGCAGAAGGTGACTTGGAAGTTGCAAAACAAGCAGCAGAACTTATTCAACAAGCACGAAAAGAATTTTTATAATAAATAAAATCAATATGGAGATATGTTATGGGTACAACAGGATTTACAATAATTGACTTAATTATCTTGATTGTTTATTTACTTGCGGTGTTGGTTGCAGGTATCTATTTCTCTAAAAAAGAGATGAAAGGAAAAGAGTTCTTTAAAGGAGATGGTTCGGTTCCTTGGTATGTTACTTCGGTATCCATTTTTGCCACAATGCTCAGTCCGATTTCCTTCTTGGGACTCGCTGGTAACTCTTATGCAGGTAGCTGGATTTTATGGTTTGCTCAATTAGGGATGGTTGTAGCTATCCCACTGACAATTCGTTTTATCTTACCTATCTTTGCACGGATAGACATCGATACGGCATATGATTACTTGGATAAACGTTTTAATTCTAAAGCACTTCGTATTATTTCAGCACTCTTGTTTATTATTTATCAATTGGGACGTATGTCTATCATTATGTACCTCCCTTCAGCTGGTTTATCAGTATTAACAGGAATTGACATCAATATTTTGATTATTTTGATGGGTGCAATTGCAATTGTTTATTCTTATACTGGTGGTCTAAAATCCGTATTATGGACAGACTTTATTCAAGGTGTGGTTCTGATTAGTGGTGTCGTTGTAGCTTTATTTGTACTGATGGCTAATATTAAAGGTGGCTTTGGTGCAGTAGCAGAAACATTAGCAAACGGGAAATTCCTTGCTGCAAATGAAAAACTTTTCGATCCTAACTTGCTTTCAAACTCCATCTTCTTAATTGTGATGGGTTCAGGCTTTACAATCTTGTCTTCCTATGCTTCATCTCAAGATTTGGTTCAACGTTTTACTACAACACAAAATATTAAGAAACTTAATAAAATGTTGTTCACAAATGGTGTCTTGTCACTTGCAACTGCAACAGTCTTTTACTTGATCGGTACAGGCTTGTACGTATTCTATCAAGTACAAAATGCAGGTAGTGCAGCTAGCAATATCCCTCAAGACCAAATCTTTATGTACTTTATTGCATACCAGTTACCAGTAGGTGTCACAGGTTTGATCTTGGCAGCGATTTATGCAGCAGCTCAATCAACTATTTCAACAGGTTTGAACTCTGTTGCAACTTCATGGACATTGGATATTCAAGATGTCATTTCTAAAAATATGTCAGACGATCGTCGTACGAAAATTGCACAATTCGTATCTCTAGCAGTAGGTTTATTCTCAATTGTTGTTTCCATTATCATGGCTCATTCAGATATTAAATCTGCATACGAATGGTTCAATAGTTTCATGGGACTTGTACTTGGTCTACTTGGTGGCGTATTCATTCTTGGTTTTGTTTCTAAAAAAGCAAATAAAAAAGGTGCTTATGCAGCGCTGATTGTATCAACCATCGTTATGGTATTTATTAAATACTTCCTTCCTCCAACAGCTGTTAGCTACTGGGCATATTCATTGATTTCAATTTCTGTATCAGTAGTTTCAGGTTATATTGTATCTGTTCTTACTGAAAATAAAGTATCTGCACCTAAATATACAACGATTCATGATATTTCAGAAATTAAAGCGGATTCAAGTTGGGAAGTTCGTCACTAGTCACTAATAGAAAAGAGAAAATAATATGATTATTTCTGAACAATCTGATTTTAGACGATATGCTTCTGTCAATAAACATTTTTCAAAAGTCTGTGATTTTTTAGAAAATACAAATTTGACAGATTTAGTTGATGGAAAAATTGATATTGACGGGGAAAATGTTTTTGCAAATTGTATGACTTATCTAGCTGATGGAGTTCCAGGAGATATTTTTGAAACTCATAAGAAATATTTAGATATTCATATTGTTGTTGAAAATACAGAAAAAATGGCAGTAACTTCCCCAGTTCGTGCTCAGTCACGTGTACCTTTTAGCGAAGAGAAGGATATTGCTTTTTACGATAGCAAAGACTATCAAATTGTTGAATTGCTTCCAGGGAATATGTTGGTGACTTTTGAAGAAGATCTTCACCAACCAAAGATTCATTGCAATGATGAAACTGTTAAAAAACTTGTTATCAAAGTTTTAAATGAGGAAAAATAAAATGAAAAAAAATATTAAACAATATGTAACCTTAGGTACTGTAGTAGTATTATCAGCATTTGTTGCTAACTCAGTTGCAGCTCAGGAGACTGAAACTTCTGAAGTATCAACACCAGAGTTGGTGCAACCTGTTGCACCAACGACTTCGATTTCGGAAGTACAACATAAATCGGGTAACTCTTCGGAAGTTACTGTACAACCTCGAACAGTTGAAACTACTGTTAAGGATCAATCTTCTACAGAGGATGCGATTTCGGGAGTACAACCTAAATCGGATAATTCTTCGGAAGTTACTGTACAACCTCGAACAGTCGAAGCTACTGTTAAGGATCGATCTTCTACAGCGGAAGAAACTCCTGTCTTAGAAAAAAATAATGTTACTTTAACAGGGGGCGGAGAAAATGTCACTAATGAGTTAAAGGATAAATTTACTAGCGGTGACTTTACTGCAGTGATTAAGTACAATCAGTCTAGTGAGAAAGGTTTACAAGCTCTGTTTGGAATATCTAATTCTAAACCCGGTCAACAAAATAGTTATGTAGATGTGTTCCTTAGAGACAATGGTGAATTGGGAATGGAAGCGCGTGATACTTCTTCCAATAAAAATCACCTAGTATCCAGACCTGCTTCAGTTTGGGGTAAGTACAAACAAGAGGCTGTGACTAACACTGTTGCAGTAGTAGCAGATTCAGTCAAAAAAACATATTCTTTATATGCAAATGGTACAAAAGTAGTAGAAAAGAAAGTGGATAACTTCCTAAGCATCAAGGATATTAAAGGTATTGATTACTATATGCTTGGGGGAGTGAAACGTGCAGGAAAAACGGCGTTTGGTTTTAACGGAACACTAGAAAATATCAAATTCTTTAATAGTGCATTGGATGAAGAAACTGTTAAAAAGATGACAACAAACGCTGTTACTGGACATTTAATTTATACGGCTAATGATACAACAGGTTCTAACTATTTCCGTATTCCAGTTTTGTATACTTTTAGCAATGGTCGGGTTTTTTCAAGCATTGACGCTCGTTACGGTGGAACTCATGATTTCTTGAATAAAATTAATATTGCTACAAGTTATAGTGATGATAATGGTAAGACATGGACTAAACCAAAATTAACATTGGCATTCGATGATTTTGCGCCAGTACCATTAGAATGGCCTCGTGAAGTTGGTGGACGTGACTTACAAATCAGCGGTGGTGCAACCTATATTGACTCTGTTATTGTTGAAAAAAATAATAAACAAGTACTCATGTTTGCTGATGTTATGCCTGCTGGAGTAAGTTTTAGAGAAGCTACTAGAAAAGATTCAGGTTATAAACAAATTGATGGTAATTATTACCTTAAATTAAAGAAACAAGGTGATACTGATTATAATTATACTATTCGTGAGAATGGTACTGTATACGACGATCGTACCAACAGACCAACTGAATTTTCAGTAGATAAAAATTTCGGTATTAAACAAAATGGTAATTATTTGACGGTAGAGCAATATTCGGTTTCATTTGAAAATAATAAAAAGACTGAATATCGTAATGGGACTCAAGTCCATATGAATATCTTCTACAAAGATGCATTATTCAAAGTAGTGCCAACGAACTATATTGCATATATTTCTAGCAATGATCATGGCGAATCTTGGTCTGCACCAACTTTATTACCTCCAATAATGGGACTTAATCGTAATGCGCCTTATTTGGGTCCTGGACGTGGAATCATTGAAAGCTCAACTGGACGTATTCTTATTCCGTCTTACACTGGTAAAGAGTCTGCATTCATTTATAGTGACGATAATGGAGCGTCTTGGAAAGTTAAAGTTGTGCCACTTCCTTCTAGTTGGTCAGCAGAAGCACAATTTGTAGAATTGAGTCCAGGAGTAATTCAAGCATACATGCGTACAAATAATGGTAAAATTGCATATTTAACAAGTAAAGACGCAGGTACTACTTGGAGTGCGCCGGAATATTTGAACTTTGTTTCAAATCCAAGTTATGGAACACAATTATCAATCATCAATTATAGTCAATTGATTGATGGTAAAAAGGCTGTCATTTTAAGTACTCCAAACTCCACAAATGGTCGTAAACACGGACAAATTTCTATTGGTCTAATTAACGATGATAATACAATTGATTGGCGTTATCATCACGATGTTGATTATAGTAACTATGGATACTCATATTCAACATTGACAGAGTTACCAAATCATGAAATTGGATTGATGTTTGAAAAATTTGATTCATGGTCTCGTAATGAACTTCATATGAAAAATGTTGTACCATATATAACATTTAAGATTGAAGATTTGAAAAAGAATTAAAGCTGAAATTTAAATTTATTGAAAGAGGATAAAAATTATGGTAAATTACGGTATTGTTGGAGCTGGATATTTTGGAGCTGATTTGGCTCGCTCAATGAACAAAATTGAAGATGCAAAAGTGGTTGCGGTATTTGACCCAAATCATGGAGAAGAGGTTGCTCAAGAGTTGGGATCAGATGTTTGTGCAAGTTTAGATGAACTTGTAGCACGTGAAGATATTGATTGTGTGATCGTAGCTTCACCTAGCTACCTTCACCGTGAACCTGTTGTGAAAGCTGCTCAACATGGCAAACACGTATTTTGTGAAAAGCCAATTGCATTGTCTTATGAAGATTGTAAAGCCATGGTTGATGCATGTAAAGAAAATAATGTTATCTTTATGGCTGGTCACATCATGAACTTCTTTAATGGTGTACACCATGCTAAAGAATTGATTACTCAAGGTAAAATCGGTAAAGTTCTTTATTGCCATGCCGCTCGTACAGGTTGGGAAGAACAACAACCAACTGTATCATGGAAGAAACTTCGTTCTCAATCTGGTGGACATTTGTACCACCATATTCATGAATTAGATTGCATTCAGTTCATCATGGGAGGACTTCCTGAAAAAGCGACAATGGTAGGAGGCAATGTATATCATAAAGGTGAAAACTTTGGTGATGAAGATGATATGCTCATTGTAAACCTAGAATACTCTGATGATCGTTATGCTGTTTTGGAATATGGTAATGCTTTCCGTTGGGGTGAACACTACGTCTTGATTCAAGGAACTGAAGGAGCTATCAAACTTGACTTGTTCAATACTGGAGGTACTCTTCGTGTTAAAGGTGAAGGAGAATCACACTTCTTAGTACATGAAACTCAAGAGGAAGATGATGACCGTACAGCTATCTATACCGGTCGTGGTATGGATGGAGCAATTGCGTACGGTAAACCAGGAGTACGTTGCCCATTATGGTTACAAACATGTATTGATAAAGAAATGGAATATCTACATGACATCATTAAAGGTGGAGAAATTACAGAAGAATATGAAAAACTTCTCAATGGTGTAGCTGCTTTAGAATCAATCGCTACCGCTGATGCATGTACTTTATCAGTTAAAGAAGATCGAAAAGTAAGTCTTTCAGAAATCACAAATGCTTAACTATTGTAAAACAGAATAGTAAATTCTTGTCATTATATTAATTTCTAAAGTTCTGTGATACAACTCATTGAATAAAGAAATAGAGATGGGACTGGGATAATGCCCAGTCCCATTTTTTATCAAAAAGTAATGAAATCAAAAATGTGGGAGTGATGAAATGAAGATTATAGGGATCGATATTGGCGGAACAACAATTAAGGCAGATTTATACGATGATTTTGGAACGAGTTTAAATCAGTTCAAAGAGATAGAAACAATTATTGACTATGATTTGGGAACGAACCAGATATTAAATCAGGTCTGTGATTTAATTGGTGAGTATATTTTAAATTATTCAATTGATGGTGTTGGGATTTCCACTGCTGGAGTTGTTAATGCTAATACAGGAGAAATCATCTATGCAGGCTATACAATACCAGGGTATATCGGAGTAAACTTTACTTCCGAAATAGAAAAACGTTTTGGGTTGTCTACTTTTGTTGAAAATGATGTTAATTGTGCTGCATTAGGTGAATTGTGGAAGGGACAAGCCCAAGATAAGAAAAATGTAGTAATGGTTACTATTGGAACAGGTATAGGAGGCAGTATTATTGTCAATGGACAAATTGTTAACGGATTTAACTATACTGCTGGTGAAGTAGGCTATATTCCTGTAGGTAATTCGGATTGGCAAAGCAAAGCCTCAACAACCGCATTGATTCATTTATATCAAAAGAAGAGCTTGAAAACTAATCAAACTGGACGTACTTTCTTTACTGATTTAAGTTCTGGAGATAAAGTCGCTAAAGAAACTTTTGAAATTTTTGTAGAAAATCTAACAAAAGGTTTATTAACTATTTCTTATCTACTTAATCCAGAAATTCTCATATTAGGAGGTGGGATTCTGGCTAAAAAGGATATTTTGTTACCTGAAATTCAAAGTTCTTTAGCTAAAAATGCGATGGATAATAGGTTTTTGCCTAAAAATGTTGTGGCAGCTACATTAGGAAATGAAGCTGGTCGTATAGGAGCTGTAAAAAATTTCTTAGATAGAATTTCTAATAAATAGTGTGAAAGATAAGGAGGTGTCACAATGACTAACTCTGTATTTTCGACAATGCAAGATATTGAGAATGTTGCAACCGATATTATAAAATCATATGATAATGAGATTTATACGTATAAAGCTGTCTCCCAAGAAGAATTGGAAAAACTAGAAAAAAGTTATGATGAAAAAAGTCACGAAGAATTAATTTCAATAGAAAGCAATTTAGAAATGAATCAACAGAACCTCATTGATGAGGTTAATAAAACAATCAAGGAAAATGATGCAAAGATTCAGTATATTTCGTCAAGTAGGAGAGGAGAATTTGTAGAAAAAATTATTGGTAGGGTGGTAGAAAAATATGGCTATTAGTCAGATGAAAAGAATTTCTCTACTATTTTCTAAGAGTAGTCTTGATGATGTTTTAAAAACTATTCAAGAACTAGAGTCAGTGCAGTTCCGTGATTTAAAGGTTCAGGATAACTGGTTAGAAGCTCTAGAAAAAGATGAGGTTGTATTTCCAACTATTCAAATTTCTCATACTTCTAATTCCAATCACGGGGTTATTGAAGGAAATGATGCCTTGACTTATTTGATGAATAAACAACAACATTTGGAAGCAACTGTAGAGAAATTACAAGAATACCTACCGAAAGAAAACACGTTTAAGTTATTACAGCAACCTCCGATAACAACCTCTTATGAAGAATTAGAAAAATTTGGTAAAGCTAATGTTGCTGAGGGTGTTCTTAAAAAAGTAAATCATCAAATAAACAGAGTTCATGAATTAGAAAGAAACATTCAAAGTAATAATGAGGAAATAGAGAGACTAATAAAGTGGGAAAAATTAGAAATTATTCCTGCGCATTTAGAACAATTTTCTTTCTGTAGAGGAAAAGTCGGAACAATTCCAAGGACTGTAGATAATCACTTATACAATAATTTTTTAGAAAACAATATTGAAGTTCAAGAAATATT
Organism: Streptococcus sp. HMSC074B11; assembly: GCF_001808705.1. Lineage (GTDB taxonomy): Bacteria > Bacillota > Bacilli > Lactobacillales > Streptococcaceae > Streptococcus. The sequence goes on along the minus strand of NZ_KV794288.1, from coordinate 202,008 downwards.
TTCTAATGATAGAGAGTACGGTGTTGTTGTTTTCTATCAGTCTAGTTGCTCTATTGATTTTGATGAATACTTATTTGAACCATTTGATTATTCTAGAAAGGAATTACCGAAGCAGCGAGTAGTAGATTTGGATCAAGAAAACATGCAGTTAATAACTGAAAAAGAGAATATTATCGCATCGTTGCAAGATTCAAAGAAAAATTTGATAGATTTACAATGGCAAATTGACTATATTTTATCTATCTATGCTCGTCAAATCTCTAAGAATAACCTTTTGAGCACTCCGCATCTAGTTGCATTAGAAGGATGGATAGAAGAAACTCGTATTTTATATTTTATAAAAGTTATGGATGAGCGTTTTGGACATTCTATTTATATTTATGAATCGGAAACATTGTCGGATAATCAAGATGAAATACCTATCAAATTAACGAATCACTCTTTAATTGAACCATTTGAATTATTGACAGAAATGTATGCTCTGCCCAAATATTATGAGAAAGATCCTACACCTGTATTAGCACCATTTTACTTTACATTTTTTGGAATGATGGTTGCTGATTTAGGCTATGGTTTACTATTGTTTTTAGGAACAATGTTAGCATTAAAAATTTTTCATCTACCTTCAGTAACTAAGAGATTTTTAAAATTCTTTAATATATTAGGGGTAGCCGTTGCAATTTGGGGTGGAATCTATGGCTCATTTTTTGGATATGAGTTGCCATTTCATCTGATATCTACAACCTCAGATGTCATGACCATATTAGTAGTGTCAGTTGTGTTTGGATTTATTACAGTATTTGTAGGTTTGTTAGCTTCAGGACTACAAAAAGTAAGAATGAAGAAATATGCAGAAGCATATAATTCAGGATTTGCGTGGTGTGTTATTCTGCTTGGCTTGTTATTTATTGCTGTCGGAATGTTGATGCCTGATATTAGACCGTTATTTGTATTAGGGAAATGGGTATCTATTTTTAATGCTGTGGGGATTTTGATTGTTTCTATTATTCAAGCCAAAAGCTTGTCAGGTATTGGATCAGGATTGTTTAATCTATATAACATTTCATCTTATATAGGTGATTTAGTTAGTTTCACTCGATTGATGGCATTAGGATTATCTGGAGCAAGTATAGCATCAGCTTTCAATTTAATTGTTGGTTTGTTTCCGGGGACATTGGCTAAACTGACAATTGGATTAGTATTATTCATTCTTTTACATGCGATCAATATTTTTCTATCGTTACTATCAGGATATGTTCATGGAGCACGTCTGATATTTGTTGAATTTTTTGGTAAGTTTTATGAGGGTGGAGGAAAACCATTTCAACCTTTGAAGGCTTCTGAGAAATATATTAAGGTTATTACAAAGAATTAATGGAGGATATATATAATGGAACATTTAGCAACTTATTTTTCAACCTATGGAGGAGCTTTCTTCGCTGCATTGGGAATTGTATTGGCGGTTGGATTAAGCGGTATGGGGTCTGCTTATGGAGTTGGTAAGGCTGGGCAATCTGCCGCAGCTTTACTGAAAGAACAGCCAGAAAAATTTGCCTCAGCTTTGATATTGCAACTACTGCCAGGAACACAAGGATTATATGGTTTTGTTATTGGAATTTTGATTTGGTTGCAATTAACTCCAGAACTTCCTTTGGAAAAAGGCGTTGCTTATTTCTTTGTAGCTCTTCCAATTGCTATTGTAGGATACTTTTCGGCTAAGCATCAAGGAAATGTAGCAGTAGCGGGAATGCAAATCTTGGCTAAAAGACCAAAAGAATTCATGAAAGGAGCAATTTTGGCTGCCATGGTAGAAACCTATGCAATTCTTGCCTTTGTCGTATCATTCATTTTGACCCTTCGTGTATAAGAAATTAATTTGCTATTCAAAGGAGGTGTCTAAATGAGCAATTTAGAAAATTTACGAGAGTCTGTTATTGAACAAGCTCATGAAAAAGGGCGTATGAAATTATTGGATTCCAAAAAGAAGATTGATGATGAATTTGAAATGCAAAAGTCGGTCATTGTAAAGAAAAAAGAAGCTGAACATGAACGAAAGTTAAAAGAATTACAACAGAAATATCAAATAATTTTTCAACAATTAAAAAATAAGGAACGCCAATCAACGTTAGTATCAAAACAGAAAATATTAAAAGAACTTTTTCAATCTGCTTTAATAGAAATGGAATCTTGGAGTGCAGATAAAGAAATGGAGTTCATCTATCGAATTCTGGAACGATATTCACAACAAGAGGTCATAGTAACTTTTGGGGAGCGGACTTTAGCTAAATTCAATTTGGAACAATTAGAGAAATTGAAATTCTCTTTTCCAAATCATTTATTTAGTGAACAGCCTATCTCAAATGAATCAGGCTTACTTATTTCAATAGGTAAAATTGATGATAACTATTTGTATAAAACATTAATTGGATCGATTTCTAAGGAAGAAAGTTCAAGTATCGCAAATCAAATTTTTATCAATTAAGGATGAAATTGGTGAATCCTTCTTAGAAATTTGGAGTATTCCAATAAAATTAGAAAGGTATTTTATGGATACTAATCTTTTTTCAAAAATAAATACGACGATTTCGGTAAAAGAAAACGATTTTATTACAGAGGAAAAATTTCAAAAAATTATACAATCCAAAGATACGGAGACATTGGCATTTATCTTAGAAGCAACTCCCTATCATTTATCGATTGACGTTTTAGAAAATCCTAGTCAGACAGAGATTTCGCTAATGACAAAATTAGTCAATGATTATAGATGGGCCTATGCTGAAAGTCCGTCTGAGAAAATTGTGACTTTATTTGCTTTACGATATGTTTATCATAATATCAAAGTTTTATTAAAATCTAAGGCGGCAATTAAGAAAGATTTTTCTAAATTATTAATTCCAATAGGGATTTTTGATATAGAAAGTTTAAAACATTTAGTTTCTTCCTTACATTCAGATACACTTCCTGATTTTATGGTTCATGAAGTAGAATCAATTTGGAATGAGTATGAAACATTTAATAATATTCGTGTACTTGATGTCGGAGCTGATCTAGCATATTTTAAACATCTGAAACTTTTATCTAATGAGTTAGGTGGGGTGCTGTCTCAGGTTATTGTTGCAATGATTGACTTTTATAATATTATTACTGTAAAACGTGGTTTATCTCAAAATAAGAGTCATGGGGATATTTTACAATTACTTTCAGATGAAGGAAGTATTTCTGCTAAAGAATTTATATACATTGTAGAAAATCAAGAAATATTTGTGTGGTTCAATAAAATAAATCCAAGCTTAGATTCAATCTTTTCAACTTACGAATTGAAGATGCAGGACGCAACAATTTCATCTTCTGAGTTAGAATTTTTATGTGATTTACTATTGTATAAAACTTTAGATCAAGGAAGGTATAATGTAGATGGGCCGTTAGTTCTTGCTAGATATTTATTGGGATGTGAGTTTGAAGTAAAGAATCTTAGAATGATCATATCAGCTCTTCAAAATACAATTCCTTTTGAATCAATAAAAGAAAGGATACGCCCGCATTATGGAAGCTAATAAGTATAAAATTGGCATAATTGGTAACCATGATATTATTTTACCCTTTAGCATGATTGGATTTGATATATTTCCTGCCTATCAAGAACAAGAAGCTATAAATACTCTAAGAAAATTAGCTCAATCTGATTATGGTGTCATTTATATCACTGAAGACATTGCTTCAATGATATTAGATACAATTCGCCATTATGATTCTCAAGTTGTACCTGCTATTATTTTATTACCGACTCATAAACAAGGTTTAAATTTAGGATTAAAACGTATAGAGGATAATGTAGAGAAAGCAGTAGGACACAATATTTTATAATAATGTACAAAATTGTCTGTAATATTATTCTATAATTTTTGGACTTAGTAAGGAGAATAACTTTGACTCAAGGGAAGATTATAAAAGTATCGGGACCTCTAGTTATTGCATCAGGTATGCAGGAGGCTAATATTCAAGATATTTGCCGTGTAGGTAAGCTAGGGTTAATCGGTGAAATTATTGAAATGAGAAGAGATCAGGCATCTATCCAAGTCTATGAAGAAACATCTGGTCTTGGTCCGGGAGAACCTGTTGTTACAACTGGAGAACCTCTCTCGGTTGAATTAGGGCCAGGATTGATTTCTCAAATGTTTGATGGCATACAACGCCCATTAGATCGATTTAAATTGGCTACTCATAATGATTTTCTAGTTCGTGGGGTAGAAGTTCCAAGTTTGGATAGAGATATTAAGTGGCATTTTGATTCCACTATAGCAATTGGTCAAAAAGTGAGTACGGGTGATATTCTTGGAACTGTCAAGGAAACCGAGGTAGTTAATCATAAAATTATGGTTCCTTATGGAGTTTCTGGAGAAGTCGTTTCTATTGCATCTGGCGATTTTACTATTGATGAAGTTGTATATGAAATAAAAAAATTGGACGGTAGTTTCTATAAAGGAACGCTTATGCAAAAATGGCCTGTCCGCAAGGCGCGTCCTGTTTCTAAACGTTTAATTCCAGAAGAACCATTAATCACAGGTCAACGAGTTATTGATACATTCTTTCCAGTAACCAAAGGGGGAGCTGCAGCAGTTCCTGGACCGTTTGGAGCAGGAAAGACAGTTGTACAACACCAAGTAGCTAAATTTGCCAATGTTGATATTGTTATTTATGTCGGTTGTGGAGAACGTGGAAATGAAATGACGGATGTACTGAATGAGTTTCCTGAGTTGATTGACCCTAATACCGGACAATCAATTATGCAACGGACAGTTCTGATTGCTAATACTTCAAATATGCCTGTTGCTGCTCGTGAGGCTTCAATTTATACAGGAATTACCATGGCTGAGTATTTTCGTGATATGGGCTACTCTGTGGCCATTATGGCTGATTCAACTTCACGTTGGGCAGAAGCGCTACGTGAAATGTCAGGACGTCTAGAAGAAATGCCTGGTGATGAGGGTTATCCTGCTTATCTGGGAAGTCGTATCGCTGAATATTATGAAAGAGCAGGACGTTCTCAGGTTCTAGGGCTTCCAGAACGTGAAGGAACGATTACTGCTATTGGAGCTGTATCGCCACCTGGTGGAGATATTTCAGAACCAGTTACTCAAAACACTTTACGGATTGTGAAAGTTTTTTGGGGGCTTGATGCTCCGTTGGCACAGCGACGTCATTTTCCTGCAATTAACTGGCTTACATCTTATTCACTATATAAAGACAGTGTGGGCACTTATATAGATGGTAAAGAGAAGACAGATTGGAATAGTAAAATAACTCGTGCGATGAACTACTTACAACGGGAATCTAGTTTAGAGGAAATTGTTCGTCTTGTTGGAATTGATTCTCTGTCTGATAATGAACGACTAACGATGGAAATTGCTAAACAAATTCGAGAAGATTATTTGCAACAGAACGCTTTTGATTCGGTAGATACATTCACTTCGTTTGCAAAACAAGAAGCAATGCTAAGTAATATCCTAACTTTTGCTGATCAGGCAAATCATGCTTTAGAGTTGGGGTCTTACTTTACAGAGATTATGGAAGGTACCGTGGCAGTTCGAGACCGTATGGCGAGAAGTAAATATGTTTCAGAAGATAGATTAGATGAAATCAAAATTATATCAAATGAGATTACACATCAAATTCATTTGATATTAGAAACAGGAGGTCTATAAATGAGTGTTATAAAAGAATACAGAACTGCTAGTGAAGTTGTTGGGCCTCTTATGATTGTTGAACAAGTAAATAATGTGTCTTACAATGAGTTAGTTGAAATTCAACTTCATAATGGAGAATTTCGTCGTGGACAAGTTTTAGAGATCCACGAAGATAAAGCAATGGTTCAGCTTTTTGAAGGATCTAGTGGAATAAATTTAGAAAAGTCTAAAATTCGTTTTGCTGGTCATGCATTAGAATTGGCTGTATCTGAGGATATGGTTGGTCGTATTTTTAATGGGATGGGAAAACCAATTGATGGTGGACCAGATTTAATTCCAGAGAAATATTTAGATATTGATGGTCAAGCTATTAATCCTGTATCTAGAGATTATCCAGATGAATTTATTCAGACAGGGATCTCCTCTATTGATCATTTGAATACTCTTGTACGTGGTCAAAAATTACCAGTATTTTCAGGTTCGGGCTTACCTCATAATGAATTAGCTGCTCAGATAGCAAGACAAGCGACTGTTTTAAATTCTGATGAAAATTTTGCGGTTGTATTTGCAGCAATGGGTATTACTTTTGAAGAAGCTGAGTTTTTTATGGAAGAACTCAGAAAAACAGGAGCGATCGATCGTTCGGTTTTATTTATGAACTTGGCAAATGATCCTGCAATTGAGCGTATTGCAACTCCCCGCATTGCTTTAACTGCGGCAGAGTATCTAGCTTTTGAAAAAGATATGCACGTTCTAGTTATAATGACGGATATGACTAACTATTGTGAAGCGTTACGTGAAGTCTCAGCAGCTCGCCGTGAAGTTCCAGGGAGACGAGGCTATCCGGGATATTTATATACAAATTTATCAACTCTATACGAAAGGGCTGGTCGCTTAGTTGGTAAAAAAGGTTCGGTGACACAGATTCCTATTTTAACAATGCCAGAAGATGACATAACACATCCAATTCCTGATTTAACTGGATACATTACTGAAGGGCAAATTATTTTGTCGCATGAGTTGTATAATCAAGGTTATCGTCCACCAATCAATGTTTTACCTTCTCTCTCTCGATTAAAAGATAAGGGATCTGGAGAAGGTAAAACTCGTGGAGATCATGCTCCAACTATGAATCAACTGTTTGCAGCCTATGCCCAAGGGAAAAAGGTTGAAGAGTTAGCAGTAGTATTAGGAGAATCGGCTTTATCTGATGTAGATAAATTGTATGTGATGTTTACAAAGCGTTTTGAAGAAGAGTACATAAACCAAGGATTTTATAAAAATCGAAATATAGAAGATACGTTGAATCTTGGGTGGGAATTACTATCAATTCTTCCTAGAACAGAGTTAAAACGTATCAAAGATGATTTGCTTGATAAATACTTACCTTTGGTAGAAGTTTAATCCGGAAATGGAGTGATTATCTATGGTACGTTTGAATGTAAAACCAACTCGTATGGAATTGAATAACTTAAAGGAACGTTTGAAAACAGCTGAACGTGGACATAAGTTATTAAAGGATAAAAGAGATGAATTAATGAGGCGATTTATTTCTTTGATTCGTGAGAATAATCAACTTCGGAAAGAAGTAGAAAGTTATCTAATTGATAATCTAAAATCCTTTGCAGTTGCTAAATCATTAAAGAATTCTCAAATGGTGGAGGAATTATTTTCAATTCCATCGAAAGAAATTGAATTATTTGTTGAGAAAGAAAATATCATGAGTGTAACAGTTCCTAGAATGCATATGAATATTACTTCTCAAAATGAGAACAGTGAATACAGCTATTTATCTTCTAATAGTGAAATGGATGATGTATTTGCTACAATGAATAGTTTAATTGATAAATTACTAAGACTGGCAGAAGTTGAAAAAACGTGTCAGTTAATGGCTGATGAAATAGAAAAAACACGTAGACGTGTAAATGGTTTAGAATACTCGATTATTCCAAACTTGTCGGAAACTATTCATTATATAGAATTGAAACTAGAGGAGGCAGAAAGAGCCAATTTAGTTCGTATTATGAAAGTGAAGTAGATCCTTTATTTAGATTATTAATTAGATGAACAAATATCAGCTTGGATAAGGCTTTAAGCCTTTCTAAGCTTTTTTATTGACAGTATCAGGATATCTTTTTCAAAATTTTGGTTTGTTAGATAATGAAAATGTTTCTACTAATCTAGATTTAGGATTAGTAAATCTTAAATGTAATTATATAGAAAAAGATAAGTTAAAAAAAAGATGTATTAGCAAGAGTTGGTCTAACTCATATTCATCTGGAACAAAAGATATATGAATTGTCTGGCGGTGAAGCACAACGTGTTGCTTTAGCGACAATCATTCTTAAAAATCCACCATTAATACTTGCGGATGAGTTGACTGCATCGCTCGATCCTACGACTTCACAAGGAATTATGAAATTATTATTAGATATGAAAAATGAAAATCGTCTAATCATCATTGCAACTCATAATCCCGATATTTGGAATCAAGCAGATGAAGTTATAAATTTAAATCAATTATAGTTACAGTCAATAGATATCTTCTATATTTTAAAGTTATTTTATCTGAATCCGTAAAAGCAGTTCAATCTTGTACTGCTTTTTTCTTTTACGACTTACGCTGTTTGGTTTCATGAGCAAGCCCCTCAAAGTGAACTAATAACAAATCATGAGAAGTCATAGTGACGAAATTTCTGTAACTGAAGTAGAGCGAATTGCTGAACCATTAAATGAGTATCTCTCGAAGTAGATGCGTCTATTTTGACTTCTAGTCTGATAGAATGGTAGTTTGAAAATGTAAATGATAGCTACTGTTCATAAAACATAGAAGGTATGTAGGGTGTTGTGAGAGGAGCTAGAAATTAGTACTTACCTGATTATTCCAACAACTCCAAATATGTGATAAAAATTTCAACTACTCTTATCTATAATAAAGCTACCTGTTCTTTGAAAATTGAATCCACTCCGTCTTGATTAGCGTGCCTGTGTAAGTAGGGACTGAGAGTATTTCCCTGTGAAGGGCAACTGGCACAAGACGTGTGTGAGAATTTTCTAACAGACACGGAGTTTATCGTTACCAGACTTAAACGATGCGACAAACTAGATAAAGGAGTTAATCATGAAAGTAGTAAACTTGTATGATTTGAAACAAATGGGAAATAAAGGTGGTTGTACCATCCAATTGATTCATCACTTTCCCTTTGGTATGGGCTTAGGACATCTCAAAAAAGACTACATTGAATTTAAACGCGTTGGTATCGTTGATGGGAAAGCAGTAGAAGTTACTCTTCGAGAACCTTATTCGAGAGATCTACTGCAGGTTGTCAAGTCGATTAAGCAACGTCAGAAATTGATAGCTTATCGTTATAAAGAAGGAAAGCTGCTATTTGTTAAGAAGGAGGCATCAGATGTCCTCTGAACAACAGGAACGAATGGCAGTTCAATATGCAGAGCGTAGTCTTTTATTTACTGTCAAAAGTCTTTTAAAGATTCTAGAATGGTCTAGACGTCAGGCTTTAGCACAGGATTCCGCCTATAAGATAGGAGTGCAGAAATTAGAAGAATTGCTACAATCTCCTTATTCGATTGATACAATTAATCTGAAAAAAGATTTCTTAGACAAACCAATTGATATAGAGAAATTTAAAGCTTTTTTAGAAAAAGAAGAGATTCCTTTAGCCATCGCTTGGCAAGGGGATTCTCTACATTTCTACACGAAAGACCGTTCGATTCTAGACAATCATTTAGACCATCTGTTAGAAAAAATGGTTAATGATCCGGAGAAATTAGCTGATTTTACCATGGATAAGTCATTAGACGATGCAATTGATGAGGCTAAATCTCAAATTACCTTTAGACAAGAAGGGGCCGTCAAACAGAAAGAGATGGTGAGATGATGTACAGTGGAAAGAAATTCCTACTATTCTCACTGTTAGGTATCTTACTAGGCTATCTTTTTCATCGTTTGACGCTTTTGTATGATTCCTATACTGGAAATACATTAGATAAATGGACTCATCTTCTGATGGAAGGTCAAGATGAAGTTCTTCAGTCGCCATGGAATGTTTCCTTTACTGGAAAATCAAGTGCTTTTTTTCTACTAGGTTTTGTGATGATGTTGCTGGTTTATCTCTATCTAGAGACTGGTAAAAAACAATACCGAGAAGGGGTAGAATACGGGAGCGCCCGTTTTGGAACTCTAAAAGAAAAGAAGCTCTTTTACGGTAAGGAATTTTCTCATGATACGATCTTAGCTCAAGATGTTCGTTTGACATTATTAGATAAAAAACCACCCCAATATGATAGAAATAAGAATATTGCGGTGATTGGAGGTTCAGGAAGTGGGAAGACATTTCGCTTTGTGAAACCTAATCTGATTCAGATGAATAGTTCAAATATTGTAGTGGATCCTAAAGATCACTTGGCCGAAAAAACAGGCAAACTCTTTTTAGAACATGGCTACCAAGTAAAGGTGTTAGATTTAGTTAATATGAAGAACTCAGATGGCTTCAATCCTTTTCGCTATATAGAGACAGAAAATGATTTGAATCGCATGCTGACGGTTTATTTTAATAACACCAAAGGCTCTGGATCTCGCAGTGATCCATTTTGGGATGAAGCTTCTATGACTTTGGTACGAGCTTTAGCCTCTTACTTGGTCGATTTCTATAACCCACCTAAAACAAGAGAACAGCTCATAGAAGAAAGTCGTTTGAGTCAAAAAGAATACCAAAACTTGTTGAAACGTCAAAAAAAAGAAGTGGAAGAGCGAAAAAAACGAGGGCGTTATCCAAGTTTTGCTGAAATCTCAAAACTCATTAAACACTTATCCAAGGGTGAAAACCAAGAAAAAAGTGTCTTAGAAATTCTATTCGAAAATTATGCTAAAAAGTATGGGACTGAAAATTTTACCATGCGAAATTGGGCAGATTTCCAAAATTATAAGGATAAGACTCTGGATTCTGTCATAGCTGTAACCACTGCTAAATTTGCCCTCTTCAATATTCAAAGTGTCATGGATTTGACCAAAAGAGATACCCTTGATATGAAGACATGGGGCAAGGAAAAATCAATGGTTTACCTAGTTATCCCAGATAACGATAGTACCTTTCGCTTTCTTTCAGCCCTCTTTTTCTCAACCGTATTTCAAACCCTAACAAGACAAGCAGATATTGATTTTAAGGGACAATTGCCTCTTCATGTGAGAGTTTACTTAGATGAGTTCGCAAATATCGGAGAAATTCCAGATTTTGCTGAACAAACCTCAACAGTCCGTTCTCGAAATATGAGTCTCGTTCCTATTCTTCAAAATATTGCCCAACTTCAAGGGCTCTATAAAGAAAAAGAAGCTTGGAAAACTATTTTGGGGAACTGTGATAGCTTAGTCTACTTAGGTGGTAATGATGAAGATACCTTTAAATTTATGAGTGGCTTACTCGGTAAACAAACCATTGATGTTCGAAATACTAGTCGTTCCTTTGGCCAGACAGGTTCAGGATCCCTTTCTCATCAAAAGATTGCTCGTGATTTAATGACACCTGATGAAGTCGGAAATATGAAACGGCATGAATGCCTGGTTCGAATTGCCAATATGCCAGTCTTTAAAAGCAAAAAATACAGTTCCACTAAGCATCCAAACTGGAAATACCTAGCCAATCAAGAAACCGATGAACGGTGGTGGAACTATCAAATCAATCCTTTGAATCAAAGACAAGAAAATCATCTTGAAGGCCTTAGAATTCATGATTTAACTTTTGAATCTAGTTTAAAATAAAAATAGAAAAGAGGAAATAGATGATTACGCATTTTAAAGGTTTTGTTTATGGAGTAGACGCAAGTGCTATGTTTGCACAAGCTATGTCTTTGTTGCAGAAGGGATTGATTGCGGTTGGTGCCTTTCTCGTTGTTGTAGGGATTGTCAACCTTGCAACCAACATTAAAGATGGTGGACCAGGTGTTCGAAATGCCATTCTTGAAATTGTCGGTGGTGTTATGGTAGGGGCTGCTGGAGCCTTTGTAACTCAAATTTCAATTTAGGAGGATAAACAATGACATGAATCTTAGTTTAGTCTCACCCTTTGTTTACCTTGCATCTGAAAAAATATCAGCTGAAAATTTATTTGAAGGATTTAATGTGGATTTACAATCTACGGTAGATCTGATTAAATCTCTATCTAGCTACAATCCAACAGTATGGACTTATATGTCTAGTATTACTAAAAGTGTCATGCAGCCTCTTGGTGTTGCGATTTTATCAGTTGTTCTCATCTTAGAATTTTCAAAGATGGCAAAGAAAATTGCTAACTCTGGTGGAGCGATGACCTTTGAAGCCTTAGCGCCAATGTTGATTAGTTATATTATGGTCGCAGTTGTAATTACCAATACTACCGTTATTGTAGAAGCCATCATTGGGATTGCAAGTCACGCCATTGAACAAGTGGCTTCGATTGTGGCTCACGGTGGGGCAAAGTATGATACCATCTCTGGATTAAAAGGTTCAGGATTTATTGGCCGTATGATTGTGGGCTTTTTCGCCCTCCTCATTTGGCTTGTTCGGATAATAAGTGCAGCCATGGTCAATCTTTTGGTATCTATTCGATTTATTCAACTCTACCTTATGATTCCATTTGCCCCTCTTACGATTCCAACATTTTTAAGTGATGAATGGAAGTCTATTGGTATTGGCTATTTAAAAAATATTATGGTCTATGCAGTACAAGGGGTTCTTATTTTTCTGATTGTTTCTCTTGTTCCTTTGTTTGAATCTGCTGGGAAAATAGCTGTTTCAAATGGTGCAGGAGTCCTGCAATCTCTTGCGATTATGTTTGGTAGTTTGGTACAAGCTATCTTACTGATTATTGCCCTCGTTGGTTCTCAACGTACGGCTCGCTCAATCTTAGGTATGTAATTAGATAAAGGCTAGGAAGTGATTGCTTCTTAGCCTTTTTAGAAAGGAAAGTCATGAATACACGTGTCTTTAAAGACATCTCAAAATACCAACACAGGGCTTGGTTAGGCTTTACTACAAGGCAAATCATCTTTGTTTTACCAGCCTTTATTGTCACAATTATTGTTTTGGGCTTGAATCTCTTTTTCTGGCAATTTGGAGATTGGTTTGTTTACGGTTTTGTGTTTGCCTTTACCATCCCCCTCATGCTTTTTGGAGTCTATAAACCCAATGATTTATATTTTGAACATTATTTGAAATACCGTCTTCATTTTGAATTAACGGTTCCCCTACGCACAATTACAGGAAAGAAAGGACCTGAACATGAAAAGAAAATCAAATACATTAAAGAAACAAAAAACTTCAATGACTAATCAGAAAGAAATAGTTAAAGGAAAAAAAGAGGAAGTGTTACCATCAACGGCTAATACTCTTTCCTATCAAGCCCTGTATCAAAATGGTCTGATGCAGGTAAAAGAAGATTATTTCTCACAAAGCTATTTACTTGGTGATGTCAATTACCAGACCGTTGGTTTAGAAGATAAGGGCGCAATCATTGAGAAGTATTCTGATTTGATTAACTCCCTAGATGACCAAACCAACTTCCAATTGACTATCTTTAATAAAAGATTGAATTTAGAAAAATTCAGACAAAGTGTTTTGTATGAGGAAAAAGAAGATGGGTATGATAGCTATCGTCAAGAATTGAATCGGATGATGAATCAAAATTTAGACAGTGGGGAAAATAACTTTTCAGCTGTGAAACTGATTAGCTTTGGAAGAAAGGATACTAATCCCAAACAAGCCTATCGTTCCTTGTCTCAAATTGGAGAATATTTCAAGAGTGGTTTCTCAGAAATTGATGCTCGATTTGAATCCTTAGCTGGAGAAGAACGGGTGAACTTGTTGGCAGATATGCTTAGAGGAGAACACCATCTTCCTTTTTCTTACCGTGATTTAACGAGATCTGGTCAGACAACTCGTCACTTCATAGCGCCTAATCTCTTAGATTTCAAAAACAAGAATTACCTACAAATCAATGACCGCTTATTACAGATTGTCTATGTGAGAGACTATGGCATGGAATTAGGTGATCAGTTTATCCGAGACCTCATGCAAGGAGATTTGGAATTGATAGTGAGCCTTCATGCTCAAAGTTCTACCAAGGCAGATGCCATGAAGAAACTACGAACAAAGAAGACCTTAATGGAATCCCAAAAGATTGGGGAACAACAAAAACTAGCTCGTACAGGTATCTATTTGGAAAAAGTAGGTCATGTATTAGAAAGCAATATCGATGAAGCTGAAGAACTCTTAAAAACCATGACAGAGACAGGAGATAAACTATTTCAAACAGTCTTTTTGATTGGTGTTTTTGGTCAGGATGAAGAAGAACTTAAACAAGCTCTAGACACGATTCAACAAGTGGCCGGCTCAAATGACCTAATGATTGATAAACTTCCATATATGCAAGAAGCAGCCTTTAATAGTTTGCTGCCATTTGGTTGTGATTTTTTAGAGGGAGTATCACGGAGTTTATTAACATCTAATGTAGCAGTGAACTCACCTTGGACTTCAGTAGACTTACAAGACCGCAGTGGGAAATATTACGGTATCAATCAAATCTCAAGCAATATTATTACCATTGATCGCAGCCTATTAAATACACCGTCTGGTCTGATTTTAGGGACATCTGGAGCTGGGAAAGGGATGGCAACCAAGCATGAGATTATCACGACCAAAATCAAGGAATCTGGTGAAAATACTGAAATTATCATCGTGGATCCAGAAGCAGAGTACAGTGTGATTGGACGAGCTTTTGGTGGAGAAATGATTGATATTGCGCCTGATTCTCAAACCTATCTCAATGTTCTTGACTTGTCTGAAAAAAATATGGATGAAGATCCTGTAAAGGTAAAATCAGAATTTCTTTTATCCTTTATCGGCAAGTTATTGGATAGAAAAATGGATGGAAGAGAAAAATCGATTATTGACCGAGTCACCAGACTGACCTATCAGTCATTTAAAGAGCCTTCTTTGGAAGAATGGGTTTTTGTCTTGAGTCAACAACCAGAAGAAGAAGCGCAGAATTTGGCACTTGATATGGAACTGTATGTTGAAGGTTCTCTTGATATTTTTTCTCATAAGACCAATATTCAGACAGGATCTAATTTCTTGATTTATAACGTTAAGAAGTTAGGAGATGAGCTGAAACAAATCGCCCTTATGGTGGTTTTTGATCAGATATGGAATCGCGTCGTTCGGAATCAAAAGTTAGGGAAGAAGACCTGGATTTATTTTGATGAAATGCAGCTTCTCTTATTAGATAAATATGCCAGTGACTTCTTCTTTAAATTGTGGAGTCGTGTCAGAAAATATGGAGCCAGTCCGACTGGAATAACTCAAAATGTCGAAACTTTATTGTTAGATCCAAATGGTAGACGGATTATTGCCAATAGTGAATTTATGATTCTCCTCAAGCAAGCAAAAAATGACCGAGAAGAATTGGTTCAACTCTTAGGCTTGTCAAAAGAACTTGAAAAATACCTAGTCAATCCAGAAAAAGGGGCAGGACTGATAAAAGCTGGTTCAGTTGTTGTTCCCTTTAAAAATAAGATTCCTCAAGGTACACAATTGTTTGATATCATGAGTACGGATCCTGATAAAATGGCTTCTAACTAAGGGGAAGTAGGATGAAGGATAAAAGAGAAAACATACGTGCCCGAAAGGCATTTAGAAGAAGTTTAAAAGATGAGAAGAAATTCTTAAAACAAGGAAAGAAGGAGGTGAAGAAACAGAAAAAAGATTCCTCTGTACTGGATGAAAAAGCATGGAAAAAAGAGATAAAAGAAAAGCTAGAGGGGATGAGAGAAGCTTCAAAGGCTAGAGTAAAACAAGCAAATGAAGACTACAATCATATTCTTCAAAATAGTCCTCCATCTCTTTTGAACCGCAAAGAATTAAGAGACAGACGATTACCTCATGCTAGGAAACGATTGAAAATAGCCAAGAAGCAATTTAAGGAAGCAAAGGTAGAAGCAAAAGAAGAAAGAAAAGAGAGTCGTAAAGAAAGAAAAACCAATCAAAAATTTCTTTATGGTCAGGAATCGAAACAAAAATCTAATTTTTTCTTTCAAGGGAAGAGTTTAGAAGAATTAAAAGCTAAGAAAGAAGTCAAGGCCGCCAAAGAGAATCTAAAATCGACTAAACAAGCCTATAAGTCCAAAAAAGTCAGTAGGAAAGCCAAAACTTTTCTTTATGTCCTTGGACGTGAAGGTGGAGAGTTAGCTTCAGAAAATGAAGATTTAGAAGGTTATCGCACGCTTCAAGAGACCATTAGAAAAGGAAAACGCTACAGCCGAATTTCTTATAATCTGGGGAAAGCTAGTGTCAAAACAGGACAAGCAACAAGTCGTTTTACGAAGAAGAGACTAGCTAACACAAAAGAGCGATACCATCATTTTAAGGCCGGAAAAGGATGGAAACTAGCGAAAGATAACCCAAGTTCCTTTAAAAATCGGTTTCGAAAGTTAAAGAAACAAGGTCTTACCAGTGTTCGAAACATCTATCAAAAACTAAAAGCAGCCTTTTCCTTCTTTACATTTGCGGCTGGAAATCCTGCAACCTGGATAGTTGGAGGAATAGTCTTTCTTCTCTTACTTATGATGAGCTTCTTTTTAGGATTTTCATCTGCTAGTTTGATTCAACAAGATGAATTTGAATTAACAAAAGCTTATACTCACCTAACTTGGGAAGATGCAGAACATACTCGTACAAATGACAAAGGAATTACCTATTACACAAAAGTTGATGATGTGATGGGGTATATGAACTTTAAATTCCATGACTATGAGTTACACAAAACAGTTCACTTATTTAGTTCAGAAACTTACAAGGATTATCTGTCTACTTTGTGGCATGATTTAAACGATGGGGAAGATTTGAAATCCATGCAAGACCTCTATGAAACTCCTAAGTATAAACTATCGAAAGACGATCAAGAGGAAATGAAGGAACTAAAAGAAGAAGGTGTGTATGCTTCCATGCAGGAATTGGACAATCCATTTGAGGGGAAAAGCAATGAAGATAGCTTGACCATGACTTATCGTTATGGATACTATGATTTAGACGGGAAACCTACTCTTCAGGAGTACATTCTATTAGAAGCGAAGGCTCACCAAACGATTGTCGCACCAATGGATGGAGTTGTATCTCTTGACGGAGATGATGTTATTCTCACTAACGGAAAAGGAGAGAATGAGAGTCGTTTAACCTTGTATTCTATTCATAATGGCCGTGCGATTGAGGGGACAAGAGTTTTAACGGGTGATGTTATCGGTGAAACGCCAGACGATACAGGCTTGAAAGTTTCCTATCAAAAGTATAAGAACAAGAAAGAAAAATTGGTGTATGTCAATCCGCAATTTTATTTTCCAAAAGTCATTCAACTTCAGACCACTATCTTACCAGCCATTGGTCAGTTTGGTGGGGATGAGTTTGAACGAGCAAAACATATTTATGAGTTTTTGAAATCTCAAGGGGCAAGTCCCCAAGCCATTGCGGCTATTTTAGGAAATTGGTCGGTAGAGTCTTCTATCAATCCTAAACGAGCTGAGGGAGATTATTTATCTCCTCCAGTTGGCGCTACCGATTCCTCATGGGATGATGAAACCTGGTTAGCGATAGGAGGACCAGCAATTTATAGTGGTGCTTATCCTAATATTCTTCATAGAGGTTTGGGGTTAGGGCAATGGACGGATACTGCAGATGGTTCAACACGTCATACAGCTTTATTGAATTATGCACATAGCAAAAATAAGAAGTGGTATGATTTAGACCTCCAACTTGATTTTATGCTTCATGGGGATAGTCCTTACTATCAAAGTTGGTTAAAGGATTTCTTTAAAAATACGGGCAGTGCAGCCAATCTGGCCCAACTCTTTCTGACCTATTGGGAAGGAAATTCTGGTGACAAACTACTGGAAAGACAAACTAGAGCAACGGAATGGTATTACCAAATTGAAAAAGGCTTTAGTCAAACAAATGGAGGACAGGCAAAAAGTGACCCACAATCCCTTGAAGGGGTTCGTGGGGACTTATATGATCATTCTGCTCCTGGTGGTGGAGATGGTATGGCCTATGCTTATGGACAATGTACATGGGGTGTTGCGGCTCGTATGAACCAGTTAGGATTAAAGCTAAAAGGTAGAAACGGAGAGAAGATTTCAATCATTAATACCATGGGAAATGGTCAGGACTGGGTTGCGACAGCTTCAAGTCTTGGTGGGGAAACTGGCTCTACACCAAGAGCAGGAGCCATTGTTTCTTTTGTGGGAGGTACACATGGCACACCAGCCATCTACGGTCATGTGGCTTTTGTCGAGAAAGTATATGATGACGGTTCTTTCCTTGTGTCTGAAACCAACTATGGTGGCAACCCTAACTATACCTTTAGAAAAATCTCTCAAGCAGATAGTGCCATCAGTTTTGCTTATACTACGAAATAGAAGAGTTTACACTTGAAATTTTAAGCATTTTCAGGTAGAATAAATAGTGTAGATGAGTAGTCGGCTCATGGTCAATCTGATAGTAATCTTGGACATAAGGGCCAAGCGGTGGCGGACACCAGAACGAAATCCGATAGCAATCTTGGACGTAAGGGCCAAGCGGTGGCAGACACCAGAATAAACCGACTGACTAGGTGGCTTACAGACTCTGTAAACCACCTTTTTTGTGAGGAAAATATGGCAAATTCTAGAGATTATCGTAATCCAAATTACACCGAAAAAATAAAACTTCAGCGTTTTTTTACTCAGTTACAAATTGCGGCTTCTTTTTTTAAAGAACACTTCGTTGGCAAAATCATGTATTATGAAACAGAAATAGAAAGTGTTGAACTTCATTTTTCACCTACTAATTTCATGCACCTATGTGGTGTTGATTACCGAAAAGGTGCAGGCAGTTTCTTTGACGATTGTTTAAATAGGCATGTCATAATTGATGAGTTGAAAATAAAAAAAGATGGAACCACAATGCAAAAGTTACAAGTTTTAGGATCCATTGAGGAGTTATTGGGAAAGCATGTTCATCTAACTGGTTCAGGACGTTTTTTGTATTTGGAGTTTGATTATGCTTTACGTACAAGAAAACAGATACTAGCATTAACATTGAAAGTGACATCAAGGAAAATTGTTCCTCAATCTTTATTAGATTTGAAGAGAAAGACAGTATTTCCAAAAGGTCAAAAAGTAATTTCAATTTACTCAAAACATTTACAAACGTCGGAACTTTTTTATTATTTAAAAGATTAGTTTACATATCTTTTGTGGCATAAAATATATTTTTATCATTTCCAGGAGAACGCAGTTTTGACTCGTTCTCTTTTTTGTTGTGATACTTCTTTCAAGGAATATTTGGTAGGATTGGAGTGAAAAAAGATTAACTAGGAAAGAAGGAAGTATATGGAAGCCATTTATCAACGTGATTCGGATCAAGATGGACTAACTGATGCTCAAGAATTGGCGCTAGGAACCAATCCCCTTAGCGCAGATTCAGATGGTGATGGACGTTCAGATTTAGTGGAAGTAGAAGAAGGAACCAATCCCTTAGAAAAGGATATTCAAAACATAGACCAAACAAGTATAACTGAACCGTCCTCAGTATTTATGGAAATGAAACAAAAGATTTCAGATATGATGGAGAGTCACTACAAGGAATTTATGCAGGCTCTGATTAGTATTGAAACAGGGATTGAAAACCAACAAGACCTAGAAGACTTATATACTTACTACATGAGAACAGATTCTGTTTCTCTTTTGTCTAGTGATTTAGAAACCAGTTCTCAAGAGGTTGAAATGGAGATAGAGTTGTAGGGGAATCATGTGATTCTCCTATTTTCGTATAGATGAAAGGAGCGAGTATGGAAGTAATGCAATTATTGGCTATGTTTCGTGGAACAATTCCAAAAGATAGGGAGAAAATGGACCTATTTCTTCGTTATCAAGCGCAACATTTTGATGAGAAATGGCAGGATTTGGTAGAGAGTTTTTTGACTGAAGAGGGCAAGATAGAAGAGATTCCTCACGTCTATTCTTTTGATCAAGATATTGTTTCTTTCCTAGAGGCTAGTTCTGAAAATAATGACCAAGATTTAGAAAGTTACACAAGAAATTTTGGACAAGCAGGTCTAGGTAAATTATCTCAATTAAGTAATTTTGAGAAAAACTTGGTGCTAGAAGTCGCAATCTATAACCTTTCCACTCGATTTTACATCCAATCTGAAAAAGATAAGTTAGAACCATTAAGTGAGCTTGTATTTCATCAGAATCAGGATGTCAATTTAGTCAATGTCTATCGGGTTGCGAATAATCTATCTGACCGTGTTAGTAGAGATATAGAGGAATTTCTTCTAATGGTTGACTCAAAAGAGCTTAAAAAAGAGGTTCTTGAGATTCATTTTGAAGAAAAAGAGGGAGATGTTCTAGCCTATTTGGGTTCTGAATTGATGGCTACTTTAGATACCGTTACGGATCTTGTCCATCATGAAGAAAGCTATCAACAACTCCCACTGACACAAAAGCTGAAGATTATTACTCATTTTGATGATGTAAAAGCTAGAAGCGAAAAGTCTAAGCAAGTAGAGGAATCCTTATCTCCTTCAAGTGATATTGAACAGGAAACGGAAGAAACGAACTCCTTTTCTAATGTCGATAAAATTGTAGAAGAAGCTTTGAGGGAATATCCAATCGGTTCACAAGTAAGTTATAAAGGACAAGTATTTCAGTTGGTTTCGATTGAAAATGCACACTTAAATGACTTAGTTCGCCTAGAGCTATTCAATGATTCCAACCAGTTATTTGAAGAGAATCCTATCTTATACTTGAATAGTTTGGAAGAGATTGAACAAGTATTGTCTCATGTAGAACTTGAAAAAGAAGATTCAGATATTGAGATTGAATCACTAAGTGAAAGCCAGGAAATAGATTTGTTTTCCTACCTGGAAGAAGAAATTGAAAAGGATAAGGAAACAAAACCTTTAATTTCAGGTATAAAAGAGACGGATGTCCCTGTTCAAGATTTTGATTTTCCAGATGATTTAGAGGGCTTTTACCCTAAGACAAATCGAGAAAAGATTGAAACGAATATCGCCGCAATTGATCTTGTTAAAAGATTAGAAAAAGAGGGACGACAAGCGAATCCAGAAGAACAAGAACTACTAGCCAAGTATGTCGGCTGGGGCGGTCTTGCCAATGAATTTTTCGATGAACTCAATCCAAAGTATGAAACAGAACGTTTAACTCTTAAGAGTTTAGTAAGTAAATCAGAATACTCCACTATGAAACAAAGTTCTCTCACAGCCTATTATACAGACCCAATGATTATTCGCCAGATTTGGCAAAAGTTACTGGATGATGGTTTTGAGGGAGGAAGGATATTAGATCCTTCTATGGGGACTGGGAACTTCTTTGCGGCTATGCCTAGAAGTATACGAGAGAAATCAGAACTCTATGGGGTTGAATTAGACAGTGTGACAGGCGCAATCGCAAAACAACTCCACCCCAATACCCATATTGAAGTGCGAGGATTTGAAGAAGTTCCCTATCAAAATAATAGTTTTGATTTAGTCTTAACGAATGTTCCATTTGGAAATTTTCGCATTGCCGATAAAAACTATGATAAACCTTATATGATTCATGATTACTTTGTCAAACACTCACTTGATTTAGTAAGAGACGGAGGACAAGTGTCGATTATCTCATCTATTGGGACAATGGATAAGAGGACAGATAATGTCTTACAAGAGATTAAATCCAACACTCATTTTTTAGGGGGAGTTCGTTTGCCGGATACGGCTTTTAAAAAGATTGCAGGTACTCGAGTGACTACAGATCTCCTCTTCTTTCAAAAGGATCAAGCAAAGAATCTTAATGAGGAGGAACTTGTCTTTAGTGGCTCTATTCCCTTTGAGGAGGATAAGCGTGTCTGGATCAATCCTTATTTTGATGGGAAATACAATACGCAAGTTTTGGGTGAATATGAGGTACGTAATTTTAATGGAGGAAACCTCAATGTTAAGGGGGGATCAGAAACATTATCTACTGACATAATGAAAGCATTAGAGAATGTGGAAGCACCTAAACAAATTGACAATTCTTTGAAAGCACCTGTTTTTATCCAAGAAGAAGTGGATCATTCTATCCCAAGTCGTATACGTGAGGACTTAGCGCTCTATTCTTTTGGATATGAGGGAAATCAAATTTATTACCGAGATACGCATGGCATTCGGAAAAGTTCAAAAGTAGACGAAATTAGTTATTATGTAGACGAGAAGGGAGAGTTTAAAGCCTGGGACAGTTATTTGTCTGAACATAAAATAGATCGGTTCGTGCAACTTCATTTGACAGATGAGGAAGCACTAGATGTATACAAGTCAGAAGAAGCGAGTAAAAGAGGGAAATATAAGGGCTTGTTCAAAAAAACTGTCTTTTATGAAAGTCCCTTATCGGATAAGGATATTAGTCGTATTAAGGGCATGGTTGATTTGAGAGAGACCTATCAATCCTTAATTGAAATTCAACGCCATCCAGATTATAGTCGGACAGATTTTCAGGTATTACTTAGTAAACTCAATCGTGACTATGACCGCTTTGTAAGTCAATTTGGATACTTGAATGCCTCAGTCAATCGGAACTTATTTGATAGTGACGATAAGTATTCTTTACTAGCAAGTTTAGAAGATGAATACATTGATTCTAAAGATCAGAAAGTAAAATATAAAAAATCTTTAGCCTTTGAGAAAGCATTGGTTAGGCCAGAGAGAGTGATTGCAAGAGTTTCAACTGCTCTAGATGCCTTAAACTCTAGTTTATCGGATGGTAGAGGGGTTGATTTAGACTATATGGTATCAATTTACCCCGAACATAGCCAAGCTGCTATTTTAGATGAGTTAGGTGACCAGATTTTAATAGATCCAGAAAGCTATCTAAGAGGGGGAAGAAAATACCTTTCTAAGACCCAGTTTTTATCAGGAGATATTCTCAACAAGATAGAAGTAGTTCAACTATTAGTAGAGGAAAACAACCAAGAATATGATTGGAACCATGCTTTAGATTTGTTAGAATCTGTTCGGCCTCCAAGGATTCATCTGGCAGATATTGAGTTTAAAATAGGGTCACGTTGGATTCCCCAATCCGTTTATGGTAAATTTGCCTTTGAATGTTTTACCAATCGTGAATTTGAATTGTCTTCGCCTGATGTTGAACAGGTCATTGAAGCGAATCCTGTCGATGGGCAGGTTCATTTAAGGACATCATTTGCTTATCGCTATCCAAGTGCCAAAGATAGTAGTCTTGGAGTCAGTGGCTCACGTTATGATACAGGAAGAAAGATTTTTGAGAATTTACTAAATTCAAACCAACCGACGATTACTATGACTGTTACGGAAGGAGAAAAGAAAAAGACCATCACAGATTTGGAAAAAACCTCTGTTCTAAGAGCAAAAGAGCAGCATTTACAAGAGCTCTTTCAAGAATTTGTCTCACGGTATCCAGAAGTCCAACAAGTCATTGAGGAAAGCTACAATCGTCTTTATAATCGAACGGTTAGTCGAGAGTATGACGGTAGCCATCTAGTCATTGATGGCTTGGCACAAAATATCAGTCTTCGTCCTCACCAAGAGAATGCCATTCAAAGAATCGTAGAAGAAAAAAGAGCTTTATTAGCTCATGAGGTAGGTTCAGGAAAGACCTTGACCATGCTTGGTGCTGGGTTTAAATTAAAGGAGTTGGGGATGGTTCATAAGCCCTTGTATGTAGTACCTTCTAGTTTGTCTGCTCAATTTGGCCAAGAAATCATGAAATTTTTCCCTACTAAAAAGGTCTTTGTGACCACTAAGAAAGATTTTGTGAAGGCGAGAAGAAAACAATTTGTATCACGTATTATTACAGGAGATTACGATGCCATTGTCATTGGGGATTCTCAATTTGAAAAAATCCCTGTCAGTAAGGAAAGACAGATGAATTATATCGAGGATAAACTCAATGAACTACGAGAGATTAAAACACATTCTGAAAATAAGTATACTGTTAAAGAAGCAGAACAATCAATAAGTGGTCTAGAGAAACAATTGGAAGAACTCCAACGCTTCAATCGTGATAGTTTTATTGATTTTGAGAACTTAGGAATTGATTTTCTCTTTGTGGATGAAGCACATCACTTTAAAAATATCCGTCCGATTACTGGACTTGGAAATGTAGCAGGGATTACCAATACAACGTCTAAGAAGAACGTGGATATGGAAATGAAGGTTCGACAGATTCAGGAAGAACATGATTTTAAAAATATTGTCTTTGCGACAGGAACACCCGTTTCTAATTCTATTAGTGAGTTATATACTATGATGAACTACATTCAACCAGATATCTTAAAACGCTATCAAGTTGATTATTTTGACTCTTGGGTAGGTGCTTTTGGAGAAATTCAAAACTCTATGGAATTAGCTCCTACAGGGGATAAGTACCAACCTAAGAAGCGATTTAAAAAATTTGTCAATCTACCTGAGTTGATGAAAATCTATAAAGAAACAGCCGACATTCAAACACAAGATATGTTGGATTTACCTGTTCCAGAAGCTCATATTATCCCTATTGAGAGTGAGTTAACTGAAAACCAGAAACTCTATTTAGAAGAATTAGTTATGAGGTCAGATATGGTCAAATGTGGAACAGTTGATCCGAGCCAGGATAACATGTTAAAGATTACGGGTGAGGCACGAAAACTAGCTATTGATATGCGTTTATTGGACTCTAGTTATAGTCTAGCAGACAATCATAAACTGCTTCAGGTAGTGGATAATGTTGAAAGAATTTATCGTGAAGGAATGGAAAATAAGGCTACTCAGATGATTTTTTCAGATATTGGCACACCTAAGAAAAAGGATAATGGTTTTGATGTCTATTCTGAAATAAAGGCTTTATTAGTTGATAGAGGAATCCCTAGTAAGGAAATTGCCTTTGTACATGATGCTAATAGTGATGAAAAGAAGAATAGTTTGTCTCGAAAGGTTAATGCAGGAGAAGTGCGGATTCTCCTTGCCTCAACTGAAAAAGGAGGAACAGGTTTAAATGTTCAGAGCAAGATGAAAGCAGTTCATCACCTGGATGTCCCTTGGAGACCAAGTGACATCCAGCAACGCAATGGACGGATTATCCGACAGGGAAATGAAAACAAGGAAGTGGATATTTACCACTACATTACCAAAGGTTCATTTGATAATTATCTATGGGCAACTCAGGAGAACAAACTCCGTTATATTAAGCAGATTATGACTTCTAAGGAGCCGATTCGTGCTGCAGAAGACATTGATGAGCAGACCATGACAGCTTCTGATTTTAAGGCACTAGCAACTGGGAATCCTTATCTCAAATATAAGATGGAATTGGAGAATGATCTAACTCTATTAGAAAATCAAAGACGCGCCTTTCAACGCAGCAAGGATCACTATCGTCATACAATCTCCTACTGTGAAGAAAATATGCCCATTCTTGAGAAACGATTAAGCAAATATGAAGGAGACATTCAACAGTCTGAAATGTCGAAAGACCAGGCATTTTCTATGACGGTAGGTAAGCAAGCTTTTGATCAACGATCTGAAGCAGGGGAATCCCTACACCGTCTTATCCGTCATAATCAAGCTGACAGCAAAGAATTCCGAACCCTAGCAAGCTATCGAGGATTTGACATTAAAATGCTTAGTCTTCCAATAAATCAACCTCTTCCTGAAACATTCTCTGTTAAGATTGTAGGAGAAAATCAATATTCTGTCAGTTTAGATTTGTATTCTCCTTTGGGGACCATTCAAAGGCTTCAGCATACGATTGATCACATTAAAGAGGACCAAGTGAAAACTCAGAACTTATTGGATGAATTAAAGGATAAATGGACTACTGCTAAAGTAGAAATTGAGAAAAATTTTCCAAAGGAAGAGGATTATCAAACAAAAAAGGCCGAATACGATGTACTTGCGCCATTGATTGAAACAGAAACGGATTTAGATATTATTGATCAGGCCTTAAGGCAATTCCACGAAAAAGGAAACGAAAAGCAGGAACAACTTTCTTTTGAATTGGATTAAAAAATAGATACAAATAGCGGACAAGAAAAGAAAAGCGCGGTAGAATAAAGATAGAAAGAAACGAGGTAATAATTATGATGGAAGATACCTATTATCAATTAGAAGAGGCCTTGGTACAGGGATTTCAAACGCCTGAAGAATACCAAGCCTACAAGGAACTAAAGGAACATTATGAGGAAGTGACGGGGGATTACAGTTTTTCTAAACGAGAACTCACTAGTCAATTGGAAATCTCTCTTCAGAATCATCGAGGTGTGGACTTTGAAGAACATGAAAAAGAGGAGTATTTGGACTTAGTTCAAAAATTAGAAGAGTTTGATTCCTCTCTTGCCACCCATTATCGTCAATTGATTGACTAGAAAGGAGAAATTCATGAATGGTTTACTCCTTGTCCCAGTAATTTTTTTAGCAGTAGGAGGAATTCTCATTCTTTTATGGAGACTCTTTCTTATTGCCAGTGGACTTTTCCTGATTGGTTTTGTCAGTTTTCTTATTTTCGTGGAGGTCTATGGAATTTATTTGTTCTTTACTGAACCGACTTTATACTTTGATGATATCAGCCAACATGGTTTAACTAGTTTTACTGCTGTGTACCTTTTCATCAATCTGATGTTGGTTCTAGGATTCAGTCGGCGCTTCATTAACTCCGTGAATAAAAATAAAATGTGAACTTTTTAGATAGTTAAACGTCTTTATTATAAAACTGACGTACAGAAAAATTTTCAAAACGATATCTTTATATTTTTTTAAGTATAACTCAAACTAACTAATTTATTTAAAAGAATATAAAACAATATGTATAACAAATTAATATTTTAAAAGCTATCTAGCCTAATAGTTAGATAAAAATTTAGGGTATATATTCTGAAAATACTTTCAGAGCGTTCGTTGTTTAGTATAATTTACTGAAACTATTTACAGCTTAAATCAAACTATTGAAAGCGCTTCATAAATATGGTATAATTGATTCCTAATAAAAAAATGAGGATGTGTAATGACACAAATTAGTGAAGAAGTTTTTGTTGAATAAATTAATGATAAACTCATAGTTTCTTATCAGGCACTTCCTCGCCACGCAGAAAGTTTGGGTGTAGATGCCATTGCAACGATTCCACCTATTTACTTCCGCTTGCCAGAATACTCAGTTGCTAAGTACTGGAACGATATCAGTTCTGCAGCTCCAAAAACAGACTACGTGATTTACAACATTCCTCAATTTGCAGGGGTTGCTTTGACTCCAAGTCTTTACACAGAAATGTTGAAAAATCCTCGTGTTATCGGTGTTAAGAACTCTTCTATGCCAGTCCAAGATATCCAAACTTTTGTGAGCCTTGGTGGCGAAGATCATATCGTCTTCAACGGTCCAGATGAACAGTTCTTAGGTGGTCGTCTCATGGGAGCAAAAGCTGGTATCGCTGGTACTTATGGTGCTATGCCAGAACTATTCTTGAAACTCAATCAGTTGATTGCTGACAAAGACTTAGAAACAGCGCGTGAATTGCAATATGCTATCAATGCAATCATTGGAAAACTCACTGCTGCACATGGAAATATGTACGGTGTGATTAAGGAAGTCTTGAAAATTAATGAAGGCTTGAATATTGGTTCTGTTCGTTCACCATTGACACCAGTGACTGAAGAAGATCGTCCAGTT
>NZ_KV794288.1:159432-174489 GCF_001808705.1 Streptococcus sp. HMSC074B11 | reverse complement strand
AGAAGATCGTCCAGTTGTAGAAGCAGCTGCAGCCTTGATTCGCGAAACCAAGGAGCGCTTCCTCTAATCCATAAGGAGGTATTTATGACACACTACGTTGCAATTGATATCGGTGGAACCAACATCAAATATGGTTTGATCGACCAAGAAGGCCAACTTGTTGAATCGCATGAAATGCCAACAGAGGCGCATAAAGGTGGACCTCATATCTTACAAAAGACCAAAGATATCGTAGCCAGCTATTTAGAAAAAGGACCAGTAGCAGGTGTTGCCATTTCTTCTGCAGGGATGGTGGACCCTGATAAGGGTGAGATTTTCTATGCTGGGCCTCAAATCCCTAACTACGCAGGAACGCAGTTCAAAAAGGAAATCGAGACTAGTTTTAATATTCCTTGTGAGATTGAAAATGATGTCAACTGTGCAGGTCTTGCTGAAGAGGTATCTGGTTCAGGAAAGGGAGTGAGTGTCATCCTTTACTTGACCATTGGAACAGGTATCGGTAGTTGCTTGATTATGGATGGGAAAGTCTTCCATGGATTTAGCAATTCGGCCTGTGAAGTTGGTTATATGCATATGCGGGATGGAGATTTCCAAGACTTGGCCTCTACGACAGCCTTAGTGAAATATGTAGCTCAAGCACATGGAGAAGATATTGAACAGTGGAATTGTCGACGTATTTTCAATGAAGCTACTGAAGGAAACAAAATCTGCATGGCTGGTATTGACCGAATGGTGGATTACCTTGGGAAAGGAATAGCTAATATCTGTTATGTTGCCAATCCAGAAGTTGTTATTCTGGGTGGTAGCATCATGGGGCGGGAAGCTATCCTCAAACCAAAGATTCGTTCAGCCTTGAAAGAAGCCTTGATTCCAAGTTTGGCTGAGAACACAAGATTAGAATTTGCCCAGTTCCAAAATACTGCTGGTATGCTTGGAGCTTACTATCATTTTAGAACAAAGCACTAAAATAAAGAGGGGATGTCAATGTCCTCTCTTTTTTTATTAAACTTAGATTGACACATATAAATTCAAACGTTAACATTTAATTTGTGCAATTATTTATTTTTGGGTATACTAAAGTGTACCTAATAAGGGTATTAACTTCCTTAATAAGTGATTCTCTTAAGGTGACACTTTTTGTCCTAATATTTTAGAAATTATTTGAGTTTAACATTTTTGTTTTTTATCTCATTTCTTTTAGAACAATAAACACTATGGTTTTTCCCGTACATAGTTTTTTTATTTATTTGTTAACATTTTTAGTTAATTAGTTTATAATAAAATTTTTAATGCTAATGATATTTAGTTTAGAATAATTAGAAGTCTGAAGATGGGGAGCTTATTAGTTCGATGCTATTAGGAAGAAATAGAAAAGAGGGAAAGAAAAATTTTAAAATGAAAACTTAAGAATAATAAAAGTGACTTATCTTCTAACGATATATTTTAAAAAATGAATGAAGCACAAGTAAAAAATAAATTAAAACTAAATTTCAAAAATTGGGGGGATATCCCTAATAAATCTCACTAGGTTAGAATTCCTCAGGCCTTTTATAAAAACTTATGAGATGATTTAATTGTTAGATATCTAAAAGACTTTATCTGAATCTAAATTCGGATAGGGTTTTTTATTTGCCTTGATTCTTTCATATACTTCATAGCTAAATTGGAGTAATAATTTATGAAAATCATAATCCTCACTATTATTACTTGTATTTATGGCTTGTTTATGGCGTTCAATATGAGAAAGAGCTCTTCTCAAATTTTCTTCTTTTAATTTGTTCATATTTATATTATAAACTGAAGACAGCTAATTTTGATATTTTTCTCTGAACTGTACGATTTTGCGCCTGAAATGTAGGAATCACCTTTCGTTGTGGTGTGATAAAACTTACAAGTCCTTTTTGTTATTCTTGACCTAGTTTTTATAGAAAGAAGGTCTAAGATGTTAAATAAAGTCAAAACTAAAGCCTTAATTAGTGTTGGAGCAGTAGCCGCAACTAGCTTTATTCTCATGATGGGATATACTGCTGGTCAACATTCTACTGCTAAACAAAGTCGCAAAGAGATTGAATTGGCTGCAGCTAAACTTGTAGAGGACAAACAAGCAGAAGATAAAGCCAGCATTTTGTCATCGGATACTGTAAAAGAATTTTTGACGCAGTACTATACGAAAGAAAAGCTCGGAGAAAATAATACACGTATTCAACCTTATATGACTGAATCGGCTTATTCTCAAGAATTGTCAAGTCAAAATGATGCCATGAACCAAGTGTATAAGGATTATATTTTGGATTATCATTTTGAAAAAGCTGATATCTTTGTCAATCAGACTACGAATCAAGCTATTGCCATGGTCTCTTATAATGTAACCTATGTATCTG
The DNA here is from genome assembly GCF_001808705.1 of Streptococcus sp. HMSC074B11. GTDB lineage: Bacteria > Bacillota > Bacilli > Lactobacillales > Streptococcaceae > Streptococcus. Next base: position 172,108 of record NZ_KV794288.1, on the reverse strand, counting down.
ATTTAAAGAATGCCAACCAATCAAAGACTAATCAGACAGAAACAAGAACAGTTAAGTTATCCTATTCTAAACTACCTGGTAAGTTATTGGTCAACCAAGTACAGGTTTGGAGATCGGGGTTAGATGATTTAGATAAGACCACTCCTAAAACTTTAGAAGAATCATCATCAATACCATCACTGCCAAATACTACGACAAAATGATGATATTGCATGGAAATAGAAGAATGTAAGCAAATTTCAATTCTTGATGTAGCCAATCGTTTAGGTATCTCCTTCAAACAAGTTTCTAGCAGTGTCTATGAACATCCTGAACACGATTCATTTCGGATTTTTTTAACTACCAATACTTTTAAATGGTTTTCAAGAGATATTCAAGGTGATGTCATTGATTTTGTTCGACTTGTTAAGGGAATTTCTTTTAAAGAAGCTCTAGCCTTTCTTTCTGAAGAACCTTTTCAAAAAGAAGCTGTTCAAGAAAAAAGAGAGAGACCATTTTATTATCCTTTAAAGAGAGTAGAAGATTCTAACTGTAGTCTAGCCAGATATTATTTAACAGAATGTAGAGGAATCGCAGAAGAAATCGTACAAAAGATGATTCAACAAGGATTGATGGCACAAGCCAGTTGGAAAACAAATGAAACAGTTGAACCTGTTATTGTTTTTAAAAGCTTTAATCATCGTCACAAGCTGCAGGCAGCAAGCTTACAAGGGATATATAAGAATAATTTTCTTCCGAGAGAGAGGTTAAAAACGATTCTAAAAGGAAGCCATGGACATGTTGGAATATCCTTTGACATTGGTAAACCAAATAGACTGGTCTTTTGTGAATCGTTCATCGACTTGATGAGCTATTACGAACTGCATCAACAAAGTCTATTTGATGTTCGTTTGGTATCTATGGAGGGATTAAAAAGGTCTGTTGTCGCTTATCAAACTTTACGACTGATAGCTGAAGAAAATCAGAAGTTGAAATTCTTAGATACAGTAATACCTTCAAAGTTATTGCCTTTGATGAATACAATTCGTGATACAACTACTTATTTTGATAATCATCCCGATTTATTAACACTTGCGGTAGATTGTGATGATGCAGGTAAAGATTTTTCTGATAAGTTATCTCAATCAGGATTTCCTGTTTTACTGGATTTACCTGATAATGAATATGGGAAAGAAAAAATAGACTGGAACGATATTCTTCGCGAAAAGAAATCAGATTTACAATTGATGATCGAGAATGCAAAAGAGACATTGAGGAATCAACCAGTAAGGCAAACCTCTCAATGTTTAGAATTGTGATAACAAAATCAAGATGTTTTAGCTAATATTAAAATGAAGGAGGATCGTATATGACCATAATCGAACGCTTAGAAGAAAAGGTCACTAGGCAAGAAAGTAAGGTAGCAAGAGAGACAGAAAAACTAGCTGCTTACAAAGAACAACTGGAGACAGCGATGTTTGCGACGTTCAAAAGGCGTCAAAGCATTAGTCACATGAGTTTTGAAGAAGCTCTTGACCATGCCTTTGGTAAAGAAAGACAATTCGATGATTCTGAATTTAGAAAGGATGAAATGAGTGAATGACAAAAGATTGGAATTTTAATCAACCATTAGAAAGTAAATCAGAAAATCAAGAAGATCCAGATAAAATTGCGGCCTTATTTGGAAATCATCAAGGAGGTAATGATGTAAATTATGAAGCAGCTTTTCAAAAGCGTAAACAAGCACCTGTGACGGAATCAAATTCTAGTTCTAAGCCCAAAGTTACAGAGGTTAGAACAGGAAAAGAGACAGATATCACTACAAGTTATCAGCAACATCTTAAAAGACTGATTGCAGATAACAATAGCGATATTCAAAGTAGTCAAAAGAAAATTGAAGAGCTACATACGTTGATCGACACAAAGAATAAAGACAATAAGAAATTGCAGTCCATTTATGATGCGATTTCCGAATTACACTAAGCAGTCCTGATAGGCTGCTTTTTTTGAGAGGTTATAGATGTTTACAACATTTTTTAAGAAAAATCACGACAATAGTGATGTATTTAAAAAGCTAATTCATAGACTATCTGATATGTCTGTCCAAGATCTTGAAAAAATAGACCGACTGCTAGATATCATTTTCACTCCAAATCAAGAATCACAACAACTAAAAACAGAAACAACTTATAGGGAAGAAACTTTGGACGACACATTAAAAAAAGCTAAAAATCAACTTCATAAGGAACAATTGGAGAAGAATTTAGAGAGATTTAGGAAAAACAGCCAATAATGCACCAAAAATGGTGCATTTACTTTTTCTAAATGTTATAATGGTGGTATAAAAATAAAAGGAGTTTGCCATGATTGGAAAGAACATAAAATCCTTACGTAAAACACACGACTTAACACAAGACGACTTTGCCCGAATTGTAGGAATTTCTCGAAATAGCTTGAGCCGGTATGAAAATGGAACGAGTTCAGTCTCTACGGAACTAATAGACATTATTTGTCAGAAGTTTAATGTATCTTATGTCGATATTGTAGGAGAAGATAAAATGCTGAATCCTGTTGAAGATTATGAATTGACTTTAAAAATTGAAATTGTGAAAGAAAGAGGTGCTAATCTATTATCACGACTCTATCGTTATCAAGATAGTCAGGGAATTAGCATTGATGATGAATCTAATCCTTGGATTTTAATGAGTGATGATCTATCTGACTTGATTCATACAAATATCTATTTAGTAGAAAATTTTGATGAAATAGAGAGGTATAGCGGCTATTTGGATGGAATTGAACGTATGTTAGAGATATCTGAAAAACGGATGGTAGCCTAATGGAAATCCAAGATTATACTGACAGTGAATTCAAACATGCTCTAGCACGGAATCTTCGTTCACTGACAAGAGGAAAAAAGTCCAGTAAGCAACCTATAGCGATTTTGCTTGGAGGGCAAAGTGGTGCCGGTAAGACTACAATTCATCGTATTAAACAGAAAGAATTTCAAGGAAATATTGTTATCATAGATGGTGATAGTTTTCGTTCTCAGCATCCACACTATTTAGAACTGCAGCAAGAATATGGCAAAGATAGTGTAGAATACACCAAGGATTTTGCAGGTAAAATGGTAGAGTCTTTAGTAACTGAATTGAGTCATTTGGGATACAATCTTTTGATCGAGGGAACTTTACGAACAATTGATGTTCCAAAGAAAACGGCACAACTCTTGAAAAATAAGGGATATGAAGTACAATTAGCCTTGATTGCGACAAAGCCTAAGCTGTCCTATCTGAGCACTCTTATCCGATACGAAGAACTGTACGCTATCAATCCAAATCAAGCACGCGCAACTCCAAAAGAACATCATGATTTCATTGTAAATCATCTAGTTGATAATACACGGCAATTGGAAAAACTAGCTATTTTTGAAAGAATTCAAATTTATCAACGAGATATGACTTGCATCTATGATTCTGAAACCAATGAAAGGTCAGCAGCAGAAGTTCTTCAAAACTGCCTTTTAGGAGAGTGGAGTATGGTAGAAGAGGAGATGATGAAGGTAGGACAGGAACGGTTGTGGGTGATTAACAAAGAGTAAAATAATAGGGGGGATTAAGTTGGCGATTTCAAACATTGACCAAAATAGGAATGCAACACCAAGTTGGAGTGGTTATATTCATCAAGGAAAAGTTGGCTTTTTAGTAGCATTAAGACAATTACGAGAATGCATTGAAAATAATATAGAAAATCTTGAGGATTATGCTATAAGATATGAGAATGCTGAGGACTTCGATATTGTTGGTGATGATGATCAAGTATTATCGAGGCATCAAGTAAAAGCCTATGTCAATGGTAATGAGAGAGAGGATTACTCAGACCTTTTTAATATACAAACTAGGAAGTTTGAAAAGGGAAAGGAAAAAATAAATGTTAAGGGATATCAGGTTCATGAATTTGATGGTAGTGGAAATGTAGCACGTGAGGTGGTTTCTAAAGAAAACATATATCTACATGTGATTGTAGATGTGCCAGATTTTAATCTATCAAAAGATGATTATTTTAAAAAATATCCTAGTAGAACAAAATACACAGATAATATTTCTTGTGTCAGGCTTTATAAATATAATCAGGCTAATGATCTTTTTTATTGTCCACTTTCTCAGGAAAATGATGATATAATTAAAGATTATTGTATAGCTGAAATAAAAGAAATTTTAAAATTAAAGGGTAATTCATTGAATGATAGTGACTCACATCTAGAGCAAGTATATCTCAGGTATGTAGGTTCTTTATTGGATCATAGCATTGGAGAAGCACATAGTGAATCTGGTTTTCCAGAAATATCTTTTGGGAAAATAATTTCCATTATTGAAGAGGAAGTTCCTAAAGATGAAGTATATGAAATGAAGAATAATTTGATCTATAGGTGGGAAAAATATCATTGTGATTATGCAAATGACATCAGTGAGGAAGATTTTAAACTTATGGATGAAATAAATAATCATTTACTGTCATTGACTAAAGATGAGTTTTATGAATTTGTGAGAATGATGTTACCACACGAAAATTCAGATGAAAATTTTTTAGACTTGTTTCGTAAAGCCCCAATAGAGGATATATTTTATGTGTTGCTGGAGAAATTTAAGGGATTTTCGTTTAAAGCTTACAGTTATTTAGATAATAATGAGAAGAGTTATAGAACTTCTTTGATTAGTATTCAGGATAGACCTGGGAGAATTGCAAAAATTATTCAAGAAATAATTGACAACTCAGAATTTTTAAAAGCTACTTTTAATCATGATTTTCTTATTAATAGAGATATAGATGAGTTGCATATTTGGAATAAAATTGATGAATTTGATGGCATGCTAGATAATAGATATCGTGAAGAATGGAGTACTGGGGTACAACATAACATTTTTAAATCGAATATGGAATTTATTAGCATTAAGGAAGCAAAAGAAAAGAGTTTGAGGGTACCGGAGGACTAATATGAGAGACATTGTTCTAAAATTTTTACAAAATAACCATTTTATCCAGTTGGATACAGAATTTGATTTCTATACTAACTTACAAAATTCCGAGTATTTTATTGTTAGTCAATATAGTCCTAATGAGCTAAATAATTTTTTCGAAGATGATAAGACTTCACAAGTAATAAAAGAATTTGAAAGAGTATCACTAACATCAAAACATGAAAATATCAAGAAAAATACTTCTATGTTTATTTTGGTAGAAGTTGATGACTTGAAAGATACTTTTGAAGATGAAAAAATCCAAAGATCAATATTGTTGATTGAAGAGGACTATTATTATTTTAGAAAGTTCGTCATATTATATACTCAAAATGGGTTATCAGATTTACGTGATAAAGCCACTAATGAAGCACTTTATAATTACTTGGAATTTAATATTGACGCTTTTGAAGAGGATATGTTTTTTAGTGAGTCGTATTTTATGGCGATGGAAATTGGAGTAAAACTACCATTTTTCACACTCCCTAAAAGAAATGATATTTATAAAAGTATAGAAAATCAGTATCAGGATGATAAGGATGAATTAGATAATAGATTATTGGATTTTTATACTAAGGTCACTGGTGAGAAATTATCAAAATCACTACAAGATATTTCTACCGATGATGATAATATTTCAGATTTACTACAAATAGGAGAATTATTAAAATGAAAATCGAAAAAATTTTAATAAAAAACTTTAAAAATATAAAGGGAACTAGAATTATTGATTTTCAGGAGAGTGTAACTTTGTTTGTTGGACCAAATGGATTTGGGAAAACTACAATTTTTGATGCAATAGAGTTATCATTAACTGGGAAAATTCGTCGAATTGAAGAATCCGATTATAGTGACGGTAGAAGTAGTTTTAGTGCTCCATATTTTCAAAATAATCCTAATGAAAATACATTCATCGAGCTTATGTTGACAAATGATGAGGGTAATTCTTTGATAATATCTAGTCTCTATAAGAGTAGTATGAATACTGAGGATAGCAATGTACCAAAGTTTTCATTTTCTAAATTTCAAAGAAGAGTTCGGGTTGGTTCAGGAATTTCATTTCAATCTGAGGAAGAATTTGAGGGGTCGAGTGAAAGAGATATACAAAAGGACATTAGTCAGTTTTTAGGATATGAAACAGAAGATTATAGCTTAGGTGATACTTTTGATTTGTTTCATTATATTCAACAAGATGAAACAGCTTATTATTTGAAGCAAAAGGAGAAAGATAGAAAGGAACAATTGAATTTCCTGTTAAATATTGGAAACTATGTTGATAGAAAGAAACGATTAGATGAACTAAGAAAAACGCTACTGTCTAATAAAAACTATCTGAAAGATAAAAAAAACAAGTTAGAAAATCTATCTATAGGAAATGAGGTGCCTTATTATAAGCTATCCCTTAGATCGGATATTGACTTTCCTTTTAACAATAAGTCGCTTATTTTTGATGAAGAATTGTCAAATGAAAGTTTAAATATATATCTATCAGAAATTACTAAATTACAAGAATTTCGAAATTCATTTTCTCCAAAAGATTACTACCTTAGAAAACAAAGTGAGCAATTTGAGCGAGAGGTACTGGATGATAAAGATTTTACTATTTACTTAATAGTTAGAGAAATACTTGAAAATCAGGAAAATATAGAGTCAATTAAACAAAATTATAGTTTAATTTCAAATGAAAAAAATTTCTCATATTTTTTACTTAAAAACTATCTTGAACGACAGGACTTGTTGGAAAACGATAGTAAGTTGTTTAAATTTGGAAAAAGATTGAAGAGCTTACTTGATGTTGAAATTGCTAAAATTGATATCAAATCAATTGAGAATTCTTTAAATAATTTTACAGGATGGGAATTTGGCAGGCTATGGATTGAAAAATTTGAACCTAAATTAACAGAATATAAGTTTAAAAAAGGGCAGCTAGATGATGGAACAGAGTCGATTAACAAGCTACTCGAGATAAGAACTCGTCTAAAAGAACATAGCACTGGAAATCATTCGGAATGTATATTTTGTGGTTATGATTGGGGAGAGAGCGAGAATTTACTGGCAGCCTATGAAGAAACAACGAATCAACTACGTAAAAATTTGACTAATTTTGAAATAGAAGTTTCAAATTTGGTTGAAGAATTAAATCAATTAAAAATGGAGTTACAAAATCAGATCCAAATGGAGCAAGAGAAACTCTTTGTTATTCCTGATGATTTTTTGGCGGCCATACGATCCATAAGTAATTATAATTTTCCTGAGTCTTTTAGCAACTTGGTTGTAATGAACTCAGAGATTACTCCTTTGCCTGTTGATAAGAGTGCTTCGCTACAAGAGTTTGAGAATTTGAAAACAGAGTTAATAAGTTCATTGCAAGAAAAACTATTGATTCCAAATGAAGTTTATGGTACTTTCCTTAGAGTTGTAAATAAGAGTGTTGATTTTGAAAAACTTTTAGAAAAATATTCTATTTTAGCTGGAGAATCAATAAGGAAATATGAAATTTCTTATGACCTTTTACCCATTTCCTTGCATAAATTTGAAGAGAACAAAGATAGGTTACTAGTATTTTTAGGGGTTCTTAGATCTCAAATAGTATTTGATTATTCTAAAAGTTTAGATTCACAAAATCTATTTGATAAATACTTTGCATCTAAGGAAAAAACTTTTGAGGACTGTACTATAGAAAGTATCAATCAAAAGAGAGAATATATTATTAACCAGTTTGAATTACAAAGTTTAACGATGTTTCACCAAATTGAGAAACGTCTTCAAATCATTGAACAAACGATTACATATCTTCAGGATCGTGTTAGAGAATTAAATAATAATATAAAGTTTTACCAAGAACAGATGATTCAAAAGTTGAAGCTTCCCTTCTATATGTACACTGCTAAAATTTTACAAAATTACCAACAAGGAATGGGAGTTCTACTAACAACTCAAAACAATTCTAATATCAGGTTTATAGCAAATAGTAATAGTGAGCAGGATGTGATGTATCAATTGAGTTCTGGACAAGTAGCTGTTATTTCGTTTGCTTTCACTTTGGCACTAAATACTACATTTAAGATTTCAAGAGGGTTCAAATTTTTATCAATTGATGATCCGATTCAAGATATGGATTCTATGAATGTATATGCTTTAATTGATTTAATAAGACATTCATTATCAGACTATCAAATTATTATGTCCACACATAATGATGGTAGTGCTATGTTTATAAAATATAAATTTGAACTATTTTCAGATTCCGAAATATCAAATGTAGGGCTAAAAAATATAAAGAATATCTTATTATCGGATGTTGAAGTTGGCAGTTGATGAGACTATATATATGTTAATGGAAATATAAAAAACATTGTTTCATTAAGACGGTATTTGAGAGCCTAGGCTCTCTTTTTTCATCCTCTCATTCTCCTGTGATAACTTCCCCAAATTTCTTCTGCTATACTTTTCTCAACTTTTAAAAATCCAACTAAGAATTTTACCTGGGGGTTTGGGGGCGAAGCAACCAAGTTATCTTATCGTTGGCTGTCAAAACTGGAAGGTTTTGGTCGGTTGGCGATATGATTTTTGGGATATTGTGGACACAATATCTGAGCTCGCAAAGCCTTACAAGACGATAGATTTTGTTTTTATAAGTTTCCCGTGGTTGACACGGGGTCGGGAATTATCCGACAATAGATAAAAGTGAGGAAGTAGTATGTCAGAACAATACAGAGACATTCGCAAAGAGATTAATTTGACCGCAAATGAATTAGAAATGATTGACATAATGATGAAAAATAAAGGATTTGAACACTTTTCTTCATTTGCCAGAAACAAGTTACTGGAGAACGAGTTAGAAATGACTGCTGAAAAGTGGTTCACCTTCTGGCAATCTCAAAAGCTAGAACAAATCAGTCGTGATGTTTATGAGATTTTAATCTTATCAAGGGCAGAACATCAAGTCACCCAAGAACATGTATCCATTCTCTTAACCTGTGTGCAGGAATTGATTCAAGAAATAGGGAACTCCATTCCTCTTAGTCAAGACTTCCGTAAAAAATACATGAGGTAGGCACATGGAAAATCGTTACCGAACCAATCTAAAGAAAGTTTTCCTTTCTGATAGCGAATTGAGTCAGTTGAAACATTATATCGACCAAAGCGGTTGTCAATCTTTTTCAGAATATGCTCGACGAACCCTACTTGACCCTGGTATGAATTTCATCACCATTGATACAACTGGTTATCAAGATTTGGTGTTTGAGTTGAAGAGGATTGGCAACAATATTAACCAGATTGCCCGAAGTGTCAATCAATCTCAGTTGATTTCAAGTAAAGAATTGCAAGACTTGAAAAAGGGAATCGATGACTTGATAAGTGAGGTAGAGAAAGAGTTTAGTGTTCAAGCAAAAAAGTTGAGGGAGTTTTATGGTCATCACTAAGCATTTTGCCATTCACGGAAAGAGTTATCGCAGAAAAATTATCAAGTATATTCTTAATCCTGATAAGACCAAGAATCTTGCATTGGTATCGGACTATGGCATGAGAAATTTTCTGGATTTTCCTAGCTATGATGAGATGGTGCAGATGTATCATGAAATTTTTATCAGAAATGATACGCTTTATAATTTTCGGCATGCTAGGTTAGAGGAAAAGCAACGAAAAATTCATGCCCATCATATCATTCAGTCTTTTTCTCCAGAGGATCATCTCACTCCTGAACAAATCAATCAGATCGGCTATGAGACAATGAAGGAGTTAACCGGTGGCAAATTTCGTTTTATCGTTGCGACTCACGTTGATAAAAATCACCTTCATAATCACATCATTATCAACTCGGTTGATAGTAATTCGGACAAAAAACTCAAGTGGGATTATAATGTGGAACGAAATCTTCGAATGATTTCAGATAGATTTTGTAAAATTGCAGGGGCGAAAATTATAGAGAATCGCTATTCCCACCAGCAGTTTGAAGTTTATCGTAAGACCAATCACAAGTACGAACTCAAACAACGACTCTATTTTTTGATGGAAAATTCTACCGATTTTGAGGATTTAAAAAAGAACGCTCCATTACTACATATGGAGATGGATTTCGGTCACAAGCATACCACCTTTTTTATGACGGACTCAACTATGAGACAAGTGGTGCGTGGTAATAAACTCAATCGCAAGCAACCTTACACAGAAGAGTTTTTCAAGAATTACTTTGCCAAAAGAAAAATAGAAGAGCTTATGGAATTTCTTCTACCCAATGTTGATAACTTAGAAACTCTGATAAAAAAAGCAAAACTATTTGGATTAAATATCAGTCCTAAGCAAAAGCATGTTTCTTTTCAATTTTCAGGAGTAGAGGTGAAAGAGACCGAACTAAATAAGAAAAATCTTTACGATGTAGAATTTTTCAAAGATTATTTTGAAAAGAGAAAAAAATTGAAAGCTCCAGAACTTAAGGATTTAGTTCAAGTTTATCAAGAAGAGAAAATCTCCAAAGAAAAAGAACTCCCCAGCGAGGAGAAATTTTGGGAGTCCTATCAAGGGTTCAGGAAAAACAGGGACGCTGTTCATGAATTTGAGGTAGAGTTGTCATTTAATCAAATCGAAAAAGTAGTGGATGATGGAATTTACATCAAGATCAAGTTTGGTATTCGTCAGGAGGGGCTTGTCTTTGTACCTAACATGGAGCTAGATATGGAAGAGGATAAGGTGAAGGTTTTTATCAGAGAAACTAGCGCCTACTATGTCTATCACAAAGATGACGCCGAGAAAAACCGCTATATGAAAGGTAGAACGTTGATTCGCCAATTCAGCTCTGAAAATCAAACAATTCCATTCCACAGAAAAACGACTGTGGAGATGATTGAAGAAAAGATTGAAGAAGTGGATGCTTTGATTAAGTTGAATGTGGAAAATCAATCTTATATCACGATTAAAGACGAGCTAGTGCGTGAACTGGCAGCGTCTGAGTTGAGAATCAATGCTTTGCAAGAACGAGTGATAACCTTAAATCAAGTAGCAGAATATTTACTGTCTTCAGTTAAAAACAAGCAAGAAATGAAGTTGAATCTTTCAAAATTGAATATAACTGAGGCAATTAGTATTAATGTTGTGGAAGAGAATCTGAAGGAGTTGGGAAATCAATTGGCATTAGAAAAAGATATATATGAGAACATCGTATTTAAACTGAATAAGTTTATCAATCGTGTGAGTAAGAAAATTTCAAAAGAAGAAGAGATGGGTTTTCAAAAATAACCTATCTAGTCATTGTTTATCTATAATTTGTATCTTTTGGTTTATAAATTTGTATTTAAAATTTAATCATGTTACAATTGAAATTGAAATCGAATAGAAAAGGAAAATGCAAACGTGGGCACACTATTAGCAACCAGATTAAAAAATAGACGAAAAGAATTAAAAATGTCTCAGCGAGAATTGGCCGAGGGGATATGTAAACAGGGACAGATTAGTCGATTAGAGAATGGAGAATTTACTCCAGGAGCAGACTTTTTATATGCTCTGTCTAAGAAGTTAAAAGTTAGTATAGATTATTTTTTTAATGAGCAAATTGTAGAAGAGATTGATGAGCTATCAGAGTTTAAGAAGTTAGCCCAGACATTTATCACAAATCGAAATTATGAGTCTTTGAAATATATATATGAATTAGAGAGTGTAAAGGTACATCGCTTGTCTCTAGTAAATAAATTTTATATGGAGTGGATAAAATCTCTTATAGATTTTTATTTCTATGGGCAAAAAGAGGAAGCTGTGGCAAGATTGGAGAAGGTACTGTCTCAGTTAAATGTAACTGACCTGTTCTACCTTCAAGTTTCAAATACTCTATTTAATTTTTATTATGATATTGAAGATTTAGAGAGCTTTAATGAAATTCGAGAAAAGTTAGAGTGTCAAGTAAATCAACTCAAGTTAAACACAATCGAAGAATTAAACCTTTCTATTAAATTTAATTATAATGTTTGTCGCTATCTATGGTTGCAGAATAATACTGAAGAGGCTATTACTAAAATCACAGATACGATAAAGCAATGTAAGACGTATAGAACAACATATCTTTTGGCTGATTTGTATGTATTGATGGGAAATGTCAGTAAGAATTTTTCTTCTAAAGTTGCAGTAAAAGAGTACTTTGAAACGGCTTATTTCCTATATAAGCTTGAGGGAAATATGTCGATGGCTCTTAAAATCGAGCATTATATTGCAGATATAACAGAATAGCAAAGACGATGTTCAATTAAGCATCGTTTTTTTAATCCAAAACAATACAAATATGTATTTAATAAAAAAAAATAAAAAAGCCTTATAAAATTGTTGACATACTAACATCGAAGTGATAAACTAAAGGCAAAAAAGAGGAGAGAAATATGAAAAATTTGTTTAAAAAAATTGTTACTTTAGTTGTTATAGTTTTAATTCTGTTAGGGATTGTATCGAAACCCCAATCTCATATAAAGGCAACAGAAATTGATCCTGGTCCTGCAAACGGTGTTTCTAGATAAAAATTTAGATATTAGAAAACAAATTTAATATATTAAAAAAGAGGGTTAAAATTGTTGATGTTTGAATTCTATATCCTGGCAGATGTATTGAAGGGAGTAAAATATAGTTTAAAAAGTTGTTTAAATCATCATTATATTTGTAAGGAGAGTCTTACCTGTACAGGTAAGTATTTAGTTATA
>NZ_KV794288.1:111580-159332 GCF_001808705.1 Streptococcus sp. HMSC074B11 | reverse complement strand
GTAAGTATTTAGTTATAACTAAATACTTACTAATCATATATGCAATTGTTTAATTATTAAAGGATTTTTACTATGCAAGAGGTCATTATTACAAATAAAAAATTAGATTATTTATTAAAATAATCTGAATGTAAGAATCTAATTTTATACTCTAAAACTGGAAATATAGATTACTTTAAGTTAGATGATAGAATCAGGCGAGATTTATCTAATTTAGATTTAGAGATTTTATATGCAGATACTAGAGATTATGATATTGCATATGCATTATCACAATGTATAGGTGCAAAATTTTTAAAAATTAAAACAGAAGCCTTGTTAAATAGGAATAAACAGTACATATTTATCAGTGAGTATGCAATGTCAAAAGAATTAGATAGTCTGATTATGAGATTATCAATATATAATATTACATACTTAGTTTCTCATGATTTAGAGGCACTATCTGTTTTAATTACGAAATTTTTGTATCCATATAAAATTGAGGGTAATGCGAATATAATATTAAATATGCTTGATTCTTCAATTAAAGAAATCTCTAGAGAAAATTTTTAGATTGTAAATCGTAAAGGGAATGTATATGAAAAATTATGTAATTTAAAAGAAATTAACTATTTATCCGCAATCGTTCATGGTAATGGTAATTTATTATATTTAGGTCAAGAAAAATTAGTACCAGAAGCGGTAGCAATTAATAGTAATGATACGATATTAGTTGATTTTTTAGACTCTAAAAAAATAAAGTGATTTTCTTAGCTTCTTGTTTTGGAACTGTACTATCAGGAAAATCATATGTAGATGATTTAATCAAATCAAATATTGATACTATTATTACATATAGAGGACTAAAAGAAAATGGATTCGCAGAGTGTTCGTGGTTTATTTTATTGAACTATTTTGGTTTTCAATATGATGAAATAGTTAGAATAATCAGAAAAAAGAACAGTAGATGCTCCTAGGTATAGTTTGATTGGCTCTAGCTAGAATGCGTTAACGTTTTCTCCATATTGTGAGTATAGATTTGAAGATAATCATATATTGTGTCATACAGAAAATGAAAATCAATTTTACTTTGGTAAATGTAAACTGCCTTTAAATAAAAACGGAAAGGAAGTCTAAGAATGAAGAAATTTAGAAACTTTTCACGATTTTGATTTTGTTGATGGATATTATCATTATTGTTGGTGGCTAAGATACTTAGGAATAATATATAACTGTGTGTAACAAATATTTTTAATTAGTAGTATCTTATTTAAAAAAGTGGGGAGGAATATTATGTATTCTGCATTACTTGGTAATCCAGTGGAACATTCTATATCGGATGAATTATTTGAATATCTAAATAATATTATAGGAGGTTTAGACGACTATAAACATAAGAAAATTTTAGTGAACTCAGTGTGTTTAGAAGAAAAAATTAAAAATCTAATAAATGATCCACAATGCATTGGATTAAACATAACTTTACCCTATAAAAGAGAAACAATGAAATATATTGATACTTTAGATAAAGTAGCTGAGGTAACCGGATCTGTTAACAATATTTACAAAACTGAAGATATTATTATAGGAACTAATACTGATTGGAAAGGTATTTATGATGCATTAGATTTTTTCAATGTTAACCATTTAAAAAAATGTTGTATTTGGGGTACTGGAGGTACTTCAAGGGCGGCTATTTTTGCTTTACGAAAACTACAAATCTCACCAGTCATTGTATATAGAGAGCCAATTAGTGAAAATACATGGAGTTTAATGGAAAGTTTTTCTGATCTAAAGTTTATTACATATCAGGAATTGGTCAATCAACAACTTTTAAATGATATAGAGATTATAATAAATACTACACCAGTTGGAATGGTAAATTATGAAGATGATTTACCTATAAATCTTAAGCAGTTAGATAGTATTAATTATGAAGATAAATACTTTATGGATGTTGTTTTCAATCCTTTACACACTAAGCTTCATAAATATTTTAGTAGTAAAGGAGTAAAAATAATAGACGGTTTATGGGTTTTACTTTTTCAAGGGATCGAGGCATTTTCATTGTGGTGCGATAAAATCAATGATAGTAAGTATTTTTTACTAAAAGATGATATAGTACGGATACATAAATTTTTGGAAAGGAAGATACAAGAAACAGATGGTTTTTCATATAACAGTAAATCTCGATGAAATATCAGATAGCTTAGATACTTCGTTGAAATTTTTAAATAATCTATCAATTAAAAGTTGTGAATTAAGAATGATAAATAATAAAAATATTATAAAACTTAGTGACGAAGAGTTAATCAATTTAAAAGAAAAATTGCAAAAGTATAATATAACCCCGGTTTCCATTGCGAGTCCACTTTTTAAATGGAATGTAAAAGGAGAGAATTTAGAAAGTAATCTTGATTTATATGGTATGTCGACTAGTGTTACATTAAATGAACAATGGCTCTATATAAGAAAAATTATTTTTATAGCTAGATTCCTAAATATTAAATATATAAGAATATTTGGTGGAATTGGGTGTTCAGTAGATGATTTCTTGTGCAATGAACTATTTTTGAGTATGTTAAATGAGACTGATATTATTTTTTTAATTGAGAATGAGTTAGGGACTGCTGTGAGCACTGCAGACGACTTGATAAAAATAGGGCATTTTATAGATGAAAAATCGATAAAAAATTTAAAAATTTGGTTTGATATAGCTAATTATTATAGAATTGATCCCAAAGTAGGCCAGCTTATTCAAAAATTGAAAAATTATATCTATTATATTCATTGTAAGAATTATATTATTGATGATTCAGGAATATATTATGTAGAATTAGGAAAAGGAATTATCAACTTCAAAACTCTCATTCATGAAATCCGTGAACATTTTATAAATTTAATTTTTAGTTTAGAAGTACATGAAAAAGAACTGGATAAAAAGGCAGAAGTAGTGAGAAAATCCTATTTAACCCTAAGTGAGTATATTGATGGAGATTAAAATGAATTTAAGTATAGTTGGTTTAAAGAATATTCCTTATTTGAAAGAAGGTGAAAATTTAGAAAAGTTTATTGCAGAGAGTATTAAAGATTCAGATTTTTCTATTGAGGACAATAACGTACTTTGCATAGCTTCTAAAATTGTGTCTATTTCAGAAAATCAAGTTTTGTCTTTGAAACAGGTTCAAGTGAGTGATGAAGCTAAAGAAATTCAGAAGAGCATCCCTCGTAAAGATCCTAGAATAATTGAAATTATGCTCAACTTAGTTGATAGAGACCTGTCACGTTTAGATATAAAAAAAAATTACATTGGATGTAGATTGGAAAATGGTTTAAAGTTGACAAGTGGTGGAATCGATAAAAAATCAGTTGATGAAGTATTTCTCTTGCCTAAAAATCCAGATGCTTCTGCAAAAAGAATCTCAGAATATCTTAAACTGTCACTTGGTAAGAACGTGGCAGTTGTTATAACTGATAGTGATGGTAGGGAGGATAAAAGAGGAGCTACTCAAGTAGCAATTGGCATTTATGGTATTCCTCCATTGAGGAAAACAGCAGTAATAGATTCTAATGGAGAGACAATAAAATTCCAAGAAGAAACTTTATGTGACATGATTGCAGCTAGTGCTGGTTTAGTAATGGGGCAACGTGGAACAGGAATTCCTGCTGTTATTATCAAAGGCATAGAATATGAGTGGTCTGAAACGACAAATATTAAGGATGCAATTAATGAGAGTTCCAATTGAGAGTAAAAATATTTTAATGGTTGGATTTGGTAAAATTGGGAAAATAAAAGCTTATAAATGGATGGACAGAGGCTACAATGTATATGTAAAAGATATAAAATTTTGTAATTTAATATTACTTAACAAAGGAATCAGTGTAGATGATGATTTATCGAGACAATATTTTACCATTGAAATTTGTACTCCGACTAACCAACATGTAGTAGTATTGAAGAATATTGTAAAAAAATATTTATTTTCATATGTTAGTATAGAGAAACCACTTTGTAATACATTTAAAGATCTAGAGGAAATTACTTCAATCATAAAAAAGCAACCAGATTTAGAAAAAAATATTTTTGTGAGTGAACAATATTTTTATTCTACAATTTTAGATATTTTCTCAAATCATGGATGTTTTTCTTTGAGTGGAACAGAAAAAATACAGATTGAATTTTCTAAAAATAGAATCTCGGATAATGAAAATGGAAGATTTTTAGATGAGGAGATATTAGGTTACGGAATCGAACTTCCGCATATATTAGCAATTTTAAGATATTTAGGAATATCATCAGATGAATTTGTTAATGGTGTTTTTGTAAATAATCTTTATATAAAAGATTTAAGAAACCATGATTATTCGATAGAAATTTTATCTAGAATTAGAAATATATCGATACAAATTAACAGTAATTTAGGGAGTTTTTCGATAAAAGATGGAAAGCAGATGAATCGGAAAAATGGAACAGTAAGAACTGCTAGAATTGATGACTCAATTCTGATTTTTGATCCACATCCTAAGATTGAAAGATATAGAAGTGAGTTAATTAATGGTGATAATAAAATTCAAATTTCTGATGATATGATAGATAAACAATTAACATTATTAGAAGAGAATAGGATACCAAGAGGGTGTGATATTATTAGTGCTATTGAAATAACAAAAGTGTTACTTAAATTATATTTAGAATGCAATAAAATTTATGTATAGAGGTATAAATTATGGAATTAAAAATTACTAATGATTTTTATAGTCCAAGTCAATTAGCATATGAGGTTGTAGAACGTAAAGGATTAGGTCATCCTGATACCTTAGCTGATGGGATAGCAGAGCAAATTGAAATTGATTATTCTCAGTACTGTTTGAATAGATTTGGCATTATTCCACATCATAATTTTGATAAAATCATTATAAGAGGTGGACATTCCATTCAGAATTTTGGTGGTAGTGACTTTATTGAACCAATTAAAATTATTTTTTTAGGTAGGGCGAGCAAAAAATGTTTTGATATTCCAATTCCACTTTTTAAAATTCAAAAAAAAGCTGCAACTAAATATTTAAATAGAATTCTCCCCAACTTAGATGTTGAAAATTACGTAGAATTCGAAACATTGACTTCAGATTTTACTACAAAATCTAATTGGTTCTCCCCTACTACAATAGAAGACTTACCAGAGTATAAAGATGTACCAAAGGCAAATGATACAGCTACAATGATAAGTTATTGGCCCTTAACAATTTCTGAAGAATTAGCCTTAATGATTGAAGGGTATTTTTATAAATTAGATATCAATAAATTGCCAACGCCACGATTTATTCAAATGGGTGGAGATATTAAAGTGATGGTTGTAAGGAACGATTTACATTATTCTATTAGAATAAATTTTCCCTTAATAAGTAAATTTTTTAACAACGAGATTGAAAGTAGGCTATATGTTGATAAACATGTAGAAAAAATTAAGGAGTATGTTGAACAAAAGTATAAAAAGCTAAACTATTCTATTGATTATAATTACTATTTAACTTCTACAGGTTCTTGTATTGATTTTGGAGAAGAAGGTGCCGTAGGTCGAGGGAATAAAACTCATGGTATCATATCAAGCTTTAGACCAAATACTATGGAAGCACCAGCAGGTAAAAATTGTACTTATTTTGTAGGGAAAGTTTGGGGATTTTTATCTGATATTATTGCTAAAGATATTTATGAAACGTTTAAGACTCCATGCCAAGTAATTATGCAGTCAAATATTGGTTCAGAACTGTATAAACCAACCCATTTATATATTCAAACAGAAGAAAGTATTGATCAAACAAGGGTATTGGAAATTATTAATAGGCATTTATGTAAAGGTTCAAAAAATACGAATCTAATTTTATCAACTCAACATTTTATTCCTAAAACCAATGTTTATAATGGATAAGACAATTTTATATTTTGGGTTTGTCGGAATTTCTTTTGATGTACCTCGCTTTATATTTCAAAATATAAAAGAGCAGGATAATAAAATAAGATGTTCTAGCGAAACAATAAAGATTTTAGGTAGTGTAAAATTTATTGAGAGTAATCAACAATATATAAAATATAATGGCAATGGAAGTATTTTAGTTTATGGTAGATTAGATTATTTTAAAGAAGGTATTTCACTATATTACATTGGAGAGTATTTAGCTGAGTGTCTTTTGATTGAGCAGGATAATACATTATTAATTCATGCAGCGTCAGTTTATAATCCTATAACGGATCATTCAATTTTACTCTTAGGGGATAAAGGTGCTGGAAAAACTACTGTCGCACTCAGACTTTGTATAGAACATGGATACCACCTTATAGGTAATGATCAAGTAATATTTGGCTTAGATTCTGGAATATTAGTAACTTGTGCAGGAACCTCATTCTTTAAAATTAGAAGAACAGCTGTTTTGTCAGATAAATTACTATTTAGACTGTTCAGTAAATATTTTAATCATCCATCACACTTCAATCAGGCAAGCTGGGATGATAAAATTTCAATTGACCCAGGAGAGTTAGGGATACGTACTTGTAATTTTTCTGTTGAAATTTCAGAAATTTATTACATAAAAGCAGACAAACAAGAAAAACAAATATGTCAATCAATTTGGAATGATAGTTTAGCCAGCTTATTTCTAAATGAAATATTGGGAAGACATATATCTGGACAAGTTGCATGTTTTCAATCAGATAAAGGAAAGTATTTTTCTGCTATGCCTTTAATAAATTATGAAAAAAATAATAGAGTACGTGAACAAATAGTAAAGAAAATTTTCACTAATAATAAATTATATAAAATTATTGCAGATTCTCCTGATAAATTAGCAAAAAAAATTTTAGAAAATGCTAGTGAAAACTCATATTACGAATGAATTGGGAATTGATGTGAATATATTGAAAAAGGAGTGGTAAATATGTTTGTGATAGGCATTCCAACCTTAAATGAGGCAGATAATATCAGTAGATTGGTTAAACAAATCGATGAGTATGCTGTAAATTTAGGGAAGGAAATTATTATTATTAATTCAGATAGTAATAGTACAGATGGAACACCTCAGATTTTTTTAGAAACAAAAACTTATAATACCAAAATTTCGATAGTATCAAAGCTAAAGGGAAAAGGTTATAACGTGAGAAATATTTTTGAATATACGATAAATAATTTTTCAAGTTTTTCAGGTTTGATTTTGATTGACGGGGACGTTGTCTCATTGGAAAAAATATGGCTAGAAAAAATGTTTATGTCAATTGAATCTGGTTATGATCTTATAATCCCAAATTATGCTAGAAAATTTTTTGAAGGAAATGCGACGAATCATTTTATTTATCCTATGTTAGTGAAAATTTTTAAAAGTGACGTACCTTATCAATGTATTTCTGGCGATTTTGGTTTTTCAAAGGAACTGGTAAAAGAGTTAACTTTGAAGTGTAATTGGCACAAGTATTCAAAAGGTTACGGAATAGATATCTTTTTAACCTTAACTGCGATGTTAAAGTCATACAAAATTAAGGAAATTGATTTACAATCAAAGATTCATAAAAAAAGCTTTGGGAAAATTGAAAAAATTTTTTTAGAAGTTTCTCAAAGTTTTTTCGAGACTATCAAAGATGATTTTTCAAATAAAGACAGATGGATTTTAAATATAGATTTTGAGAATCATTTAAGACGGTTTATTCATTCAAATGATATCCCTTCCAACGATGATATTGAGAACTTAAAGATAAAGGCGTTATTTTTATTACAAGAAGAGAACAAGTATTCATATGGACTGTTAGATGTAGAGTGGGACAGAATATTGTCTAATGCGGTTAAAAATATTTACAATTATAGTAGTGAAGAACATTCAGTACATTTATTACCATTTTATTTGTTGAGGATATACAATTATCTAAAGTATAGTAAACTTAAAGTCTCTAATTAAATATAGAGGGAGGATGATTTATTGAATATTTTAACATATTTAGTTACTATAAATAGTAGATTCAATAGGTTGGTTTGCTTGTTTGCATTAATAGTTTATTGTTGTTACTTTGAACTATAACGATACATCTATTATAGATTGTAAATCATTATCTGAGTCAGTTTTCTTACTGAGGTACAAAAATATTCAATTTTTGAACAATTCTTTTAATAATACTCAGTAAGGTTAACGTCAGTATGAATTTTGATATTGATATTAAAAGGTAGGAATAGAAAATATGAATCTATTTTTTTAGAAAGGAGAATAGTATGATTGAGATGTTAATGGATATGTTGGGGACAATTAGAGAAACAGATCCGAGTAGAACTGCTATAAAAGATAATACAAGAGTACTTTCATATTGTGAAGTGGATACAATAACTAATATAGTAGCTAATCAAATAGTTCGCAAAATAGGGGTGAACCAACGTGTTGCTGTTATCTTACCACATGGGATTAATCAAATATTAGCTATGATTGCAATATTAAAATCGAATAACTGTTATGTTCCGATAGATTACTCTTTAAATGGAGATAAAATTAAAAAAATTTATTCATCCACCCAAGCTGTGATGTACATATCTGATAAAAATATTCCGTATTTTTCAAAAACGAATTTTTTGGATGTTTCAGAATTTATTACAAAGAAATCAGATGAGAAATTGCCGATAGAAAATCCTTTTATATACCTTAGAGAACGAGAAGCTTATATTTTGCACACATCTGGATCAACGGGTGAACCAAAAGGTGTAATAGTGTCGATA
The DNA here is from genome assembly GCF_001808705.1 of Streptococcus sp. HMSC074B11. Lineage (GTDB taxonomy): Bacteria > Bacillota > Bacilli > Lactobacillales > Streptococcaceae > Streptococcus. The sequence continues at coordinate 150,609 of NZ_KV794288.1, read as the reverse complement.
GCCAATTTAGATTATATCATTAGGAACTTGAATACTATAACACCTGCCGTCGAAGAATCTAGATATTTATTTTCAACACCATATAGTTTTGATGTATCGATCACAGAAATGTTAGGTTGGATAGTGAGCGGCAGTAGCGTATACTGTCTAGATTTGAGTGTTCCCTCGAATTATAAATGTTTGGCAGAAATTATTTTTAAAAATAAAATAACGCATCTAGCCTTTTCTCCTGCGGCATTTTTAGCATTTATAGAGAGATTAGAACAACCGATATTGCAAAAATTAGATTCTACCATTAAGTATGTTGTTATTGCTGGTGAAAAATTTAATTTATCAATTTATAGACTTTGGAAAAGAAATAAGCTAAATTTTAAATTGATTAATGCGTATGGGCCTACAGAGACTACAATATATGCGACAGCGCATATTATTACGAAAGACGAGACGGAAGACATACCCATAGGTGTTCCATTAGAGGGTGTAAAATATATCATTAAAAGCAACGGAACCCACAATTATGGTGAACTTTATATTGGCGGGAAGGGAGGATCAAAAGGGTATACTAACACAAGTCTAAATAATGAAAAATTTCCAGTAATTGATGGGGATAGATATTATTCTACTGGTGATATTGTTTACTATAAAAATGGAAGTCTTTACTATGTTGGAAGAAAAGATAATCAAATTCAGAAAAATGGAATTCGTATAGAGTTAGGGGAAATTGAAAAAGGTATTGAGAGCAATGGTAAAGTAATTCAAGTTTTAGTATTACAGATTGAAAAGCAAATAGTCGCTTTTTATACAGGATATATCAGTCCTCAAAATCTTAAAAGGTTCTGTTTAAAAAATATTTCAAAATATATGATACCCAATTCCTTTATTAAGGTTGAACAGTTTCCTATGACTATTAATAGAAAGATAGATAAAACTTTTTTAAAAGAAATATTTAAAGAGAGAAATCAAAATAATTTGGTAAGTGCAGCTGATTATAATAATCTAAGTGATGATGAAGTACAGATTTTAAAACTAGTATCTAAGAAATTAAATATTTCTATTACTAAGTTGGATATTTCAAAAGATTTTTTTGAAAATGGAGGAGATTCACTTTCTTTATTTACATTTATATTAGATCTTGAAGATTACTATGGAGTTTCAATACCCATGGATGATATTTATGGGAAAAAACTCTATGATTTGATTCGAGAACTTAAGGGCAATATAAAAAGAAAATTACATGTAGAAAAAACTGATAACTTGCTGGACATGAGAAATGAAGATTTTTATTCAAAGACTGAAATAAAATTTTTATATGACAGTTATTTAAGAAATACCAATAAAGTGATTTCCAAATTTCAGGCTATACATTGCCAAAGAATTTACTATTATGATAACTATAGAAATATTTTAACTTCAACCTTTGAATATAAAAATTGTAGTATTGAAAAAATTAAATCAGTTGTCCAACAAGTGGTTGCTTCAAATAGTTTATTGCACTCAAAAATCTCTGTAGATGAAAAACGAATGGACTTTGAAATTGTAAAACCTAATTTGGATATACCAGTATTAAAAGTATCAAACCAATCTGAACTAACTTATTTGGAAGATCTACTTGAAGATGTTGGGGAAGATATGATTCCTACATCACGTAATCAAGGCGGACAATTAGCGATGCCAATTATTATTAGCAACGGATTGAATGGGAAAATTATTATTCAAATGGACCATTCTATATCCGATTTATCCAGTATCAGTATTATAAAAAAGCAAATTGGTAGACTAGTTAGTGGTATCGAAGATACATTAACAAATGATGAAAATTATAAATATTATTGTGAGAAAATAAGAGAAATAAACAAAAAAGATTCATTGGAAAAAAATCAATATCATCATTTATTATTGAAAGAATCTAAAAAAATTAAACACCATACGAAATTTCTTTCAGACACTTTGAATTCTTTATCGATCATCCACGCACCAGATTATTCGAATATTGATAGTATTTTATATATTTCATTTAAAATTTCAAAAAAACTTTGTAAAGCATCAGGGAATAGTACTTTAATAATATCTACAATCTTTAATAACAGAGATTTAAAGGCTCTTAATCTACAAAATACAATTGGGGATTGTCATAGTTCTAAATATTTGATTTATAGAGAAGAAGACACCTTTGAGGAATATAAAAAAAGGAATTTCCCCCTTTTCATCAGTGAAGATGATAATGTAATCTACTATAGACCTGGGTTCATTTTTAATGAATTTTATCCAAATGTGTCAAACTGGCGACAAGAGATCAAGAAAAAACTTGCTAGTATTTCTTTGGTTTCTTTAAACTTTATAGGTATTATTAGTGAGCAGAAAAAGAAGCAATATTTAGATTCTTTTTCTGATATATCTGAATTCTTAGGTAAACACCCTAGAATTTATATAACTTCATTCAGGTATAAAAATCAATTTTATATTTTATCTAACAAAAAAATTGATTTATAAAAAGCTTTATAATAGAGGGTAATATGAAAATCACAGTCGTAGGTATTGGATATGTTGGGTTATCAATAGGGGTACTACTTGCAAGAGAACATGTAGTTACTTTTTTTGATATTGACAATAAAAAAGTTGATTTAATAAATAAAAGGCAATCTCCTCTAAAAGAGAACGCTATAAAGAAATTTTTGCTTGAGGCAAAAAATATTAATGCAACTACATCTGAAGAATTGGCTTATAAGGATGCAACTTTTATAATATTGACATTGCCAACCAATCTGAAAATGAATAAGCTTGATACTTCCTATGTCGAAATTACAATAGATAATATTTTAAAGATAAATAAAAAGGCTACAATTGTTGTAAAGTCAACAGTTCCAATAGGTTTTACCAAATATTTAAGAAATCGTTTTAACTATAATGATATAATTTTTTCTCCTGAGTTCCTTCGGGAAGGTTATACTATTCATGATCAATTGTATCCTTCTAGGATTATTGTTGGTAATGAATCTAAAAATTCTCAATTATTTTTAGACATAATGATGAAAATAGCAGTTGAAGAAAACTTGCCAACTTTATTAATTGGATCTTCTGAAGCAGAAGCGATAAAGCTATTTTCGAATGCATACTTAGCACAAAAAATTGCTTTTTTTAATGAGTTGGATACATTTGCTGAGATGCAGAATTTAGACTCTAAAAAAATTATTGAGGGGATGGGGTACGATTGTAGAATAGGAAATTCGTATAATAATCCTTCATTCGGTTTTGGTGGTTACTGTCTTCCTAAAGATGTTAAGCAATTAGAGTATCATTTTAAAGATATTTCTGCGCCAATTATTACAAGTATAAACAAGTCTAATTTATTTAGAAAAGTTCATATAGCAAAAATGATTTTAAATAGCTCAGCTAAAACCATTGGAATTTATAGAATTAATTCAAAAAAAGAGTCAGATAATTGCAGAGAATCTTCTACAATTGATGTTGTTAGACATATAAAAAGAAGTGGCAGAGATGTTGTAATATTTGAGCCTTTAATTAAAGACAAAATGTTTTTGGATTGCCCTATAATTAATGATTTTAATGAGTTTAGTGCTCATTCTGATATTATAGTTGCTAATAGAATAGATGACATTCTGATGAAATATAACTCAAAAGTTTTTACACGAGATATTTTTCAATATGATTAACAAAAAGATTGATATTTGAACAAAGTATTTTTTATTTAATAATTTCGGTTAATAGTTGTCGTACCCGAGAATTTTAAAGGTCTATAAAATGAATAATATGAAAAAAAATATTCTATACTTGGTGTATAGTAAAGGTATATCTCGAATAGGAGATGTTATGTTTGACTACGCTAATAACAGATTTCTTGCAGGGATCAATCCAACGTCACTATCGTTAGTTGCTATCTATCAATCATTAGAAAGTGTGATAGGAGTTCTATTTAATTTATTCGGTGGAGTCATTGCAGATAGCTTCAATCGGAAAAAAATTATTATTGCTACAAACATCTTATGTGGTCTTTCTTGCATAACTCTTTCATTTATATCCCAAGAACAATGGTTGGTTTATGCGATAGTCATAACAAATGTCATTTTGGCTTTTATGAGTGCTTTTTCAGGGCCATCATACAAAGCTTTTACGAAAGAAATTGTAAAAAAGGACAGTATATCACAACTTAATTCATTGTTAGAAACAACAAGTACTGTGATTAAAGTAACAATTCCTATGATTGCAACTTTCTTATATAAGTTACTTGGGATACATGGTGTGTTATTATTAGATGGATTATCGTTTTTAATTGCTGCCTCACTAATTTTCTTCATTACTCCTGTAAATGAGGAGGTGGAGACAAAAGAGAATATGACAATAAGAGGAATCTTTGATGATTTAAAAATAGGATTTACGTATGTATATAGTCATAAACAAATTCTTATTATAATTGCCCTTTCAGCACTTGTTAACTTTTTTCTAGCAGCCTATAATTTGTTGCTGCCATACAGTAATCAAATGTTTGGAAGTTTTTCAAGTGGGCTATATGGAACCTTTTTAACAGCCGAAGCGATTGGTGGCTTTATGGGTGCGATATTAAGTGGATTTATCAATAAATCCTTGTCAAGCAAACGTTTAATGCTCTTTTTAGCATATTCAGGTTTGATGTTAATGCTAGTAGCGCCGCTCTATTATATGTTCCGCAACGTCATTATTTTAGCCTTTTCTCCAGCATTATTTAGTCTATTTCTTTCCATTTTTAATATCCAATTTTTCTCTATTGTTCAAAGAGACGTAGATAATGAGTTTCTTGGCAGAGTATTTGGAATCATCTTTACGGTAGCTATTCTTTTTATGCCACTAGGTACTGTTTTTTTCTCAGTAGTTTTAAATCCTAACAATACTTTTAATCTTTTTATTATTGGTGTATCTATTACGATATTATCGCTAATATTCAGCACGCTATTGAAGAGGTATGATAGAAGTTGATAGATAATAAAAATAGCTGATATAGAGAATTTAGAGCGCCTTTGGAATATATTTTTGGAATTTAATCAATCACAGTTGAATGTGAAGGGCAATCTGTTTTATAAGAATACAATCAAGATATCATTATGCTATTACTTTAGTTCAGTTAAAATATTGAGAAGTATTACTTTTATTTAAAAAGCATCATAAAGGAATCCAATTAATTTTTAATGATTTTTCTAATCTAATTTTGTGGTTATTGACAAATAAAGTCTAGTTAATTGCTTTGAAATCCATGGATTGGTTTATATACATCTGTTAATGCAACGGATAATTTTATTGATAAGTAGGGAGTGGCTATTATTCAACTTTTAGGTTCTGAAAGTAAGAGATTCATATTAGAAATATTATGTTGACCATTTTTCAATTTGCTGGTTAGTAGTAATCTGGATATCATTAATCCCTTCCTTAACAAAATTATGTGACTTTTGTTACCGGATTACTGCTGATTTTTTAATAGCTTATAACATTTTTAGACGGTTAATAGATTTTGACCGTCTTTCTTAATATTGTCTTACCTATAATAGATATGCTTATGAGATATGTTTAATAAATTAATTTTAGTTCAAAATGTCCAGTTAGGACACTTTGAATGATTTCTTAGTTTTATATATTATACTTTTCTCAGGAGAAAGCTAGATGTACAGACGTTTGAGAGATTTGAGGGAAGATCACGATTTGACCCAAAAACAAATAGCTAAAATACTTTCGTTTACAAACTCAGCTTATGCTAAAATTGAACGGGGTGAGCATACGTTAACAGCAGATGTATTGGTAACTCTCTCAAACTTTTACGATGTCAGTACAGACTACCTATTGGAATTGACAGATTTTCCTGATAAAATTCGCTTTAGAAAATAATCTCCTCAATTTCATAGAGTGTGAAAATGTGGAGATTATTTTATTTGGTTCTTTGACAATTAAATAGTCCAAAATGGTACTTTCCTCATTTGTGGAGCAGATTTGAATGGTTCGCCATGATAAGAGCGATTTTAAAACCATCAATAAAATAGAGCGATACTTTATATGCCATGATACAAATGATATACAATGATACTTCTGACCGTTCAGGCTGCCAACGTAAAAGAGCAGCAAGTGAAATTCTTATGATGACTTCATCAGTCATGCCATGGAGGAAATTGATAAAAGATAAAAGGGAAGTGATTTTTTGAAATCAAATTTAGAAAATTATATAGTCGAGCTAGAGATGCTAAATCTATTATTCTTAAAAAAACTTATTAGCGAAAAAGAATATGAAAAAATAAAGCTGAAACTGCGTAAAATATACACAAATTAGCTGACCTTTTTTATTGGTTGCGGTAAAATAAATGCAGAGAAATAGGAGGTTAAGCCATGTCAAATAACGTTGAAATTATAAAAGCAAATCCTTTAGTAACTAGAAGAAATGATAATAGTGGTTCTTTATCGAGGAGAGTAGCAGCATATTGTCGTGTTAGTTCCGATAGTGATGATCAAAAAAATAGCTATGATTCTCAAGTTCGTCATTATAGAGAGTATATATCACAGCACCAAGATTGGATTTTGGTTGACATTTATGCTGATGAAGGGATTTCAGGAACTCAAGTTGGAAAAAGACAAGATTTTCAAAGATTGATTTCAGATTGCCTTGATGGAAAAATAGACTATATCATTACCAAAGCCATTGCTCGCTTTGCTAGAAATACATTAGATACTCTCAAATATGTTCGTTTGCTCAAAGATAAACAAATTGGTGTATTTTTCGAAGAAGAAAATATTGATACTTTAACTATGGATGGTGAGTTACTATTGACGATATTAAGTTCAGTGGCTCAACAGGAAGTTGAAAATACATCTGCCCATGTTAAAAAAGGTTTAAAAATGAAGATGCAACGTGGAGAACTTATTGGTTTTCAAGGTTGTCTTGGTTATGACTATAATCAAGATACAAAGTCGATATCAATAAATGAAAAAGAAGCCAAGATAGTACGTTATATTTTTGAACGATACATTGATGGTATTGGGGGTAGGGCAATAGCTAGAGAACTTGATGAACTAGGTTATAAAACTCCGAGAGGTCTTGATCACTGGCAAGATACAACAGTTTTAGGAATTATTAAAAACGAGAAGTATAAAGGTGATATTCTAATGGGAAAAACTTTCACTGTTGACCCCATTAGTAAGAGACGTTTAATAAATTTCGGTGAAGAAGATAAATACTACATTAAAAATAATCATGATGCAATAATTAGTCCAGAAATTTTTACACAGGCGCAAGAAATTCGATTACGGAGATCAGGAAACAAAAAAACTATAGCAAATACAAAAGGTAAACGAGAAAGATATTCAAGAATGTACCCTTTTAGCAGTAGATTAGAATGTGGTTTTTGTGGTACTGTTCTGTCTAGAAGAAGTTGGCACTCTAGTTCAGAGTACAAAAAGATTATTTGGCACTGTACAACATCTATAAAGAGAGGTAAAAAGCATTGCACTCATAGTAAAGGGATAGAGGAAAAAGCAATAGAAAATGCTTTTTTACAGAGCTACCAACAGTTGTTTTATGAAAATAATAACCTAACTGAAGACTTTCTTGAAATTATAAAAGAAGAGCTTACTGATGATACCTTAAAAGTGGAGTTGAATAAGATAGTAAGTAAATTAAATTCGTTGTACAAAAAAGAAGAAAAATTAGTTTCAATGAATCTAGATGGAAAAATAAGTGATTCTGTATATGAAGATAAATTCAATCAAATACAAATTGAGAAAGAAAAACTTTTAGAAGAAAAAGTAAACTTAGAAGTAACTTTAAAATCAGAAGTTGATATAAAAAGTAGATTAGAAAATTTTAAAGAAATTTTAACTTCACAAAAGACTTTGACGGAGTTTGACAAGGACATTTTTGAAAGTATCGTTGAAAAAATCATAGTAGGCGGAATAAATTCTGATGGAGAAATTGATCCAGCAATGTTGACTATAATTTTTAAAACAGGAGATTCTTCGACTAAAGATGCAAAATCTTACAAATCTAAAAGGAAGAATGCTAAAATAGATAATGATAAATTGTGTTTTAATTCCGTAACCGATGAAGAAAAAAAGTGTACAAATAAAGAAAACAACGCATGTTGAGTGTGTAAGTTTGTTAGTGAAACGGAGTTAATCCTCAAAAGGTTCACCCAAACCTTTTGAGTCCCGCAGACGCATCATGTTGAGTGTGTAAGTTTGTTAGTGAAACGGAGTTAATCCTCAAAAGGTTCACTCAAAAGGTTTGAGTCCCACAAACGCATCATGTCGAGGCAGTAGCGTTGTTGCGAAGAGTAAAAGGATGAAAATCTTTTATTTCAAGCGTTTTGTCTTTGTAGATAAAGGCAATTTTGACATCAAAAAAGTCCTAAAATGGTACATAGAAGTAAATGTATTTGTGGCTATCGCCCGCATATCAGAAAAATGAATACAATAATAAATATTTATATCTCAACCGAGAACTATTCTATATGGTTCTCGTTTTTTTTGCGTTTAAGGAGAAATTTTGTAGAAAAAATACAGTCGTCACGTCATATCGTGATTTCTTATCTAGTCCGACAAATGGACCTGGATATTGTTGAAGCAACAACTGTGATTGCTGATTTGGAAAAGAGTGGCTTGGTTCAAATCCAACCAAGTGGTGAATTGGAGAAAAAGAGTGTGTAGGTATCTCATGAAATGGATTATAGTAAATCAATATCAAAAGTCTGAGCGCTTTTACAAGCTCATAAAGATTCTTTTGGAGGATGAACAGCATAAGGACATGAAGCTGAAAGTCAAGGTGGCTTATGCACTTCTTAAAACTCGTCTAGAGCTTTTGGGGGAGGACAGTCCCTATTTTACCAACTGTCTTCAGGATTTCTTTGGAAATACGGTTAGTCCAGCTAGTCCCCTCAGCTCTTTCTAACCTACTGGGAGGGTAATTCAGGAGACAAGTTACTAGGATGCAAGACCAGAGAGACAGAGTAGTATTACCAGATTGAAAAGGTTTTTTGTCAGCCAAATGGAGTCACAGCCCAAAGTGATTCTAAGGCTTTTGAAAGTGTTCGAAGGGATGGTAACTCGATTTCAGGAGGTAGCGATGGTATTGTTATGCTATGGCCAGTGTACCTGGGGAGTAGCAGCTCGAATCAAGCAGTTAGGATTAAAACTCAAGGACAGAAATGGGAAAAAGATTCCCATTACAACATCACGGGAATTGCTCAAGACTAGGTGGCAACCGCTGCAATTCTGGGTGGGGAAACAGGCTCTATTCCAAGAGCTGAAGTTATTATCTCATTTGTCGGTGACAGTCATGGGACCTTTGATCCTTATTGTCATGTGTCTTTTGTCAAGGAGGTCTATCCAGATAATTCTTTTCTGGTATGTCGATGAAGACGGTTTTCTCAGGTAGACAATAGTACTATGAATTTTGCTTATGCGACGAAATAGAGAGTCTTTAATTGAAATTTTCTAATATTTTGCTGACTTATAGTTTTTGTAAGTCACTTTTTTATTATCAAAAAACTTGCATTTTCTCATTTGAAATGATAAAATACGGATAAAATGATAAAAAGGAAAAACAATGAATGTTAAAAAGATAATTTCTATTTTTCAATCGTTTTATATTAATGTAAGTGTTGAAAAAATAGCTTTAACTTTACCAATTAGTTTTGAAAAAAGATTTCAATATGCTCAAATGAAGTTTCATAAGGAGTCATTTTTATTGATTAAAGAAAAGAGAAGAGGAAGTTTAGACTCATTTGTTACTCAAGCTCGTATTATGGGCGAAAAAGCTAGCATGGACGTTGTTTTGGTATTTTCAAAGCTATCAGACATTGAAAAAAAACAACTCCTTCAAGCTAGAGTTCCTTTTGTAGATTTCAAGGGAAATCTCTTTTTTCCTCCATTGGGATTAGTATTGAATGCTAATGATGATGTTGCAACATCTAAAGAATTAACACCTAGCGAACAATTAACTTGGATTGCCTTTTTATTGACAAAAGTTCAAAAAGTAGTAGATGTTGATATGCTTTCACAGGTAACTGGACTTCCAAACTCAACGATTTATAGATGTTTGAGGACTTTTAAAACTTTAGATTGGTTAAATAAGCCAAATAAACTTTACACCTATACTGCATCAAAGAAAGAATTATTCTTAAAATCAGAGTCCTATTTATTTAATCCAATCAAAAAACGGCTCTTATTGCCCAATGTAGATTTAGAGAATATAAAATCTGCTTCTAGGCTTCTATACGGTGGTACTTATGCTTTATCTTATTTGACTTTTTTAGCTGAATCGGATGAAAATAGTAGCTATGTCATATCGCATAGACAATTCAATAAATTATCCTTGCCATTATCTCAGCATGTTTTAGAAGGCAAGGTATTAGAGATATGGCGATATAGTCCTTTTGTATCTGAATTTTGGAACGATTTTAAAGAAAATCAAGATAGACAGTTTGTAGATCCTATTTCTCTTTATTTGACCTTAAAAGATGATGATGATCCACGTGTGGAGGAAGAGATTGAAGTACTAAAAAGTAATATATTACAGTATCTAGGAGAAGATGATGCCAGCTAATACGAAAGCTATTTTTCAAGAAATGTTTGCGAATTTTCAAGACTATTATGTTTTGATTGGAGGGACTGCAACCTCTATTGTATTGGACTCGCAAGGATTTAAAAGTCGGACAACAAAAGATTATGATATGGTAATCATTGATGAATTAAAAAATAAGGAATTTTATGATACCTTGAATCACTTTTTAGAATTGGGAGAATATCAAGGAAGTCAGAAGGATGAAAAAGCACAGCTATTTCGATTTACAACAAATAAACCTGAGTTTCCTTCTATGATTGAACTATTTAGTATTTTACCAGAATACCCATTAAAGAAGGAGGGGAGAGAAACACCCTTACATTTTCATGAAGATGCTAGTTTGTCGGCCTTATTATTGGATAAGGATTATTATAATATATTGGTGCATGAAAAAGAATCCATTCAGGGATACTCGGTGTTGAGTAATCGTGGTTTAATTATTTTCAAGGCTAAAGCTTGGTTGGATATGAGAGAACGCTCTGCCACAGGTACTCAAGGTTTAAGTAAAGCCATTAAAAAACATTTGAACGACATTACTCGATTAATAGCTTTATTAGTAGGGAGTGAAAAGCTATCAAATATAACCTCTAGTGACACGGTAAAAGCAGATATGCACCGTTTTGTGATAGAACTTGAGTCTGTGATATCAACTATTCCTCAAAATGATGATATTTTGTTGAATCGAAATGAAGTTTTTGAAATTTTGAAAGATTTTTTAGATAGTTAAAATAATTGTAGAAACATAGGTATATTGGAATGTGGCATACTTGTTTATGTCTGGGAGGACTGATGCGTCAGTTCTCCCGTTTTTTATGTTCAAGTTACTTGATTTAGTTCAGGTGGCTTTTGTGCTGTTTTTTTCATGCGATAACCATTTCAGGGCGTCTTTGGTAGGATGTGAGAGAATTCTAAATAGCAGGAGATAGTCACATGTTGATTCAATAAAAAGGGGAGAAACATATTTTTCGTAAAAGTAAAAAATACGCTCTTTGTTCGGTTGCGATTGGAACTTTGATGAGCGCAGTTGTTGGTCAAGGTGGACAGTCGCTCCATGTAGATGAAGTTGGGAGAACAGAAAATCCTGCTACCAATCTTACACAAGCAAAGCCAGCTGATAGTGCTGAACACATAATCCAAGCCAAATTAAGTGGTCAGGCAAGTGGAGAATTACCCTTTACCGTTTCGAACGAGGAATTAGATAAAGTAGCCCAAATAGATAAGGATGAAGACGTTCAAGTTGTCACAGATAAGGAAGTCAATCTGGCTACAATAAAAACAGCTGTGGAAACAAGCGTCGCTCTTTCAAAAGTACAGACTGACTCTGATAAGCAGGTCTCGGAAGTTAAGAAAGTGACAGCTGATTATGCATTGGGAAATTATGGCCTATCTCCTTTAAACTCAATCAATTTTCATAAAGCTAGATGGAAAGAAATGGTAAAACCTTATTTTGAAAAAAACGATGTCTTTACTATGCCTAAAAATGAAAATATAAGTTTCTAAAAGGAACAGAAGTAAATCTGTGTTTAACTGCAACTAGTAAGTTGCAGTTATTTGTTTTGAATAATGATATAATAGGTTAAGAAAATAATGAAAACGCTATATATTTGAAAGTTGATTAGAAAAGTAGAAAGTATGAAAACAATTGATATGATTATTAAATCATCAACTGAATTTTATAACGATTTAAAAGCTGATGAACATGATAGATATCGTTCATGGGAGCATTGTTATTCACATTTTATGACAGCTCGAAAAGAGAATGATGTGAATCTTGATTACCTGAGTTTACAACTTGCATTTTATTTAGCAAGTTGGGGGATGTATCGAGGTTCTTCATTCTTATTACAAAAGGATTATAGAGTACATATACCTGTAGTAAGAGAAATCTTAAGCAAAAAATATGATTCTCTAGCAGGAATAGAATGTAAAGATTTTAAAAATGAAACTAACCAAAAATTGCTAAAGGAAATTAATGAATTTATTGCTAGTTATTATGATGAAATCAGGCGTGAAGTGAGAGGTTCAGCACTAAAAAACAACTTATCAGAAACACTAATCACAAAGATACTGATGGGCACACTCGGTTGTGTTCCGGCATATGATAGATATTTTGTTTCTGGGATAAGATCACGAAAGATTGCAAGTGGAACCTATAACATTAAATCTATTTTACAACTAGTAGATTTTTATGAAAAAAACATAGAACAGTTAGATTCAGTTCAAAAGAATTTTATTGTTGCTGATATGCTATATCCTCAAATGAAAATACTTGATATGGGATTTTGGCAGATTGGTTTTGACTTAGATAATAAATAACTATTTACATCTAAATCTGGAGCTAATTAATGGATTTACTTTTAAATGGTGTGTTTCACCTTACAGAAAAAGTAAAGAACAATAGTAAAAGATAATTTACCGAAAAAGATTTTTGGAATTCATAGAAAACATCGTAACTATGAATCCGAGGAGATTAGTTTTGATTGATAGTAAATTTTAATTGAATAGATTATTAGCCTTCGGAGTACTATGTGCCACATATTATTTTTATAGTTAAGGAAAGGACTATACAGCATTCTATCAAGATATTTTTACATAGATGATACTGCATTTTGAATTATGACAAAGGAGTACTAACATGCCGAAATATACCGACGAAGATATTAGAAAATTAAATAAAATCACATTAAAAATTGCTAGTGATTATTTAGGTATAAGTTCACAGGCAGTTGCTATAGGTCTTAGAAATAATCTTCTTCCAATTGGTTTTGCTATTCATAATGAAGAAAGAGATAGACGTTTCACTGAGAGTTGGTCATATCATATTATCGCTGAAAGAATGATTTCATACAATCACGGTAAGCTATCAGAGATCCGTGTTGAAAATATTGAAACTAGTTTAGATAAAATTATAGAGGAATTTAACGGTTTAAAACAAGATTTACTTTTTATATTAAGCGAAAATGCAGAAGTGAAGAATTAGAAGTTTTTGAATTTGCGTTTTCGCTTGGTAAATATAAAAACGGTGATGTAAAATATAAGGGTAAAGGTGTTTCAAATGAAGATGATAAAGACCTTTTCTAGAGAGGAACTCTATGAAGAAATCTGGGAAATAAGTGCAAAACAAGTTTCATTGAAATATGATTTAAGCTATTCAGACTTACTCAAGAAATGCAAAGAATTTGAAATCCCAATTCCAAATGGTAGTTATTGGTATCGTAAGAATACTGGACAAGATTTAAGTGAACTTATTGTTCCATTACCACAAAATGACGTAAATGAAGTTAATATTGATAGAAAAAGTCTAAAGAACAATAGAATAAAATCTAGTAAACATAAAGAAGAGAGTTCGGAAGATAAAAATAAAAATATTTTTAAACTTGATACAACTAGTATAAGAAGTTCATTATCATTTATAGAGGACGATAAAATAGAGCGTATTATTGAAGCCGTTTCAAACCTAAACCAGGCTCCAAATAAGAGATTACATAAATCCGTAGCTAATCTAAGAGATAAAATTACAGAGTGGAATAAGAGGGAAAAAGCTGCTTCCTATCCCTACTTTGATTCTAGACACAGATATAATGATTTAAAAGAACCTAAATTTGTAAAAAATATTTCACCAAATTCTCTACCACGTTTATATCGCTTTTTAGATACACTAGTTAGTATAATTGAAAGAATAGGTGATAATGTAACTTCAAATTGGGATATTCAAATTGATAAGGATATTGTTCGTTTTGAAGTTATAGAATCAACAGACAAAGTAAGTCATGAATTAACAAAAGAGGAAGCTAAAGAATTAGCAGAGTACAATGATAACGTAAAGTTTAAGGGGTATGCTTATAAACCAAGAATAAAGAAGTATGACTATATAGCAAATGGAAAATTTCGATTTAAGATAATAGATGGCAAATACATTAAAGATACTAAAGAATTCACACTTGAACAATCAATACCAGAAATAATTGTTTTAATTTACCAAGAGTATTATAAAGTTAAGAACATACGACTTGAACGTGAAGAGAGAGAAAGACTATACGAAGAAGAACAAGAGCGAAAAAGAAAATTACAAAATAGAATCGAAGAAGAAAAGAAGCGGACAATGTCTCTTCTGAATATACTAGAAGATTTTCAAACAGCAAATGATTTAAGGTTGATGGCTGATAAATTGGAGATAGCAGGGAAACTTAGTAAAGAAGAAATTGATTGGATTAGATCCAAAGCTGACTGGATTGACCCAATAGTTTCTTCAACAGACGAATTACTAGGAATTAGAAATCATGAAAATTCTAGAGAACAAAAAGAAAAATATCTGAGCGAGAAAAAGTACTACTGGTAACTTTTTCGTTAAAACATTTTAGCGAAGTAATAATGAAAAGCCTTGATTTTAAGGCTTTTTTGCATTTTCCAATAAAGAACTTGACATTATTAGTTACTTCCACTACAATAGAATTACATACCATCGGTATGATAGAAAGGGACTAAAATGGCAAGGAATAGAAACTCACATGAAACTAGAAAAAAAATACTAGAGGTCTCTAAAAACTTATTTTTAGAAAAAGGATTTGATAATACGTCAATCCAAGATATCATAGATGGCTTAGGTGGATTAACAAAAGGTGTTATCTATCATCATTTTGAGTCTAAATATGATATACTTCAAACAATCATTAGCGAAAATAATCAAGAAATTTTAAATTATAATTGGAGAGGAAATACTGGATTAGAAAAGATACAAAATTCTTTGATGGACTCTTTCTCTAATTTTGAACACCAAAGGCTCGTTTACTCTGCCTCAATCATGCTAAGAAGTCCACGTTTGTTAGGAGAGCAGTATCTAGGTCTATTTTCTGATTTTTTACCCGAAATTAGAGAAAAAGTTTACGAAGGAGTTGAAGATGGGTCTATTAAAACAGAATATCCAGAAGAGCTAGCAGATTTAATTGTTTTAACTCTAAATATTTGGATTGGTTTTCAAATTTCCGTTTTTTCATTAGTAGAATTAAAAAGCAAAATGAATTTCATTAAACTTACTTTTGAAGGTCTAGGGGTACAGTTAATTTCTGATGAAATGATGGAGGTGATTTTCAACTTATTTGATCACTTAAAAAATAGTAAATAAGTAGTCGCATGACATTCATGTTAATACTAATTTCTATTTATGTGTTATCAATTCAATAAATTATCTTACATAATTCATAATTAAAAAATAACATACTTTAAGTGTGTTATTAAAAATCTATTATACATACCGTAGGTATGTTTGTTTTTAGTATATACATACTGATAGTATGTATAGTGACATTGTCTGAAGAATAAGCCTGTTTTTAAATATTTGTTGAGATTAGTCTGAATAGTTTATTCTTTATTTACGCTTTGGAGGAAAGAATCTATGTTGTCGCTTATTAAAATTGAATTAAATAAAGTTTCTAAATCTAAATTATTTTTAGCCTGGTTGTGTACTATATTTATAGTGTTAGGTATTACAGCAATAATCATTATGGGGTTAGGTACTGACAATAAACTAGGAGAATTCACTGGACAGGATTCTAATGTTATTAGAGTTACTGGTAAATGGGAAGGTTGGGCAATTGTAGCTTCATTGTTTTCATCTTTATTTACAAAAGCAGCATTTTTGATTTTCGAATCTTATTTATTATCTACGATTATTATTGATGAATTTAAACGAAGAACAATTTTTCAGTTGTTTTCTTACCCTATTTCTAAAATAAAGTTACTTTGGGGAAAAATTCTTTCAGTCATTCTAATAGCATTTATTGCCCATTTTTCTGCACATTTAGTGATTCAATTATTCATTAGATTCATGGCTGTTGTAACTGAATCTAGTTATATCCCTCTAGTTAGTCAATTAATCAACTTAGCTGGAATAACGTTTGCAACAGTACTAATGGGGTTACTACCATTTATTTTAGGTATGATTAAGCATTCAACAGCTATAACAATGCTTACAGGACTTGGTTTAGCAGCATTACTTTCAAATGTAAGTCCAGGAAGTTTATCTAATAATATTGCTGATAACTTATTCTTTTTGATATTTGCAAGTTTCATAAGTTTAATGATTACTTCATTTTCAATTTTTAATATTTCAAGACAAGATATTAGTATCAAGTAGCATACCTAAGTTTAATTGAAGGAAAGTGATAATTCCTTAATGATTTCTATAAAAAAAGAGACTGTATAAATTAGTATTTATGCTCTGGGAGAAAAATTCTTGCATTTAAAACTGGATATAGAAAGAGAGATAGAAATGAGAAATATTGTTGAAATAAAAGAAGTTTTTAAAACAATTGATAAAGAAGAAATTTTAAGTGGTATCAACCTTCAAATTGCTGAAGGAGAAATCTATGGTTTTTTAGGACCGAATGGTGCTGGAAAAACAACGTTAATGAAATGTATGTTATCCTTATCAACAATTACATCAGGTAGTATTGAAATTTTTGGGAAAAATCTACAAGAACACAGAGAAGAAATCCTAAGTCAGATTGGAAGTATTATTGAATCACCAATTTTTTATGATAATTGCACTGCAAAAGAAATTTTGGAAATTCACGCTCAGTATATGGGGAAAAATATTATTGAATCAGATATAATAAAAGCCTTAAGAATGGTCGGATTAAAGAATACGACTAAAAAAGTAAAAGATTTTTCGTTAGGAATGAAGCAAAGGCTTGGTTTAGCTCGTGCCTTTCTAACAAAACCTGAAATGTTAATTTTAGATGAGCCAATCAATGGTTTAGATCCAATAGGAATTCAAGAAATTCGAAATCTTTTGTTGTCGCTTTCTAAGGAGCATGGAATTACAATACTAATATCGAGTCATATATTATCGGAAATTTCACAGATAGCAGATAAAATTGGCTTTATCAAAAATGGAGAAATTGTAGAACAGGTTTCTATGAAAGAGATTAGGAGAGAGAATATTGACTTAGAAGAATATTTTATGTTACATTTTCTAAATGAAATTAAGAATTATGAGGTAGATTAAGGATGAAACAATTGATAAAGAACCATCAGAAGGCTTTTTATGTTTTCATGATATTTAATATACTGGTCCCTTTAACTAACGTTGCTTTTGCTTATTCTATTAAAGGTATTATTGATAGTGGCATGTCCCAAAATAAAGAAGCCTTAACTCAAGCGGTAATAGTAGGAGCTACTGTTATTTTCATCTATGCAGCACTCAACTTTATATCTCTTCGATTGAGAAATAAACTTGTTAGGCAAATCATGTCAAGATACAAAAACAAGGTGTTCCAATCTATTTTAGATAGGGATTATAGAGACTTTTCTAAAGAAAAATCAGGGAAATTTATTTCCATATTAACCGAAAATATGAAGAAAATTGAGCAAGATTATCTATACCAGTATTTTAATATTTCAAAAAACCTTTCCTTAATGATTTTTTCGCTCCTAGCTATGTTTATAGGTAATTGGTATTTGACCTTATTGGTTATCATTGCTAGTATTATACCAATGATGATATCAGGATTTATTGGACAAAAATCAGCTTTACTTCAAAAAAGAGCTATGATTGCCGATCAGAAGTATTTAGCTAAGGTTAAAGATATTTTAGCAGGATTTCTGGTTATTAAAAGTTTTAATGTGAAAGATGGTATCTGTGAGGATTATAGTCATGAAAGTGAAAAATTTGATGAAATAAATTTTATAAAAGGGAAATTTGATGTTTTAGCTAATGTTTTTTCACAGCTTTCAGGGATGATTGTTTTTTTGGTAGCCTTTGGTGGAGGAATGTATCTTGTTTTTAATGGCCATACCACAATTGGAAGTGTAACAGCTATTGTTCAACTGGTCAATTTTGTAGTAATGCCACTAAATGAAGTTGGTATGGGAATAAGTAAATTCCGTGAAGGTCAGGCAACACTAGATGCATTTGAGGTAAAGGATGTAACAGAACTTCAGACTGGTGAAACGAAAGAATATTTCGATGATGTTATTTCTTTTTCAAATATAGACTTTTCTTACCCTAATACTGAAGAAAATATTTTTAACCATTTATCTTTGAATATTAAAAAAGGAGAAAAAATTGCAATAGTAGGTATGTCAGGTAGTGGAAAATCAACTTTACTCAATCTATTGCTGCGTTTTTATGATGTAACAAGTGGACATATTTCAATTGATAATCAAGATATACAAGTTATTTCAGCAGAGAGTCTTTATAACTTAATGACGATTGTTCAGCAAGACGTTTATATTTTTGATGCTACTTTAAGAGAGAATATTACTCTTAATCAATCCTTTACTGATGGGGAAATAAAGAAAGCTTTACAGCAGTCAGGTTTAGAAAGTTATGTTTTAGAAAATGAATCTGGTCTACAAGCTTTATGTGGAGAGAATGGATCAAATTTATCTGGCGGACAAAAACAAAGAGTTAGTATTGCGCGTGCCTTGATTCGAAAAACACCAATCTTATTATTGGACGAGGCTACTTCATCTTTGGATAATCAAGTAACTACTGAAATTGAAAGTTCAATCTTGGATATTCAAAATTTGACTGCACTTGTAGTAACCCACAAGTTGAATGAAAATATTTTGAAAAGATACGATAGAATTCTCTTTATGAAAGCAGGCGTCATTGTTGAAGATGGTTCTTTTTGTGACTTGATGGATAGGAGAGGTGAGTTTTATAAGTTGTTTGAGTTGAGTGTGTAATTCTCTTTCATTTTATAGTATAATTTTATAAAACACTCTATCACTTTCGTTCTATAATATAGAAGTTTGCTAGCACCACATGTTGAGGCGGTATCACTGCTTGTACGAGCTGATTCATCAGTGAAGTAAAAGCAGATGTTCCGCCCATGGGATAGGACTCGTAGAATGAGGAGGGAAACCGACGAAATGATACGGTAAGTCCGAACCGCCGAGTGTGTAAGTTTGTTAGTGAAATGTGGATAGTCGTTCAAAAATCAGAAGGACTAGAGATGTATATGTTGGAATTATATCAAAAATCCTTCTTATAAAGATCTAGTCGCATTTGAGTCCTTAAAAGAAGGAAAAGAATTTGTATACAAAATAACTGGATATACTCTAGAAAATGAAGATGATTTTGTTCAAGGTAATAAAGTAGAAATAACGAACATTTAAATGAAAGGTTTAGAGTAAACATGAGTCTCTTATTTGAAGAATTTAAAACCATTTGTTTCCATTTAAATCGAGTCGGAATTACACCGACACTGATGGGTTCTTTGGGATTGGAGTTTAGAACGAAAGAAAATTGGGGGCCGTCTGACATTGACATTCATGTGCCTGGTGACCCTAGAGGTTGGGAAGCACCTGATCATCTCAGAATTTATGACTGGGACAAGATAATGAAAGTGATGAAAGACTTAGGCTACGTCTTAATAGATATTCATGAGCATGAATTCCAAAAGGATAGAGTGAGTGTTGAATTTGGAAGTATCGATACCTTATCTGATTTTGCAGGAGTTTCGGAATCGGATATAGAGCTTATTCAGATTGAAGGCATCACTTTTCGTCTTCCAAGTCTGGAGCAGTATCTAAGTATTTACAAAGCTTCTTCTCAAGACTCCTATCGAAATGATCACAATAACAATAAGGATTTTAAAAAGATCGAGTGGCTGGAAAGACATTTGTAAATTATCATATGAAAAGTAGTAAGTTGTAAGACTGGTTGCTTTTTTATTTTTATTGGTTATTTAATTTATACTATATTGGCGAGTAATAGAATTAGTAAAGAAAAGGAATTTAAATTATAGAATGGATGTCGTTTCTTTTGGAAGTGGTGATAATCTTTCCATTCTACAGTATCATTTTAAAATGATTTTCATTGCCTTTTGTTTATTAGTATAAAAGCAGAATATTACCACACGTTGAGTGTGTGGCATTGCTTGTGAGAGCTGAGGCATCAGCGAAGTAGAAATAGATGTTCGGCCCATGAATTGTACACCCAAGAAAACGAGTAAGGTGAAGTGTGATTAGCTGCGTGCTAGTGCAAAAGGAATGCCCAACATATTAATCTAATATAAGTATTAAAACGGTGTAGACAAATGCAAATTTTGGAGGTATAGATTATGGCTTCAAGTAAAGAGTATTTAGATTTCATTTTAGAACAACTATCTGAGTTGGAAGAAATAACATATAAAGCAATGATGGGTGAATATATTATTTATTATCGCGGGAAAATTGTTGGTGGGATTTATGATGATAGGTTTTTAGTGAAGCCTGTTAAATCTGCAATAGCATATATGCCAAATGCAAAATATGAGTTGCCGTATGATGGAGCAAAGGAAATGCTATTGGTAGATGATGTTGACAACAAAGAATTTTTAACCGGCTTATTCAATTCAATTTATGATGAGTTACCTGCACCAAAACCGAAGAAAAAGAAATAATCAAATTCGAATTTGTGGAGAGGATTTGAATGAAAAATGCCGTTATATATGTTCATGGTAAGGGTGGTAATGCAGAAGAAGCTAATCACTATAAACAATTTTTGATGACAGCTTTGAAATCATTGGATTTGATTACAAATCATTGAACCCGTGGGATGCTAAAATCGAGTTTATAAATTATTTGCGAAACAATAATAACAATAAATATTTTAAGAAGTGGGTTGTTGATGGAAATACTAGAGGTTATGGAAAACAGGAAAAATTATATTGAGTTGCTATTATTGGCAGATGAGCAGGAGGATATGATAGACCGTTATATTGATAAGGGTAAAATGTATGTACTTGATGATAATGGTATTAAATGTGAGTGTGTTGTAATCGATGTGGGAAATGGCGTACTTGAAATTAAGAATATTGCGACAGTGCCGGAATATCAAGGCAAAGGTTACGCGAAAGCCATGATTGATTTTATTATCACGAAATACAGAGAAGAGTATTCTACTCTGCAGGTAGGAACGGGCGATAGTCCAATGACGATTCCGTTTTATGAAAAGTGTGGGTTTGTGCGATCACATATCGCCCCGAACTTCTTTACAGACAATTATGACCATCCAATATATGAAGGTGGCATTCAGTTGGTAGACATGGTTTATTTGCGGAGATCTTTCTAAATCCCAGTTTGTCTAACTGAATATTAAACTGTTTAAGACACTTACTTATTTCGAAGACGGGAAATGCTAAGGATGTGGATATGTTTCCAATGACTGCGCATGTTGAGGCGGTAAGTTTGCTAGTCAAGGAGTAAAACGACGAAGATTAGCATTTACTTCCGCCCATGCGATAGCTGTCCGTGATTGACAAGTGCTAGCACGCAGACAGAACGGAGATAGCGAACCGCTGAGTGTGTCGCTCTGCTCGTAAAAGCTTAGAAACCTTTGAACGAAAGGGATAATGAA
The DNA here is from genome assembly GCF_001808705.1 of Streptococcus sp. HMSC074B11. Taxonomy (GTDB): domain Bacteria; phylum Bacillota; class Bacilli; order Lactobacillales; family Streptococcaceae; genus Streptococcus. The sequence goes on along the minus strand of NZ_KV794288.1, from coordinate 128,674 downwards.
AGCCTTGATTGCAAGGCTTTTTGCTTTATGGTGGGTAAGTATCAGAGTGAGAAAATTTTTGGAATGAGTAGAAGTGATAGCTAGAAATTATCAGTTTCTATTTCCATTTACCCTGTGGGTACGTGTTTGTTTCCATTGACAAGGAGTTTGTGGGAATAGAAATGTACCCACCTTGTTTGAATCAAGTGAAGTGTAGTTGAAGGAAATCTGTTGAAAGCAATACTTCATTTTACCGAATAAGTAATAATTTAGGCAACTTCAAATCGATTAAAAAAAACTATTTTAAAGGTTAAGAGTAGACAAAAATTGTCCACTCTTTTTTGCAAACTCAATTTATCAATAAATGAAATGAGGGAATGTAAAATGAAATATTTTGAGGTTGAGTTAGAAAATCCTGAAGAATTTTTAAAACTACAAACAGAAGATTTTGTGAAAGCTAATCGCTTGCTACTAAGGAAGATAATCCAGAGCGTTACAGTCTATGAAGAAAACTTCGTCATATCCTTTAAATCTGGCATCGAATTGGAAGTATGAGTCTCATTCCATAACTTTTATATTGAACATATCATCTTGTTGTGTTATACTATAAATTGATATAAACAAAGATGTAGGAGGAACCGAAACTATGACAGCCTCAATGCGTTTAAGATAAGCTGGCAATAAAAAAAGCAGAATCTATACCCGATGATAGGCTTTTTTGTTGTGCTTATTTATACGATATTGAGCATTCATTAGTTACGGTGAGGATATTGGTTATTTAACTATACCTTTATTTAACTATGTCTTTAATATGAATGTTTCCAAATTGTATGTATGCAGACCAAAAGCCACATTGTGGGGTTTGGCCTGCATTTTTTATTGCCTAGAATGCTATTCAAAATAGAAATTCAAGCAAAATAATATGCAGGAGATAATATAAATGGAAAAATACAACAATTGGAAACGAAAATTTTATGCAATATGGGCAGGGCAAGCAGTATCATTAATCACTAGTGCCATCCTGCAAATGGCGATTATTTTTTACCTTACAGAAAAAACAGGATCTGCGATGGTCTTGTCTATGGCTTCATTAGTAGGTTTTTTACCCTATGCGATTTTGGGACCTGCCATTGGTGTGCTAGTGGATCGTCATGATAGGAAGAAGATAATGATTGGTGCCGATTTAATTATCGCAGCAGCTGGTGCAGTGCTTGCTATTGTTGCATTCTGTATGGAGCTACCTGTCTGGATGATTATGATAGTATTGTTTATCCGTAGCATTGGAACAGCTTTTCATACCCCAGCACTCAATGCGGTTACACCACTTTTAGTACCAGAAGAACAGCTAACGAAATGCGCAGGCTATAGTCAGTCTTTGCAGTCTATAAGCTATATTGTTAGTCCGGCAGTTGCAGCACTCTTATACTCCGTTTGGGATTTAAATGCTATTATTGCCATCGACGTATTGGGTGCTGTGATTGCATCTATTACGGTAGCAATTGTACGTATACCTAAGCTGGGTAATCAAGTGCAAAGTTTAGAACCAAATTTCATAAGGGAGATGAAAGAAGGAGTTGTGGTTCTGAGACAAAACAAAGGATTGTTTGCCTTATTACTCTTAGGAACACTATATACTTTTGTTTATATGCCAATCAATGCACTATTTCCTTTAATAAGCATGGAACACTTTAATGGAACGCCTGTGCATATTTCTATTACGGAAATTTCCTTTGCATTTGGGATGCTAGCAGGAGGCTTATTATTAGGAAGATTAGGGGGCTTCGAAAAGCATGTATTACTAATAACAAGTTCATTTTTTATAATGGGGACCAGTTTAGCCGTTTCGGGAATACTTCCTCCAAATGGATTTGTAATATTCGTAGTTTGCTGTGCAATAATGGGGCTTTCGGTGCCATTTTATAGCGGTGTGCAAACAGCTCTTTTTCAGGAGAAAATTAAGCCTGAATATTTAGGACGTGTATTTTCTTTGATCGGAAGTATCATGTCACTTGCTATGCCAATTGGGTTAATTCTTTCTGGATTCTTTGCTGATAAAATCGGTGTAAATCATTGGTTTTTACTATCAGGTATTTTAATTATTGGCATTGCTATAGTTTGCCAAATGATAACTGAGGTTAGAAAATTAGATTTAAAATAAACAATATTGGAGGAATATTTATGTATCTTATTTTCATGTAACTCTTCCTGCTAAAATCGCAGGGTTTTCCCTGCATACAAGCAAATGAAAGCATGCGATTATAGACAGGAGGAAATGTTATGGAATTAATATTAAAAGCAAAAGACATTCGTGTGGAATTCAAAGGACGCGATGTTTTAGATATAAATGAATTAGAAGTATATGATTATGACCGTATTGGTTTAGTAGGAGCAAATGGTGCTGGAAAAAGCACTTTACTCAGGGTACTTTTAGGAGAATTAACTCCCCCAGGATGTAAAATGAATCGTCTGGGTGAACTTGCCTATATTCCCCAGTTGGACGAAGTAACTCTGCAGGAGGAAAAAGATTTTGCACTTGTAGGCAAGCTAGGTGTTGAGCAATTAAATATACAGACTATGAGCGGTGGTGAAGAAACAAGGCTTAAAATAGCACAGGCCTTATCGGCACAGGTTCATGGTATTTTAGCGGATGAACCTACGAGCCATTTAGACCGTGAAGGAATTGATTTTCTAATAGGACAGCTAAAATATTTTACAGGTGCACTGTTAGTTATTAGCCATGACCGCTATTTTCTTGATGAAATAGTAGATAAAATATGGGAACTGAAAGATGGCAAAATCACTGAGTATTGGGGAAACTATTCTGATTATCTTCGTCAGAAAGAGGAAGAACGTAAGAGCCAAGCTGCAGAATACGAACAATTTATTGCGGAACGTGCCCGATTGGAAAGGGCTGCGGAGGAAAAGCGAAAACAGGCTCGTAAAATAGAACAGAAGGCAAAAGGTTCTTCAAAGAAAAAAAGTACTGAAGACGGAGGGCGTTTAGCTCATCAAAAATCAATAGGAAGTAAGGAAAAAAAGATGTATAATGCTGCTAAAACCCTAGAGCACAGGATTGCGGCCTTAGGAAAAGTAGAAGCTCCGGAAGGCATTCGCAGAATTCGTTTCAGGCAAAGTAAAGCATTGGAGCTCCATAATCCATACCCTATAGTCGGTGCAGAAATTAATAAAGTATTTGGGGATAAGGCTCTGTTTGAAAATGCATCTTTTCAAATTCCGTTAGGAGCAAAAGTGGCGTTAACTGGTGGTAATGGAATCGGAAAAACAACTTTAATCCAAATGATCTTAAACCATGAAGAAGGAATTTCTATTTCGCCTAAGGCAAAAATAGGTTACTTTGCACAGAATGGTTACAAGTACAACAGTAATCAGAATGTTATGGAGTTTATGCAGAAGGATTGTGACTACAATATATCAGAAATTCGTTCAGTGCTAGCATCTATGGGGTTCAAACAGAACGATATTGGAAAAAGTTTATCTGTTTTAAGCGGTGGAGAAATTATAAAATTGTTGCTTGCTAAAATGCTCATGGGTAGATATAACATCCTAATAATGGATGAACCCAGTAACTTCCTTGACATACCAAGTTTAGAGGCTTTGGAAATACTAATGAAGGAGTACACCGGAACTATCGTGTTTATCACCCACGATAAACGATTACTCGAAAATGTAGCAGATGTAGTTTATGAAATTAGAGATAAGAAAATAAATCTGAAACATTAAATTTAAGGTAGTCGCTGGTCAGTATAGTCTGTTCTGGTTGGCGACTCCATTGTTAAAGAGTATAAAGACTTTAGATTTTATGAATATTAAAAATAGGAACAGTCAATTGAACTGCTCCTATTTTTCTGCTAAATATATTGTAGTTTTCTTATATGTATAATGATAGATTAGCGGATTCTCATCTACGGTACTTACTTCAAATATGAAGAAGTGATCGCGGTTATCTCTGGACTTTTCCTTATTGAGGACAAAGTAATTCTTACGTGAAGTCGCCATTGTTTTTAGGATATCATCAGTTAGGAAGGTCAATGGAATATTCATGTTAGAGTAGCGGTAGAAGTCACGTTCAAAATCTTGGTAGCTCTCGCTATAATAGTCCATTTGTAGGTGATTACGCTGAAACTCAAGCTGATTCATAGAGCACCTCCTCGACAAGTTCAATACTAATAATGTCTTTTAATTTCAAATTGATGTGACCTGTTGTAGTTTTTATCAAAATGAAATCTTTGGTCAGACTTGGTATTGTTCCAGTGTAGGAAACACGCTTGTTTTTTTCAATCACTTGAATGCGTGTGCGTAGCTGCCCGGCGTATACTTGACTGAGGAGTAATAATTTCTTCTCTAGTGATAAGTCAGACATGTACGTTACTTTGTTTGTATCATCAGAGAGTGCTGATGCATGTTCAGATAGGAAAAAGCCCATCCATTTTTGCATCTTTGTATCCTGGTACTCTCTTGCTGATTGAAATGGTAAATATGAACGGTCAATCATATCAAATCCTTTCTATGCAGAGGCAAGGGTATTTTTATCAAATTGAATCGTAAAACCTTGAATTCCCCCACCTGTGTAACATTCTTTAAAGCGATTGATTACCTCAGTATAGATTATCACAGATGAGCTTGTTGGCTTAATGCTAAATGTAAATTCCAATGGTAATCGGTTTTCAGATTTAGCATGTACTAGTCGTATCGATATTTCAGTTGTTTTGAGTTTTCTCTGACGAAGTTTTGAAGTTGCTGTTTCAACGATTCCATGTAAAAATCTTTCAAGCATTTCAATATCATTACATCCTTTGCTACGGATTTCTGAAAATTGTACTGTATTTTTTTCTTGTTTCATTTTAATCCCTCCAATCCACCCGCGGAATGACCACCGATAAGTTTACTGCGTTCAATATTTCTGGAACCTTCAGTTAGGACGGTTCCTTTTTGTATGGCTAAAAAACCAAACTGTTCTCTGACAACATCAATAGCTGTCTGAAGTCTATTATCTTTTTCAATTTGTTCTACATCATCAAAGAGTGATAGTAGAGTATAGCTTTCATCTACGAAGCCACTATAAGATACACCAATTTGTCTCACTGCACCAGAGGTGTATTTTTTCGGAATAATACAAGTACATGACTCACCATTGTTTTGGGGAGATTTGCGGGTTCAATTTTATTCTGAGCATTTATAGATTTTTTCATCTCAGTCCTAGAATAGCCAATATGAATAGAAACGACAGTAGTCAATACTAGGGCTACTGTTCCGTTCCACAGTATCATTTAAAAATCATTTTCACACCCTTTCGTCTATTAGTATAGAAGAAAGCTCTCAGCACATGTGGAGTGTATAGCGTTGATACAAAGAGTCAAATCATGAAAAATCCTTCATTTGAAATGATTGTATAAACAGTTGGAATTTAAGGAGAGAAAAATGATTTTAGAAACGGAAAGATTGATTCTTCGCCCATGGGAAGAAAAAGACGCCAATGATTTATTTCAATATGCCAGTAATCCCGAGGTGGGTCCGATTGCAGGTTGGCCAGTACATACAAGCGTTGAAAATAGTAGGGAGATTATAAAAAGTTATCTTTCAGCACCTGAGACATACGCCATTGTTTTAAAAGAAACGATGCAGCCAGTGGGTAGCATAGGACTGATGATTGGCTCTGCAAGTGATAAAGGGATTCCGGATACTGAGGCGGAGATTGGTTACTGGATAGGAGTTCCCTATTGGGGTCAAGGCCTGATACCAGAAGCAGTTCGTGAGATGATGAGACATGGATTTGATGACCTGAATCTGGAGAAATTATGGTGCGGTTATTTTGACGGCAATACAAAGTCGCAGAGAGTTCAGGAAAAATGCGGGTTCCGTTATCGTCATACAAAAGAGAACGTTCCGTGTGCATGGGAAGGTGTTCTTCGTACAGAACACGTAACCTGTCTATCAAAAGAAGAATGGATTTCATTTAAGTAAATCACTGCTTGTACAAGCTGAGTCATCAGCGAAGTAGAAGTAGATGTTTGGCCCATGCGACAAGGTGAGACTGAAGGTTGAGAAGGTGCCCTGGGCATAGGACTCGTAGAATGAGGAGGGAAACCGACGAAATGATACGGTAAGTCCGAACCGCTGAGTATGTGGATCTGCTCTTCCAATCTGAGACAGTCGAAAAGTAGAAAGGGATGGTATTGGTATCAACCAATGAGTAACAAAGTAACAGCGTGATTCGAAACATTTGCTTGTAATTTGAGGAGGAACATCAATATGGATGGAATAACAAAAGATTCTATAAAAATGGCTAAACAAATGAAACAATTATGGCCCCAATTGACCGATAAAGAAGCTATTGATGAAGTAAAAAGATATACGAATGGCAAAAATACTGCAATCTTTACTGAAGTTGAAGGTGACACAATCGTAGGTCTAGCACTATGTTCACTCAGATTTGATTATGTTGAAGGATGTAAATATAGTCCTGTTGGATTCTTAGAAGGGATTATTGTCGACGAGGAATATCGTTTAAAGGATATTGCTAAAAATCTCTGTACAAAATGTGAGGAATGGGCGAAAAATAAAGGATGTAAGGAATTTGCAAGTGACTGTACTTTAACGAATACGGATTCTATAAGATTTCATCTCAATATTGGATTTCAGGAGGCAAATAGAATTATTCATTTTAAGAAAAAATTATAATTTAGAAACGTGAATAAACTTGTTTAAACTTTATGTATCTTTAGAAAGCGTGAAAGATTGGACGAACAAATTTTTTTGATGGGTGGAAATCCGCCGATAAAGAACCATACGATTGTTAATAAAATTGTGTCATCAAGCAAGATCGAAAGAATTGCCATTTTTACAGTTTATCGAGAAAATTGGCAACCGTATATGAAAAAGTACACGGAAGTTTTCCAAAGTCAATTTCCTAATCTAAACACTGATTACTTACTTTTGGACACTGAGCTGATTGATTTTGATAGCTATTTAGATGCTGATCTAATTATTATCGGTGGTGGAAATACGGAAAAGTATTTAGCTACTTACGTCAATCCGCAGTTCAAAAATTATATCGATCGTATGCTGAATAAAGGGGCGAAAGTTATAGGATTTTCTGCAGGAGCCCTATTATTAGGAGAAAAAGTCTATGTTTCACCTAATGATAATTCAGATCATCAGATAAAGATAAAAAAATGGATTAGGACTCTTTAGTCAGTTTTTAATTAGTGTCCATTATGATTCATGGAATGATAAAGCTAATAAGGATAGAGCTGAAGAACTCGTTAATGTTCCCGTAATCCCACTAAATGATCATTCATGTCTTGTATTGGATAAACTTGGAAATATCATAGAGAAAATTGACTAGTTTCCATTATCTAAATCTTGATCTAGGTAACTAAAGTGTAGACGAACTGGATAGGTTACTAGTGAAAACTGCAAAAAGTGTTGTGAAATGAATCGGAGAGTGCTTGATGGATTTTAGTAGTAAGATAACCATAAATAAAGGCTGGTCAGATGATAAAAAATATTGTGTGACAGATCAAAATCAGCAAAACTATTTCTTGCGTGTTTCTGATAAGGATAAGTTAGATTCTAAAAAATTTGAATTTGATATGATGGAGAAGGTGGCTTCTCTTGGAGTTCCGATGTGTAAACCGATTAGCATAGAACTCTGTGATGACGAAGTGCATTCTTTACACGAATGGATAGACGGGAAAGATGCAAGAGAAACCATTTTAACTGTTTCAAAAGAACAACAATACACTTACGGAGTAGAAGCAGGAAGTATCCTTCGAAAAATTCATTCTCTTCCTGTTACAGAAGTTCGTGAAGATTGGGAATCCTTTTTTAATCGTAAAATTGATGACAAAATCAAAAAATACAAAGAATGTCCTGTTCAATATGAAAATGGTCAGATTTTTATTGATTATTTAAATGCAAATCGAGAATTGTTAAAAGATAGACCTCAGGTTTTCCAACATGGAGATTATCATATCGGGAATTTCATGATTGGTGAAGATGGAGAAATTTATGTCATAGACTTTGATCGATTTGATCTTGGAGATCCTTGGGAGGAATTCAATCGTATTGTATGGTCTGCTCAAGTCTCTCCCTCTTTTGCGTCTGGTATGATAGATGGATATTTTGATCATAAGGTTCCGGATTTATTTTGGAATCTTCTCGCTATCTATATTCTAAATAACATAGTTGGTGCTCTGCCATGGTCTGTTCCTTACGGAATCGAAGAAATAGCAGTAATGCAACATCAAGCTAAAGAAATTCTAGAGTGGTATGAAGATATGAAGCAAATCATTCCTAGTTGGTATTTGATTGAGAAAAAGGCTGAATAATAAAAGAGTTTAAATATCAATTTGAGAAAATGTCAAGATTATTTGCTTATATTATAACGAATTCAATTCTTTATCGATACCTATCGAGAATTATCTTGAAAATTGGAATGTTGTTTCGGGGTCAAGTTACATGAAAGAATATATTTTAAATTTAGAAAAAGAATTCTCTTTAATAGAAAATGGATTTAAAGAGGAAGAGCAAAGAGCTCTTGCTGACTATCTATCAAACGATAATGCGTATACTAAAGAATTAGCATTTTTAGCCTTTAAATCCAATGTATATCAAGTTAGAATGTATAGTGTATTTCTCTTCGGCCATTTGTCATCGTATGAAGAAATTTTGATCTTCATGAGGGATGAGGTTTCAAAGGATGACAATTGGAGAGTTCAAGAAGTATTAGCAAAAGCATTTGATGAATTTTGTAAGCAAACAGGTTATGAAAAATCTCTTCCGGTTATTGACGACTGGTTACAAAACAGTAATCCAAATGTTAGAAGAGCTGTTGCAGAAGGTTTGAGAATATGGACGAGTAGACCATATTTCAAGGATAATCCAGATGAAGCTATTAAACGAATCGCAACATTAAAAGAAGATTCTAGTGAATATGTTAGAAAATCAGTCGGTAATGCTTTGAGGGATATTAGCAAAAAATTTCCAGAGTTGATTAAAGAAGAACTTGGTAATTGGGATGTTAAGAGTAAAGAGGTTCAACAAGTTTACAAGTTAGCAAGTAAATTTATAAAATGATAATTCTAAAATATAAAGTTAAAAAATGGTAACTATAAAATATTTTCATTCTATAGTATAATTTTATAAAACACTCTATCATTTTCGTTCTAAAATATAGATGTTGACTAGTGCCACATGTTGAGGCAGCATCACTGCTTGTCCGAGCTGAGGTATCAGCGAAGTAGAAGCAGATGTTCTGCCCATGGGATAGCTGTCGTAGAGTAAGGAGTTTACGACGAAACGATACGGTAACAGCGAACCGCCGAGTGTGCATCTTTGCTCGTAAAAGCATAGAAAGCTTGGTATGAATCAATAATGAAAAGCCTTGATTGTAAGGCTTTTTTGTGTTTTTGTGATAGAATATAGGTAGTTATAATCGAGAGCAACTAAGAAGCAGTAAAAAATGTTATTTGTTAAATAATCAAGATATGGAGATAAAATGACAGAAATTGATAAAAGGAATTTAAGAAATTATCTTTATATTACATTTGGAATTACTTATATAGTTTGGGGTCTCCTTGCCTTATTTACACAATCTGATATTTTTGGATTAGAAACGATTATAGGTAGAATGTTACATATAGTTGGTGCACTTGGACCAGCTATTGCAAGTGGCTTTTATTTGAAAAGGAATAATATAAAATTTCAACATTTTGTATTTAGTAAGAAAGAAAATAGTAGTATTTATTTCATTATTCATTTGTTAGCAATTTTGATACTATTCTCTGTATCTTCCTTAGAATTAAACGGAGTATCAATTTATTTAATGCCACTATTCTTTATTCAATTAATTTTTTTTGGTGGTGGACATGAAGAATTAGGATGGAGAGGTATATTACAACCATTACTTGTTAAAAAATATACTTATTGGCAATCTAATTTGATTGTAGGTTCAATCTGGGGAATTTGGCATCTGCCTTTATGGTTTATAGTTGGAGAAAGTCATCAAGGATTTCCTTTTATTTTATTTTTTATATATACATTATTTCTAAGTTTTGTTTTAGGGCTTCTTTACCGTCAAACCCAATCAGTGGGTTACTGTATATTATTTCATGCGTTCGCAAATTTGTTAAATCTCTATTTTGTGTTAAAAATTAATGTTATTTTTATTATCATTTTTATTGCTTATTTAATTTATACTATATTGGCTAGTAATAGAATTAGTAAGGAAAAATATTTTAAATTTTAGAACAGGAAGTCCATTATTGAAAGTAACGATTTGCTAATTAGATAATCAATGTTAGAGAATTTTCTGTTTGATGCGGTATCGCTGCTTGTTCAAACTGATTAAACAAGGATGTAGCTAGTGAAAGTCTTACAGTAAGGAGTTTAAATATGAAATTCCACGAATTTGGTGATAAGAATTTGCCTCCTATTTTACTGATACATGGAGGTGGTAGCTCTTGGTGGAACTATCTTCGTCAAGCACGAATCTTGTCGGAAAAATACCGTGTTATTTTACCTACTTTGAATGGTCACGGTGAAGAGTACCAATTTGATTATGTTTCTACTGAAGCTTCTGCTTTGGAGATCCTAGACTATATCAAAGAACACTGTGGCGGGAAGTTGTTTGCGATTGGTGGTGTTTCACTTGGTGGTCAAATTGCCATGGAGCTTTTGTCCTTAGACAGCGAGATAGCTGAGAAGGCTATTATAGACGGAAGCCTCTGTATTCCTCAATCAAGGTTAGCTAAAATCAGCATCTTTTTAGTGTCTCTATTTGGTAAACTGATGTTCAGTAAATTCTCTTGCAAACTTCAGTTAAGCATGATGAACAAACTCTATCCTAAACTCGCTTATCCAGAGGAAATAAAAGATTATTTTTTGGAGGATTTGTCAAGAACGCCTATCAAAACATTAGTGACCATTTACAAAACCTATATGGAGTGTTACAAGCTGAAGGACACAATTTCCGCTAGTAAGGCGCAGGTTCTGTATATTTATGGTGAAAAAGAGTTGAACTGTGTGAAAACATCGGCGAAATTATTTCAGCAGCTACATCCAAATACGATTTTGTATGAAGCAAAGGGCTACAATCATGGCTATTTGTCAGCTTACCTGCCTCAAGAGTGGCTTGATTTGGTGCTACCATTTTTAAAGAATGATTCATTGGAAATGTGTGATGAATCTGATATGCCTTAATTGACTCTAACATTTTAGGCGACGATAGTGATACTCTTACTGCAACCACATGAAGTATAGCAGAGGCGGCTTATGGGATTCCTGAGTGGATTCAGGACAACGTTTATACCTATTTGGATGAGCCTTTAAAAGATGTGCTCAGACGATGGGAAAAGGAAGTTGTAATAAAATGATCGTATATATAAGCATATGACCACACGCTGAGGTGACGTACTGAGGGGCGTTACCGTCGTAAATTTGAAGGATGGAGGTGATTGTTTGGTAGAAAACAGACCTAGTTTTAAAGAGATAAAATCATTTGAAGAATTTAACCAATACTATTGGTATCGAGAAGAACTTTCCCAAATTTGTAAGTCTCTTGGATTAGAGTATAGAGGGACGAAGAAAGAATTGGTTTATATAATTGAACAATATTTTCAGGGGAATAAAATAGAGAAATCTTTGAGGAAAGGTCTCAAACCTCAATCAGAAGTAATCACTTTAGAGACTCCATTACTGAACTGTGGGTTTTCTTTTAACCAGAAGTTTAGAGATTATTTTGCTGCGGTAACAGGGGTTAGTCCCTTTAAATTTAATGCGGATATGGCAACCGCTTGGAGAAAAGTAAAAAGGGATCATGATCTAACATTTACGATTCAGGATATGATTAAAATTTATTATGGAGAGTCAGATTACGCCAAGTATGATCGTTCGGCTTGTCAGTGGAATCAATTTTTAAAAGACTTTTGTACGGATAAATGTAGCCATCAGTATGCTAACAAGTTAACCGTTGCTGCTATCCTTTGGAAGGAAGTTCGAGATTCAAAGAATGAAAAAGTTTATTCCAAACAGCTTCTAAATGAATATAAAAACAAAATAGAGGCTTATCGTAAATAAGCAACTACTCTTTCTTCTTTCTGATACGTTGTTGCGAAAGCCTCTACGTACTTTTAAAAGGGTCATAGATATGGAGCCTCATGCATGCAGGACTACTGGATGTACATCGTGAGAACTTGTTTCATTACCTATTGACGGTAGCATAATAATGTTTAGAACGAAAAAGCTTAGGAGGGTTATCGATGGTTATATTGGAATTGTATCAAGGTGATTATCAAAAGGATTTAGTCGCGTTTGATTCTTTAGAAGAAGGGAAAGCCTTTGTATCTCAAATTCCGGGGTATACTCTAGAAAACGAAGATGGGTTTGAAGTGGAGTATGTGAATCCTAAACACTTGCCCGATTATATGGAAATTGTCTTCAACGGAAATATTGTTCCTTTATCTAGATTATCGTTTGAACCCGAAGAAAATGTGGACATTATTTGGAAAGAGATTTCGAATCTATCGGTTAAAAACGATAAAGTGATTGAAGGAGCTACAAAAGTCGATGCCTATGTCATTAACAACGATGAAGTGAAAGTCTATGTCGAAGCCAGAGAAGCAAACTTCCACAAGGCAAAAGCTTTCTTAGAAAGCAAAGGGTACGAAGTCGACAGAAGCTTTTTCGGAAGTGAAGACGGTGAAGCGATTCTCTACAGAAAACGCGACACCGAAGATTGGCACTTCCTATGCCACTTAGAACCAATGTTTGTAGAGATTGAAGATGTCGAAGGATATGTGAAAGAAGCGATGGAAGATATTCAATAGTCAACCAAAGTTCTTTGTGAGTGTATTCCACTGCTTTAGTAGACGGATTGAGCAGTAAAGAGAAACATCTAGCACTATCTAGCTTCTTAAGGAGAAATATCTATCATGAAAATGGAAATCTGGAAAACCTATCTTGTAAAAAAAGATATTTTTGGTTTAAAAAAAGATGAACTTTGGACCTTAGTTGACAAGGGTTATCAATCTTATTTTGGTGAACATAATTTCGTATTTGTCAATGATGATAAAGTGAAGGTATTCGCAGTTTTACAAGATGGTTCAGAAGTAGATTTGCAGATCTACCATCATCTGGATGATTATTTTGAAGAAGTTACTCACGAAAAATTTTAAAAAATGTGAGATGAAAATTGAAAATTAATGAGATGATTGAAAACAGTGGTAGGAGAGATTTAATGCTAGAGTGGAAATCTATTATTCCAGAAGATGAATATGAAGCTAGTGCAGCTTTTAGTGAGAATAGTCATTACGAGATCTCTACGATATCTTTGGAGGGCAAGAAACATCTGATTAAATTGAATTTTCCCTTCTGTCATTTTTACCAAATCGTAGATAGAGACTTGTTTGATTCTCTTAATAAGATTTCTAGGTCGCCAGTTCTTGAATTCCCGATTTGTAAGCTAGAGTCCAGTAGCCTGATTACAGAAGTGATTCATAGGGCGGGTGGAGTTTTGACTGAAGAAGACTTGGTTCATTTTCGTATTTGTGCAAAGAATCTAGTCATTGACTTAGTTCTCTATAAAAATCAAGAGAGTAATATAAGGATAGAAGAGGTTGGTAAAAAATGAAGTGGGTTTATATTGGTGAGGAAATCAAGTATGATTGGTATGAATTACGGTGTCAACTTTCTCAAGAAAATCACCTGCAAATTTTTATCGAAGGTTTAAAGAATCAAAAGTTAAAATACTGTATCGATTTTGGTAAGATTCTTTTCTGCAGATCTATCGATGAGGGGTGGGATCTGAATTTGATCGAAGATGATTTACTTAGTGGACCAGAATTTCCTCATTTATCAGATGGGATTTTACTTGAAATGATAGATAGTCACCTCAAAAAAAGAGTTCAAAAAATTTACTCTGTTCCAATCTATCACTACCAAGTTCAGGGAATTAATTTGGGGATAGATGTCCTTACAGTGGCTATTCCGATTATCAAAAAGAGCTAGACTGAAACTAGGGTGAAAGCCATCTGGTTCGGTCTTTTTTTCTGTTTATGTAGTATAATAAAAGATGTAGGGATTCAATTTTTTAATAGGATTATTCTAAGAACGAAAACAATCTAGAAAGAGAAAAAATATGAAGCAATCACTTGAATTTTTAAGAGAAAGAATCACCGATAAGATGCCCTTAGAGGATATGGTAGCAATCTTTGAAGACTTGTGTCGTGAGCCTATTGAGGATGAGATGATTTTGTTTGAAACAGGGACATTTACAGCTATATCTGATAAACCCTTGTTTCAACTATCGTTGGTAAGGCAAGCTCCAAATGAAGATGAAGAGTTTTATCAAGTTCACCTTGATATTTTCTATGAAGCAAGTCAAGACAATCAAATCTTTAGTGAATCAACCTGGGATGAAGATTTAGAGGAAAATATCTTTGATTACATTAGAGCTTCAGAGGTATTTGCCTATGCTAAAGAACAGGAATACCAAACGGTCAAAATTTATCTGGAAGAAACTTAAGAAAAGGTAGTAATATGTTTCATTTTTTTAAGAAAAAAACACACAAAAAACTTGAAATCAATCTCCACAACAATTCAATGATTATTAACGGAACCAGCTTATCTTTTCCTTTGTCCTTGAAAGATATTGAAGCTATATTGGGGAAGCCTGACCAGGTTGTCAAAAAAGAAAATAAGTTTATTAAATACATTTATGACAATGCTGGTATTGTATTTGAACATTCTTTCTCGATTAAAAATCATTTAAAAAAATCTAAAACATACATTGATGAGGAACATTTGATTTCTACAGTTTTCCTCTACTATGGCGATGTTGTAAAATCTATGACGGGAGAGAAAGAATTGCCAAAGCAACCATGTCAAGCTGTGGTATTATCAGATGGAAAATCTCCTTATTTCTTTTCTGATAGGCATAGAGTAGGGGATTTTAACCTTATTTTATGGACTCCTTATGGAACTAATTTTAATGGAATTGCAGAGACCATCACAGACACACTTTCTATTTCCTACTTTCCAGAGATAAAAAATGAACGTGAAAGCTACAAGTTAAAAGAAACTGACGAAGAAGTGCTTCACTTTGAAAATATAAATTTTAAATTAGCCATTATCCAGGTTTTAATGTATGATTTAGAGGTTTTGAAACCTGTTTTTAATATTTTTGACTTTGCGGAAGAGTTTAGCGAGTTGGATATTGATACTGAAAGTATGGAGATCATTCAACCTGCTTTAGACCATTTTGAAAAGCTCCAAATCCCTAAGGAGTACGCCCAACATGTCCAAGAAATCTATATGGATGGAGGAAATGAAATTTATCTGAATTTGATACCTCAGTGGGACGGTGAAGATGAGACCTTTGATCTTAATGAAGTAGGTGTGGAAGAATTAAGACAGTTTCCGAACTTGGAAGAAGCAACCATCATGAGCAGCAATTTCAAACAAGTCAAAGCAGTTTTTGATGAAGCTGGCATTGATGTAGAGTTGTTGTAAAAACTTAGTACAGGGGAACCATCGTTTTATTTAATAAAACAAAAAATCGAAATCTAAACAGATCTTATTTGTTTGTAACCGCTTTTTTCTGCTATAATATTACTAGATAGAAATGTGGGAGTTTTATCATGGTTACAAAACGGTTTTTGAAAAATGTTATTGTTGCGATGGTCTCGGTTTTTATGTCCTTGACCGTTTTTCAAGGTGTTCAAGCTCAGCAAACTGGATTCGATTACCAACGACAACAGCGAATTGTTGAGTGTGTAACTTTGCTCGTGAAATCCTAGAAACCTTTTGGCGAAAGTTTTTTAAGTTTTGAATTGTGCACTTAGTTTGACAATTCAGGACAAATGTATAACCATGTCGACCTACTAACGTTGAGGAGAAATATTTATGCCTGATTTTGCTAAAATAGATAAAAAGTCTGTATATACTACGATCATTGGTTTGTTTCTAATGGCAGTATTGTCTTTGACAAAGATAATACCTGAACTTTCTTTATCAGGTCTCACTGTACTGATTGGTATTCTCTTTTTCTTTGTTCTTGAACATTTTGATAAAAAATCACATATAGAATCAGGTTTGCGCTTTAAATCATTTTTCGATGATCTGAAAAAACAAGGGGTAATTCTTTTGGTCTTGCTTCCTGTAGGAACCGCTGCAGCAACTTTGCTTATCGGCGATATGATATTTAAGGGCGCTTTTGCTAGTCATATTTTGGGAAGAACGGATGGTATGTTATCCTTCGATAAAATACCGCTCCTTATGGTTCAAATAGTAATCGCGGCCTTGGGGGAAGAAATTGCATGGAGAGGTTTCTTTCTTGGTAAGTCAATGAGAATTATACCATTTTGGCTTTGTGCCATTCTATCTTCTTTATTGTTCGCGATAGCCCATATTTCTAGTGGAAGCGTTGGGCTTGTAAGCTACGATATTTTCATGATTTTTGTTGATAGTATCATCTATGCAATGATTTATAAAAAGTCTGGGAATTGTTTGATTTCTACACTTTCTCATATTCTTGGAAATGCAACAGGAATTCTTTTGCTAATGATGTATAGCTAGACAGATTTTAATGTTATCTAGCTAATAAAGGATTTTCATTATAGGGAGGAAATGATTACTATCAGCATAAGTGGGCTAGATGACTTGATTTATAAAAGTAAGGAATCTTGCTAAAAACTTGAATAACAAAAGGCCTTGTTTCTAAGGTTTTTTGTTTAATTTTTGAAAGTATACTTGTCTTGAGATAAAAACTCTGAGATCAAAACCTCTTGACTAATTGTTTCAGATAAGGCTTGTCTAAAAGCTAATTTTCATAATGAATAGGATTTGTCGTATATGGTTGGGAGGTTTAACAGTGGTCCAACTAACAAATGTTCCTGACCAATAATATAGGGACATTTGTTCCCACTTTCTTAATATCCTTTTATGAGTCCCGCAGTAAGTTCATCACTTGTTGCTAATATATCATCTATGCGAGCATCTTTTATCAATTGGTGAGATACATTTAGGCAGTCATTAAAGAGGAAGGAGTTCTAAAGCCTGCTTTTGATATTTTTGACTTTGCGGAAGAGTTTAGCG
>NZ_KV794288.1:83279-111480 GCF_001808705.1 Streptococcus sp. HMSC074B11 | reverse complement strand
TGAATTTGATACCTCAGTGGGACGGTGAAGGTGATAGTTTCGATCTAAATGAAGTTAGTCTTAAAGAACTGCGACAGTTTTCAAATCTGAAGCAAGCGACTATCATAAGCAGTAATTTTGAACATGTCAAAAAAACCTTCGACAAGCAAGGGGTTCAAGTGAAGGTATTATAATTGTTGCATTTATCTGAATAAATCATAAATGGATGGTATAAGTTCTTTAATGATAAGGGCTAAAAAGGAAAGAAATCTGGTGATAGATAATGAACATTCTTGATCTTAATTCTAATCAGAAAGAGACGATATTGTTAATCCACCCGATGTTATCATCGGCTCAAGGGATGAAGTCCCTGATTGCAGACCAGATGGGGCAAAAGTTTAGATATATCATTCCGGATTTGTCGGCGCATGGGCAATCAGCTTCGCTCATCTACGAATCGGGTCTTAAGGAAAGCCAGATGATTTATGATTATCTAAAGGATCATCATATAAAAGACTTGCGTTTAGCCTTTGGTGCATCCTTGGGTGGAGTTGTATTACTGCAACTGTTGAATTACAAGGACATCAGGTTTGAGAAACTTGTTTTTGAAGGGGTTAGTTTATGGACAAATGCGCCCTTGCTTGATGTCTTTACTAGGTATTTATTGTTAATAAAGCATAGAAAAGCTCTGCGAAATAGAGATATAGCTGTTCATAAGATGGTTGCACTTTATGGAGACAAAGGAGAGATGATGGCGGATTCTTTCATTGCTATGGATGAAGAAAGCATCAAACATATTTCCCATGATTGTGCCTTCGTAGCTTTGCCTAACCTTACGCCAGGGGAACAAAAAAATTGTGTTTTCTTTTATGGTTCAAGAGAATTCGACTTGATGGCTGCTAAAAAAGTTCTCCCAAAAAAGTATCCTCATGCCAAATTTCATATTTGGCAAGGATATGACCACTGTTGTAAGATCACTGAAAATCCGGCAGTTTACTGTAAATTATTAGAAGAAATGGTTTTAAAGAAAAATATCAGTTTTAATGAGGTAAGACATGATAAGTAAAAAATCTGATCTTGAACATTATAGAAATATGTTAAAACAACCCTGGGGAAAGATACAATATGAAATAACCTTTGCCCAACTTGCTCATCTGGAAGGTAAGAAAATTCTTGATTTTGGATCTGGATTTGGCTTGGTCAGTGAATTTCTCTCTCGCAAGAATAAAGTTATTTCTGTTGTACCTAATGAGGAAATGCTCTATGCCAACTCTTCCACATCCTATGAAAAATTGTGGGGAAGTATTGACCAACTCGTTCGTTTTACGGATAAATCCTTTGATCTTGTCCTTTGCCATAATGTTTTAGAATATATAGATCCTAATGACCGAAAAGACTATCTTCTGGAGTTCAAAAGAATTTTAAAAGATGATGGCTTGATTTCAATTATCAAGCATAATCACGTTGGAAAAGTTCTACAAAGTGTTGTTTTTGCTAATGATATCAATCAAGCATTTAGCTTACTCAATGGTGAAAATTTTGAGAGCCTATCTTTTGCAAGTGGTTCTACTTATACGATTGAGGAAATATTAGCTTTGTCTGGTCTTAAATTAGAAAAATATTTGGGGATTCGAACATTTTACAGTCTACAGCCAAATGAATTTAAGAACAAAGAAAACTGGTTAGAAGAAATGACAAAGATTGAACTTGCAGTATGTGATTTAAAACCCTATAAAGATATTAGTTTTTTACAACATTTGTGGCTAAAAAAATAATAGAAGCATAGGTTTTGTTTTAAAGTAAATTAAAAACTGATGTATATGAAGAAAGAGTGAATGAGATGATTTCTTCAGTTTGTAACTTGATAAAATCTTTTCTACAAATCTATTTTTCCAATTTTGAAAGAAAAATTCTTAGACAGTTCATGATTGTATCTATTTTAGTTCAGTACTTTCAATTTTTGTTTTTAGAAATTTCATTATATAATAAAGTGTATCAAAAAATATATATTAATAACCTAAAAATGTAAATAGATATTGAGGAGAAAATGAATGCAAAAAATAATGTTGATTATCAATCCAACCTCTGGTGGAGAAAAGGCTTTAGATTATAAGGATAAGCTAGAAAATAAGGCTAAAAAATACTTCGAGCAAGTCGATACCAGAATTACACAAAAAGCGCAAGACGCAACCAACTTCGCCACAGAAGCTTCCAGAGAACATTATGAGGCAGTTCTCGTATTCGGTGGAGATGGGACTGTCAATGAAGTAATCTCTGGTATCGCTGAAAGAGACTATATTCCAAAACTAGCAATTATACCTGGAGGAACTGGAAATCTCATTACGAAATTATTAGAAATCAATCAAGATATTGATGGTGCCATTGACGAGCTTGATTTTAGTTCTACAAACAAGATTGATATTGGAAAATCCAATGGCCACTATTTTGGCTACATTTTTAGTATTGGTTCACTACCAGAAGCCATCCATAACGTTGGGATAGAGGATAAAACAAAATTTGGCATGCTCGCCTATGCGATTAATACCATGAAGTCAGTTGTTACAGATCAAGCATTTAATATTCAAGTTGAAACAGAAAATGGAAACTATATTGGAGAAGCAAGTCACGTTTTAGTTCTCCTAACCAATTATTTTGCTGATAAGAAGATTTTTGATGAAGATAAGGACGGATATGCAAACGTTCTGATTCTTAAGGATGCATCAATTCTTTCTAAATTATCTGTAATCCCTGACTTATTAAAGGGTGATGTTGTAGAAAATGATCACATCGAGTACATAAAAGCTCGTCATATCAAAATTTCTTCTGATTCCGAATTAGAAACGGATGTTGACGGTGATAAATCTGATGACCTACCAGTAGAAATCAAGGTACTAGGGCAGCATATCCAAGTCTATTCTCAACCGAAAGCATAATCTTATTTACCTTTAACAACAATTTTTTTAAACAAAGGAAAGCCTATGAATTTTAGAAGATTAGCGACTATTGGTCTTTGCTCAACACTTCTTTTGACCTTAGTGGCTTGTAATCAAGCTCAAAAGTCGAGTGATGGAACTACTGAAACTTCAGTAACTCAAACACAGTCTGCTCAAGTTTCTTGGAAGGCTAGCTATACCAATATGAACAGTCAACCAAGTGCAGAAGAAGTTCGAAAAGCCTTGGCTGCGCATTTGGATAAAGATAGTGTCGATGCTTTTTTCAACCTTGTTAATGACTACAATGAAACTATAGGTTCGGTTGGCTTAACTGGGGATTTTTCTACATTTACCAAAACAGACTATGATGTTGAAAAGATAAGCAATCTTTGGACACCGAAGAAAGGTGATTTTGTAGGTACCAACTGTCGTATTAACAGTTATTGTTTATTGAAAAATTCTATCGAAATCCCTAAGTTAGAGAAAGATGATTCCCTCTTGTTTGTCGATAATGATGCCATTGACAAAGGAAAAGTCTTTGGTGCGGAAGACAAGGATGCTTTTGATATTTTATTCTCAAGAGTCAAGACCGAAGCAACGACAGATGTTAAGGTGCATGCTTCTAAGATGGAACAATTCCTTTCTCAATTCAAGTTTAATGAAAATGCAAGAATGCTCTCCGTAGTCGTCCATGATGACTTGGATGGTCAATCCTTATTTATTGGCCATGTCGGGATACTTGTGCCAAGTGAGGATGGCTATCTCTTTGTCGAAAAGTTAACCTTTGAGGAGCCTTATCAAGCCATCAAATTTGAAACCAAGGAAGATTGCTACAAATATCTAGATACAAAATACGAAAACTATACAGGTGAAGGTCTAGCGAAGCCCTTTATTATGGATAATGATAAGTGGGTTCAACTCTAAAAGTAGTATTTTTCGGATGATTTGCCTAAAGAGTAGATAAGAAGTTACCAACCGAATGATAGTTAAATTGATATGATTAGAGGACAGCAAGCATGGATGAATATACATTAAGAGTTGTAAAAATTGATAAAGAAGCTATTTTTGAGTTGATCTACGAGACTTTTATAGCGCAAGAGCAAGAACTGTTGGACCTGTCTCCAGTAGATGTTATCAATGATTGTGCTATGGATTGGGAAAAGGGAGAGTTTATCTTTGCAGCACATCTTCAGGAAAATAGTCTGGGAGAATTGAATCCTCTTCCCAAAGATATTGATATCCAAGAGTTGCTGAAAAAACTACCTGTTACAACAGATTCCGTTCTTGGGAAAAAGAGGATTTATAGAGATTTTTCATTCGACCAATTAAAAAAATAGTATAATAGTAGTAAATAAAATAGTCATAAGGAGACACAATGGATATTAAAGATTTTACAGAAAAAGAACAAGAGATGATTAAAAAGGGACTAACTTTCTCTAAGCTGAACGATAAGGAAACTGCCGATAAGATTATCGCCTTAATTCCTCAGGATATGATTAAACGGATTCCATTTTTTGTTAGAAAACATGCTATTACACGTACCGTTAAGAGAATCTCGCTCGAGTATCCAGAGTTGTATGCTGTAGCTGAACAAGAAGGCCAACTTCCTGAAAAGGAAGCTCAAGAATTGCGACAAATTCTTACAGATATTTTCCAAGAGAAAATGAACAAGCATAAGATTAAATAAGTTTTGAGATTTAGCAATAAGATGTCGATTGAGTATTAGGAGTTGAGAATGGCTATTGATGGCGTTAAAATCATTGACAGTGATCAAGGTTATGACATTTACAATGAGGTAGTTGGTCGCTATAGAGATGGTGATCATGTAGCCAATATTATCAAGGATATCCTCGATGCGGAAAAAGATCACTGTCAAACAGACTTTTTTACAGAAATTTATTGGACTGCTCTTGCCTACTCGTTGTGGAAGATTGGTCATCTGACAGACGACATCAGAGACAAAACCTTGGAGCTTATAAAAAAAGGGGCTGATCCATTTTGGTTGGAAATAGATCCAAAGGCTTTGAAGCAAAGGCAGAAGGTCTTGGAAAAACTTGCAGTTCAGTTGCAAACTGAAAATCCTAGACCTCTAAAGGTTCCTAAAGACAAAGCTAAACGCAAACCCTACTTTGAAGAAGGAGATATCCTTGCTGTTAAGTTCCAAGATGAGTATGGTCTTGTCTTTGTATCTATGGTTGAGCAGAGTCCTAGAAAGCTTGAGTACCATCTAGCTTGCACGCGCCTCTTACAGACAAAAAAGCCCACCATCGATGATTTTTTGACCAGTCATATCTCCTGTAAGATGGACAATAGGAAGTTTGCTCTGGTTACAGATTGCTGGTTCAATCACAAAGATTTAGGGCAATTATTAGAAAATATTGAAAAAATTGGACAGGTGAAACTCAGCCCATTTAGTCTTTGGATGCTGGCACCTGCCCAAAATTTAGAAGATATTTATGAAGAAATCACTAGAGATAAAGGCTTTTCTGGCCTTCGGTTCATCGAAACCTATAAACTTGTCGACGATATTTTTCCAGTTTAATGCCTATGTGATAAAGGGGGAAATGGTCAATCATTCCCATTGACTGTGTTGGGCTCTGACACCATAACTATCTAGGGAACCATCTGAATGGAACTTGGTTTCAATCTGGTACCTTTTCCAGAGGTCGTAATCTGCTGTTTGGATGGTTAGGATAAAGTTGGTATCCTTATCAGAGACATTATAATCAGCAGGATTGACTTCAAAGATATCGATTAACTTTCGTGTTTGAAAATCTTGGAGTTTGAGATTTGCTAGCTTGACATGATTGATGGAAATTTCTTCTAGTTGATTGTTATCCTTAGGTGTTCTGTAATAGGTGATGACGCAGTTTTTGAGCTGATCAGTATCTTTACCTGTGGGAGTGAGGCTCATAAAGCCAAAGGACTGATTATCCCGCTTGACTTCGAGAAGCTGACCGTAGTAGAAGTGGTCGTTTTTGGGATTGGTGATGGAGCTCTCTGCGCCTTTATCTCCAAAGGTATAGCCTTGGTCTAAAAGCTCGGAAGCCTTGGTCTCCCCGATAATGACAGTGGTATCTTGAATGCTTACTGGAACAGGTTGAGCCGGAAGACCACTCATCATCATGCAAAACATAAAAACATAGCTCGTTAAAAAAGCTATCCCGATAAAAGCGTTGGTTGATGCATAGACATGACTGTTATGAAAGTTTTTTCTTATAGCCAGTACAACAAATTTGCCAATACTTTTTAAAACCATACTAACAAGTACGATGAAAAATTGTTTCTTCAAACATTCATAAATGGCTTGAGGAAAGCTATTACCATGATAGTAGAAGACAGCCAATACGAGGAGATTTACGATTAAATAGATTAGCAAGAACCAATGAATCTCTTTAATGGCATTGGCATCAGTAATTTCTTCATAGTCAACGTGAATTCTACCTTGAATGGCATGGCCGAGTTTATAAATCCATTTGGGAATGTCTTTGCCTTTTTTAACCGCAACTACAAGTCTAATATAGAGATAGATAGTAAAGGACAAGGATAGAAAGAAAAGAGCATAAAAACCCAAAACAATACTAGTGAACATTACTATTTCCCCCTATTTAACATTCAATAAAACAATTTCTTAGCTCCATTATAGCATTTTCTATAAAATAGAGCTAAAAACATCAGTATTATCCTACAAGATTCAAAGGAGAAAAATCATGGGAATGATTGCCAATTATCAATATTTACCAGACGATGAATTAGAACAAATAAAAGCTCTTTCTAACCAAGAAGATAACTTGTTAGACTTTGCTGAGGATTCCGCTGATAGTCATGATATTTTACTAGATATTGACAAAATGTGGGATGCCTTGGTCTTTGTCTTGACAGGATTTAGTAGTTCAGAATTTTTGGATGACAATCCCTTGAGAGAAGCGGTTTTAGGAGTGACTCCTTTAGAAGAAGTGTCTGAGTACATAGCCTATACCGAAAAAAAACAAGATAGCCGAGATTGTAGAAGCTCTAGAATGTTTTGACATGCACAGAGCCTTGGCAGACTTTAGTATGGAAGCATGCAAGAAGGCCGACTTGTATCCTAATATTTGGGATTATCTTGAGGAAGAGGAAGAAATTAAGGATGATATTTTAACCTGCTTTGTCAAAATGAAAGACTTTTATAAGGAAATCTTAAACCACAAGGGGAATGTCTTAGTGACTATTTGTTAAGGTTTTTATATTCCATTAGAAAGGTAGTCCTATGAATCCATTTCTAGAAAAGTATATTACTTTAAAAAAGCAATACCTGGAACAAGATGGAAATTCTTCCAGTGTTGCGGCACTCTATGATTTGGCTGATGAATTAGCTAAGTCTAATGATTTAGAAGCTAAGAAAGTCTTAGTTGACCTCTATGAACAATTGGGTCTCTACACTAGTGCCTATAGATTATTTACCGAAATTTTAGACAAACCTGATCGAAAACAGTTAAAGAAACTGAGCCGTTTACAGGAAATGAGTCAGAGTCATGGAGACCGATTTGCCCTTCCTCGTCCTCTAAGAAAAGAAGAGAAGAAGCATAGGCAGAAGTTATTACAGTCTTTGCCACATTTTATCTATCATCCAGATCCGTTGGCTACAGATTCATTTGTTGAAGGAGAAGCCAAGCTTTGTCCATCTTGTGGGAAAGAAAGCAATGTTTATTATTCTCTTAGACCCTATAGTATTGAAGAGATAGAACATCTCTGCCCAACTTGCATTGCAAATGGGCTAGCAGCTAAGAAATTCGATGTAGAATTTATCCAAGATGCCGAGTGGCAGGGTGAATTGGATCCAGAAAAGAATCAGCTGCTTTTTTGTCAGACCCCAGGCTACTCTAGTTGGCAGGGAGAATATTGGCTTTCTTGTTGCCAAGATTATTGTGCTTACTTGGGTACAGTTGGAACTCGAGAATTGAAGGATATGGGAATCGCTGAGCAAGTCTTGGCAGAGTATGAAGCGCGTGAAGAATATCAAGAGGTAGAAGACTACTTGGTCAAAGACGGGCCTATCTGTGGTTATTTGTTTAGATGTCTCCATTGTCAAAAATACCAGATCTGGGTTGATGCAGATTAAATCGAAATGTGATTAGCTATGAAAATTAAAGAGAAGACTATGGAAGAACTAGAATTATTCGAAGTAGCCTCCAAAGATTTATTAGATACTATGCAGGGATTTAAAGACAATCTATCTGTTCAATTTCCCCTATTAGATAGTGATAACTGGCAGTATGATAAGGGATCGATAAAAGTTTGTAAGGCTGATGAGTCAGGATTCAAAAAAAGATGTAGAGTCGGAATCAGCTACAACTTGAAAACCACCTTATCTAATGAAGATGCCGAGCAAATCTGGTTACTTTTTAAAGACTGGTTCAATACTAGCAGATTGAGTCAAGTTGAAAGAAATCCTAATAATGAGGATTTGGGAAGATATGTCTTCTCAGCAAGTTCCCCTCTAGGTGATCAGGTAGATTGTTCGATTTATTTGCCTAATGAGTGGAATATCCCTCAGATTAGCTTTTCAGGCTATCTAACAGCTCGTTATAGGGCTTGTGATCTTGATAAATTGCAAGAATAAGATGGAAGGTTTTTAGAGATGAGAAAGATTGATTGGGACAAGATAAAGACTCGCTTAGATGCCTTGCTAGTCATTGACTAATATCTGACAGATCCGAGTGAGGATTGGCTTAGACTCGTGATTAAGACTGAGGAAGACTATGGAGTCCGCTATCTTATTGATAATGGCTCTGGTGATTCTTTAGATGTGATTTTGACTGATAAAATGATCCTCTTAAAAGGTTTTGATCATGAAAGCAGTTTAAGCCAGTTTGCTGCTGACGAGTGGAATCAAGATGTCATTGATGGTTTTTATAAAGGACTAGATGAAAAGTATGTCTCACTTTATTCAGAAGAACAAAAAGATGAAACAACCTTCTTTATCTGGTATGATGGTCACGCGCATCAACAGACTTACCAAGGCCAGGATGGTGGAGAATGGTTGCTTTCTTACCTTTTTGATAGCTTTGAGAGATTTCATGAGTTTGTGACTGACTATTATGAAATTACTGTAGATAAAGATTTACTTAGGAAACTCTACATGGATGGACAACTTTCAGACATAGAAGTAAAGCAATTAATCCAGGAGAGTTAAGAGAGTTATCATGAGAGTGAACTATAAAAATACCCCTGAAAACTATCGAGCTATGGCGGAAATAATCATCCCACCCTTGCTTGATTTACTCAAAAGTTTAACCTTGTTAGAAGAGGAAATTTTTGAGCGTAACAGAGCACTGGATAAGGAAAAAGAACGCCTTGGCATCCCAGCAAATCAAATTCATCCCAAGTGGAATGAACTTATGGATGACTATTTTCAGAGGCAAATGCAACTTCTAACTGGACGAGTGACTCAAAATTACTTGGAAGGAGGAGTTCGAATTTCTTATAGCTCTCCAAGTGAGTATAACTATGTTAAAACGAATGATTTTTCTGTAGATTTTATCATGACAAAAGCTGAAGAAGCAAGAGTCATCACTCATTATCAAGAAGCTTTAGAAATGAAGCATCAGTTTGTACTTAGATTGGTGGATGGAAATTGGCTACTTGATGAGAAATTTTACGGTTTTGAGGATGAGGAAACTTGGTATGGCGACTTACTTTGAGTAAGAGAGCTTTGCTTTCCAACTGATATGAGAAAAAGGAGAAGTCCTGTGAATTTTTTAAAAAATCTATTTACTAGTAAGAAAGAAAAGTCAGAGAAGAAAAAACAACTGATCTTGTCCATGCCTCTTTTCAAAGGCAATCAAGCCTATTCTTTCGACCAGGTCATTCAGGAATTGAAATCTCACTGGGGACTTGAAATTTCTGAAGTTTCTGGGGATGATTCTAGTGCAACCTTTGTGATTGATGGTGCTCTCGTTGCGCTGGCTTTGATGGATCTTCCCATCCCAAGTCAAGAATTTGAAAAATTGTATGCCTATTCTTACCTCTGGCAGGATGTTGAGAAGGAAACACAGGAGCACACACAGCATGCTATTGTTTCTATTTTGTCTGACAATCTTTCGCCAGTAGAAACTTATTCCCTGTTAACTAAAGTCAATGCCTCTATCCTAAAAACTAGTCAATTAGCTATTGGTATTTATCAGGGTTCTACCACCTTGCTCTTGCCCAAAGATCTTTATCTAGACCTGGCTGACCTTTTGAAAGAAGAAATGCTTCCCCTTCAACTCTGGATTTACATGGGAATTATCAACCAGGGAGATAAAACTAGTATTTACACTTATGGTTTGAAAGAGTTTGGAAGAACTGAGATTGAAATTATCGAGTCTCCTATGAATAGCGATGACTTATATTATTTCCTCTTGTCTATTCTTCAGTATGTTTTAGGCAGTGATGTCACCTTAAAGGACGGTGAAACCATTGGCTTTTCAGAAGATCAAAAAATCAAAATCACTGAGTCAAAAGCCGTCTATTTGGAAGGAAATTCCTTGAAATTAGATGTTTAAACCATGATTTATAATTGAGTGTCCTTCCTAGATTGGGGGGGTTATGAAGCGTGATATAAAAAAGTATTATCTCTACCGTTTTCTGGTCTATAGATTTGAAAAACTCTCTTGTAAGAATCCAAGTCTCAAGGAAATAAAACCAGAGAAGAGAGAAAAAATCGTTCTAGAGGCTACTCGAACTAGTCAAAAGATTATTCTAATCCTTGGAATTCTTTATGTTTTGCTAAATTCTGCTATGTTCATTTACCTTAGGGCTAGTGATTTTCAAAATCCCTTATTGACTTGGTTTACTGACTACATCGACTATTTAGGGGGAATGATAAACGGAGAATGGGGCGGTAGTTGGCGGCAAAAGAAAGCTAGGTTTTTGATGATTGCTCTACTGGCTTTGCCCATTGTGGTCATAGAAGGTGGCCCCTTCTTCTTGCTAGTTTTATTGATTGGGAATTGGGTACTAAAGAGAAAGATAAGATTTGAGAGAGAACATAAAGGAGTAGAGAGCCATGGCTAGAACGGCGATAATAGGTACTTTAATAGTTTTTGCAATCTTTAATCTGCTACTTGGTCTGGGCTTTTATCTCTTTCTAAAAAAGAGGAAAGAAAATGGGCAGTCATTGTACGAAACGCCTGTAAACCAACAAACTCGAACTGAAAAGCTGGGTCTAGGTGAGATTTTGGTCTACCTGACACTGATTGCAATCGCAGGGATCTTTGCTTTTCAGACCTTAAATAGAGGTGGTGTTGGGAATTCTATTTTAGCCAAAATGATCCTCCTCCCAGCTATAATGGCCCTTTTCAATGCAAGAAAAAGGACTGGAAAGTCTTTACTTGCCCTCCTTATAACCTTTATGGTCTTTCTGGTAGGAGTCATGTTTAATCTCACGATTGGTTTGCCACCTCAAGCACCAATTTTGCAAATTAATGAAAGTAAAATCATTTTAGCAGAAACTAAAGCCAGTGAGCTGATGGATGCTGGTTTTGACATCAATGTAAGACAGAGCGATGGTGCTAGTGAATACGAAGACCTCCTGACAGATGGCAGTTTCCAAAAGTATTCAGGCAATAAAACAGTCACTATCGAAAAAGGCTTCAGACTGGATAGCAATGCTGTTCCTTACGCTCCCTATCTCCTATCAAAAGATGGCATAGTACTGGGGAGTATTTCCTTTTACGGTGCTGAGGACCAGAATGTGGCTTTAGAAGATTCTAAGGTTATTCAGGTCCGATTTAACAAGGATAGTATTGAGGTAGCTAAAAAACATTCTATCACTCTCAAATTAGATGAACTTGACTTGACTAGGCGACTGGATGTTTCTCTTGTTCAAGAAACTTTCAAAAAGCATCTATGGTCAATCCCCCCATCACATACAAGTGATGTCACTCAATTGTGGTATGGATTACAGTGGTCAAGTAACAGTGACTCTCTATTTTGGAATGAGTATTACAGTCTCATCCGTCTGGATGAAAATTACTTGATGACTGATTTTGAGCTAGCTGTTCAAGTAGCACGAGATGACTAGATAGGATTTTGAATAGTTGATTATGCTTATGATTCATTAAAAGAAACTAATCTATTTAGTTTCTTTTTTTGTTTTTTGATTTAAATTTAAAACGATTTCCATTTTTAAGTTAAATAAATTTCACGAACGAAAAAATGAATTTATTTAAAAAAGTTTCTAAAAATACTTTACAAGAATACGAAAACATGATATAGTAATGAAGCTTAGAAAATGAGATGATGTTTTCTAGTAAATATAAACCCGAGTAAAAAATGCCTACGGACAGGCAGGGTTGAATGCCGAAGCGTGGTTGAAAAGCCACATTATTGATAGGGTTAAAAGCCTACTTTTATAAGTTGATGTTAGGACACTTGTCCTAATTCGTATAGATTTGTTAGTGTGGTGAAAGCACACGTCATCTTGTGAAACGATCAATAAAGTACGTAATATTTGCTACTAGAGAGTTAGGAAACATCAGGAACAGACATACTCAAAAGAAACAAACATAAACACGTCAGTAGATTGTAGAGCAGGTGCCAACCTGCTCTTTTTTCATAAGTATTCTTTAGAGCCTTGCATGTCAAGGTGTAAAAAATATGATAAAGGAGTATGTCTTTATAATGTTAAATCAAAACCAAGCTCCCATCTATGAGGGGTTGGTCAAATTACGAAAGAAAAGAATTGTACCGTTTGACGTACCTGGTCACAAGCGTGGCCGTGGAAACCCAGAGTTGGTTGAACTTTTAGGGGAAAAATGTGTAGGGATTGATGTCAATTCTATGAAGCCCTTGGATAATCTGGGGCATCCCATTTCGATTATCAGAGAAGCAGAGGAACTAGCAGCTGAGGCTTTTGGTGCTGCTCATGCCTTTTTAATGATTGGCGGGACAACATCATCTGTTCAAACCATGATTCTCTCCACTTGTAAAGCTGGAGATAAGATTATTCTTCCGCGTAACGTACATAAATCAGCTATTAATGCACTCGTTTTATGTGGTGCTATTCCTATCTATATCGAGATGAGTGTGGATCCTAAAATCGGTATTGCTTTGGGGCTTGAAAATGACCGTGTAGCACAAGCTATTGAGGAACATCCAGATGCCAAGGCTATCCTAATTAACAATCCTACCTACTATGGAATTTGTTCAGACCTTAAGGGGCTAACAGAGATGGCTCACGCTGCAGGAATGAAAGTCTTAGTAGATGAGGCGCACGGGGCCCATCTGCATTTTACAGATAAACTTCCTCTATCTGCTATGGATGCAGGAGCAGATATGTCAGCAGTGTCTATGCATAAGTCTGGTGGTAGCTTGACTCAAAGTTCGCTTCTTTTAGTTGGGGATCAGATGAATCCTGAGTACGTGCGTCAAATCATTAACCTGACCCAATCAACATCAGCATCTTACTTACTAATGTCTAGTTTAGATATTTCACGCCGCAATTTGGCCCTTCGTGGTAAAGAATCCTTTGAGAATGTCATTGAGCTATCTGAGTACGCTCGTCGTGAAATCAATGCCATCGGTGGCTACTATGCCTACTCAAAAGAGCTAGTAGACGGAGTGTCTGTTTGTGATTTTGACGTTACTAAGCTGTCAGTTTACACCCAAGGAATCGGCCTAACAGGAATCGAGGTTTATGACCTCTTACGAGATGAATATGACATTCAGATTGAGTTTGGAGACATAGGGAATATCTTGGCCTACATTTCGATAGGGGACCGCATTCAAGACATCGAGCGCTTGGTGGGTGCGCTAGCTGATATCAAGAGACTCTACTCACGAGATGGGAAGGACTTGATTGCTGGAGAATATATCCAGCCTGAGTTAGTGCTTTCTCCTCAGGAAGCCTTCTACTCAGAGAGAAGAAGTTTAACCCTGGACGATTCTGTTGGCCAGGTCTGCGGTGAATTCGTCATGTGCTATCCTCCAGGTATTCCAATCCTAGCGCCAGGTGAACGGATTACACGAGAAATTGTCGACTATATACAATTTGCCAAAGAACGTGGTTGTTCCCTCCAAGGAACGGAAGATCCAGAGGTCAATCACATCAATGTCATTGAGAGAAAGGAGAACTAGATGGATTTATGGTTTTCTGAGGTTCACACTCCAGATGTGAAATTGTCCTTGAGAACAGCCAAACAACTCTACGCTGGTAAAAGTGAATGGCAGGATATTGAGGTATTAGATACACCAGCTTTTGGGAAAATATTGATTTTAAACGGGCATGTCTTGTTCTCGGATGCAGATGATTTTGTATACAACGAAATGACCGTCCACGTTCCCATGGCTGTCCATCCCAATCCAAAGAAAGTCTTGGTTATCGGGGGTGGCGACGGTGGTGTTGCCCAAGTTTTGACACTCTATCCAGAATTGGAACAAATCGATATCGTGGAACCGGATGAGATGTTGGTAGAGGTTTGTAGAGAATATTTCCCAGACTTTGCTGCTGGTCTTGATGATCCTCGTGTTACCATCTACTACCAAAATGGACTTCGCTTTTTACGAAACTGCGAAGATGATTACGACATTATCATCAATGATGCGACCGATCCATTTGGACATACAGAAGGTCTCTTTACCAAGGAATTTTACGGCAATAGCTATAGAGCCTTGAAAGAAGACGGTATTATGATTTACCAGCATGGGAGTCCTTTCTTTGACGAAGATGAGTCAGCTTGCCGAAGCATGCACCGCAAGGTCAATCAAGCCTTTCCAATCAGCCGTGTTTATCAGGCACATATCCCTACCAGTCCTGCTGGCTATTGGTTATTTGGATTTGCATCGAAAAAATATCACCCTGTCAAAGATTTTGACAAGGAAGGCTGGAAAAAACGCCAGCTTTTCACAGAATACTACACTGCAAACTTACATGTGGGTGCCTTTATGCTGCCCAAGTATGTAGAAGACATTTTAGAAGAAGAGGAAGGAAAAAAATGAGTCGTTTATTAGTTATTGGATGTGGGGGCGTTGCCCAAGTTGCTATTTCAAAGATTTGCCAAGATAGCGAAACCTTTACAGAGATTATGATTGCTAGCCGTACCAAGTCAAAATGTGATGACTTGAAGGCTAAATTAGAAGGCAAAACAAGTACTAAAATTGAAACAGCTGCTCTTGATGCTGACAAGGTAGAAGAAGTCATTGCCTTGATTGAAAGCTACAAGCCAGAAGCCGTTTTGAACGTAGCTTTACCATACCAAGATTTGACCATTATGGACGCTTGTTTGGCGACGGGAGTCCACTATATCGACACAGCCAACTATGAGGCTGAGGATACAGAAGACCCTGAATGGCGTGCGATTTATGAGAAACGTTGTAAGGAGCTTGGATTTACTGCTTATTTTGATTACTCATGGCAATGGGCTTATCAAGATAAATTTAAAGAAGCAGGCTTGACTGCTTTACTTGGATCTGGTTTTGACCCAGGGGTAACCAGCGTCTTTTCAGCTTATGCACTCAAACATTACTTTGACGAAATCCACTATATCGACATTTTGGACTGTAATGGTGGTGACCACGGTTATCCATTTGCGACAAACTTTAACCCAGAAATCAATCTACGTGAGGTTTCTGCACCAGGTTCTTACTGGGAAGATGGAAAATGGGTTGAGGTCGAAGCTATGTCTATCAAACGTGAGTATGATTTCCCTCAAGTTGGGCAAAAAGACATGTATCTCCTCCACCATGAAGAAATCGAATCATTAGCAAAGAACATCCCAGGTGTTAAACGCATTCGTTTCTTTATGACTTTTGGTCAATCTTATCTAACTCACATGAAATGCTTGGAAAATGTTGGTCTCCTTCGTACAGATACTATTAATTTTAACGGACAAGAAATCGTACCTATCCAATTCTTGAAAGCCTTGCTTCCAGATCCTGCCAGCCTTGGCTCACGTACAGTTGGTAAAACCAATATCGGCTGTATCTTTACAGGTGTCAAAGATGGCGTTGAAAAGACCATCTACATCTACAATGTTTGCGACCATCAGGAATGCTACGCAGAAGTTGGTTCACAAGCTATTTCTTATACAACAGGTGTTCCAGCCATGATTGGGACAAAATTAGTGATGGATGGCACTTGGAAACAACCAGGAGTTTATAACCTTGAAGAGTTGGATCCAGACCCATTCATGGAAGCTTTGAATAAATACGGTTTGCCATGGGTTGTGGTTGAAAATCCACAAATGGTGGACTAATGAAATTAGAACAAGTACCAACACCAGCTTACGTCATTGATTTAGCAAAACTAGAAGAAAATTGTAGCATTCTGCAAGAGGTTCAGGAAAAGGCAGGTTGTAAGGTTTTGCTAGCTCAAAAGGCTTATTCCCTCTATAAAACCTATCCTTTGATTAGTCAGTATCTGTCAGGTACGACGGCTAGTGGACTCTATGAGGCTAAGTTAGCTAGAGAAGAGTTCCCTGGGGAAGTCCATGTTTTTGCGCCAGCTTTCAAGGAATCAGATATGGAAGAGTTGCTTCAAATATCTGATCACATTGTTTTTAATTCGGAGAGACAACTACGAAAATACGGTCAAATTTGTCGTGAGGCTGGTATTAGTGTTGGTTTGCGCCTCAATCCTCAGTGTTCTACTCAGGGAGATCACGTGCTCTATGACCCTTGTGCTCCTGGATCTCGTTTTGGAGTGACTCAAGACAAGATACCGAGTGATTTGCTGGATTTGGTGGATGGTCTTCATTTTCATACTCTTTGTGAGCAAGGAGCAGATGATTTAGAGACAACCTTGAAAGCAGTAGAAGACCAGTTTGGTGCCTATTTGCATCAGGTAAAATGGCTTAATATGGGTGGTGGTCATCATATTACGAGAGATGACTATGATGTGGACTTACTGATTTCTGAGATTTTACGTATTCGAGAAACCTATAACCTTGATGTCTATGTCGAACCAGGTGAAGCCATTGCACTTAATGCGGGCTATCTAGCGACAGAAGTCTTGGATATTGTTGAAAACGGGATTGAGACCTTGGTGCTAGACGCCTCGGCAAGCTGCCATATGCCAGATGTTCTTGAGATGCCTTATCGTCCCCCATTGAGAGATGGGTTTGAAGCCCAAGAAAAACCTTATACTTATAGACTCTCTTCAAATACTTGCCTGACAGGGGATATCATTGGGGATTACAGCTTTGAAAAATCGATTGAAATCGGCGATCGCCTCTATTTTGAAGACATGGCTATTTACTCATTTGTCAAAAATAATACCTTTAATGGCATTGGGCTTCCAAGTTTGTATCTCATGGATAAAGAGGGTGAGTGCAGTCTAGTCAAAGCATTTGGCTACCAAGACTTTAAGGAGAGATTATCATGATGGACAGCCCAAAGAAATTAGACTATCGTATGCCAGCAGAGTATGAACCCCACCATGGGACTCTCATGATATGGCCTACTCGACCAGGGTCTTGGCCTTTTCAAGGGTCGGCTGCTAAAGCAGCTTTTAGCCGGATTATCAAAACCATTGCTCAGGGGGAAACAGTCTACCTTTTGGTTGAGGAGGACTATCTATCTGAAGCGCAATCCTATCTAGGAGACCAAGTTGTTTATTTAGATATTCCGACAAATGATGCCTGGGCGCGTGATACTGGTCCGACCATTCTCCTCAATGATCAGAGGGAAAAGTTGGCGGTAGATTGGTCTTTCAATGCCTGGGGTGGTGCTGTTGATGGTCTCTACCAAGACTATGAAGCAGATGACCAAGTAGCCAGTCGCTTTGCTGAAGCCTTGGAAATACCTGTTTACGATGCCAAACCATTTGTACTGGAAGGCGGAGCTATTCATAGTGACGGTCAAGGAACCATTCTTGTCACAGAAAGCTGCTTGCTCAGTCCGGGTCGTAATCCTCACCTGACTAAAGAGGAGATTGAAAAAACCTTACTAGAGAGCCTTGGTGCTGAAAAAGTTATCTGGTTGCCTTACGGTATTTATCAAGACGAGACAAATGAACACGTCGACAATGTTGCAGCCTTTGTTGGTCCTGCTGAGGTTGTTTTAGCTTGGACGGACGACCAAGATGATCCTCAGTATGCCATGTCTGCAGCTGATTTAGCGCTTTTAGAAAAGGAAACAGATGCAAAAGGTCGTCCCTTCACTATTCATAAACTCCCGATTCCAACTATTCATCAAGTAGTTACAGAGGAGGATTTGCCGGGTTATACTTATGAAGAAGGCGAAGAGGAGCGTTATGCAGGTGAACGTTTAGCAGCTTCCTATGTAAATTTTTACATTGCTAATAAGTCTGTATTAGTGCCGCAATTTCAGGATGTAAACGACCAAGTAGCCTTGAATATTCTCAGCCAGTGTTTCCCAGACCGTGAAGTTGTCGGAATTCCTGCAAGAGATATTCTTTTAGGTGGTGGAAATATCCACTGCATTACCCAACAAATTCCAGAATAGGAGAAAAAGATGAGAAATGTAACGGTTGCAGCTATTCAGATGCAATGCGCTAAGGATGTGAAAACGAATATTCAAACCGCAGAGCGTTTAGTACGTCAGGCTGCAGAACAAGGCGCACAAATTATTCTCTTGCCTGAATTATTTGAACGTCCCTATTTCTGTCAGGAACGTCAGTATGACTACTACCAGTATGCCCAGTCTGTGTCTGAAAATACAGCTATTCAGCATTTCAAAGGAATTGCCAAAGAGCTAAAGGTCGTTTTACCGATCAGTTTCTATGAAAAAGATGGTAATGTCTTATACAATTCCATTGCTGTCATTGATGCAGATGGAGAAGTATTAGGAGTTTATCGCAAAACACATATACCAGACGACCATTATTATCAGGAGAAATTCTTCTTTACACCTGGAAATACTGGTTTCAAGGTCTGGGATACTCGCTATGCCAAGATTGGTATTGGCATCTGTTGGGATCAGTGGTTTCCTGAAACCGCCCGTTGTCTTGCGTTAAATGGTGCAGAATTACTCTTTTACCCAACAGCCATTGGTTCGGAGCCAATTTTGGATACAGATAGTTGTGGACATTGGCAACGCACCATGCAAGGGCATGCAGCAGCAAATATTGTGCCAGTTATTGCTGCTAATCGTTATGGCTTGGAAGAAGTCACTCCTTGCGAGGAAAATGGAGAACAAAGTTCCAGTCTTAACTTCTACGGTTCATCCTTTATGACCGATGAAACAGGAGCTATTTTAAGTCAAGCTGAACGACAAGATGAAGCAATCCTCTTAACCACTTATGACCTTGACAAGGGAGCGAATGAGCGCCTGAATTGGGGTCTCTTTAGAGATAGAAGACCAGATATGTATAAAGATATTGTGAAATGACAAAAAGCCTCTTGGAGGCTTTTTCTTTATATACTATATTAATTTTTGATAAAGTATTAGAAATCTGATAAAATGGGGTATAAGAAGTTAATATAGTCATTTAGTTTTAAAAAAGCACTCTAAACATTCAAAGATATTTGGGACTTCCCTTAATAAATCTGCCACTTTCTTTTTCAAGACAGCCCAAGCTTGCTCAATGGGATTCAAATCTGGTGAATAAGGTGGTAGAGGTAA
Source organism: Streptococcus sp. HMSC074B11 (assembly GCF_001808705.1). Classification (GTDB taxonomy): domain Bacteria; phylum Bacillota; class Bacilli; order Lactobacillales; family Streptococcaceae; genus Streptococcus. The sequence continues at coordinate 92,023 of NZ_KV794288.1, read as the reverse complement.
AAAAAAGTGTTTATCTTTGACGCAAAGTTCATCCAAAATCTTCTTGGGATGAAAACTAGCATTGTCCATGACAATGACATGAGGTGTCTTCAAAGCAGGCAGGAGTTGCGTTTTGAACCACTTAACAAAGAAGTCGCTCGTCATGCTTTCCTTGTAAATCATAGGAGCTATAAACTCTCCATCTACTTGTCCTGCAACAATTGAAGTCCGCTTAAAACGCCGTCCATTAATCTTTTCATAGACTTTCTCTCCTCTAGGAGCCCGTGCATGAGAACGATAGAGGTAGCGGTCGATTCCTGTTTCGTCAATATATACGACTGGTAAATCTTTTAGATTATCCAAAATATCAAGAAATTCAGCGACTTTTTCTGGATCTTGTTCCTTAAAGCTAGTCGTCTTTTTTTAAAGTGACATTGATCTGCTTTAAAGCTGCCCATACTGAAGGAACAGCACAATCAAAATGTGCCGCAATTTCCCGTAAAAAAGCATCTGGATGAGTCTCTACAAAGGCCTTCAACTCCTCCAAAGGAATCTTTCGGCTTTTGGCGACTCTCTTTTTCCGCTCTAAGTGCCCTTGTTCACGTAATTTCTTTTCCCATGTGAAGAGAGTTCTGACGCCAACATCAAAAACTTTGGATGCCTCGACATGGCTGTGTCCCTCTTTGATGTAATTTAATGCTCGTTGTTTAAAATCTGTACTATATGCCATAGCTTTATTATAACATGTATTTTATAAACTAAGTAACTATAAGAAAGAGAACCACTATGCAAACACAAGAAGAAATGAATGTTCTGGTACCTGAAAAACTAGCAGAAATTGAGCGTGATTATGATGTTACAGTATTGTGGGCAATTGAGTCTGGCAGTCGCGCTTGGGGCTTTGAGTCTCCTGATAGTGACTTTGATGTGCGTTTCGTATACAAACACAAGCAAGATTTTTATCTAAGATTGAACGATCATCGCGATGTCATCGAACTACCAATTGACGATACTTGGGATGTGAGTGGCTGGGATTTGGACAAGACTTTAAAGTTGCTTTATAAGTCAAATCCAACCCTCTTTGAGTGGTTACAGTCTCCAATCGTTTACCAGCAAGATGCAGATTTTATTAACCGTATCCGTCCGCTTGTCAGTCAGTATTTTTCAGAGAAAAAGATGCTCCACCATTACTTGAATACTGCTAAAACTCAAATGAATAAGTATCTTTCAGGAGATAAGGTCAAACCTAAAAAGTATTTCTATGCACTTCGTCCCATTTTATCTTGTCGTTGGATTGAAAAATATCATTCTGTTCCACCGATTTTGTTTGATGATTTGGTCAAAGAACTCCTCCCTGATGAAATGAAAGAGCATGTGTCTAGATTGCTTGATATTAAGGTAAAGGGACCTGAAGGAATGGAAGTTGAGCCGATAGAGCCAATTCAGGACTTTATCATCAAAAATATCCAAGAGCTGGATGACTACGTCCAAAGTGTTACAGAGGAAAAGAAAGACTGGAAAGCTCTCAATCAATTTTTCCTTGAAGAATTAAGTCGTGACTGAGGTTAATTATGGGAAAATGGACTTGTAGATGTGGTCAAGCAATGAACGACCACAAAGCCCCTGATCCAAATGCTTATTCGGTTTATTCGGATGAGTTATTAGTAGAAATCATGAATAAAAAAGATGGTAATGATACAGTTTCCTATGAAGACATTTCAGAGGCTTCCTTCTATATGTGGAAATGCCCAAATTGTGGTAGTTTTATGGTCTTTGGTGAAGAGGATAATAAAGATTGTTTCACTTTTTATGAGCGCCAGACCAGTGCAAAAGCAGAACCACTTTTCGATCCTGATCAAGAGTTAAATATTGTAGTTGTTGAGTTTCAAGAAGGTGGAAATGGTTATACTTATATCTGTGACGACCCAACTATTCATGTCGGGCATGGTGTGATTGTTCCAACCGGGAAGGAAAATACTGAAAAAACTGCTTTAGTTGTCCAGAAGTATCATGCCCTACCAAAGGATATCACTTTTCCCGTCGAAAAGTTAAAACGTGTCATTCGTAGGTATACAGATTTTGATCCACTGACTTCTACAATAGTTTGTGCAAATCTAGTTAAACATGGAAGAATTCTAAATGCTTGCTCGAACAAAGTAAATATAGAGTCTAAACAAATTTACCATGCAATCAAAACTCCCTTGGGACACTTTTGGTTAGAGTTAAATGGAGTTCCTATTCCAATGAAAGTCTCACAAATCCAAGCTAGAGATAAAAAGTATCAGGTGGATGGTGCCTTTTATATTAAGCCCGCCAAAATAAACTATAGAAAATTCTTTACTCTAGAGTTATGTGCAGATTTTGATATTGACGCCTCTCGTTGGATTGACGTTCTATCAGATGAAAATGTTTGGGGAAACACTTGGGAATTAAATTGCCTTCAATTTGGAATTACTGCAGGAGAATCTCCAGAATTTGAAGATGAAGTAGTTGCAAGAAAATTTAGCCGTGTCCCACTTTATTATGACTGGCATCCAGAATTTGAAGACTATTATGGCTTCAGTATAGCATGGAAAAAATACGAGTCTGATAGTGATTTGTCGATTGATTTCTATACAACATAAGCTAGAGGAGAATAAGCATGAATCAAGCCTGGGAATTATTGTTTGAGGGGAAGATTGAAGAGGCCAAGAAATTAGTCTCAGAAACTTTCTCGTTAGAAACTTGCAAGGATTACAGCCTTCTCAATTTGCTGGGTTATATCAAGTTCTTTGAAAAAGACTATAAAGAAGCTTTACTGATTTATCAAAAATATCTTGAAATAGCAATATCAAGTCAAGATAAAGAAAATGAACATATAGGATATCACCAGTTAGCCATGGTCTATCGTGAAATGAATGATTTTCAGACTGCTCTTAACTATATTGAAAAAGAGCGAGAAGTAATTGAACAAGTTTTTGCGGAGGATGCTCTAAAAACTTCTGTTAATGACTATGAGCAAGGTTATTTACGATTGAAGTTAGGTCAACTAGTTGAAGCAAAGACATATATGCAGCAGTCGCTAAATTCAGCTCTAAAGACAGATGACCTTATCGCTCATGCCTGCGCTTATAGAGGATTGGGAGAGATTTGTCGAAAACTTGATTCGAGTAAATCCCATGATTATTTTAGTCACGCTATTCAACTCTTTGATAAGGCCGGAGATGAGATCGGAGCGGAAGAAGTCAGAGCTTTATTAGACAATAAAAAGTAGCCCACTCAGGCTACTTTTTTAAAATTCTTTGTAAACATAAGTATTCTCTGGTTTATCAACCTTGATAAAGGATTGAACTTCAAGGGTTGGGAGGACTTGGTTGAGTTCCTTGTGATAATGATTGCTAATCTTACCTTTGACTCTTACCCAGGTGTTATTTTCGTAGTGATTAGTGTTTCCTGTAGTCAAAAGGCCAAAACTCCTGAATCAGCGATACAGTGCATAATACCAAAGCGAAAAACAAATTGACTATTGGTATGATTTGGATCGTTGTAGACAAAGCCAATAAACTCGATTTCCTTGCCTTCAAATTCATTTGGATAATCATAGATAGCTTCCATGACCTCCAGATAATTTTCATCATTGATAACTATACTAGATTGAGCTAAGTATTTATCAGCACTCTTTCGAATAATATTTTGATGAGCTGTTTGTGAATAAAAGCGACTGGTATCCGGCTTAAGATACTGACTGCTCGTTCCTTCACTTGCTTGGATTGCCTTGTCAGTTCCTTCCGACAAAGGAAAATAATATCCTTTTGCCGATACTGTTTGTGAATCCAGAGTGACGGTTGGAAAGGTAAATCCAACTAACAAGGGAAAACTTAAGAGGACAAAACTAGCAAGCTTGGCTGAAAAACTATGTAAGTGACTATGTTCTTTCAAACGCTTGAAGCAAATATAGGCTTGAACGATGGCTAGTAACAATGACAAAACCATGCTGATATAAGCCAGATAAGAGTAGTGGAGGTTTATATACTGATTGAGCTTATCTGATAGGTGCAGATAAAGGGTTAAGATAAAATAGCCAAATAAGATAAAAAATCGAATCATAGCATCACCCCGACTAGATAAGAATAGACAAGAACAACAAGAGTTACAATTGCCATGAATTGCCAAATAAATCGCGTTTTAAGATAATTCTTCATCATGAGTAGGTTCTTGACATCAAGCATGGGACCTATAACCAGAAAGGCAAGCACTGGAGCAAAGCCAAAACTAGAGAGAAGCGAAGATCCGATAAAGGCATCCGCTTCACTACAGAGTGATAGAAGAAAGGACAAGACCATCAAAAGAACAATAGCGAGCAGTGGTGTCGCACTGATGGATGTTAGGATACGAGTTGGAACATAGACTTGGACTATACTTGCAAAAAGACAGCCAAAGACCAAATAACGTCCCATATCAAAGAATTCATCAATAGCTTGAATGAATACCTGAAGGATTTTTTGACTTTTAGTCAAGTGAGAAAAATCATGCTCATGACAAGCCAATCTATTTTCCTTTTGAATAGGTTCCTCCCAGAAAAATCCAAGAAAGATACCCAATATAGTAGCAACTAGAATAGCGCTCAAAGCTCTTAGGAGAACCATTTGAATTGAATTACCAAAGGCTGAATAAGTCGCAAAAAGTACGATGGGATTGATGATAGGAGCCGTTACTAGAAAAGGTACTGCTGTATAGCTAGGAACCTTTTTTTCCAAGAAACGATTGATAATCGGAACGATTCCACATTCGCAAGAGGGAAAGAGGAAACCGATGAAGCTACCAAAAAAGATTCTCCCCAAGCGATTTTTAGGGAGAAATTTATAAACCTTCTCAGGTGTGACATAGACTTCAATGGCACCAGAGATGATGCTACCGATTAAGACAAAGGGTAAAGCTTCAATGATAATTGAAAGAAAAATGGCGCCAGCTTGTAACATACTAGAAGGTAAACTTTGAAAGAGTGTCATCTATTTTTTCTTTTCTGCCTTATCTTTCTTTTCTTTGTCATCTGGAAATGTTACTTGCTTCAAGTCAGGGAGTTTAGCGAATTCTTCGGACATCTTATCTAAGTCATCAGTTTTTGTAAATTTAACAGCCATAAGGCATACCTCGATTCTAATCGTTTCCTCTATTATACTATTATTTCAGCCAAAAGGTTTAATTTTAAATTGTTAAGACCAATGAATTTTAATCTTCAACAAATAACAAGCTAACTGTGACATTAATGAAAACAAGCTTTCTTCCTTATGGTATAATAGTTCTATGGATAAAAAATATGAAAAAATTTCCCAAGATTTGGGTGTAACCTTAAAGCAAATTGATACGGTTTTGTCTTTGACAGCAGAAGGAGCAACCATTCCCTTTATAGCTCGTTATCGGAAAGATATGACTGGAAGTTTGGATGAGGTTGCTATCAAGGCTATTATTGACCTTGATAAAAGTCTTACCAACCTCAATGATCGTAAGGAAGCGGTCTTAGCTAAGATTCAAGAACAAGGAAAGTTGACCAAGGAATTGGAAGAAGCTATCCTAGCAGCTGAAAAACTAGCAGATGTAGAAGAACTCTATCTTCCCTATAAGGAAAAACGTCGTACAAAGGCAACCATTGCCCGTGAGGCTGGACTTTTTCCACTTGCTCGTTTAATTTTACAAAATGTTTCTAACCTAGAAAAAGAAGCAGAAGCATTTGTTTGTGAAGGTTTTTCTAATGGCAAAGAAGCCTTGGCTGGAGCAGTAGACATCTTAGTTGAGGCTCTATCTGAGGATGTTAACTTGCGTTCGATGACCTATCAAGAAGTTCTTAGACATTCTAAGATTACATCTCAACTTAAGGACGAAACTCTAGATGAAAAGCAAGTCTTTCAGATTTATTATGATTTCTCAGAGACGGTTGCTAACATGCAGGGCTACCGTACACTTGCCCTTAATCGTGGGGAGAAGCTAGGCATTTTGAAAATTGGCTTTGAGCATGCGACTGATCGTATTCTTGCCTTCTTTGCTGCTCGTTTCATAGTTAAGAACGCCTATATTGACGAAGTTATTCAGCAATCTGTTAAGAAAAAAGTATTGCCAGCTATTGAGCGCCGTATTCGTACCGAACTAACTGAGAAGGCAGAAGAAGGAGCCATTCAACTATTTTCTGATAATCTGCGCAATCTCCTGCTAGTTGCACCTCTTAAAGGGCGCGTGATTCTTGGATTTGACCCTGCCTTTCGTACAGGTGCCAAGCTTGCGGTCGTTGATGCGACTGGTAAAATGTTGACGACACAAGTCATTTACCCAGTAAAACCAGCTTCAGCTCGTCAAATCGAAGAAGCTAAATGTGATTTAGCAGATTTGATTGGTCAATACGGTGTTGAAATCATCGCTATCGGAAATGGGACTGCCAGTCGTGAAAGTGAAGCTTTTGTAGCTGAAGTGCTTAAGGATTTTCCAGAGGTCAGCTATGTCATTGTTAATGAGAGCGGTGCATCTGTCTACTCTGCTAGTGAACTTGCCCGTCAGGAGTTTCCAGAGTTAACTGTTGAAAAACGTTCTGCTATTTCAATCGCTCGTCGTTTGCAAGACCCACTTGCTGAATTGGTTAAAATTGACCCTAAATCCATCGGTGTCGGTCAATATCAGCACGATGTTAGTCAGAAAAAACTGTCTGAAAGTCTTGACTTTGTTGTTGATACAGTAGTGAACCAAGTCGGTGTCAATATCAATACAGCTAGTCCAGCCTTGCTTTCTCATGTCGCAGGGCTTAACAAAACTATTTCAGAAAATATCGTGAAGTATCGTGAAGAAGAAGGTAAAATCACTTCACGCGCCCAAATCAAGAAAGTCCCTCGCCTAGGTGCTAAGGCCTTTGAGCAGGCTGCTGGTTTCCTTCGTATCCCTGAAAGTAGCAATATTCTTGACAATACAGGAGTTCACCCAGAAAACTATGCTGCAGTCAAGGAACTCTTCAAACGTTTGGACATTAAAGACCTAAATGAAGAAGCGCAAGCAAAACTCAAATCTGTTTCAATCAAAGAAATGGCTCAAGAGCTAGACCTTGGTCAAGAAACACTTAAAGATATTATCGCAGACCTTCTCAAACCAGGTCGTGATTTCCGTGATTCCTTTGATGCTCCAGTCCTTCGCCAGGATGTCTTGGATATCAAAGACTTACAAGTTGGGCAAAAGCTTGAAGGAGTTGTGCGCAACGTCGTTGACTTCGGTGCCTTTGTTGATATCGGTATCCATGAGGATGGTCTCATTCATATTTCTCACATGAGTAAGAAATTTATCAAACATCCAAGTCAAGTAGTATCGGTCGGCGATTTGGTAACCGTTTGGGTTAAAAAAATCGATGCTGACCGCGAAAAAGTGAATCTGTCGCTTCTTGCACCTAATGAATCTAACTGATTACGTTAAACAGGTTTCTATAGAAGATTTTGGAAAACCTTTCAAACACCAAGCTCAATGGAATACTCGTCTACGGTCGACAGGTGGACGTTTTTTCCCTAAGGATGGTCATTTGGATTTTAATCCAAAAGTCTATCAAGAACTTGGTATAGAGGTTTTTTGTAAAATTGTTCGTCATGAGCTCTGCCATTACCATCTTTACTTTGAAGGCAAGGGCTATCAGCATAAGGATTTAGCCTTTAAGCAACTTTTAAAAGAGGTAGACGGTCTTCGCTTTGTTCCTCCCTTGTCAAGTTCCAATCAAAAACCAAGCTTAGTCTATGCTTGTCAGTCTTGTCAGCAAATCTATCAAAGAAAGCGAAAAATTGATACCAAGCGTTATCGTTGTGGTCTCTGTCGTGGAAAGCTCCTCTTGTTAAATCGGACTAAGGACTGATGTAGCAAATCTAGCTTAGTGCTATACTAAGATTAAGAAATCCGAAAGAGGAATAAATTATGAATACAAAATTTTATAAAATGAGAAGAAATCGCATGATATCAGGTGTTCTTGCAGGTCTATCTGATAAGTGGAATCTTGATGTAACCCTAGTTCGTTTCCTTTTTGCAATCTTTACAATCGCAAATTTTGGACTCGGGATTATTATCTACATTATCCTAGCTTCGATTCTACCAACAAAAGAAGATATCGAAGCTGAAATGTATGGAACAGGCCCACGCAAGATTAAAGAAGCCCAACCTATCAATGATGACGAAGGTTGGTTTTGGTAACCATATTACCATTCATTTGAAGTATTAAACCCTTGTAGTATCAAGGGTTTTTCTTTTGCTTAAAAATTTGTGGTAAACTAATAGTAGTTCATATCAAAAAAATAATCCAATCTTACAAAAATGTAAGATTAAAGGCCTCTTTTGTAAGGTTATGTTATGGAACCAACTCTTTTTTTAGAGTACACTTATATCAGAAAGATAAAGTAGCAAAACTATGAAAAATATTTTACAAAAGGAACAAACAAGTAAAGCAAGTCCAAAAGAGATCGAGCGAGTTCAGCTCGGTTGCGCTATAATGCAGGCTCAGTTTCAATTAATGGGATATTAAAAAGGAGATTATCATGACATTATTAGATGTAAGACACGTTCAAAAGATTTATAAAACACGTTTCCAAGGCAACCAAGTAGAAGCCCTGAAAGATATTCATTTTACTGTAGAAAAAGGCGACTATGTTGCCATCATGGGTGAGTCTGGTTCTGGGAAATCAACTCTCCTCAATATTCTCGCCATGCTTGACAAACCAACTCGTGGTCAGGTTTTCCTAAACGGAACAGACACAGCTACCATTAAAAATACTGAAGCA
>NZ_KV794288.1:82072-83179 GCF_001808705.1 Streptococcus sp. HMSC074B11 | reverse complement strand
TCCCTTTGGTATTGTCTAGAAAGCCTATTATAGAAATGATGAAAAAATTGGTAGTGACGACTGAAAATCTTGGTATCAATCAATTGCAGGAGAAGTACCCTTATGAAATCTCTGGAGGACAAAAACAACGGGTTGCAGTTGCACGCGCCATCATTACAGAACCTGAAATTCTCCTTGCGGACGAGCCAACAGGAGCGCTTGATTCCAAGTCATCTGCAGCACTTCTTGATGTTTTTGATGAAATCAATGAGTGCGGACAAACTATTCTCATGGTAACCCACTCAACAGCAGCTGCTAGCAGGGCCAAGCGCGTGCTCTTTATCAAAGACGGCATTCTTTACAACCAAATCTACCGTGGAGATAAGACAGATCGTCAGATGTTCCAAGAAATCTCTGACACCTTGACTGTTATGGCAAGTGAGGTGAACTAGTATGTTTCGATTAACCAATAAGTTGGCCATATCCAACTTAATTAAAAACCGCAAACTCTATTATCCGTTTGCTTTGTCTGTCATTTTGGCAGTCACTATCAGCTATCTCTTTTATTCCGTAGCCTTTAATCCTAAAATTGGTGATTTGCGTGGTGCATCCGCTATTCAATTTACCCTACAACTAGGGCTTGTCGTTGTGACACTTGCATCTGCCATTATCGTGCTTTATGCCAACAGTTTTGTCATGAAAAATCGCTCAAAAGAACTGGGTGTCTATGGTATGTTGGGACTAGAAAAGCGCCATTTAATTGGTATGACCTTCAAGGAGCTCCTGATATTTGGTTTAGTAACAGTGACTTCTGGGATTGGGATTGGTGCCCTCTTTGACAATCTCATCTTTGCTATATTGCTTAAACTTGCAAAGATGAAGGTAGAGCTAGTCGCAACCTTTCAATGGTCCGTAGCCCTTTCAATTCTTCTAGTATTTGGTCTTATCTTTTTAGTCCTTGTGTTTCTAAATACCCTACGTATCATCCGTATGGATGCTCTGCAACTATCTCGTGAAAAAGTAAAAGGGGAGAAGAAGGGACGTTTCTTAGTCCTTCAAACTTTACTAGGGCTAATTGCACTAGGTAGTGGCTACTATCTAGCACAAAGCGTAAAAGATCCAGTTTCA
>NZ_KV794288.1:25065-81972 GCF_001808705.1 Streptococcus sp. HMSC074B11 | reverse complement strand
GCACAAAGCGTAAAAGATCCAGTTTCAGCGACTGTTACTTTCTTTATAGCCGTCCTGTTGGTAATTGTTGCGACCTACCTCTTATTCAATGCGGGTATTACAGTTTTCTTACACTTACTCAAGAAAAACAAGCGTTATTACTACCAACCAAATAACCTCATCTCTGTTTCTAACCTTATCTTCCGTATGAAGAAAAACGCTGTCGGTTTAGCAACCATTGCCATCCTCTCCACCATGGTTTTGGTTACTATGTCAGCAGCAACCAGTATCTACAACGGTTCTGAAAATATAAAAAATATCATGTATCCTCATGATTTCGATGTTAAGGCTAAGGGAAATAATATTGAAGTTGAGAATTTAGACCAACTATTGACTCAATATGCCAGTGAAAAGAACTTGACGATTAGCAATAAAGACGTTCTTAGCTATGCTAGCTTTGGCCTTTCTAGTCAAGATGGAACTAAATTAACCATCATGACTAAAGAACAAATCACGGAATTACCTAAGACAGTTTTTCTAGTATTTGATCAAAAAGACTATGAAAAAATGACTGGACAAAAGCTAAATCTTACTGGTAATGAAGTAGGTCTTTGGGCTAAAAATAACCAACTAAAAGGTCAGAAATCATTTAGTCTTAACAGTCAGGAGTATAGTATCAAGCAAGAAATCCAGCAAGATTTTTTAGCTAACCATGTTTCCAATCTCTATATCCTTTTAGTTTCAGATTTTAACTACCTAGTTGTACCAGATCTTCAAAGCTTTTTGGATCAGTACCAAGATTCTGCTGTCTACACTCAGTTCTACGGTGGTATGGATGTCACCGCAAGTCTAGAGGAACAATTAAAGCTATCTGATGATTTTGATGCGTATGTAAATAATTTTAGCCATAATCTCAAGAGTGAAGATGCTATGGTTTACGGGGGTAATGGTTCAAGTGATGCAATTGCCCAAATGAATGCTCTCTATGGAGGTGTCCTCTTTATTGGTATTTTCCTCTCTATCATCTTTATGATAGGTACTGTGCTGGTTATCTACTATAAACAAATCTCAGAAGGTTATGAAGACCGTGAACGCTTTGTCATCCTGCAAAAGGTTGGTTTGGATCAAAAACAAATCAAGCAAACCATTAACAAGCAGATCTTGACTGTCTTCTTCCTCCCTGTAATCTTTGCCTTCCTTCATCTAGCATTTGCATATCGTATGTTAAGCTTGATCCTCAAGGTCATTGGTGTAGTAGATACAGCTATGATGTTAAGCGTAACTCTTACCATTTGTGGTATCTTTGCTTTAGTCTATGTACTAATCTTTATAATTACTTCAAGAAGTTATCGTAGAATTGTTCAAATATAATAAAAAATATTTGTCAAGGAGTCTTAGTATTAACCCCAACGAATATTTGGGGAACGTTAAAGTTCACGATAAAAAGATTATAGATAGACATTTCAAGAAAAAATCTTGAAACAATTTTCGCTTAAATGCATATTGAGATTATTATAGATTTTAAAAATAATTTATGAAAACAAGAGAGCCGATTATAAGATGGGGTCTTTTGTAATATGGTAAGTGCTTATGAAATTAAAATTATGTATCATTGGATTCTTCTTTTGTTTGATTGCTGCAATTGGTTTGGTCACTATCAGTGATACTGAAACCCCCATACCTTTACCAATTGATGGTGCTTTTTCTATTCAAGGGAAAAGCAATCTTTCTAATAACGAAATATACGAAATGCTTCGTGACTTATCAAAAACGGAAAAAGTTATCATTTACAAGCCAATCGTTCAGAGTTCGGGTCAGTTTAAGTATGTAAATTTCGATGATGAAAACAGTGAACAGTTAAAGTCAGTACCGATAATAGGGATGTATTACACCCTTGGGAAAATGGATGTAGACACTTTGAAACCACTTACGATGACAGGGCTGCAAACAGTATATATGTCTTATCCTTGGTATATAGGAGGAATGTTACAATTCACTGGAACTTTAAGAATACTGTTAATGAGCTCCATTTACTTAACTTTATTAGTTGTGTTATTTGTAGTTAGAACGAGGCAGATTAAAGAGGGAGTGATACGACGTTCTTTGGGATTGCCTGTATACGATCTAAGAAGAGAGTATGGCATTTCTCTTATTTTTGAACTGATTATGATGGCTTTATTGATGGTTTTTTACAGTTCTTTTTTGGGAAATGGTTTCTTAACCTATAGTTCTAAGTTATTTTTCTCTCTGCTTTTAACGAATTTTATATTATTTCAAATCATTGATCTCATTACCTTTGTTTTATTTTGGTTGACGATTCAGATTGAAAAGCCCATTGAAATTATCAAAAACAAGGCGAAAAACAAGCTTATTTTTGTCGTATGGCTTGCCATTATTTCGATTATTATCGTTGTATCAGGAATTTTTTTACAAGAAACAAAGAGTAGTCAATCCAGTATCAACATCCAGATACAGAATTTAGTACCATGGGACACAGTAAAAGACTGGAGAAGGATTGAGTTCCTTGGAATTGAAAATAACTCTGCTAAAAATGGAGAAGTAAGTGATTCGGATGGTCAGTATCTACAGATAGCTGCTTCCTTAAAAAACTTAGATTATTTATATATAGAACGATCCTCGGCCTATGTTCCAGATTTTATGAAAACATCTCATGCTTTAGAAGACTTTTCTAAACAATTAGAAAATGACGGAATAACGAATCCAGAAATAAATAAAGAGTTGATTTATATCAATCAAGCAGGTGCTAACCTACAAAATAAAGTGAATGGAACAAACTATCATCTTTTAGATAATAAGATAGCAACCATCTATATTCCTGAAAAATGGAAAGAAAACCAGAAATCCATTGAGAATACAGTTGTAGCAGAACAATTTATTGGAACAAACTATACAAAAGAAGAGCTTGCAGTACAAATAATTCCTGATGGTAATAAAATTTTTTATTTCAATGAGGATGCTGATATCGATCATAAAAATAAAGATTTTTTACCAATGGCAAGTCTAGCAGATAGTAAAGATAACATTGTTGTTGTGTTAGATACAGACAAAATGATCGAAAACAACAAGTTTACTTTGGCTAGTAATATAACTAATAAGTCTCTTTTTAGTCCTGAGGCGGTAAAGAAAATAAATGAGATGGCTACCCAGTTGAATGTTTCAATGAATCCAGTAGATGTTTATCAAATTGTGAAATTAAAGATCCTGTCCTTAGAGCACCAAATTCTACTTTCACAAATCTTGCAGAAGATAATTTACAGTATTGTCTTTATACTCATTTATCAATATGTCCAACTTTATATTGCCCTAAAACAGAATGAATATGTGAAAAAAATCATTTTGGGTCTGTCAAAAACATATATAGCAATTTCAAGTCTCAAGTATTTTATGATTATTATTACAATGGTTATCCTATTTACATTTCTTATGACAGGTCAAATAGAGTTGCTGTATATTGGTCTTGCTTCTATACTAGTTTTGATGTTGTCAATCATAATGAGTTTTAGAAAATTATCTGAAAGCTACACTAAAATTTTAAAAGGAGATGAAACATGACAATTGACCTTTTGAACGTTTCAAAAAGTTTTGGATCAAAAAAGATTTTTACAGACTTAAATTTAAAATTTGAATCTGGAAAAAGCTATGCATTGATTGGAGGTTCTGGCTCTGGTAAGAGTACTCTTCTTAATATTATAGGAAGATTAGAAAAAATTGATAGTGGGAACGTTTTAGTTGATAAACAGGATATTTGGAAGATAAAAGAAAGAACCTTCTTTAAAAATACTGTTGGATATGTATTTCAGAATTATTCTTTAATCGAAAACAAAACAGTATATGATAATTTGAAACTTATCACTAAAGACAAAAAAATAATAACTGATGTACTTGAAAAAGTAGGACTGTCGAGCGACCATTTACATCAAAAAATATATGAATTGTCTGGAGGGCAGGCTCAACGTGTAGCTATTGCCAGAATGTTAATGAAACCACGTAAAATTATCTTAGCAGATGAACCCACAGGAGCTTTAGATGGTGAGATTGGAAAAGAAATTATTCGTTTATTATTAAATGAAAGAGATGAAGACAAATATGTTATAATAGCGACGCATGATCCAGCTGTCTATAACAAAGTTGATGTGATCATTGATATGAAAGATATAGGGGATAATGTATGAAAAAGATAATTTATATCGCTTTGATCTTTGTAGCTGGGCTACTTGCTATTTTCTTCTTTGGAAAACAAATGATCATAAAAGAAAATACCAATAAACCAACACTGGAGTTAACAGTTTATACGGTTTCTTCTAGTGATACAGAAAAATGGAATAAAGTGAAAAAAGTAGAAACAGAAGAAGCTACATACTTCATAACTGTAAAAGAAGTAGCGTCTTCAGAAGAAGTATTTTCAAACATCATTGCAAATGGAGCTGCTATGGGGTTCGGAGTTCGTGAAGAAGAGGTGAAGCAATTTAATAATAATTTAGGAGACACTATTGAGGACTCTAAGCATAATAAACTCATTGGAATAGAATTTTTTACTTTTTCTAATGCTGACGAGGGATTTGTAGTAGCAAATTTTGACTACGGTAATGAAGAGTTGAATTCTCAGAAAAAAGATATAAAAGTGGTATATAAAAAAATATATGAATCTTTTAAAGAAAAAAGTAAGTGATTGCGATTTATTTGCCTGTTTTGATAGAAAAAAGTCAATTTTTAATTCTAATATCTTATCTTGATGATTGCGTCTTTAAGTTGGTAATGGTTACAGATTATACCATAAATCAGTTAAGTTTGGAAGTAATTCTGTTCTGTGATATTCTAACAACTCATGAATATTAAATGATTAGTTTATTTGTTGACAGTATCCCAAGTCAAATGTTTCTATAGGAAAATTCTCATACTGGTTACCCTAGATTTCATCCAACTATGCTTATGAAGATGCACTGTTCGCCTATGCTCTTTAAGTGTTCTATGGACATAAAATCGTACAAATGAACCCTGAAAATGGTAGAGCATAGATTATTTGTTGCTTTAGAAGAGTGCGTGTTAGGAACAAACAAGTCGTCGAAACAGAGATAGGATTCACCTTCGTGACTATGAATCTCACAAAATTAGTCAAGAGTCCAGCCTCTAAAATATCTACTATTCAAAAACCACACAGTATTTCTTTCTTCTTGATGGAATTCAAGACTGAAATCACTGTGTGGTTTTATTTTATACTCAATGAAAATCAAAGAGCAAACTAGGAAGCTAGCCGAAGGCTGTACTTGCGTACGGCAAGGCGAAGCTGACGTGGTTTGAAGAGATTTTTGAAGAGCATTAAAGCTAGTTTTTGCCCAGTATCATTTTGTCTCTTAAATACTAAACAACTGACCAAATAGGTAGGTAACTCCCATTGTTAAAAGACCGATAAAAAGGTTACGAATCATAGCTGTTTTGGTTGGGGCTTTTCCGAGTTTAGCACTGGTGTAACCTGTAATCAATAGAGAAATTGCTACGATAAAGACAGTTGCAGGAATTCTGAATTCGCTTGGGAAAATAATAATTGAAAGCATTGGTGGTAGGCTACCAAGTACGAAGGCAATAAAGCTAGATGTAGCAGCATGCCAAGGATTAGTAAACTCTTCATACTCGATTCCGTATTTTTCCTCAACTAAGGCTTTAAGTGGATTTTTTAAAAAGGCTTTGTTGACTAAAAGTTGAGCTGAAGTGTCACACTCACCATTTTGAAGATAAGCAGCATAGAGGGATTTCTTTGCAGCTTCGATATCCTTATCCAAGAGTAGTTGTTCACGGGCTACAGCGGCTTCCTCAGTGTCTTTTTGAGTTGATACTGATACATACTCGCCTCCAGCCATTGAGAAGGCTCCTGCTAAGATTGCTGCTAAACCTGAGAGAAAGATAATCCAGATATTACTGGTTGCACTGGCAACCCCGATAACAACTCCAGCGATGGAAATGATACCGTCATTGGCTCCAAGCACACCAGCACGCAAGATATTTAAACGCCCTGCAAAGTTTGAATCAATTTCATGAGTAATTTCTGTCATAGTCTTCTCCTTCATATTCATTATAAAGTATGGGAGAAGTGAAAACAAATATTTTAAACTATCTGAAAAAAGTTCTACAATTCTAATAAAAGATTGCTATTTTTCTTAATCAGGCATAGCCATAGCTATTGCTTATGCCAATATATAACAAAGTTGTATTTGTAACTGACTGTCATAGATGATACAATTAATTTAATGAAATCTTTGGAGGTCTGATGATGACTCGCGAATTTAAATTTGAAACTCTTCAATTGCATGCAGGACAAGTGGTAGACGCTACTACCAAGTCTCGTGCTGTACCAATTTACCAAACAACATCCTTTGTCTTTGAAGATACACAAGAAGGTGCAGAACTTTTTGCACTTCAGAAGGCTGGTAATATCTATACTCGTATCACAAACCCAACAACTTCAGCCTTTGAAGAGCGTATTGCAGCTCTTGAAGGTGGTGTTGGTGCTCTTGCCACAGCATCTGGGATGGCGGCTCTTACTTATACTATCCTTGGACTTGCTCATGCAGGAGACCACGTGGTTGCAGCTTCAACTATCTACGGTGGTACCTTTAACCTCTTGAAAGAAACTCTTCCTCGCTATGGAATCACCACAACTTTTGTTGATATTAACAATTTAGAAGAAGTAGAGGCAGCAATAAAAGATAATACCAAACTTGTTTTGATTGAAACCTTGGGTAATCCGGTTATCAATATTCCAGATATCGAAAAGATTGCTGAAATTGCTCACAAACATCAGATTCCTTTGGTTGCTGACAATACCTTCGCAACACCTTATCTCATCAATGTCTTTTCTCACGGTGTAGATATCGCAGTTCACTCAGCAACTAAGTTTATCGGTGGACACGGTACAACTATTGGCGGTGTTATCGTTGATAGTGGCAAATTTGACTGGGCTGCTTCAGGAAAATTCCCTCAATTAGTCGAAGAAGATCCAAGCTACCACAATATCAGCTATACTCGTGATGTTGGTGCTGCAGCTTTTATCGTGGCTGCTCGCGTGCAATTGCTTCGCGATATGGGAGCTGCCCTTTCACCATTTAACTCATTCTTGCTCTTACAAGGTCTTGAAACACTTTCTCTTCGTGTTGAACGTCATGTTCAAAATGCTGAGAAAATCGTTGATTTCCTTGTGAACCATCCAAGAGTTGAAAAGGTCAACTATCCAAAACTTCCAGATAGTCCATACCATGCCTTGGCTGAAAAATACTTACCAAAAGGTGTTGGTTCAATCTTTACCTTCCACGTTAAAGGTGGAGAAGCAGAAGCTCGTAAGGTGATTGACAACTTAGAAATCTTTTCAAACTTAGCCAATGTAGCAGATGCTAAATCATTGGTCGTTCATCCCGCGACTACAACACATGCTCAGTTGTCTGACTCAGATCTAGAAGCAGCAGGAGTAACTAAAAATCAAATCCGTCTCTCAATCGGGCTTGAAAATGCTGATGATTTGATTGAAGATTTACGACTAGCGCTTGAAAAAATCTAAAAATAACTAGTTTTTATCGAATTAAGCATCCTTCTCACGAATAATAAAGTGAGGAGGATTTTTATGTACAGTATTTCATTTCAAGAAGATTCGCTCTTGCCAAGGGAACGCTTGGTGACAGAAGGAGTAGAGAGTTTGAGTAATCAGGAATTACTAGCCATTTTATTACGAACAGGAACTCGTCAATCTACTGTTTTTGAAATTGCACAGAAAGTATTGTCTCAATTAAACAGTTTAACTGAGTTAAAAAAAATGACCTTGCAAGAACTGCAGAGTTTATCAGGAATCGGGAGAGTAAAAGCTATTGAACTGCAAGCTATGATTGAGCTTGGAAGTCGTATTCACAAACATGAAACCATTGAGGCAGAGAGCATTCTGAGTAGTCAAAGACTGGCTAAAAAGATGCAACAAGAATTGGGAGATAAAAAACAAGAGCACCTAGTGGCGCTCTATCTGAATACACAAAATCAAATTATTCATCAGCAAACCATTTTTATTGGATCTGCTACTAGAAGTATTGCGGAACCAAGGGAAATTCTCCATTATGCCTTAAAGCATATGGCAACATCCGTGATTCTGGTTCATAATCATCCATCTGGTGCTGTTATGCCAAGTAGAAATGATGACCATGTTACGAAACTTGTTAAAGAAGCCTGCGAATTAATGGGGTTGGTCTTATTGGATCATCTTATCGTCTCACATTCCGATTATTTTAGTTACCGTGAGAAGACGGATCTGGTGTAAAAAACCTGTATATGATACAGGTTTTACAATTCATTGACGACATAGTCGAAAAGTGTTTTATCTTTGGGGCGATTTTCAAAGAGAAATTCTGGATGCCATTGAACACCGAGGTAAGGGAAACCATCCGTTGTTGTAACAGCCTCGATAATTCCATCTTTAGGATCATGAGCTACAACCTTGAGATTTGGAGCTAGATCCTTAATACTCTGATGGTGGAAAGAGTTGATATGGGAGATTTCTCCATAGATTTCTCGAAGAATAGTATCAGGCTCGGTGACTAAACGTTGAGTTGTATACTCGGCTGAAGTATCCTGCCAATGGTCTTCAATATCTTGATAAAGAGACCCACCCATAGCCACATTAAAGAGCTGGGTGCCTCGACAAACAGAAAAAATTGGTTTCTTCTGTCTAATGGCTTCTTTTATAAGAGCTAACTCAAAAATATCTCTCTGAAGGTTGTAGTCATCGCTATCGATCGTTTTTGATTCATCATAGAACTTTGGATCGACATTTTGTCCACCAGTTAAAATGAGTTTATCAATCAAGCCAATGTAGTAACTAGCCATTTCTTGATCACCAATTGGTAGGATAATGGGAATTCCCCCAGCTTCCTTGACTCCTTCAACAAAGCCTTTCGCAGCATAGCTCATCATAAGCTCATCATCAGGATGAGCATTTTCGTTTCCTGTAATCCCAATAACTGGTTTTTTCATAAATGCTTTCGCTTTCTAATCCTCTTTTCTCATGAAATAGAGGAGAGTTTGCAATTCACTAGTTAAATCTACATACTGAGCTACCACATCTTTTGGTAGTTGGAGATGAACGGGTGAAAAGCTTAAAATTCCTTTAATACCTGCTTCGACAAGGAGATTAGCTACTTCTTGTGATTTGACACTCGGAACTGTTAAGATTGCAGTTTTAACATCTGCATTCTTTATTTTATCCTTGATTTGGGAAATTCCATAAATTGGGATTCCATCAGGAGTTTTTGTCCCAACTTCAGGATGATCATCCAAATCAAAAGCCATAATGATTTTCATTTTGTTTCGTTCGTGGAAACGATAGTGAAGGAGTGCATGCCCCATATTACCAATACCCACCAACATAACATTTGTAATAGAATTATCATTTAGAAGATCTGCAAAAAACGTCATTAGTTTTTTGACATCGTAGCCAAATCCACGGCGGCCAAGTTCACCAAAGTAGGAAAAATCTCGTCTAACAGTAGCAGAGTCAATACCAATGGCCTCGGCAATTTGTTTTGAGTTGGCTCTTTCAATTTTTTCTGCATGAAATCTTTTAAAGATACGATAATAAAGAGAAAGTCTCTTTGCTGTTGCTTTTGGAATAGCAGACTGTTTTTCTTTCACAAAATCACAACCTTTCTAAATACTATTTTATAGAAAGATTGTGAAAAAATCAACAAAAACAAGAAAAAACTAAGAAAAATCTTAGCTTATCTTCGTAAAATCATAGTGAGATAGAAAACGATAGAGATTTCCCAGAAGCCCCTGATAGATTTCTTTTCCATTATAGGTCAGAGAAGTAATGACAGTAGTATCTGGAAGAGTCACACAGCCTGAAAGTGATAGCATGAGTGCTTCATAATCTTCGTATTCTAAAACGCGATCGACTTGATAGGTGTCTTTGTAAGTTAATCGAAACATGATTGCCTTCTATCTTTCGCTTTTAGTAAAGACATCACGTTCAACAAGACTATCCATCAAGAAGTAAAATTTCTCTTGGTGGATATGAGTTTCTTCTGACTTAAAGATATCGACTAAACGTAGACCAAATTTATCAGTGATGTTGATTTTTGCACCTGTTAAGTCTTTGTTGATGATAATCTTAAGTTGGAAACCTTCCCCACTATTTGGAACTTTTTCAAGAAGACGTGTTAGTTCATAGTTACCAACCTTAGTTTCAAAAAAAGTGTTATCTTTTAGAGTGAACTTTTTGACGGTTGGGCTAAGTGTGTAATCATAACGGCAATTTTTAAGACTAATGGTTTTTTCGAATGCCATTGAGTTAACCTCCAATGATTTCTTTTAGAGTTTGTGCGAGAGTGATTATTTCTTGCTCTGTATTTTGAGGTGAAATGCTGACGCGAACGGATTCGTGTAAGCGAGGAGAGTCTTCACCGTAGAAAGCCTGAAGAACATGACTAACCTGAACGACACCTGCAGTACAAGCAGAGCCAGTTGAAATAGAAATACCTTCAAGATCTAGACGAAGGAGTAGTAGATCATTACGTTGACCTGGGAATCCAATATTAAGGACATAAGGTAGCTGGTCTTTCCCTTGATTGAGATAATAGTCTGTGTCAGCCATTTCCTTTAAGAATGTTTCTTTTAGTTTTTGAACCTTTTTAAAGTTTTGTTCCTGGTTTTCAAGATCATCATTTAGAGCTGCTACCATTCCCACAATGGCAGGAAGATTTTCTGTTCCTGCTCTTTTTTTCTGCTCTTGATCGCCACCATGAAGGTAGGAGTCAAAATCTGTAGATGCAGCATAGAGAAAACCAACTCCTTTTGGACCATAAAATTTGTGTGCAGAAGCGCTAAGAAAATCAATTCCCAATTTTTCGGGAAGAATCTCTAATTTACCAACTGCCTGAACCGCATCGACATGATAGACGGCTGGATGATTTTTTAGAACTTCACCAATTTCAGCAATAGGTAAAAGTGTACCAGTTTCATTATTTGCAAACATAGTAGAAACAAGAATGGTATCTTCACGCAGTGCATTTTTGACCTGGTCTGCAGTAATTTCTTGATTTTCAGGCTGTAAAATAGTCACTTCAAAACCGAAATTTTCAACCAAGTATTTGATGGGTTCTAGAACAGCATGGTGCTCAATCGCAGTAGTGATAATGTGCTTTCCACGATTTTGATGGCGGAGGCAGTAGCCGATGATAGCAGTATTATTGCTTTCAGTACCACCAGTGGTAAAGAATATATGTTGTGGCTTTGTTCCTAGTAAACTTGCTAGTTCTTGACGAGCTTCTCGTAATAGTTTACCTGCTTGGCGCCCATGTCCATGAATACTAGAAGGGTTGCCATAAGTTTCTTGCATGACTTGAGTCATTGCTGAGATAGCTACTGAAGACATCGGAGTCGTTGCAGCATTATCCAAATAAATCAAAAACTCACCTAATTTCTATTTAAATAGTGGACTAACTGGTTTTCTTTCATGAATTCGAACCATAGCATCACCAATCAATTCGCTAGCAGTGATATATTGTACGTTTTTAGGTTTTCTACTTTCTGTCAATACAGAATCTGTAACCAAGATTTCCTTGATATTTGCTGCATCTAATAACTCTGCTGCACCGTTAACGAATAGTCCATGACTTGAAACCGCATAGATTTCAGTTGCACCGTCACGTTCTAAGATTTTAGCAGCTTCAGAGAAGGTACGGCCAGTGTTCAGAATGTCATCGATCAAGATTGCCTTTTTACCTTCGACATCTCCGATGATGTAACCTTGGCTGCGTTCAGAATCATCTTGTGCATAATCAATGATGGCAATTGGAGCATCTAGGTATTCTGCAAGACTACGCGCACGTTTTACACCAGAGTTTTTAGGACTGACAACAACCACATCTGAACCAGTCAAACCTTTATCGCAGTAATGTTTTGCAAAAAGTGGAATTGTATAGAGGTTATCTACAGGAATGTCAAAGAATCCTTGAACCTGAACGGCATGGAGGTCAAGAGTCAATACACGACTAACTCCAGCTTTGACCAACATATTTGCAACCAGTTTTGCTGTAAGTGGTTCGCGTGAAGAAGCGATACGGTCTTGGCGAGCGTAGCCGAAGTATGGAAGTACAACGTTAATGGTATTAGCGCTAGCACGAACACAAGCATCAACCATAATCAAAAGTTCCATCAAGTGGTTATTTACTGGATAACTAGTTGATTGGATAATATAAACATCGTATCCACGAACACTTTCCTCAATATTAACCTGGATCTCACCATCTGAAAATTGGCGTGATGATACTTTTCCAAGTGGAACACCTGCAGCATCTGCAATTCTTTGAGCAATTTCCTGGTTGGAAGATAGTGCGAAAAGTTTCATGTTTTTTGTATCTGACATCGATAAACCGTCCTCTTTAAACTAAGTGAATAGCTGTAGTGAAACACTTTTAGTGATAAATGCTCTCTACAACAGATTCCATTATTTTTCATCCCTTTTATTTTATCAAAAAAAGAAGATTATTTCAGTATTTTTTCATATTTTCTATAAAACGAACCAATTTGGAAGGAGCTTTTTTGTAATGGATTTCATTGGCTTGTAAAAATTCTTGGAAATCAAGACTTCCTTGGTTGCCATCTTCCACTTCTAATTCAAGCTCATAGTCAACAATATCAAAGTATTGGCTTTGATCAAGAGCCATGAGTCCGATAGGAGTTTGCTTTTCGTAACGAACTGTAGTTAGGCAACCTAGAACTACCCAGCCACTGGTTGAAAGTCCATGGCTAGTCAATTCGTCAAGAATCATTCCTTGTGGAAGTTTACATTCTTTAAGACAATGGTTTGCTTCCTCAAGGCTGAGATCTTGATTATACTCCATATTTCCAACTTTTTGTGGGATTTTTATGGTCAATTCAGCGCTATTTTCAAAAGTACGAATGCGCATAGCGATTTTATGTTGGCGAAGGTAAAAATCAGGCGTGTCTAGGTAGTAATTTTTTTGTGTAATAGGTGTGACTCCTGAAAAGTGCTCCTGCAATCTTTGATATTCATCCTTGTTTAGAAGTGTTTTCATTTCAATTTCTAAATGTTTCATTTTTTTTACTTTTTCCTTATCTTTGAAAGTGATTGTATGGTATAATAAGCATTGTATTTATTGTATAAGATTTTTCCTAGAAAATCAAAAACTAGATAAATCGAAGTGTATAGAGAATTGGATGAAAAAGATATATGATTACAGAATGGGAAGAATTTTTAGATCCTTACATTCAGGCTGTCGGAGAGCTGAAGATAAAACTCCGAGGTATTCGAAAACAATATCGCAAACAAAATAAACATTCTCCAATTGAGTTTGTAACTGGTCGAGTCAAACCGATCGAAAGTATAAAAGAAAAAATGGCTCGTCGAGGGATTGGATACGATACGTTGGAACAGGACTTGCAAGATATTGCAGGTTTACGAGTCATGGTTCAATTTGTGGATGACGTGAGCGAGGTTGTTGCCATCCTTCGTAAGAGGCAAGACATGAGAGTTGTTCAAGAACGCGACTACATTACTCATCGAAAGGCTTCAGGCTATCGTTCTTACCATTTGATTATTGAGTATACAGTTGATACGATCAATGGGGCAAGAACGATTCTGGTGGAGATTCAGATTCGTACCTTGGCTATGAATTTCTGGGCTACCATCGAGCATTCTCTCAATTATAAATATCAAGGGGATTTTCCAGAAGAAATTAAGAAACGCCTGGAAATCACAGCAAGAATCTCTCACCAATTGGATGAAGAAATGAGTAAAATTCGTGATGATATCCAGGAAGCACAGGCACTCTTTGATCCATTGCATAGAAAGTTAAATGACGGGGTGGGTAATAGTGACGATACCGATGAAGAATACAGGTAAACGAATTGATCTAATCGCTAATCGCAAACCTCAAAGTCAACGAGTCTTATATGAATTAAGAGATCGACTTAAAAAGAATAACTTTATATTAAATGATAAACATCCCGATATCGTGATTTCCATAGGTGGGGATGGGATGCTTTTGTCTGCTTTTCACAAGTATGAAGACCAGCTGGATAAGGTTCGCTTCGTTGGTGTTCACACAGGTCATTTAGGTTTCTATACGGATTATCGTGATTTTGAACTAGATCAATTGCTTACTAATTTACAGTTGGATACTGGGGCTCGTGTGTCTTACCCACTGTTAAATGTAAAGATATTTTTGGAAAATGGAGAAGTGAAAATTTTCCGAGCTTTGAATGAGGCTAGCATTCGGAGAGCTGATAGGACCATGGTTGCCGATATTATCATTAACCAAGTGCCATTTGAACGTTTTAGAGGAGATGGCCTGACGGTATCGACGCCAACCGGGAGTACAGCTTATAATAAATCTCTTGGTGGAGCGGTTTTGCCCCCTACTATTGAGGCCCTACAATTAACAGAAATTGCGAGTCTCAACAATCGTGTCTACCGAACCTTAGGTTCGTCTATCATTGTGCCTAAGAAGGATAAGATTGAATTGATACCGACTCGCAATGATTATCATACGATTTCTGTTGACAATAGCATTTATTCTTACCGTAATATTGAAAGAATAGAATACCAAATAGACCACCACAAGATTCACTTTGTCGCAACACCAAGCCATACTAGTTTTTGGAATCGTGTCAAGGATGCCTTTATTGGTGAGGTGGATGAATGAGGTTTGAATTTATTGCTGACGAACATGTCAAGGTAAAGACCTTTTTAAAAAAACACGAAGTCTCGAAAGGTTTACTTGCCAAAATCAAGTTTCGAGGTGGAGATATTCGCGTAAACGGTCATCCACAAAATGCAACCTATCTCTTAGATATTGGGGATGTGGTTGTCATCGACCTTCCTCCTGAGGAAGGTTTCGAGACACTGGAAGCCATTGATTATCCACTGGATATTTTGTTTGAAGATGATCATTTCTTGATTTTAAACAAACCCTTTGGTGTGGCCTCGATTCCTAGTGTCAATCATTCCAATACCATCGCTAACTTTATCAAGGGCTATTATGTGAATCAGAACTACGAAAATCAACAGGTCCACATTGTAACCAGACTAGATCGAGACACTTCGGGTCTCATGCTTTTTGCTAAACACGGGTATGCCCATGCTAGACTAGACAAGCAGTTGCAGAAGAAAGCTATTGAAAAGCGTTATTTTGCTTTAGTTAAAGGAGAAGGGTTTCTGGAGCCTCAAGGTGAAATCATTGCACCGATTGCTCGAGATGAAGATTCCATTATCACTAGACGAGTGGCAAAAGGTGGTAAGTATGCCCATACTTCCTATCGTATAGTGGAGTCTTATGGCAATATTCATCTTGTTGATATTCAACTACATACAGGAAGGACCCACCAGATTCGTGTCCATTTCTCTCATATAGGTTTCCCTTTGCTTGGCGATGACCTATATGGTGGTAGTCTTAAACATGGCATAGAGCGTCAAGCTCTACATTGCCATTACTTATCGTTTTATCATCCTTTTCTTGAAGACCAGTTGGAGATGGAGAGTCCACTGCCGGATGATTTTAAGAATCTTATAACTCAGTTATCAAATAATAATTTATCTAAAAAGGAGTAAAAACTCATGGAAGTTTTTGAAAGTTTAAAAGCCAACCTAGTTGGTAAAAATGCACGTATTGTTTTGCCTGAAGGTGAAGAACCACGTATTCTTCAAGCAACAAAACGCATCGTAAAAGAAACAGAAGTTATTCCTGTCCTACTTGGAAATCCTGATAAAATTAAAATCTATCTTGAAATCGAAGGAATCATGGATGGTTATGAAGTAATCGATCCTGCACATTACCCTCAATTTGAGGAAATGGTAGCATCACTTGTAGAACGTCGTAAAGGAAAAATGACTGAAGATGAAGCTCGCGATATCTTGGTTAAAGACGTGAACTATTTTGGTGTTATGTTGGTATACATGGGCTTGGTAGATGGAATGGTTTCAGGAGCTATTCACTCTACTGCGGCAACTGTTCGTCCAGCCCTTCAAATCATTAAAACACGTCCAAATGTTAGTCGTACTTCAGGTGCCTTCCTTATGGTTCGTGGCACTGAGCGTTACCTATTTGGTGACTGTGCCATCAATATCAATCCTGATGCTGAAGCTTTGGCAGAAATTGCGATTAACTCTGCTATCACAGCTAAGATGTTCGGTATCGAACCAAAAATTGCAATGCTAAGCTATTCAACTAAAGGTTCTGGTTTTGGTGAAAGCGTAGATAAAGTTGTTGAAGCAACTAAGATTGCTCATGATCTTCGTCCCGACCTTGAAATTGATGGGGAATTGCAATTTGATGCTGCCTTCGTTCCAGAAACAGCTGCTCTTAAAGCACCAGGAAGTAAGGTTGCTGGACAAGCAAACGTCTTTATCTTCCCAGGTATTGAAGCAGGGAATATTGGTTACAAGATGGCAGAACGTCTCGGTGGATTTGCAGCGGTTGGTCCAGTATTGCAAGGTTTGAACAAGCCAGTTAATGACCTTTCTCGTGGATGTAATTCAGACGACGTCTTCAAGCTTACTCTTATCACAGCAGCCCAAGCTGTACACCAATAAAATACAAGATAGCTCCTTTTCTGTTAAAGGAGCTTTTCAAGTAGGAAGAATTCAAACTGGTTATTAAAAGGTGATAGGAATATCGGCTTTTGTTAATACTTGGTGAAGTTTATAGATCAAACCTATAGATACCCAAAGACCTAGTTGAGACCATAGTCAATACTGCCAGTTCAATAGAAATTAGCTCCTGCAATCTTTTGAATGACTATTTATTTTTTACTCACTTAATGTTCAGAAAGGAGCATTTAGATTTGAAATATAAGTATTTACTCTTCGACCTCGATCACACACTACTTGATTTTGATGCTGCAGAAGATATTGCCTTATCGCAACTCCTAAAAGAAGAAGGAGTAGTGGATATACAAGCCTATAAAGATTACTATGTACCAATGAACAAGGCTCTTTGGAAGGATTTGGAACAGAAAAAAATTACAAAGGCTGAGTTAATTAACACACGTTTTGCAAAATTGTTTGCTCACTTTGGCATTGAAAAAGATGGGGCTTACTTAGCAGAGCGCTACCAGTTTTTCCTATCAAAACAGGGACAGACTTTCCCAGGTGTCGAAAATTTATTAAAAAAATTGATAAGTAAGGGCTATGAACTCTATGCTGCGACAAATGGAATCACCTATATTCAGACAGGTCGTTTGGAACAATCTGGAATTACACCATTTTTCAAGGAAATATTCATTTCAGAGAAACTCCATACCCAAAAACCAGATGCTAAATTTTATGAAAAAATTGGAGCTCGAATCCCTAACTTTGATAAAAATCAGACCCTTATGATTGGTGATTCTTTGTCAGCTGATATTCAAGGTGGAAATAATGCTGGCATCGATACCATCTGGTACAATCCTCATCATCTGGAAAATAAGACACAAGCTCAGCCAACTTATGAAGTCGACTCTTATCAGGCTCTGCTTGATTGCTTGGGGCTCCTTTAAAAATCACAAAATATAAAAGATTCTAGAAAACCTGGAGCATGGAGTGCAAGAAATTTTGGTATTTTTTGAAAACGTTTTATTTTTTTGATATAATAAATCATACTAGGATATAATGACAAGAATATTGTGATTGTCATCTACCGTTAAGTTGTATATGGATATCAAATTGGTAGTACAGTTAATCAAGTAGGTATTGAAAAAGAAGCATCTAAACTAGTCAATAAATTATCTATTCATCTGTTTGAACGTCTTAAATTGGTATAAAAAAGCTATATAGGAGCAAATCAGTATGATATTAAAAAGTAATAAAAGAAACATAAACTTCATGTTGATGTTAATAAGTGCTTGTTGCTGCCTTATTTGTCTAAGTGCCTGTCAGTCAAATAAGGTAAATTCGGTAGATGATTATAAAATGGCTATCTGGGATAGCGATAAAATAGCTGTCTTTGATGATTATGATTTAAATGAGTTCAAGGTTAATATATCTAGAAAAGAGAAATTTATCTATTGGGCAGAAAGTTTTTCGGAAGCAGGATCCTATTCAACTGCAAAAACAAAAGATACCTCAGGTCTAAAAAGATATGTCTCTAGAATTAATAAGGAAAATTTAAGTGAAACGTTTAAATTAGCAGAAGGAAATGATGCATACGCATCTATAACAGATGGGGATTATTTATATGCAACTGCTGTCTTTACAGATAGAATTGAATTTTATAAATATGATAATAATTTAGAGGTTATTACTAATGTTACCGTGAAAAATGATGGTCAGTTAAATGCCAGTCAACAGTTTGTTATTGTAGATAATTATTTATACTTACTTGTAACCACATTGGATTTATCAACCCAAGTTCCTAATACGGAAATTTGGAAAATGGATAAAGAGTTCAACATCGTGGAAAAATATAATCTTGACGAAACATCAGCATATATGAGAATGGTTAATGTAGATGATGTCTTGTATATTGTGGAAGCACTCAGTGGGCGCAATTCTGATGGAGAATATAAGTCGGGAAATAAAATAATGGTTTTTGATTTAAAGAGTCAGAGCAAGAATTATATCGATATTCCTGATAAGTATCCAACAAATATTCACTATGATGCTAAAAATAATCAATTGATTATAGAGAATGAGGGATTATATAATGGCGAATTTTCCTTTACTACAGTCAATCTAGACAATTTAGAAGAAGATATTATTCATCTGGAAGGCTTTAGTACAGAGCAATATATTGCACCGTATTTTACATTTAAAGACAACATCTATTATTTTTTATTTAATGATTCTCTGGTTAAATATGATATTGTTGATAAGAAACAAACAGTTATCAATCTAGAAAATTATAAGATAAAAGATGCACATTATTTGATTGTTAAATAGTTTATTTATTGGGTGAAAGTCAAATAATAGAAATTTAATCTTTAAGATGTGCTTAAGTATAGTTTTAGTAATCTCTCCTTATCTCTGGCTAAGGGGAGATTTAATCTAGTTTGTTGTCAGCATAGATTTAGAAGGTATTTGAAAAGTCCTGCAAGGAAAAGATTTGAAAGATATCATGATAGTTTTTTTTATAATGATCAGTTATCTTTCTGAGTATTCTGAACAATAGATTCTTTGCAAAACCTTGTAAAATATTTAGAACTTTTTAAAAGTAGATAGGAGTCTTGAAATTATGGGCACATGGGATGCAACGATTTTTGGAAATGACACCTCCTTAGATATTAAAGAAGAATTCTTCGAGAGATACAATCAAGGAGAAGATGCAAATACAATTAAAAATGACTTGACGTCGGATTTATACGATGACGATATGTATGATGTCTTGTTCGCCTTGGCACACTGTTTATGGGAAGTTGGGCAATTAGATGACGAATTCTTGCTTGAAATTAAAGAAATCATTCTCAACAAAGAGGATTTAGAACTTGCCCAAGAATTGGGTGCAGATAGTGAATTTTTAGAACAAAGAAGTGAAAATCTAGAAAAGTTTTTAGAAAAAATTAGTATAAAAAAAGAAAATCCCAAAAAGAGAATTGCTCCGCCTGTTCCTGTAGAAAGCAAATATAGGAACGGTGCTGTGATTGTTTTTCAGTATGAAGATGGCATATACGGTGCTTTGATAGCAGTAGATGGAGCTTTCTTTGATAAGGAAACCTATTATGCTTATCTGCAGACTGATATTAAAATGCCCACAAAACCCACTATGGAAGATGTGCTATCAGCACGAATTCTCGATCCAAGTTTTCATAGTGCAGAATACAATTCATTTCGTGACTCTAAGTATTACTACTCTTTTGTAAATTGTATTTCAGGTTATTTAAAAAGTACAGCAACTAAAAAATTTGAAAAATACAATGATAGTGTTTTTGAAATAATAGGCTATCTTTCAGATTGGGGGAGCTGCTGTAGCGCGGCTTCTGGAGGATTTGATTACTATAAACAAAAATCAAGTGATGAGTTTAAGATAAGCGTTGTAAAGGAATTGAATAAAAGATTTGATGAAAAACTTAATACTCGAACAGAATTGATTATTGATGAAATCGACAAAGAATTTATCCTTTCTAACACGAGAAAAGGTGGTGAATAAAGGCTCTTTAGTATAAATTCTCTATAAAACTTCTCAAATCTCAATAGATACTTTTAAAAGTGGTTTAGATAGCCACTTTTTGTTATAATAGAGGCAGTATAAACGAAGGAGTTGACTATGCAACACTCATCTTGGCATGCTTTGATTAAAGAGCAATTACCTGAGGGTTATTTTGGGAAAATCAATCACTTTATGGAGCAGGTTTATGCCCAAGGAACTGTATATCCTCCTAAAGAAAAGGTTTTTCAGGCTCTTATAACAACTCCTCTGGAAGAGGTTAAGGTGGCGATTCTAGGCCAAGATCCCTATCATGGGCCTGGTCAAGCTCAGGGCTTGAGTTTTTCAGTTCCAGATTCTATTCCAGCACCTCCTTCCTTGCAAAATATTCTAAAGGAACTTGCTGATGATATTGGTCTAAAAGCTTCACATGATTTGACTACTTGGGCCGAGCAGGGGGTCTTGCTTCTCAATGCTTGCTTGACGGTTCCTGCTGGTCAAGCAAATGGTCATGCTGGGCAGATATGGGAACCTTTTACAGATGCTGTGATCAAGGTTGTCAATAATATTGATAGACCCGTAGTTTTTGTACTTTGGGGTGCTTATGCACGTAAGAAGAAGTCCTTGGTTACAAATCCTCAGCACTTGATTATCGAATCAGCCCACCCAAGTCCTCTTTCAGTTTACAGAGGATTTTGGGGTTCCAAGCCTTTTACCAAGGCCAATGCATTCTTAAAAGAAAGTGGACAAGAGCCAATTGATTGGCTTAGATAAGGAGAGAATATGCCCCAGTTAGCGACAATTTGCTACATTGATAATGGAAAAGAATTGCTCATGCTTCATCGCAATAAAAAGCCTAATGATGTCCATGAAGGGAAATGGATCGGTGTAGGTGGAAAGTTAGAACGGGGGGAAACTCCACAAGAATGTGCTGCTCGTGAAATTCTTGAAGAAACTGGTCTAAAAGCAAAACCAGTATTAAAAGGAGTTATCACCTTTCCAGAGTTTACACCAGACCTTGACTGGTACACCTATGTATTTAAAGTAACTGAGTTTGAAGGTGAGTTGATTGACTGTAATGAAGGAACCTTAGAATGGGTTCCTTACGATGAGGTTTTAAGTAAGCCGACCTGGGAAGGGGACCATACCTTTGTAGAGTGGCTTTTAGAAGATAAACCCTTCTTTTCAGCTAAATTTGTCTATGATGGTGATAAATTATTGGATACCCAAGTGGATTTCTACGAATAAAGGAGTAAAGCGATGTTAGTAATCAAAAACGGCCGTGTAATGGATCCTAAGTCTGGTTTGGATCAAGTCAGTGATATTTTAGTTGAAAATGGAAAAATCCTTAAAATCGCTCCTCGAATCGATGTTGAGGAAGTTCAAGTAATAGATGCTACTGGTCTTGTAGTTGCGCCTGGATTGGTGGATATCCATGTTCATTTCCGTGAACCTGGTCAAACTCATAAAGAAGACATTCATACAGGAGCACTAGCAGCAGCTGCAGGTGGATTTACAACTGTCGTTATGATGGCTAATACTAATCCAACTATCTCAGATATTGAGACTTTGCAGGAAGTTCTTCAATCTGCGGCAAAAGAAAAGATCAACGTTAAATCTGTAGCAACAATTACCAAGAGCTTTAATGGCCAAGATTTGACTGACTTTAAGTCGCTTTTAGAAGCTGGAGCTGTTGGATTTTCTGATGATGGGATTCCACTTGAAAGCAGTAAAGTGGTCAAGGAAGCCATGGAAGAGGCTAAAAAGTTAAACACCTTTATCAGTCTGCACGAAGAAGATCCTGGACTGAATGGTACGCTAGGTTTTAATGAAAACATCGCTAAAGAACATTTCCATATCTGCGGTGCTACCGGGGTTGCAGAATACGCTATGATAGCTCGTGATGTCATGATTGCCTATGCAACCAAGGCTCATGTTCATATCCAGCATTTGTCAAAAGAAGAAAGTGTCAAAGTTGTTGAGTTTGCTCAAAATATGGGAGCAAACGTAACTGCAGAAGTAGCTCCCCAGCATTTTTCTAAGACTGAAGCTCTTCTTTTGACTAAAGGAAGTAACGCTAAGATGAATCCACCTCTTCGTCTGGAGTCTGACCGTCGTGCAGTTATTGAAGGGCTTAAATCTGGAGTCATTTCTGTCATTGCTACTGACCACGCGCCTCACCATGCTGACGAAAAAAATGTTGAGGATATTACCAAAGCTCCATCAGGTATGACAGGTTTAGAAACTTCTTTGTCACTCGGTTTAACTTACTTAGTAGAAGCTGGTGAGCTAACCCTGATGGAATTATTAGAAAAAATGACAGTAAACCCTGCCAAATTGTATAATTTTGAAGCAGGATATTTGGCTGAAAACGGCCCAGCTGATATTACAATTTTCGATGATAAAGCTGACCGAATTGTTGATACGCATTTTGCTTCTAAAGCAGCTAATTCACCATTCATTGGTGAACAATTAAAAGGGCAGGTTAAATATACTATTTGTATGGGACAAATCGTTTATCAAGCAGATTAGGAGCTTGAGGATGAATTATTTTCGTAAACTTAGAAATCGTAAATGAAATGCTTGCCATGGAGTATATTGTCCAGCCGCTAACCGTGCTAAAATTCAGTATGAAACCAAGGAAAAAGCTGATCATGCTGTAGAGTTTGATAATGGTGGCTTGGTTAGAAGCTATTATTGCGCCTCATGTAATTGCTGGCACACGACATCAAAAACTAGTAATCCACCTTTGAGCTTGAGAAAATACGGCTTAAAGCTTTTTGGCTTGGATGAAAAGGAGTAGAAAGAGTAGGTATGCATTCAACAGAAACTATTAAAGACAAAATCATCTTATTTTTAAAAATTTTCTTTCCTATTTTAATTTATCAATTCTCTAATTATTCCGCATCTTTTGTCGATACCACGATGACGGGCCAATATAATACTCTCGATCTAGCGGGTGTTTCAATTGCAACTAGTTTATGGAATCCTTTCTTTACCTTTTTGACTGGAATTGTCTCAGCCTTGGTCCCTATTATTGGTCACCATTTGGGACAAGGAAAAAAGAAAGAAGTTTCTTCGGATTTTTATCAATTTCTTTATTTGGCTTTAGCCTTATCTATCGTACTTTTTGTCTTGGTTTTCTTTTTAGCACCAATTGTGTTACAATTCATGGGACTGGAAGTGGCTGTATCCAGCGTTGCCATACGTTATCTATGGCTCTTAGCCATCGGTATTATTCCTCTCTTACTCTTTAGTGTTATTCGTTCGTTACTGGATGCACTAGGACTGACAAAATTGTCTATGTATCTCATGCTACTTTTACTTCCTTTAAATAGTGGATTTAACTATTTACTAATATATGGAGCTTTTGGTTTTCCTGAGTTAGGAGGTGCAGGAGCAGGTCTGGGGACTTCCCTTGCCTACTGGGCTTTGTTGCTGATTTCGGTTTTGGTCTTGTTAAAGCATAAAAAGCTCAAGGAATATCAACTCCAAAGACCTATGCCCCTACAAATCAAAAAAATCAAGGAAGCTATTTATCTTGGTCTACCAATAGGTGGAACTGTATTTGCAGAAGTTGCTATTTTTTCAGCCGTTGGCTTGATTATGGCAAAGTTTTCATCATTGATAATAGCTAGTCATCAGTCTGCTATGAATTTTTCTTCTCTCATGTACGCCTTTCCTATGAGCATTTCAACAGCAATGGCTATTGTGATTTCTTATGAGGTAGGAGCTAAACGTTTAGACGATGCTAAACAGTATATCCATATTGGTCGTTTAACAGCGATGGTGTTTGCAGTTTTAACACTTAGTTTTCTCTACATCTATCGTGAAAATGTAGCCAGTCTCTATGGTCATGATCCAGAATTTATCCAACTAACAGCTTCTTTTATGACCTATAGCTTATTCTTCCAGTTAGCTGATACCTTTGCGGCACCTTTGCAAGGAATTTTAAGAGGTTACAAGGATACGATTGTTCCTTTTTGCCTTGGTCTTCTTGGATACTGGGGTGTAGGGATTCCGCTTGGCTTATATCTTGATTATTCGACTAGTTTAGGTGCGTACTCCTATTGGATTGCTCTCATCATTAGTTTAATGGTAAGTGGAATTCTTTATCAGTGGCGTTTACAAGTTATTATGAAAAGATTCAAATAATTTGTTGAAAAATGATGAAAAAATAACTTGTGAAATTTGTATTTTATATAAAGAAAAGTCTTGATTTTACTGACTTTTCTTTTTTTATATTGTGAAAAATTGCAGGCATATTTTTTGACACAAATTAACCTATACAGTAAAATAGAACTATAAGAATTTAAACTTAGAAAGGCAAGATTATGTCAACTTTAGATAAAAATCTTTTGCTTGAGATGTTCCGTAAGATGGAAGAAATTCGTCGTATGGACTTAAAAATTGCTCAATTAGTAAAAAAAGGAAAAGTGCCAGGAATGACGCACTTTTCTGTTGGTGAGGAAGCTGCTAACGTTGGGGCTATGTTGGCTCTAAACGAGGATGACCTCATCACCTCAAATCACCGTGGTCACGGGCAAGCCATTGCTAAAGGAATCGACCTCAATGGGATGATGGCTGAAATTCTTGGTAAATACACTGGAACTTGTAAAGGTAAAGGTGGATCTATGCATATCGCAGACCTAGATGCTGGTAACCTTGGTGCCAATGGTATCGTAGGTGGTGGTATGGGGATTGCAGTAGGTGCAGCCCTTACTCAACAAATGAAAAACACTGGTAAAATCGTTGTCTGCTTCTTTGGTGACGGTGCAACAAACGAAGGTGTTTTCCACGAAGCTGTTAATATGGCTTCAATTTGGAATCTTCCGGTAATTTTCTACTGTATCAATAACGGTTATGGAATCTCTGCTGATATTAAGAAAATGACAAATGTCAAGCATATCCATGAGCGTAGTGCTGCTTACGGTATTCCTGGAATGTTTATCGAAGACGGTAACAATGTTATCGATGTCTACGAAGGATTTAAGAAAGCAGTCGACCATGTTCGTTCTGGTAAAGGCCCTGTCTTAATCGAAAGTGTGACCTACCGTTGGCTTGGACACTCATCATCAGACCCTGGTAAATATCGTACACGTGAAGAAGTCGATATGTGGAAGGAAAAAGACCCAATCGAAAACCTTCGCAAGTACCTTGTTGAGAATAAAATTGCTAGTGCAGAAGAACTTGAAGAAATTCAAGCACAAGTTAAGGAAGCAGTGGAAGCATCTGTTAAATTTGCTGAAGAGAGTCCATTCCCTCCACTAGAATCAGCTTTTGAAGATATATACGCAGACTAAGGAGAAGTAGAGAAAATATGGAAACTAAATTAATGTCTTTCCGCGATACCATTATCCTTGCAATGTCTGAGGAAATGCGTCGCGATGAAAATGTACTCTTGATGGGTGAAGATGTCGGTGTCTTCGGTGGAGACTTTGGTACATCTGTAGGTATGCTTGAAGAATTTGGACCAGAACGTGTACGTGACTGTCCGATTTCCGAAGCAGCGATTTCTGGAGCAGCTGCTGGTGCTGCTATGACTGGACTTCGCCCAATCGTTGACATGACTTTCATGGACTTTTCTGTTATTGCCATGGATAATATCGTCAACCAAGCAGCTAAAACTCGTTACATGTTTGGTGGTAAAGGTCAAGTACCAATTACAATCCGCTGTGCCGCTGGTAATGGAGTAGGTTCTGCAGCGCAACACTCACAATCATTGGAATCTTGGTTCACACACATCCCTGGATTGAAAGTTGTTGCTCCAGGTACACCAGCTGATATGAAGGGACTTCTTAAGTCTTCTATCCGTGACAACAATCCTGTTATCATTCTTGAATACAAATCAGAATTTAACCAAAAAGGTGAAGTTCCTGTTGATCCAGACTATACTATCCCACTTGGTGTCGGAGAAATCAAACGCGAAGGAACTGATGTAACAGTAGTAACATACGGTAAAATGCTTCGTCGTGTCATGCAAGCAGCTGAAGAATTGGCTGAAGAAGGGATTTCAGTTGAAGTAGTAGACCCACGTACTTTGGTTCCACTTGATAAAGACATCATCATTAACTCAGTTAAGAAGACTGGAAAAGTAGTTCTTGTCAACGATGCCCACAAGACAAGTGGTTTTATCGGTGAAATTTCAGCTATTATCTCAGAATCAGAAGCATTCGATTATTTAGATGCACCTATTCGCCGTTGTGCAGGTGAGGATGTACCGATGCCTTACGCACAAAATCTTGAAAATGCAATGATTCCAACAGTTGAAAGCATCAAAGATGCTATTCGTAAAACTCACAACAAACAATAATACATAATATAAATTATGTAAACAAGACTTATTAGAGATACGTTTTGTATCTAAGTAAGTTGAAAAGTTGCGACAGGAGAGAGTCGGGTCGATATTAACCGACGAACGACTTAGTAAGTCTACTAGGTTAACCGCCTTATAGCGGCAACCGTAGTAACTTGAGATACGTTTCGTATCCAAGTTACTTGTAGAGTTGTAACTGAATCCGGACGGAGGACTGTGAAAAAAAGATAGATTTCCTTGTGTTCATCGAACACATCGTCAATCTCCTATTTTTTCATTGCCCTCTTCGTCCTTAATATCTTATAATAGAATAGGAGAGGTCATGGCTGATGATAAGCTAAGAGCGACTCCTGCAGCTAGAAAATTAGCGGATGATTTAGGAATTAATCTCTACGATATTTCTGGCTCAGGCGCAAACGGTCGTGTCCACAAAGAAGACGTGGAAACATATAAAGACACAAACGTGGTTCGCATTTCGCCACTTGCAAAACGAATTGCCCTTGAACATAACATTGCATGGCAAGAAATTCAAGGAACTGGTCATCGTGGTAAAATCATGAAGAAGGATGTTTTAGCCTTCCTTCCTGAAAATATCGAGAACGAAACAATCAAGTCACCTGCTCAAATCGAAAAAGTGGAAGAAGTCCCAGAAAACGTAACTCCTTATGGGGAAATCGAGCGTATTCCAATGACACCGATGCGTAAGGTTATTGCTCAACGTATGGTTGAATCTTACTTGACTGCACCAACCTTTACACTTAACTACGATGTCGATATGTCTGAAATGCTTGCCCTTCGTAAGAAAGTTCTTGATCCAATCATGGAAGCAACTGGTAAGAAAATCACTGTTACAGACTTGCTTTCACTTGCGGTTGTTAAAACTCTTATGAAACACCCATACATTAACGCTTCATTAACTGAAGATGGTAAGACAATTATCACTCACAACTATGTCAACCTTGCGATGGCGGTTGGTATGGATAATGGATTGATGACACCAGTTGTCTATAATGCAGAAAAAATGAGCTTGTCTGAGTTGGTAGTTGCCTTCAAAGATGTTATCGGACGTACTTTGGATGGTAAACTAGCTCCTAGCGAATTGCAAAATTCAACCTTCACCATCAGTAACTTGGGAATGTTTGGTGTTCAATCATTCGGTCCAATCATTAACCAACCGAACTCAGCAATTCTTGGTGTTAGCTCAACAGTTGAAAAACCTGTTGTAGTCAATGGTGAAATCGTGATTCGTCCAATTATGAGTCTTGGTTTAACAATTGACCACCGTGTCGTAGATGGTATGGCTGGTGCTAAGTTTATGAAAGACTTGAAAGCTTTAATTGAAAACCCAATCTCAATGTTGGTTTAAAGTATTTGTTTTAGAAATATAGATAGAGGAAGTAAGATATGGCCTTAGAAGTAATTATGCCAAAAGCCGGCGTGGATATGACAGAAGGACAAATCGTCCAATGGAATAAAAAAGTCGGAGAATTTGTAAAAGAAGGAGAAATCCTTTTGGAAATCATGACTGACAAAGTCAGCATGGAATTGGAAGCAGAAGAAGACGGTTACTTGATCGCTATCCTAAAAGGGGACGGCGAGACTGTTCCTGTTACTGAAGTTATCGGTTATCTTGGTGAAGAAGGGGAAAATATCCCAACAGCTGGAGCAGCTGCACCAGAAGCTAGCCCAGCACCTGCAGCAAGTGCTTCGAACGATGATGGTAAGAGCGATGATGCTTATGATATCGTTGTTATTGGTGGTGGACCTGCTGGTTATGTTTCTGCCATTAAAGCAGCTCAATTAGGTGGTAAGGTTGCTCTTGTTGAGAAATCAGAACTTGGTGGAACCTGCTTGAACCGTGGATGTATCCCAACCAAGACTTACCTTCACAACGCTGAAATCATTGAAAATATC
Source organism: Streptococcus sp. HMSC074B11 (assembly GCF_001808705.1). Lineage (GTDB taxonomy): Bacteria > Bacillota > Bacilli > Lactobacillales > Streptococcaceae > Streptococcus. The sequence goes on along the minus strand of NZ_KV794288.1, from coordinate 53,634 downwards.
GGTCATGCAGCAAATCGTGGTATCGTGATTGAAAACCCTAACTTCACTGTTGATATGGAAAAACTTTTAGAAACTAAATCTAAAGTTGTGAATACTCTTGTTGGTGGTGTTGCAGGACTTCTTCGTAGCTACGGAGTTGATGTTCATAAGGGTATCGGTACTATCACTAAAGATAAGAATGTTTTGGTAAACGGTTCTGAATTACTTGAAACTAAGAAGATCATCCTTGCTGGTGGTTCAAAAGTCAGCAAGATCAACGTCCCTGGTATGGAATCTCCACTTGTCATGACCAGTGATGATATTCTTGAAATGAATGGAGTTCCAGAAAGCCTCGTAATCATCGGTGGTGGCGTTGTCGGTATTGAACTCGGTCAGGCCTTCATGACATTTGGTTCAAAAGTGACTGTTATTGAAATGATGGACCGTATCGTTCCAGCTATGGATGCGGAAGTTTCTAAGAATCTTCGTTTGATCCTTGAACGTAAAGGAATGACCATCTTAACAGGTACTAAACTGCAAGAAATCATTGAAGAAGATGGCAAACTCCGTATCAAAGTTGAAGGAAAAGATGATATCATCGCAAATAAAGCTCTTCTTTCAATCGGTCGTGTTCCAGACCTTGAAGGTATCGGAGATGTTGAATTTGAATTAGACCGTGGTCGTATCAAGGTTAACGAGTACATGGAAACTTCTGTTCCAGGTATCTATGCACCAGGTGATATCAACGGTACTAAGATGTTGGCTCACGCTGCCTTCCGTATGGGTGAAGTTGCTGCTGAAAATGCCCTTAAAGGAAATCACCATGTTGCTAAATTGAACTTGACTCCTGCAGCTATCTACACACTTCCAGAAGTAGCAGCAGTTGGTTTGACAGAAGAGCAAGCACGTGAGAAATACGATGTTGCTATCGGTAAATTCAACTTTGCGGCTAACGGACGTGCCATTGCTTCAGATGCTGCTCAAGGATTTGTTAAAGTCATTGCAGACAAGAAATATGGTGAAATCCTTGGTGTTCATATCATTGGTCCTGCTGCTGCAGAGTTGATCAATGAAGCGTCAAGTATCATCGAAATGGAAATCACTGTTGAAGAAATGCTTAAGACAATCCACGGTCATCCAACATACTCTGAAGTTATGTACGAAGCATTTGCTGATGTTCTTGGAATGGCTATCCATTCACCTAAGAAAAAATAAAAATAGATAGACTAGACTGGAATTATTTTCCAGTCTCTATCGTATTAGAAGGTATCTTATGAAATACATTATCAATCATTCAAACGACACTGCCTTTAATATTGCTTTAGAGGAGTACGCTTTTAAACATCTCCTTGATGAGGATCAAATCTTCCTTCTTTGGATTAACAAACCATCTATTATTGTAGGACGTCACCAAAACACTATCGAAGAAATTAACCGTGATTATGTTCGTGAAAATGGAATTGAAGTAGTGCGTCGTATCAGTGGTGGTGGAGCTGTTTACCATGATTTGAACAACCTTAACTATACTATCATTTCTAAAGAAGATGAAAATAAGGCTTTTGACTTCAAGAGCTTCTCTACACCAGTTATCAATACTTTGGCAGAACTTGGTGTTAAAGCTCAATTTACAGGCCGTAACGACTTGGAAATCGACGGTAAGAAATTCTGTGGAAATGCACAAGCCTATATCAATGGCCGTATCATGCATCATGGTTGTCTTCTCTTTGACGTGGATTTGTCAGTCCTAGCTAACGCACTTAAAGTGTCTAAAGATAAGTTTGAATCAAAAGGGGTTAAATCAGTCCGTGCTCGAGTAACTAATATTATCGATGAGTTGCCAGAAAAGATCACTGTTGAAGAATTCCGTGACTTACTTTTGGAATACATGAAAAAAGAATACCCTGAGATGACTGAGTATGTATTCTCAGATGAAGAATTGGCTGAAATCAATCGCATCAAAGAAACTAAGTTTGGAACTTGGGACTGGAACTATGGGAAATCACCTGAATACAATGTCCGTCGTGGAACTAAATTCCCAAGCGGTAAGGTTGAAATCTTCGCTAACGTCATTGAATCCAAGATCCAAGACATCAAGATTTATGGAGACTTCTTTGGTATCGAAGACGTAGCAGCAGTAGAAGATGTCCTTCGTGGCATTAAATACGAACGTGAAGATGTTCTTAAAGCCCTTCAAACCATTAACCTAGGCCGTTACTTCGCAGGAATTACTGCAGAAGAAATTGCTGAAGCTATTGTTGAATAAAGTAAAAGATATCCATTTAACATGGATATCTTTTATCTTAGACTTGATATTCAAAAATAATGAGAGTAGAATAAAGAGGAAATCTGAACAAAAAGGGGATCATATTCGATGATGAAAATTCCAATGGAAAAACTTGGTCTATTTGAACAGTTAGATCGTATAGTAGTGGCTTTTTTTAGCAAGCAACAACCTTCAAGTCCATATGATTTGAATATCAGTATTACACAAGAACACCTTGACCAGAAAAAGCAAGAGCTAGAACCATTAGGCTATCAGGGTGTCCAACTACCATTAGGAATGGCTTTAGATAATATCATCCAGCAACCTCATTATAAAAGCTTAATCATTGGTGGACTTGCTTCTGACGAAATTATAGTCAGCAAAGAAGAATTAATGCCTTTGAAAGATATTGTGGACAGTTTTTGTATTATGTACGCTGCAGCGAATAACAGACTGGAAAATAGTAAGGCTTATGAATTAATGAAAGATAAGACAGTTTATTTTATTGGAAAACTATTTACAGATACTCCAAATGCCGGTGATGAAATTGCTTATTTAGGAATTGATCGAATAGCGGGCGATGGTACACCATATGAAGCTGTTAAATGCTTTCTAACGGAAGAGAGTGCAGAGAAATTCAATGATGAAAAAAGACCGGTCACCCCTGCAAACTTGGCTTATCTAAAATCATTTTGGGGAAAACCAGTCATTATTGAGCCACATCGTAATTATTGGATCGAATTTTTATAGAAAGAAAAAAAGAGCGTAAGATTCGATAAAAAAATCTACGCTCTTTTTTTACACTAATACATTACATAATTTATATTATGTATCTTATAAACTATCCAAGGCGTTTTTCTGTTCGTCATTGACAATATGGGTATACAGGTCGGTGACTTGTGTGCTAGCATGTCCTAGTTGATGACTTACCAAAACCTGTGACTTGGTTGCATCATAGAGACGGGTTGCAAGCGTATGGCGTAGTTTGTGGGGAGTTACGCGGACTTTAAAGTCTTCTGAATACTTGGCCACCATCTTTTCAACACTAGAAGCATCGATACGGTTTGGAACACCTCGATACAAGGTTAAGAAGAGGGCTGTATCGGTCTTTTCTGTCTTATAACGTTTGTCTCGAATAGCGAGATATTGCTCTAAATAAGGCTTAGCAAAGGCAGCCACATTGACTGAGTCTCGTTTTCCACCTTTTCGAGTGACGTCAATCACCATCATTTTAAGGTTGAGATCTCGAAGATCTAGGTTAACTGCCTCAGAAAGACGGACACCAGAGGCAAGAAGAAGTGCGATAATGGCTAAATCTCGCTCCTTATTCTTGTTAAAGGACGATAAGGCTCGATTTGAGAGAGTTTTAGGGTATTCCTCATCTATATAATTCAAAAATCCCTCTGTTTCATCACCTAAAAAGAGCTTTTGCTTGATATTTTCAGCTCGCGCAGCCAAGGTTTCTTTCTTTTTCTTGGTAGCAACCTTCTTCATGACATTACGATAGAAATAAGGTTCCCCTTGCTCGTTTTCAACTTCCTCAGTTAAATACTTATAAAGACTAGAAAGTGCCGAAAGGGTACGGTTAATGGTTGTTTGAGAAACCCCGTTTTTCGTCGTATTGGCATTGAGCAGTGGACGTTCACGCAAGTAAAGAATAAAAGATTCCATGTCTTTCTTGGTCATGTGCTCCAGAACGTCTAAGGGAATATTGACCATGGTGTCAGCATCTGATATGCCAGATTCTAAAACCCAGGTGAAAAATCGATCGTATTCCTTTAAGTATTCGTATAAGGTCGTAAAACTGTACGGAACAGCCAGTTTTGATTGGTAATATTCTAAGACGTACCAAGGCATGACTTGTTTGAGTTTATCGATACGTTCTAATAAGATCTCGCGTTTCATGTTTTTCTCCAAATCTTTCTATACTAGTAGTATAGCATAGCTAGATATATTTTTCAAGAAAATTTTAGTTTTTCGGAAAGATGTTATAGGGGCTATATAGGAATGGATAACTTAAAAACCAGTAACCAAAAATTTTTTTAGAGCTAATTATACTCAATTATGTACTTTATTTAAGTGAAAACTAAAAATTGTTCAAATGTACATTAACTTTTAGTTTTTCTATCAATGTTTAAATAACTTTTACATAAACTTATAATTTTTTCTAAAAACAATAAAATCCAAATCAACAAAGTGATTTGGATTTTTAACTATCTATTAAATGTTCAAAATTATTCTAAATACTATTTAATATGTTTTATACTTAACTTTGCTAGACATTACTAGATAACATGATGCAACAATAACAATAATTCTGATTAGATACATTCCGTAATGGTCGTCACTCATAGTCAATTGAGAAAATACATTAATCATTGAATGTGTCATCACACAAATCCAGAGATTTTTTGTTTTTAAATAAAGAGATGAAAGAATAAACGAATTTGTCAGCAACCCAAATAAAAAAGGTACTATTTGAAGGATGGCTAGAGAACCATCTATATAAAAGAACAATAAATGCCAAATTGACCATATGATAAATGTTAAAATTGTCGCTTGAAAATAGTGGAACTTTTCTTGTAAAAGTGGCTGAAATACATATCTCCAACCAATTTCCTCCAAACCTCCAAATACAATAAACTTTAAAAACATCAGAAAAGGAAGATACCAGATAAATTGTACGATTTTCCCCCAAAAAAATAGAAAAGAGAAATCAAGAATAATAAGAAAAAATGCTAATAAATAATGTTTGTAACTGGTCTGAATGTTAAAAAAATCTTTTATTATTTTCTTTAAGTCAATCTCATAATAGCAAATGGCAACAATGCTACCCCATAAGGCTGTAGAGATTCCACCAATCATTACTCCGAAAACATTTACTAGAACAGAATGAACGCCATAATGATTGCAGAAAAATACAACTAAACAAACTAATAATAGTTGACTAAAAGTCCCAAGTAAATAAACTGCAAGAGCTTTATTTCTACTCATAGCATCTCCTTTTGGTTATAAAAAACAGTCTAAGAGTTACATTTTGTGCATAAATAAAATTATGTAATAGATATATTTTCAATCTTTTTATTACTAAATCTACATAACTTAAATTATGTTTTTATAGTAGTAAATCTTTCACTTTTCCAATTTCACTTTTTGGAATCACGAGATGAATCATATCACCTAGATACATCCTTGTAGATCCATTAACTGTCTTACTTTTGCCATTATGTACTTGGGTTGTGATGAGTACGTTGTGTGGTAAATTGAGTTCATGTACTTGCTTACCAGCTATTTTGTCTGATACTGGAATTTCAATTAGGGTAATTTCTCCATCATTAGTTGCTGTTTCAGGTAGCATTTTCTCCAGCATGGCTTCATAGACGGGCGCCCCTTTGAGCAGATCCATAACAATATAAGCAACTAGGGTAACCATCCCTAAAGGCATTAGATTTCGGATATCACCGACCATCTCAGTCACAAGAATCATAGCTGTCAAAGGTGCTTTTGAGATAGCACCAAAATACCCACTCATTCCAAGAATCACAAAGATAGGAAATTGCTGTTGGCTAACAAGGCCAAGATTGACACAAATAACACCGACTAGAGCACCAAGTAAGGATCCTAAAGCTAAAATTGGTAAGAAAATACCACCTGGTAGTCCACTTCCATAACTGATCATGCTCCAGATAAAGCGAATGATGAAGTAAAGGAAGAGAATTTTAAAACTAAAATCCTGTTCTGTTAAGGATAAAACAACTTGATTTCCGCCACCAAGTATTTGTGGTAGGAAAATTCCTACTGGAATGATAAGGAGAAAGGCTAGAATAGGATAATAGGCCTTATCCAGATGAATCTTTTGACCAATCCAATCATATACTTTTCCGATATTCAGAACGGCTTTCTCATATAGATATCCAGAAACTCCAAGAAATATCCCCATCACCAGATAAATCCAATATTGACTCAAACTCATTTGAGGAATATTGTCCGGCATATCAAGTACAGGTGTTAAACCAAAGATGAGAAGAGAAACGAAGTTTGCTACTAGACTAGCAGCCAAGGTAGAAACCCAGAAAAATCGTGAAAAATGATGGTAAACTTCTTCTACTACAAATAGGAGTCCTGCAATAGGTGCATTAAAAGCTGCAGCAAGTCCAGCAGCAGCTCCGCTAGCAATCAAAGATCTCTCCTCAACAGGGCTAGACTTGAGCCATTTGGCAATTCCTTTTCCTCCAGCGGCACCTAGCTGAATACTGGGACCTTCACGACCGAGCATGAGCCCACTCGCAATTGCTAATATACCTAAAATATATTTTTTCCAGAGAATACTCCACCATTTGAGAGACATGAGACCTTTTAACTCTGCCTCAACTTGAGGAATACCAGAACCTTTGATATCTTTTTCTGAGCGTGTTAATTTGGCACTAACTAAGCAAATTAGCATATAAAACAATAAAATAATCAATAGATTCCGTATCAGATTCTCTTGGTCATGATAAAATCCTTGAACGATATGAAAGCCTTTTTCGATCAAAAATCGAAATGATCCTACAATAATTCCTACGACTAATCCGACAATAATACCTCGCCCTACTTGAGCTAAGATCGTACTGGACGCGAAGGCAAATTCTTTCTTGGAACTAAGTATTTGCGACTGTTCCTCCATAATTCTCTCCTTTAATTATCTTTTACTAGTTTCTGAAACGATCGTTTTAATCGGTTCAAAACTGGTGCGATGAATAGGTGTGATACCGTGCTTTTCAATTCCTTCTAGATGCTTAGCAGTTCCATAGCCAGCATTTTGAGCAAAATCATAACCTGGAAATTCTTCGTCATAGTTAGCCATGATCTTATCTCTGGTAACTTTAGCTATAATCGATGCTGCTGCAATAGATAAGGAGTTGGCATCTCCTTTGATGATGGATGTCTGAGAAATCGGCAAGTCCAAATTCATAGCATCAATCAAGAGGTGCTCTGGTTGAGGCTCAAGCTGATAAATAGCTTCTTTCATGGCTAGTTTCGTCGCTTCATAGATATTGACTTGGTCAATGACATGATTGTCCATAATACCAATGCCAATTGCTAAAGCATTGTTCTTAACGGCTTGAAAAATCTCTTGATGTTTTTTCTTTGGGATCTTTTTACTGTCATTCAAGCCTTTAATCTTACAATTTTTGGGAAGAATGACAGCTGCAGCAACCACTGGACCAGCCAGAGGGCCACGTCCAACCTCATCTACACCAGCAATGAAGCTTATTCCATTCTCGTAAAGCTCTTTTTCATAGCTAAGCATGGCTTCTAAGCGAAGATTTTCATCAATGTCAGATTGAAGGGCCTTTTTACGCTTTTCAATTTCCTTTTGGACACCTGAACGAGAATCTTTTTCAAATTCCTTAAACAAGGGACTTTCAAGTTCAGTTATCTTTGCTAACTTCTCTTTTATTTCTTTAATCGTTGCCATTGAGATCATCCAATGTATCTAAGGTATAGTTACCAAGTTTTCCATCACGAACCTCTTTGACAAAGAGATTGTAAAAACGATCGTAATCATCACGGAAACCAAGGATACGAGTCATATCCATGATAATTTCAGGAGCTTCATCATCCAGATTCATTTGTTTAAAACGTTCTTGAAGCTTATCGGGATAATGGGTTTTAAAGTAGTTGAGACCGAAAATCGTCACTTCATCCATCGGAAGCAACTGGTCTTTGATAGCTCCAGTCAATGCGAGTTTAAGGGCAACCGTTTCATCTTCGAATTTTGGCCAAAGAATCCCTGGAGTATCCAAAATTTCTAAATCCTTATTGGTTTTAAGCCATTGCTGGCCTTTTGTCACACCAGGCTTGTTTCCAACTACAGCAATTTTCTTACCAGCTAAACGGTTCATCAGAGTAGATTTTCCAGCATTTGGAATGCCGATAATCATGGTACGTAAGGTTTCGATTTGAATACCACGTTCTTTTTGACGGGCAATTTTATCTGCCATAAGTTTCTTGGCAGCGTCTGTTACGACTTTAACTGTAATTTGCTCTTTAGAGTTGATAGCAAGTGTCTGAATGCCTTGTGATTCAAAGTGCTGACGCCATTCTTTTGTTAATACTGGGTCCGCTAGGTCTGCCTTGTTTAGAATCAATAGCCTTGGTTTGTCCCCAATGATTTTAGTCAGCATTGGATTTTGGCTAGACAAGGGCAAACGTGCATCTACTAAAACTGTCACAAAATCAACAAATTTTAAATTTTCCTGGACCTGACGACGCGCCTTGGACATATGTCCAGGAAACCATTGAATAGTTGCCATTCTGTAAAATTCCTTTCTTTTATTGGATTTGTATCTATTTTTTCATATTTAAAAATTAAATAGATATCCTTTTTCTAAAAATAAATCACTATCTTTTATTATAACATGATTTCTCATATTTGACGCTTGATTCAATGCCGATTGTAAAATGTTTTCTAAGTCAATCAGTCAAAAATTAAATTCCTCATTGTCTAAAACAATTGAAAAATAATAGTGTTCACCATGATCTTTAACATAGTTGCTGATATATTTTTCTGTTTGAATAATGGATTTACTGCTATCAATGGTTGGATCTTGTTTCTCGTAATACCAATGATCATAAGTATGTTTCAATTGGCCATTCTTGTAGCAAAAAACATCCCCACCTAGTATAATTTGATTATTGGCTTTGAGATTATCAAGTATGTCTGGAATTACTAAATAATCATAAGCGTATGCGTTGATCCCTATGTGATTTAAATTTATCCCTCTTGTATGTATATGTTCAAAATTCTGCTTCATAAAGTTCATTTCTCAAGTTTCTCTTGATAAGCAAAATCGATAACCACTTTGCAGTTGTTATCGATTTTAATGATTTTTAATCTTTTTCACCTAGCTGACTGTTGATTCTCATCATGATACTTGCAATTTTTTCTCCCCAGTATGGATCTGATGCATAAAGAACATTCATCCCTGACGCTTTATTTCCAAGGTATGTTCTGCCATTATCGATGTAATTTTCGCGGATCCACTTGGCTGCACCTAAGATACCCTTATCAACATCGTCAAAGCTTTTTGCTGAATCATATGGTGTTGTATCATAAGCGGCAATACCAAAGAAGTTGTTTTTATCCTTGGCAATTTGGCTACGTCCCCATGAACTTTCTATAGCACTATGGGCGATTAGATAGAGAGCGTTGATCTGATAACGTTCTTCAGCTTCTTTAAAGATTGCTCCCTTACCTGCCAGACGACTTCCTTTGATATTCATAAGAGAATAGACCTTATCTAATTCTTCAGCTGTGTAATTGGTTGGTTTTCTTAAATCTCTAAATAAGAAAGGATTTTCAACTGTAAAGTTTTCAAAGTTCATGCCATCAGCTGAATAGTATTTTTTACCAATTGTCATTGATGAACTATGAGGTGCTACACGAATACTTGCGTAAGGTGATAACTCATGGTAAAGATAATTACCGTCAGTGGCATAGTGAGGAATGAAGTCACTATCTGAGCTGACTGCTACTAGATCACTCTTGTTCATATAGCCTGAAAGGCCAGAAATTTTGACCGGAAGTCGACCGTCTTTGGCTTCAGCTCCATCAATCGCTACAATACTTCCTTGCGAAATATAGCTAAGTTTCTCACCAGAAGCACTATATACATTTGCTGTAATTGGTTTTACTTTATAGTATGAGGCTGTATCAGTAATCCATTTGCCGTTGCTTTGGAAAGTATAGTCTTTTCCATTAATGGTGAAGTTACCAGTTACATAGACTCCATCTTCTTTTAGATAATACCAAGCGTTGTAGTCCTTATCGAAAATCCATTCATTTTTGGCCATATAACCAAAAGATTTGAGATAGTAAGAACCTACCCATTGATTTTCAGCATAGGTACCGTCCGACTTGAGGTAGAACCAACTCTTGTATTTTTCATCGAAAATCCATTCGCTTTTAGCCATGGCGCCACTATCTTTTAGATAGTATTTCTCTTTCCATTGGCTACTTAACATGACACCGTCTTTATTAAAATAGTACCATGAACCGCTGATTTTCTCCCACTTATCGCGAATAATTTTTCCTGATGCTGTAGTATAATACCACTTATCTTCGAGTTTTGCCCAGGCATTTTCTGCCATAGATCCATTAGTCTTGAGAAGAAAGTCTTTATAAATAGTAGCACTTAACATGACACCAGATTCATCAAATCGATACCATAGGCCATCAATCTTTGCCCACTTGTCACGATTGATTTTACCTTCTTGATTCCCATAATACCATTTATCAGCAATTTTTACCCAGCTATTTTCAGCTAAGGCTCCACTTGATTTGAATAGATAGTCATCGTAAACAGCATTGCTGATCATGATACCATTTTCATCGAATCGATACCAAACACCAGCTATCTTTTTCCAATTATTACGAGTTACTTTCCCATCCTCAGTGGCATAATACCATTGGTTTTCAATTTTTACCCAAGAAGATTCTGTCAAAGCACCGCTATTATTCAATAGGTAATCATTAAAGATAGTATTACTAAGCATGATACCATCTTGATTAAAATAGTACCAAACACCAGCTATTTTTTTCCAATTCGAAACTGGTTGATTATTCTCATAATAACGCCATTGGTTATTTTCTTTTTGCCAACCTTCTTTGTTAACTACTTCTACTACTGCTTCTTTTGAAGGTTGTTCTTTTGTCTCTGGAGTTTGAGAAGTTGCTTTTTCAGCTTCGCTTTGATTTTTCTTTTCATTGCTTACTGTATTCGTAGCAATCTTTTCTGATGATTGAACATTATTGGTAGCTTGAGAATCCTCGGCATAGACTGTCGTTTTTGCAAAACCTGCCATAGAGAGGGCAACTGTACTTGCCAGCAATATTTTTTTCATTCTTTTCTCCTTGCAAATACCTAAATAGTGGATTTGATGTTTCTATATATTGTGTAAAAAACAGTAATTATCCACTATATTATACAATATTCTGTTAAATATAAAAGTAGTATCTTTCAGAAGAAAAGAACTTGTAATATTTTTAAAATATTTTAGAAATAAAAGTCAATAAAAAGTAGTCGAACATCAGCTGAACGACTACTTTTTTATAAAATTATGCTTGACCATAGACTTCTTTGCGATTTGTTTTGGTTGCTTTAGTAGAATTCTTCCAAAGGTTTGGATTGATGAAAATAGTGACGATTGCTAGTATTGCAAAACCAATCCCAACATACCAGTAGGGTGTATCCAAGGTTGTAGAGCGTCCTGAAAGATTGACAATTCCTCGGAAAAGTGTACCCGCTGTAATAATCGCTACTGCCGAATTCCATAGATTTAGACTAATACGAGAGAAATGAGGGAGAACCTTGAGAAAGATTGCAAGTAGAATTCCCCCGATAAGAGGTACTGCAAACAAATAGTGCATATGAACAGAGGTTTCTCCAAAACTAAAAGCTTCATAAATTCTAGAAAATGCAAAGAAGAAAATAGTGATTAGTGTATAAGAAATGACTGTTTTCTTAAAACGTTTTTTGCCAAGATTAGTAACCGATGTAGACAATGTCACTCACCGCCCTTTCTGAAATTTTGTTTCCACCAGTCGTTGGTTTATTGATAACCTGACCGTTGAAATAAAGTGTAGATGATCCACCGCCATCAAGGTTATAGGCAGTCTTTGCACCATAAGATTTCATGACCTCAGCTAGCTGATAAAGAGAGAGTCCTTCACTTTCTGATGTACGTCCGTCTGAAACTACAATAATATAGTGGTTTTCATCGATAATACCAATAGCTGTACGAGGATTTGATGCCATGGCCTGTCCTACTTCTTGGTTTGTTCCTACTGAAATTTCTCCATTTTCAACCAAGGCTGGTCCAAAAGCCAAGAGATTGACGACACCATCATTGACTAGTTGCTCAGCTGAAATCTGGTCTTCGTAAATAATCTTGAAAGAACCATCTTTATAAATAGCTAAGTCACCATTGCTAGAATCTTCACGAATAGTATCACGATAAACAACACCATTACGGATAACATAGCCTGTAGAGTTAGCACCATAGTAGTCCCCATTTACCGCTAAAATGGCATTGTTGTCAGCTGCGGTTACAGAGGTTTTTGCAGTTACATTTGTCCCATAGGCATTTTGTGCAAAGGCTGTTTTTAGATAATCTGATGAATTCATAGTAACATCTGCAACGTAGACTTGCGTGTTATTGACTGTCGTTTCAATCAAATTAATGGAAATATTGTCATCTTTATAACTGGAATCTGTGACGCTAGCTGTCTTGGCAGCTTGACTTGCTGCTGTAGCATTAGAACTTGTGCTCGTTGTAGCGACTGTTGAGATAGTCTCAGCAAGGACAAAAGTTTTTAGCATGGAATAACTAAAGGATCCTGTCAAGACTAAGCCGAGAACTGAGGCGTAAGCATAACGTTTCTTTAAAAATTTCATAATACAGTTGATGTCCTTTCCTTAAAGATGAATTTCTTCTGCACTGTCCAAGAGACAGCGAAGAGAAGGATGCCGACGATAACTTTAGCAATCAGAAGGTTGATACCAAAGACTGTAAAGAAGAGACGAATCAGTAGCGTGTCTAAGACAAAGAGTCCGACTGCTAGACCAAAGTATCCCATCCCTGTTTTCACAAGGCTATCGTCATTTTTAAAGACTAGTTTCTTATTTGTAGAATAGTTGAAAATAGAGCTAGTCACACGAGCGACTCCGTTTGCTAGAAAGATTCGTAGACTCGTCGGAACTGTCGGCAAAATCAAGATTGCTAGGGCGTAAACGACATAGTCTACAACAAAGCTACTGAGAGATGATAAGGCAAATTTAAAGATATTTTTATAAATCATGAGCCCGTCTTGGATTGGACGGAAGTGTGAAGCCTCATTATCGTTGATATAGACAGTTTCAATAGGCACTTCTAGAATCTCGTATTCTTTCGTTGCCTCGAGCAACATATTCATTTCATATTCATAACGTTGGCCTTCAATCTTAAGCATAAACGGTATCAAGTTTGTCGTAAATGCACGAAGTCCAGTTTGCGTATCTGTTACTCCTACTCCTGTTTGAAGCTTAAAGAGAGCTTTGGTTAAGCTGTTACCAAAACGGCTATGAAGGGGAACTTTTCCAGAAAAGGCACGTACACCCAAGATTAGCTTGTTTGGATTTTCGGAAGCTTTATTAGCCGTGCGGAAAATATCCCATACCTTGTGCTGTCCATCCGCATCTGCTGTGACAACCGTACCATAAATGTTTTGTTCTTGGATATAAGTAAAGGCTGTTTTTGAGCCTGCCCTTTACCTTGGTTCACTTGGTGACGAATGACAGTTGCATATTGTTCTGCTTTGTCAAAGATTTTTTGGCACTCAGATGAACTGCCGTCGTCTATGACTAAGATATGAAAATCACTCTTTTCGTGAATTTTTTCGATGAGTTTGATAAGTTTATTATCTGGTTGATAAGCTGGAATGACTATGTAGTTCATATTGATACCTCTTTCTTCGATGATGGTATAACTATACATAACATCGCTTAAAGATAGCTTATATCAGTTTTCTTTAAGAAAAAGTTTAAAAAACTTTAAGCTGAAAGAAAAGGAATTATCAGTTCACGAGGAATGGAGTTTGAATTTTCAGATAAAAATAAATATACAAAAATCCTCAAATAGCAACTATATTTGAGGATGAATCTTATCATACAATGAGAGTACTTAGTCTATTTTCTCTCTTAATCTTTCAACAAAGAGATAGGCTGCAGGACAAGTTAAAGTGTTTTTGATCGTTAGATTATTGATTTGGTAAATCTTCTTACGGTCAGTATGTGGAAATTCACGACAGGCTTTGGGACGGACGTCGTAGATGGAACAGAGATTATCGCCTCCTAAAAATGGACAGGGCATAGATTTGAAGACCTTATCTCCATCCTCGTCTACCTGCAAAAACTCAGCTTCAAAGGCTGGCAATTTCATTTTAAAATACTTGGCAATACGTGTGATATCTGCTTCTTTGAAGTCTGGACCAAGACTCTTGCAGCAGTTAGCGCAGGCTGTACAATCAATTTCATTAAAAACTTCTTGATGGATTTCAAGCGCAATTTTATCTAAATTTTTAGGAGCTTTCTTCTTTAGATTTCCTAAAAACTTACGATGCTCTTTTTGTTTTTGCAAGGCTAGTTGGTGATAATATTCGATATCGATTTCTTTTGACATAGTTTCTTTCTAATTTTTAATGTTGATACAAACATTTTTATACATAAATAAAATTATGAAAATGATTTAGAGACATAATTTTAACAATAATGAGTTTCTCCATTCAGGACAAAAACTACCGCTATACTATCATTCTTTCTAAAAAAGGTTTGATGCAGTTGGTTAAAATGCCTTCTATCCAAGATTTTTGAGCGGACGATAGATTTTCTGCATCTAAACATTCCTTAAGAAAATCACGTACCTGATCAGGTGCTATTTCAAATTCAAAAGCCTTCATTTTGTAGAAAAAGTCAAACAAAGTGTTAGAGAGATAGTCAGTTGAAAATGGAATTTCTCCAGTTTTTCGATACATGATTAGAAGTCGGGAAAATCGAGCTTTTTCTTCGGGTATATCCTTAAAATACGAGTTAAGCAACCAGACTTGCTTTTGTTTTCTTTCAAGAGGATCTTGACTAGCAATGCGTTGATCCTTTTCGAGTTCTCTTTGGTACTGTTTTGATTTTATAGAACGTTCTGTCCGATTTTTACCAAAGAGAATCTTTTCCCACTGGCGTTCTTCTAGAGTCAGTGTTTCGCTCAGTCCAAAGTAATCTTGATAGGCACGTTCAGCTGGTCCCATTGCTAGAACCAGGTTATCCGCATATTGTTTTGCAATCTTGTCTCGCTTCTTTCGTTCCTTTTCAGCCTTGATGCGAAGTTCCTGCTCATAGTCAATTTTTTCTTTTCCTAGTTTAACAAGATAGAGTTGATCGTCAGATTTTCCAAGTAGAAAGGGTTTGATAAATTTCTCAAGGACTTCTTCCATACGAGCTTTCTTCAAAGGCTCTGCCTTAGTCCAACTTCCACCTTGAAATACCTCCAAAAAGAGTTGATAATCCTTTTCTGGTGAGAATTGATTACCTCGATTTGACTTAAAAGCTCCCTTTTTCCATAGCCAGTTGATCAGTCGCTCATCAAAATCTGTTTTATTAACTCGAATGGTTTCTTTTTTCTGGACCTTTCTGGTTAGATTTTCAAGCTTTCTGAGAAGTTTTTCCTCCTCTTCTAGCTGTTGATCTAGGTTAATTCTCTGGAAATGGCGAACACAGTCACTCCCAATGGGAAAGAGACGTTTGCCAGTAACTCCGTTAAAAAGTTCATAAGCATACTTAATAGCATTACCGCAGACACAATTGCTTCGACCGATTCCATTAAAAATCAAGGAAACTTCACTCCATTCTTTGGTAGCTTGTTCCCAAGTATCGGCTTTAGATGCCTCTAAAACTGCATCATATAAGTTTTTTCTAACAGGAATGGACATGATGTCTCCTTTTTTTTTAGAGTTTAACGACTTCTACTTGGTCTTTACCAAGTAGAATCAAATATTTCTCAACTGTTTCTATCTGATAAGAGCGAGATAGAGCCTCTGCATAGAGATCCAATTGTCCTCGATAGCGTTCAACAAGCTGACTAGCATGCTCATAACGATCTGTCTTGTAGTCAAAGAGAACAATTTTATCCTCATAGAGGAGATAACCATCTAAGATTCCACGAACAACAAAGTCTTCCTGACTCTTAGCATCTCTTTTTAACATAGAGAAGGGCTGTTCTCGATAAAGTTTATCTTGATTTGCAAGAATCTCTTGACCTAGAGCTGTATCAAAGAAGGACAAAATTTTTCCTAGATTGATTTTGGATTTGACATCCGAACTTACTTGAACTTGCTCTAAAGCTTCTGTCAAGGTTTCCAATGTAGGTTTTTTATCGAGATTGATTCGTTGCATGAGTTCATGGGTAGCACTACCAATTTCAGCACCAGTAACTTTATTAGTTTTAGAGAAATCAGGAAGGTTGAATTGAACAGTGCTTTCTTTTAGTTGACTTTGACCAGCCACTACTACGCCTTCCATATCCATGACGGGTTCATAGAATTTTTTAATCTGACTTGGCGTTTGAACACTTGGAAGATTAATTGCTGCTCGGTGGACTTGATTATAGACTTCCACTTCTTTCAGCATTTCTAAAGCTTCCTTAATGGTATCAGATTGACGGTTATCTGCTTGAGATTGATCTTGAAGCTTACTTTTATTTTCCAAGACTCCGATAGCTTCCTTGGTTAAGTCTTCTTCACCCTCAAAAAGTACAGTGAAGTGCAAATCATCTTTCGTAAATGCTTGGTAAATCGCCCAAATCCAGTCCTGGAAATTAGTAGCATCTAGTCTAGTTTCTCGAGTCAAAAGACCTTTTCCATTTGTCGGATATTCTTTAGACTCCAACTTTTCTCGAGATCCCTTTCCGACTAGATAGAGCTTTTTCTCAGCCCGAGTCATGGCTACATAAAGTAAACGCATCAACTCAGAATAGCTTGCTAATTGGAGCTCTTCCTCATTTTGAGTATAAGTCAAGCTTGGGATGGATAACTTAATCGTAGATGGGACATATTCCTCTTTTGCATTTGTAGCAACTCTAGCTACGTACTTAAGACCAAGACCATTTTTTCGACTTAGGATAACATCAGACATGGAATCTTGCTTGTTAAACTGCTGATCGATATTGAGAATAAAGACATAAGGGAATTCAAGCCCCTTACTCTTATGAATACTCATCAGCTCGACAGCATCCTTAGGTGGAGCTACAGCGACACTAGCAAGGTCATGCTGGGCTTCCAAGACTTGATCAATCATAGCTATGAAGCGTGATAAACCTTTAAAATTACTCTTTTCAAACTGATCAGCTCGTAGTGCTAGGGCATAGAGATTAGCCTGTCTAGCCTGACCATTTGGCAAGGCACCAACATAATCATAGTAGAAACGTTCGCTATAGATTTTCCAAATAAGGTCATAAAGTGAATGCGTTTTTGAGAACAAACGCCAAGAATTAACAGTTTCCATAAAAAAGTTGAGTTTTTTATGGAGTTCAGATGTTATCAAATCCTTTTGAGGACTAGTATTCGCTTGAGCATTGACTAATTTTTCATAAAAATTCTCTTGAACCTTATCCTCAGAATTTTGAAGAGCTAGACGAGCTAATTCATCCTCATCAAAGCTAAACATCGGAGACTTCATTAAAGCTACTAACGCGAAATCTTGAAGAGGGTTGTGGATGACACGAAGAGTATCCAACATAACCTGGACTTCTAGGGATTGCAAATAGTTTGATTGGGCGCCATCTGTCTTAACTGGAATACCATACTCAGACAAGGCAAGTAGGACCTGGTCATTGCGACTTCTGCTGGCAGTTAAGAGAGCCATATCCTTGAAAGGGACACCTTTATCATTGTGGAGATGCAGTATCTCCTTAAGCACCATGCGCATTTCACCAGTCAGTTTGTTGGTTGCAAGTTCCTCCTCATCATCAGAATCGCTATCATCATCCTTATCGTACAAGAGAACTTCTGCCTTGTTTTCAGGATTTGCTTGAATATCAGTATTTCCAAAAACAAGTTGATGCAAACCATCATAAGAAATCTCCCCAACTTCCTCGTCCATAAGATGTTTAAAGACGTCATTAGTAGCATCCAAAACTTCGGAACTACTACGGAAATTTTCTTTAAGCAGAATTAACTGACCTTCTTTGCCATCTTGAGAAAATCTATGAAATTTTTCGTTGAAGATTTGGGGATCTGCCTGTCTAAAACGATAAATAGACTGCTTGATATCTCCCACCATAAAACGGTTATAGCCATTTGAGAGGAGTTCTAACATTCTTTCCTGGATATGGTTGGTATCCTGATATTCATCGACCATAACTTCGTGGAAGCGTTCCTGATATTCTTGTCGAACCTGAGGGAAGTTTTCTAAAATCTCAATGGTATAGTGGCTAATATCAGCAAATTCAAAGGCATTTTCTTCACGCTTCCGTTGTCGATAGACATCAACAAAATCCCTCATGAAGACTTGGAAAGTCTTTGCCAAGTCCCAAGAAGCTTGATGGTAGTCTTCTTGGAATTTCAATAAGGTGATTTGGTCATTGAGTGCAATCAATTTTTCAAACTTTGCTTTTCTCTCTTGGTTGTAGGTTTCTTTCAAGTCTTGCAGTTCGGCCTTACGACTGGCATTTGTAAGAGAACGACCTCCCTTATCCTTAGAGATACTAACAACTCGGTCTAGCACTTTTTGGATATTGTCAAAGGTTGATTTATGGCTTAAAGAACCGATCTCATCAAGAACTTGCTGGACAGATTCTAGGTAAGCTGCTTTGCCAAATTCCTTGGCATCATTCTCTAAATGGTAACGGAAGAAACTTTCTAAATCCCAAAGTTTTTCTTTTATAGCATCTGCGAGTTTTTCTTTGGAAACTGTAAAATCAGCCTCTTCAAAGCCTTTTAGAAAAGTATTTTCTAGCCAAGCCTGAGGATTACTTGTAGATTGCAAAAAGTCATAAATCATGTAGACCTGTTTACGCAATCCACGTGCATCCTTGCTTTTACCTGCAAAGTTCTTGACCAGCTGACTAAACTTGACTTGTTCTTTACCTTGGTAGTGACTTTCAAAAACTTGACGAAACACTTCGTTTTTTAAGATAAGTTGCTCACTTTCATTCTCAAGAATCCGAAAATTTGGGGCGAGGTCAATCAGATAACCATGTTTAGCCAGGAACTTCTGAGTAAAAGAGTCCATAGTTCCAATGGCAGCGTTTGGTAAATCAGCTAATTGTCTTCCAAGATGTTTTTTTAGCTCCAAATCTTGAGTCTCTTGGATTTGTTGGCTGATTTTCTTCTCCAAGCGTTCTTTTAACTCGGTTGCTGCCTTTACCGTAAAGGTTGAGATAAAGAGTTGGCGAATTTCTACACCACGCGCTAGTTGATCAAGAATTCGTTCAGCCATGACAAAGGTTTTTCCTGAGCCAGCTGATGCTGAGACCAGAATGTTTTGACCAGAACTGTAAATAGCTTGAATTTGCTCAGCAGTTTTCTTTGGTTTCTTGTCAGAATGAGCTTCTTCTATTTGCAACTTTTCAATCTCTTCTTGGGATAAAAATTTCATCGCTCCAACTCCTCTCTTATTTTATTAAACCATGTTTCCTTATCATTGCTCTTTGCGACCTTATCTAATAATCTAGCCTGACCCAGATGGTAATTGGCTTCAAAACCTGTAATAGCTTGATATTGTTGAACATAAGGTGCAATGCTTCTACCGTTTTCTGTATAGGGATTGATCGCAAATTCACCAGATAAAATCTTCTCTGCTGCTTTCTTATAAATAAGGGCGTTATAGTCCAGCAATAACTGGAATTCCTCATCAGACAACTGATAAGTCTTATTTTTATTGTAAAACTCTCCTAGGTTTTTTATCTCTTTTTCGAGAAATAACCCTTGATATTTCATACTCTTAGTCGTTTCTGCTAAAGCCTTTGAAAGAGTTTTAACAGTTTGTAAGGACTGAACTGGCTCAGCCATCTCTAAATACATAGCACCAAAGAAATCGGTATTTCCTTCTTTCTTAAGAGCAGCTAGATAGGTTGGTAATTGTGAATTAAGGCCGTTATAGAAGAGAGGAAACTTAAACTGAGTCAAAGAAGACTTATAATCTACAACACCGATAGCTCCATCTGATTTTAGACGGTCAATACGATCGACCTTCCCACGGACATAAATATTACGACCGTTATCTAACTGAACAAAAGCTTGTTCCTTACCACCAAATACTGCCTCTTCCTGAATGGTTTCAATTTCAGAATTGTGACGCAGAATGTGTCCAGTTGCACGAGCAACATCCAAAAGAACTTCCTTGATTAATTGGGCTTCCAAACTTTCTTGATAAATGGCTTGAAATTCTCGCTCTTGACTGGTTTCAGAGATTGCTTGTTCTAAACGACGATCAAAAGGTGTATCAACAGGAAGTTTCATAGCTCGTTCAAAAATACGATGCAAGAAATTTCCATGACTTCGTGCATCAGGTCGTAGACGCAATTCTTCCTGTAAGCCTAAGACATATCGAAGGTAATAGCTGTATTCATTACGATAAAACTCTGTTAATCCAGAAGTTGATAGATAGAAATCCTGACCTTGAGGATACAAGGCATCTAAAGTATCTGCTGCTAAAGTCTTACTTCGTGGACTTGTAGGCAGAACTGGATTATCCAGACCTTTACCCTCCAACTTTTTACCCATAACACGGGCTAAAACTTTGACAAAGGTTAAGTCTTGCTCACTTGTTTCCATCTCACCTTGCTGATGATAGGCAACCAGACTAGACAAAAGACTGTGATAAGAACCGATATCATCCTTTGTTAGGTTTTTTCGGTCAATTCTCTTTTCAATCTTGGTAAAACCAAAGTCTTGTAATTCTTTCAGATATACCGACTCTTTACTCTCGTTTTCATTGAGTAAACTTGGTGCCGATAAGACCAATTCCTTCCTAGCAGAATTGACCAAAGAAAGCATGGTATAGCGATTCTTCTTAAGATTTTCATGACTAGCAATCAATAATTGAGAGCCTTCTTCAGTACCTTGGTTTAAAACTTCTCTTTCTTCATCACTTAAAAGACTAGTATTTTGGGTGATTTTAGGTAGATGGTCCTGGGTTAAGCCAAGTGCATAGATGTAATCAGAAGTCAAAGGCGAAATCAAATCATAACTTTGCACTAGAACCGTATCTACCGTTGCTGGGATTGTACGATAATTTGATAAGGACATCCCTGAATGAAGAAGAGCCAAGAAATCATCTAAAGCGACCTGAGAACCTTCAAATACAGTCGCAAATTGCTCCATTACGTGGCAAAATGCCTTCCAGACCTCCTCTTGTCTTTCTTGCTCTGTCGCATCCATCGTTTCGGATAAGGATTGTAATTGCTTGGTCACAGATGCATCCTTCAAAAAGTTGTTCCATTTTGTAAGGATATTTTCAGTCTTTTGCTTACGACTTCCTAGTAAATTTTCTAAAGGTGTAATGATACGAAGTCGAAGTTCATTTAATTTTTCTAGATCAAACTTTCCGTGATGTGACTTTGTAAACTCTTGTTTAAAATTAGAAAGACCATCAATCCCCAGATAGCGGAGATATTGTTCAAGGCTATCAATTTCCTCTTGACTAAGGTCCGTATACAAGTTAGTTCGTAAGAGATTAATCAAATCTTCTTGACGGAAATTGTATCGTTTCAAACGTCCAATGGATTCTACAAATTGAGTCAAAGGATGATGAGCCATGGACTCACTCTTGCCCAGATAAAATGGAATCTGGTATTGATTAAATATTGTCTGCAAAGACAGTTTATAAGACTCTACATCTCCTAGCAGGATTCGAAAATTCTTATAACTAAGTTCTGAATCTTGATGCAATTTCTGGCGAATACTACGAGCAACTAACTCCAACTCTTCTTTTTGTGTTAGACAAGACCAGATTTGAAAGTCCTTTCTATCTTCGTCATTCACATCTAAACTAATTTCGGAATAATCATAGGCACTTTCGAGAAGTTTTGAGGCTTTAGCAAAGGCATCAAGATTTCCGTGTTCTTGACATGCATTTTCTGCCTTGGTCTGATATTTAAAAGCTAAATGGCGTAGAAACTCAACACTGGCTTGGTAGAGGTTCCCTTCACTAAATGGGCTAGTATAAGATTTCTTAGACGCATATACACCAATAACAATCTCAACACCCTTACGATAAAGTAGATCCACTAGGTGTTCTTCTTCTGAAGAGAAACGAGTAAAACCATCAATAACTAAGGCAATCTGGCTAAAATCACTACTTACTTTGTTTTCTTCTATAGCATTGATCAGATAGGATAATTGACTCCCTTGCGAAACTTGACCTTGATTCAGATAAGCTGTTACCTTTTCAAAAATCAAGAGTAAATCAGAACGTTTATCAGCGTCAGATAGACTTTCTAAATCCAAAAAACTCATCTTTGCAGTTGAAATTTCATGATAAATCTCAATCAGTTGCTGGATGAATTGCGGATCTTGCTTAATAGCTCCGTAAACACGTAAATCCTTAGGGTCAATCTCGGACAGACATTTATAGAAAGCCATACCAAGACCGATATCATCGAGACTTGACCTCTCAGGAATATCATTTAAAACTAGATAGCGAGCCATTTGAGCGAAGCGCGTGACTGTGATAGCGAAAGAAGCCTGCTGGCTTAAACATTCCAGCACGGCACGTTCCTTTTCAAAAGAAAGAGAGTTAGGGGCGATATAAAAGACTCGTTTGCCTTGGGCAACCAGTCCTTGAGCCTCCTTGGTTAGGATTTCTGTCAAAGAAGTCCGAATATCGGTATAAAGTAGTTTCATCTCTGCCTCGTTTGTTTTTGTCATTACCTTTTATTATATCATTTTTTAAGTCAAAACAGATTGATATAAAGTCCTAATTTTAACCTGTCCCATATCAAAAAAGTCGGAATAAAATCCGACTTTTTATAGTTATTAACTACCAGAAAACAAGAGTACCCATAATTCCCAAAATGCAGTAATGTTGATCATGATATGAAGCAAAATGGGATAATAGAGAGAATGAGTTTTTCGGTAGAGGAATGCACAAATTGCTCCTCCACTTGCATAGGTGAAAAAGGCGAGTGGTGTTAAACCTGAACTGACATGCACATAGCCAAAGACACAGGCTGATAGCAAAACATCTCCATACCATTGTGAATCTTTCAGAAATGTATTCATCAGAACTCCTCGATATACCAATTCTTCTGTAATTGGTCCTAGCAGACAAACAATAAGTAAAAGATAAGGTAACTCTTGTCGCCCTGTCATCTCAGTCAATTCATTTAAAGCCATTTGATTGGACGTTGCAGGGGTTAAAAAGGAAAACACAATATCTGAAAGATAACTGACTCCATAAGCAAGAAGCAAATAAACTGGATATCTCCATTTCCACTTCAACTCAAAAATTCTTCTACCTTCGAATACTAGTAAATAAAGAATAGCTATAAAAGTAACGATGAGCTCTAAAAAAGCAAGAATTTGAAAAAATTCTCTACTAGCAGGTACAAGCCTACCTGCAAAATGATTAAAAATCCACCAAAACCATGTCTTTCTATAAATAATTACTAACAAGGCTAGTAAAATCTGTACTGTTCTTTTTTTCATGCCAAGTCCTCTGATTTTTTATCCATTATCAGCATAATATTAAATATATTACTAATTTAGTATATCATATTTTTGTTATCTATCCACTAAAAACCTAAATAGAAATGGCATTTCACTTAGCTTTAGACTTATTTGCCTCAAAATATGCTATAATATAGGCAAAACACGTGAAAAGGAAATACTATGATTAAACTACTTGCTCTAGATATGGACGGTACTCTACTCAACGAAGCCAAGGAAATTCCTCAGGCTCATATTGATGCTATTCATAAAGCTATCGAAAAAGGTGTCAAACTGGTTCTCTGTACTGGTCGTCCTCTCTTCGGAGTCCTCCCCTACTACAAGAAACTCGGTCTTGATTTGCAAAATGAATACGTTATTGTCAATAATGGTTGTTCCACCCACCAAACCAGTGACTGGAGCCTTGTCGATTGGCGAGAACTTAGCAAATCTGACATCGAATACCTCAATGACCTTGCTGAAAAGAGTGAGGTTCAGTTGACTCTCTTTGATGAGGAACACTACTTCGTACTCGGAGGCAAACCAAATCCTATCGTTCAATATGATTCCACACTTGTCTTTGCTGACCTGACTGAAATCTCACTGGAGGAGGCTACCAGTGGTAAATATCGTATGTTCCAGGGAATGTTTTTAGGGACAAAAGAACAGACAGATGACTTTGAACAACGTTTTTCTGAAGAGCTTTGTCAAAGATTTAGCGGTGTTCGTTCTCAACCTGTTATCTATGAAGCAATGCCACTCGGTACAACTAAAGCCTCTGCTCTTTCTCGTTTAGCTGAGATTTTGGATATCCAACCTTCTGAAATCATGGCTATGGGTGATGCCAATAACGACATTGAGATGTTAGAGTTTGCTGGGCTGGGGATCGCCATGGGAAATGCCAGTGACCACGTCAAATCTCTCGCTGATGCCGTAACTGCTAGCAATGAAGAAGATGGTGTTGCACGCGCTATTGAGAAATATATTTTGTAGAAAATAAGCCCAGTCAACTAGTATTTCTAGCCAACTGGGCTTTTATTTTTTTAAAAATTTAAAAACTTTAGAAACTCTTTAGAAATGCTTGACGATTCTTTGATATCTATGCTTTATACTAGAGTTATAAAAATAAAACATCTTATACTCTTCGAAAATCAAATTCAAACCACGTCAGCTTCGCCTTGCCGTACTCAAGTACAGCCTGCGGCTAGCTTCCTAGTTTGCTCTTTGTTTTTCATTGAGTATTAAAGGTTAAAGGAGAAAACTATGAAAACAGTCCTCGAAATCCATGGCTTGTCCAAACAATTTGGCAAACAACCTATTCTACAAGATCTTAGTCTCTCGGTAAAAGAAGGAGATATCTATGGACTTATCGGAAAAAATGGTGCTGGTAAAACAACTCTGATTAAAATCGTTACACAATTATTATCTGCTGACCAAGGAACTATTTCCCTCTTTTCTAGTCAAGGGTATAAGGAGTGCACAAAAGCCCTATCTCGAGTAGGTTCAGTCATTGAATCCCCAGTAGCTCACAATCATTTAACAGCCTATCAAAATCTAAGATACTATTGTACTATTCGACATATCCCAAATGCTGATCAAGTCATTCAGGATACATTAAAGTATGTGGGGTTAACAGATACAGGTAGAAAAGTTTTTCGAGATTTCTCTCTTGGAATGAAACAACGCCTAGGCATTGCTATTGCCCTCCTATCAAAACCAGACTTTCTCATCCTTGATGAACCTATCAATGGACTTGACCCAATCGGTATCAAAGAGTTTCGTCAAATGATTCAACGTCTGAATCAAGAACTAGGAATAACAATTCTCATCTCTAGTCATATCTTGTCAGAACTCTATCTGGTTGCCAATCGCTTTGGAATTCTTGACCAAGGGAAAATCATTCGAGAAATCAGTAAGACCGAATTTGAGACACTTAATGAAGACTATATCGTTCTAAAAACAAGTGACAAAGAAAAAGCTAGTCAAATCTTAAAAGACAAAGTGCATCTTGAATTTAAAGTTGTTAATTCAGAAAATGAGATTCATATTTTTAGTCATGAACAAGATATCAAACGCATTCTTAAAGAACTTACGCTAGCAGATGTTGACGTGGATGAGATTTACTATGCTCGTCAAAATCTTGAAGAATACTTCACACAATTAGTAAAATAGGAGATAAACCATGATACATACAATTCAAGCAGACTTTTACCGTCTTTTCCGTTCCAAAGGATTTTGGATTACAGAGCTCGTTCTCTTTGCACTCATGTTAATGGGGGCTACTTTCGGAGCTACAGGACAGATCATATCCGTCAGTACAAGTACAAACGCAGAAACCGAACTGCCAAGCAAGGGATGGGATGGTATACAAGCCCTTATTAACACCTCTAGCAATAGCTCAAACCTAGTTTTCCTCTGTATTATCCTTGCTTGCCTAGTTCTAGGAGTTGATCTTATCGGAAAACTCTATAAAAACAGTTTGACAGTGGGTGTTTCTCGCACAGAATTCTTCCTAGCTAAGTTTGTTGTATTAGCAAGTATCGCTCTAATGCAAATTCTTGTTAGCCTAGTTATTGCTTTCGTACCAGCGACTATCCTAAACGGTCTTGGTACGATGCCAGAAGGATTTATTGGCAATCTCCTTCTAACAATTTCTCTTCAATTTCTCTGCATTCTAGCTTGGCTATCTATTGTTTCCTTCATTCTCTATGTGACTCATTCTTATTTGGCTGTTTTCATTGGCTATTTAATCAGTTCTACCTTGCTTTCATTGCCGATGCTTATCTACCCAGATATCGAGATTTTGCGCTATTTATCCTTGAACTTTACCTATGCCATGACTGACTATAGCCAGGCCATTCTATACACCGTTATCGTTACTGTAACCATTATTCTACTCTTTACCATTAGTGGACTTGCTATTTTCAAGAAGAAAAGCCTATAAAAACAACCTCCTCTATTCAAAAAGAGGAGGTTCTTTGCTTTAAAAGAGAACTCTAACTGTAAACCAAGAACCATCTGTACTTAGTTGTAGTTCTGCACTAAGTAGATGGGATAATTCTTCTGTAATATAAAGACCTAAACCTGAGGATTCTTCAGTATCTGAGAGGTTTTCAGAGTAAAATCGTTGACTGAGATTTTCAATTTTACGAATGGGTTGTTTGACCAGATTAGCAATTTCCAAACAAATGTGATTGTCCACTTCCTTCAAAGAAAATCTCGCTTCATCCTTACCATGTTTTAGAACATTGCCAATAATATTTTGTAACATACGATCTAATAAATCTGGATCTGTTAATAAATAGAGACCAGGTTCCACTTGAAAATCAAGGTTAATCTTTGCCGTCTGAAAAGAATCATAATAGGTCAGTAATTTTTGTGTTATAAATGTTGAAACTTCTAACTCAGATAAGTCAGCTTTAACTGCTCCTTCCATTAAACGACGATAGTCCAAAAGAGCCTCTAGACGTTTTGAAACTTGATTGAGATGATGGGAAATTTTTTTTAAACTCTCATACTCAGGGTTTTCTGTTTTAAGCAATTGCTGAGTATAACCTGACGCAATCGTTAAAGGTGTTCGAATATCGTGTGCAATATTGCTGATAGCCATGTCCAAAGTCTGCTTTTCACGCTTCATAATCAATCTCGACTGTTCAACTTCTTGAAAGAGTTGATTAATTTGCTGGTAGAGATGTAAAAAATCCTTGGAGAAAGTAGATACTCCGATTCTCTTCATACTTCCAGTATAAATCTTGTCTTCGATTTGTTGGCTCAAGTTCACGAGTGCTAAATGATAGCGAATCAACCCTATCGTCAATAGGATAATAACCAGCAGTAGCAAAGATAGTAAAATGTAGATCATTGCTCATCTCCTTTTAAGCGAACACCAACTCCCCAGATAGTTTCAATATACTCTTGCTCTGGATCCAGTTGGCTTAATTTTTTACGGAGATTACTTAAATGAGTGTTGAGAGTATTGTCACCTGGTAAATAAGTATCCTCCCAGACCAATTCAAAGAGTTCTTCTTTCGTAAAAATCTTCTTAGGATGTCTCAACAAGGTTTGGAGAATCAAGCATTCTTTCTTAGCTAGGCGAATAATTTCCTGGCTATTTTTGATTTCAAAACTATCTGGATCAAATTGAATATTTTTTAACTGGTGAAT
The DNA here is from genome assembly GCF_001808705.1 of Streptococcus sp. HMSC074B11. Taxonomy (GTDB): domain Bacteria; phylum Bacillota; class Bacilli; order Lactobacillales; family Streptococcaceae; genus Streptococcus. The sequence continues at coordinate 26,008 of NZ_KV794288.1, read as the reverse complement.
CAACTTGTCTGGATGTTCGATTTCAACTGGTTGCTTGTCACTATTTTGACGCAATTGTACCATAACCCTAGCAAAAACTTCATCCAAATCAAAAGGCTTTACAATATAATCATTAGCACCATCTAAGAGATATTGACTGATAAGCTTTTTATCGCTTAGGGCAGTTAGCATGATAACAGGAACTGAACTATCTTGTCTAATGGCTTTTAAAACCTGATCACCATTTTTACCCGGAAGCATAATGTCTAACAAGATTAGATCAATGCCGCCTTGTTCAAATCGAATCATTCCTTCGGTACCAGAAAAAGCCTGAATCACCTCATGTTTCTCAGAAAGAAGAGTTCTCAAAATTTCTTGAATCTCATTATTATCTTCAACGATAAGTATTCTAGCCATAAACACCAACCTTTCTAATAGTATTATATCATGTTTTTTTAGGAATTTCGGATAAAGAAAAACTCTCCTTCATGATTAAATATGAAGAAGAGTTCACTCTATATATTTAAATTAAAGCTGTCAATGCGGTAATAATCCCAAAAACGATACCTGGAGCATTGGCTGCTGCCAAAGGGATATCTCGTTCTTTTTTAAAGAGACCGTAGTATACCCAAAGACTGCAGTTAAGTGCAGCTACTGCTGGTTGGATAAAGTTTCCTTTTTGACCCGCAAGGTTATTCATAATTTGAGGAATATAAGAGACATACATCATTACAGACATAAAGGTTGCAATCCAACCTAAAGTTTTCATTTGTTTTTCAGTCATTTTCTTCTCCTTTCAAAAACAGTTTCCATTATACACTTTTTTTAAAAATAGTGAAGTTTAAAAGCTATTTGTTAAAAACTTGTAAATTATCACAAGATTGTGATAAGAGTATTCGTAAAAATGGCGGTGGGACAGAAATCGATAGACAATGTCTCGATTTCGTAGTCCCAGCCCCGCGAG
>NZ_KV794288.1:0-24965 GCF_001808705.1 Streptococcus sp. HMSC074B11 | reverse complement strand
GTGAGGTCGGGATCTTTTGTCCCAACCTCAATCTTATTCATTTAGAAAACTTACTTTTTCTCAATCGGCGCCACACTGGCCAAAAGTTTTTTGAGGCCAACTTCTGGGAAATTGATTTTCAATTCCTGAGTAGATCCACTTCCTGAAACTTCTAGAACAGTTCCTTCGCCCCACTTCTTATGAAGGGCAATATCACCAATAGACCAGCTGGTTTCACTTGAAGTTGATTTTGATCCAGCAGCAAACTGTCCAAAAGGTAGTCCTTTTGATTCAATGGATCTTGGTGCTGCGTTGCGTTTACGATCTTGTAGAGCTTGAGCTAGGCTCATGCCTTGACCAAAGGCGACACCTCCACTACTATAGGATGCTTTGAAGCTACTATTAGCAGGACGCGCCAAACCTTGATAAGTTAACAAATCTGAACTAATCTCATTGATAAAGCGTGTTGGGCGATTATAGTTCGTTCGACCAAACAGCAAGCGTGAGTTAGCATTGGTTAGATAAAGGATTTTCTCTGCGCGCGTGATACCGACATAGGCTAGACGGCGTTCCTCTTCTAGTTCATCCATGTCTTCTGTTGCACGACTAAGTGGAAAGACATTTTCTTCCATCCCAATCAAGAATACAACTGGAAACTCGAGTCCCTTGGCCGCATGGAGTGTCATCAAGGTTACTTCTGATGTTTCCTGACTGCCAGAGTCTGTATCTGCAATCAAGGCCAAGTCATTGAGGAAACGACTGAGCTTATCCAAGCCAGTTTCCTCTTCCTGATTATCTGGATTATCATCGAAGTTCTTGGTAACAGAAAGGAACTCTTCGATATTTTCAACACGAGCCTTGCTTTCCAAAGTCGCCTGGGCATTGAGAATATCTACGTAACCAGTTTTTTCAAGGACAGCCTCAACCAACTCTGTAATTGTTAATTGGTCCAGTTGCTCCCTCAAATCCAGAATCATATTTGCAAAGTCCCAAATAGACTGGGCTACCTTACCCTTAATTTCTGATAACATGATATTGGCTGAAGCATCTAGCATGGACATTTCTTGCATGTTTGCGAAGTCTCGAATTTTTTCAACAGTTCCTGGTCCAATGCCACGCTTTGGTTCATTGATGATGCGCTCAAAACTAATATTATCACTCAAATTAGAGATGAGATTCAGATAAGCGATAATATCACGAATTTCCTTACGGCTATAGAATTTTGTTCCACCAACCATGGTATAGGGAATATTGGACTTGAGCAAAGCTTCTTCAATAGTACGAGATTGGGCATTGGTACGGTAAAGAACTGCAAAGTCTTTGTGAAGGAAGTTTTGACTACGACCAAGTTCATCGATGGTTTTGGCTACAAAAACAGCCTCGTCTTGTTCATCATTAGCACGATAATAGACAATTTGTTCTCCATCCGCATTTTGAGTCCATAGATTCTTAGGACGGCGATTTTTATTGTTTTTGATAACGTCATTAGCAGCTTGGAGGATGGTTTTGGTTGAGCGGTAATTTTCCTCCAACAAAACAACCTTGGCTTGAGGATAATCCTTCTCAAAGTCCAAGATATTCTGCATATCAGCACCACGCCAACCATAGATAGACTGGTCAGCATCCCCAACTACGCAGATATTTTGGAAACGAGAAGCCAAGAGTTTAACGAGTTGATACTGGGCGTGGTTAGTATCTTGATACTCATCAACGTGGATATACTGGAACTTCTGTTGGTAATAAGTCAAAACATCGGGATTTTGATCAAAGAGACGCAGAGTCAACATAATCAAGTCATCAAAGTCCACCGACTCTGACTGACGAAGTTCTTTCTGATAGGCCGTATAACACTTAGCTACAATTTGCGTGTACATATCTCCTGCCTGGGCAGCATAAGCAACATCGTCAATCAGATCATTCTTAGCATTGGAGATGGTTCCCAAAATAGTGCGTTCATTCCATTTTTTAGGATCCAAGTTCAACTGCTTGAGAATGCGTTTCATGAGCGTTCGCTGTTCTCCAGGATCCACAATCGTGAAATTGCGATTATAGCCAATGTGGTCCGCATCGCGTCGTAGGATACGCACGCACATAGAGTGGAAGGTCGCAATCAAACAATCCTGAGTAGCTGGATTGAGTCCATAAGCACGCTCCTTCATTTCACGTGCAGCCTTATTGGTAAAGGTAATCGCTAAGATATTCCATGGATTGACCATCTTTTCATCAATTAAGTAGGCAATACGGTGGGTTAAAACACGAGTCTTACCAGAACCCGCCCCCGCCATGATCAGCAAGGGTCCTTCTGTGGTTTGAACGGCCTCGGATTGACGGTCATTCATCCCCTTTAATAATTCGTTCATTTTCTCTTCCTTATTCTTCAAGTCAATGTTTCTATTATATCAAAAAAGTTTGAAAATAACTTTTCTTAGGAGCCTTCTGATTATTTTAGTTGGCAAGACAAGAAAAGGCTGGGACAAAAGTCCTAGCCTCTTAATTCTCTTTTGATTATCGAGCAAGACGCAGTGGTTGAGTGGGCTCTACTACGCTGATTTCATCAGCTTTTACAGCCCTACTCAACTTTGCGGAGGTGGGACGACGAAATCGAATTCTAACGAATTACCGATTTCTGTCCCACTCTCAGTAATTATTCTATTAATCCTTTATAGACTGCAAAAGCGTCATTAGGGCTTGGGCAGAACGACGTCCTGCTTCTACGATAAATTCATCAAAGGAAACGGATGCTTCATGGTTGGCATTGTCACTCATGGCACGAACGACTAAGAAAGGTAGGTTCAAAGCGTGAGCTGCTTGAGCAATAGCTGCCCCTTCCATCTCTACAGCAAGAACTTGAGGGAAGTGCTCTTTTATCGCTTTGATTTTATCTTCTCCAGCAACAAAACTGTCTCCTGTCGCAATCAAACCTAAATGCCAAGTTTGTTCCAGTTTAGACAAACTCTCTTGAATCAAACTGATAAACTTTTTGTCTGATTCAAAATAGAGAGGCTGTTGAGCCATTTGACCGTAATCATAGCCAAAGGCAGTCACATCAACATCGTGATAGGCAAGCTTGTCTGCAATCACTACATCGCCTACTGCAATCCCATTTGCCACTGCACCAGCAGATCCAGTATTAATCACTGCATCCACCTGAAAGTGATCCGCTAAGATAGCGACACTCATCGCAGACATGACTTTTCCGATTCCACTCTCTACAAGTACAAGCTCGGCAGAACCAATCTTACCAGTATGATAGCTGTTTCCCAGAACCTTTTCTTCGCTGGCATCGTCCAAGTGTTGAATCAAGTAAACTAGCTCTTCTGGCATAGCTGCTATAATTCCAATTTTCATGATAGACCCCTTAAATAAATCTCATTGCTAGAATTAACAAAATCAAGAGAAAAATAACTGCAAATAGAATCTTGTTTAATTTAGAATTAAAGACATTTCTCTTAGTATTTTCAATCCGACGACTTTTGTGAATAGAAGGTTCAACTTCGATGGTCAGTGTATCCTGGCTAAAACCATGATCTCTGGTTCGTGAATAGCCAAAATTTTGAGAAGAAGTCGGTAAAATCTTAGTTTCCTCATCATCTAGCAAGGGAGGACCCGAGATGTCCTCTCCTCGATTGGCACGTTCAATCATTTCATCTGTTAATAAAGGTTTACCCATGGGTTCCTCCACTATTTTTTTGTAATTCCCAGTACTGGATAGCCATGATGGTCTTGGCATCACAAATATCTCCAGACTGGATCAATGCTTTAGCTTGGTCAAGACTGACTTCAAGCAACTCCAAAGTCTCATCTTCATCCTGAGGACGAGGATTTTCAACTTTTGTCAAATCGCTTGCCAAGTAAAGTTTTAAGCGCTCGTTACAAAATCCAATCGCTGAGTAAAAATCATAGAGAAGGCTTAATTTTCCAGTATAAGCTGCCTCTTCCTCTAATTCACGAAGGGCTGCTGCTTCTGGTTCTGCATTCTCCCCGATTTCAAGTTTACCTGCAGGAATTTCATAAGAAACTTTTTCAATCGCCTTGCGATATTGTTTAACAAGGACAATCTTATTTTCTGGAGTGACTGCAAGGACACAAACTGCTCCATTGTGGAAAATCAAATCACGTTGCGCTCTACCTTTGCCAGAAGGTAGTTCAACCTGGTCTTGAACCAATTGGAAGATCGGTCCTTTATAGATTTCTTTACGACTTATAGTCTTTTCTTCGAATTCCATCGTTAGCTCCTATTTATTATTAGGATGATGAGGGAGGCGAGTTGCATATTCATCCTTATTGACTTGACGACCTCGTCCAATAGCAATGGCATCAGCTGGGACATCTTTAGTAATGGTTGAACCTGCTCCAACAAGAGAGTTATCTCCAAGTTCTACTGGAGCAATGATAGTTGAATTAGATCCAACGAAAACATTGTTTCCAATGGTTGTTTTAAATTTGTGTTGACCATCGTAATTTACAGTAATCGTTCCTGCACCGAAGTTGACATCACTACCAACCTCACAGTTACCAATATAAGTTAAATGACCTGCCTTGGTATTTTCACCAATGCTTGAACCTTTGACTTCAACAAAGTTTCCAATATGCACATCTTTTGCAAGGCTTGATCCTGGACGGATATGAGCATAAGGACCAACTGTAACGCCATCAGCAACTGAGCTTTCCTCAATCATTGAATTGGTAATCACTGTCCCTGAACCGATACTACTATCAACGATATAAGTTCCGTTGGTCAAAATAGTTCCTGCACCAATCTTACTAGAACCTTTGAGGGTTACATTTGCTTCGATTTGAACTTCTGGAGCGATCTCAACATCAATGTCAATGTAAGTAGCTTCAGGATTCACAAAACTAACCCCATTGACCATATGCGCTTGGTTAATACGGCGACGCATAATGCCTTCAGCTGTCGCAAGGGCAACACGGTCATTAACTCCGAGACTTTCATCAAAGTCTTTCAGAGTATAGGCACCAACTTTTTCCCCTGCTTCACGGAAAATGCCGATAACATCAGTGATGTAGTATTCGCCTTGAGCGTTATTGGTATTGATATTCTTAAGTGCTTCAAAGAGACGAGCATTATCAAAGACATAGGTTCCTGTATTGATCTCCTTGATTTGTTTTTCAAAATCAGTCGCATCCTTCTGCTCCACGATACGAAGTACTTCAGCATTCTCGTTACGAACAATACGACCATAACCAAACGGATCTTCAGCTTCTGCAGTAAGAATTGTAGCTACGTTCTTGTGATTAACGTGGAAATCAATCAAGTTCTTTAGACTTTCACCGGTAATTAGTGGTGTATCACCAGCAATAACCAATGTTTGTCCGGAAAGTCCTTCAAGAATTGGCTCAGCCATCATAACCGCATGACCAGTTCCTAATTGCTCAGACTGTCTCACAAAATCAGTTTGACCAGCTAAAACTTGTTCAACTAGCTCTGCCTTATGACCAACAACCGTTACTGTTTTTTCAGGCTTGATTGCCCCTACACTACGAAAAACATGCTCCAGCATAGAAATTCCTGCAACCTTGTGCATGACTTTTGGTAGATCTGATTTCATACGAGTACCTTTACCCGCTGCTAAAATAACTGCATAATTTGACATATTTTTCTCTTTTCTATAGAAATTCCCTTATATTATATCATAAATTTGTTCATTCAAACACAAAAGAGGGCAAGTGCTATAAAACATTGCATTTCCTAGAGGATTTTGAGTATTTTTTTTGATTTTTTTCACCATTTACGATACACTATAAAAGTATGAGAAAGAAAATAAATCCTGTTTTTATTTTTACTGTATTAGCGACTATCGTGGGGATTTTAATCATTAACAGACCCAAGTTTGAAGACCATCCAGTCAAAACAAAGCAAAATCCAGTTCAAGTAGAAACTCAAGCTTTACATAATATCAACAAGCCGATTATTGATGTTTCTGGCTGGCAAAGACCATCTGAGATTAATTATGACACCTTAACTCAAAATATTTCAGGTGCGATTGTTCGGGTTCATAGTGGAGCTCAAGTTTCTGAAGAAAATGACGCTGCCTATAAAAATGGAGTCGATAAGGTCTACAAGGAGCATATCACAGAGTTTCAAAAACGAAATATTCCAGTTGCTGTTTACGCCTATGTAGCTGGAAAAAATGTCGAAGAAATGGAAAAAGCTGCTGAAGCCTTCTATAACGCCGCTTCACCTTACAATCCTAGCTACTATTGGCTTGATGTTGAAGAAAAGACTATGTCTGACATGAATCAGGGAGTTGAGGCCTTTCGTGCCAAATTAGCTTCATTGGGAGCAAAAAATATTGGTATCTATGTTGGTGTTTACTTTATGGAGGAACATAGTATCAGCGTTGATAATTACTCGGCTATCTGGATACCTTCCTATGGAACCAACTCAGGTCACTATGAGAGTGCTCCAAAAACAGATCTTAGCTACGACCTTCACCAATACACTTCCCATGGAAATCTTGGTGGATTTGAACATCACCTCGATTTGAACACTATTTCTTCATCAAAGAACAAGGAAGAAACCTTTAGAAAATTGTTTTTAAATCCTTAATCACTATCACAATAAGCAAGTCAGACATTGCTTTCTGCTTGCTTTTCTTTATTTTTCAGTATTAAATCACTGTTTTATCTATATAGAATATAAATCTCGGAGGCCCTCTATGTTATCATGGCTATCAAAAATTATTAAAGGAATTGTAATCGCCCTAGGTTTCATTCTACCAGGGATTTCTGGTGGCGTTCTTGCCGCTATTTTGGGAATTTATGAGAGAATGATTCGTTTTCTTGCCCATCCTTTTAAGAATTTAAAAGAAGATTTGCTCTTTTTCCTTCCTGTCGGTATTGGGATGTTACTGGGCATCGGACTTTTCTCTTATCCAATTGAGTATCTTTTAGAAAATTATCAAGTTTATGTATTGTGGAGTTTTGCTGGAGCTATCATTGGTACCATCCCAAGTCTTGTCAAAGAATCAACTCGTGATTCTGATAGAGATAAGGTTGACCACATATGGTTTTGGGCAACCTTCATCATCTCAGGTCTTGCCCTCTACGCCTTGAATTTTGTAGTTGGTTCTCTATCTGCAAGCTTCCTTAACTTTACACTGGCTGGTTGTTTGTTGGCGCTTGGAATTTTGGTTCCAGGGCTTAGTCCTTCCAATCTTCTGTTGATTCTTGGCCTTTATGGCCCTATGTTAACAGGGTTCAAAACTTTTGATTTGTTAGGAACCTTCTTACCAATTGGGATTGGGCTTCTTATCACTCTGATTATCTTTTCAAAATTCATGGACTACGCTCTTCGCCTATATCACTCACGTGTGTATCATTTTATCATTGGAATTGTACTATCAAGTACCCTCTTGATTCTTATTCCAAACGCTGGCAATGCTGAAAGTATTAGTTACAGTGGTTTGTCACTAGTTTCATATGTACTGATTGCTTTCTTCTTCGCACTAGGGATTTGGTTGGGAATCTGGATGAGTCAATTGGAGGATAAGTATAAATAATGGCAAAAAAAGTAAAAGTTAAGAAAACCTTGGTCCAACAAATTTTAACCAAGGCAGGAATAAACCATACGGGTATTCAAATTAATGCCTTGGAAGGTGAGATGCCTCAAGGTTATGAAAAGAGTCAAATTTTCAAGACTCTAGCACTTCTGGGAGATAAGACTGGACCCATTATCGGCATCCTTCCTATCACTGAACACCTTTCTGAAAAGAAACTGGCTAAGATTTCTGGTAATAAGAAAGTCAGCATGATTCCACAAAAAGACCTAGAAAAAACAACAGGCTATATCCACGGTGCCAATAATCCAGTTGGGATTCGTCAAAAACATAACTATCCTATCTTTATCGACCAAACTGCGCTTAAATTAAATGAAATGATTGTTTCTGCAGGGGAGGTTGGTCATAGTATCATTATCAATCCTCAAGATCTAGCACCCTTTGTTAAAGCTGAATTTGCAGATATCTTGGAGGCAAGTAACACATGAAATTCTATTTTATTCGTCACGGTAAAACACTTTGGAATCTTGAGGGACGTTTTCAAGGAGCAAGTGGTGACTCTCCACTCCTTGAGGAATCCATTGAGACCTTAAAAAAATTGGGGCAGTATCTCCAAGAAACTCCATTTGATGTGATTTATTCTAGTGATCTTCCTCGGGCTAAAACTTCTGCTCAAATTATCCAAAGTCAACTGAAAGACAGTTGTCCTTTAGTAGAAATAGCCTCTCTAAGAGAGTGGCAACTCGGGAAACTTGAAGGAGCAAAATTTGCAACCTTAGAAGCCATCTATCCCGAGCAATTAAAAGCTTTTCGTACCAATCTAGCTAAGTTTGATTCGACTTTGTTTGGTGCAGAGTCTGTCTATCAAACAACTCAGCGTACCACTCAATTTGTCAAATCATTAGAGTCCAAACCTTTTGAACATGTCATGATTGTTGGTCACGGAGCCAATCTCACAGCCAGTATTCGAACTCTTCTAGGATATGATACTCCGCTACTTAGAAAAGATGGGGGTCTAGCAAATGCTAGTGTTACTATTCTGGAAACCCAAGACTTTACAAACTTCAACCTATTAGTATGGAACGACACTTCTTATCAAGATAATAACTGAACTTAACAATCACTGTTAAGTTCTTTTTAGATTTTGTAGAATATCCGTGAATTTATTTGACTTTTATGATAAAATGGGAGTATCGCAAAAAAGACTCATCGTATCAAGAATTGAGTAAAAACTAGGAGGAAAAAATGTCAACAGAACATATGGAAGAACTAAATGACCAGCAGATCGTTCGCCGTGAAAAAATGGCTGCGCTCCGCGAACAAGGAATCGATCCATTCGGTAAACGATTTGAACGCACTGCTAACTCACAAGAATTAAAAGATAAATATGCTGACCTCGATAAGGAACAACTACATGAATTGAACGAGACTGCTACTATCGCTGGACGTTTGGTAACAAAGCGCGGTAAAGGTAAGGTTGGATTTGCCCACCTTCAAGACCGCGAAGGTCAAATCCAAATCTACGTTCGTAAAGATGCAGTCGGTGAAGAAAACTACGAAATCTTTAAAAAAGCTGACTTAGGAGACTTCCTTGGTGTCGAAGGTGAAATTATGCGTACAGATATGGGAGAACTCTCTATCAAGGCTACACATATCACTCACTTGTCCAAAGCCCTTCGTCCGCTTCCAGAGAAATTTCACGGTTTAACAGACGTTGAAACTATTTACCGTAAACGTTACCTTGATTTGATTTCAAACCGTGAAAGCTTTGAACGCTTTGTTACTCGCTCAAAAATCATCTCTGAAATCCGTCGTTACCTTGACCAAAAAGGCTTCCTTGAAGTGGAAACACCTGTTCTTCATAACGAAGCTGGTGGTGCTGCTGCTCGTCCTTTTATCACTCACCACAATGCACAAAACATTGATATGGTGCTTCGTATCGCGACTGAGCTTCACTTGAAACGTCTTATCGTCGGTGGTATGGAACGTGTTTATGAGATTGGCCGTATCTTCCGTAACGAAGGAATGGACGCTACCCACAACCCTGAGTTCACTTCTATCGAAGTTTACCAAGCTTATGCAGACTTCCAAGACATTATGGACTTAACTGAAGGCATTATCCAACACGCTGCTAAATCAGTCAAAGGCGACGGCCCAGTCAACTATCAAGGAACTGAAATCAAGATTAACGAACCATTTAAACGTGTACACATGGTTGACGCTATCAAAGAAATTACAGGTGTTGATTTCTGGCAAGATATGACCTTCGAAGAAGCTAAAGCTATCGCTGCTGAGAAGAAAGTTCCAGTTGAGAAACACTATACTGAAGTCGGTCACATTATCAATGCTTTCTTTGAAGAATTTGTAGAAGAAACATTGATTCAACCAACTTTTGTCTATGGTCACCCAGTAGCTGTATCACCACTTGCTAAGAAGAACCCTGAAGACGAACGCTTTACTGACCGTTTTGAACTCTTCATCATGACTAAAGAATACGGAAATGCCTTTACTGAGTTAAACGACCCAATCGACCAGCTTAGCCGTTTTGAAGCTCAAGCCAAAGCCAAAGAACTTGGTGACGATGAAGCAACTGGCATTGACTACGACTACATCGAAGCCCTTGAATATGGTATGCCTCCAACAGGTGGTTTGGGAATCGGTATCGACCGTCTCTGCATGCTACTCACTGATACTACTACTATCCGTGATGTACTTCTTTTCCCAACTATGAAATAAAAATACAAATCTCCTAGTCACATTCTAGGAGATTTTTTTGTGTTAATAAAAAGACAAACCCGATTTTGAGCTTGTCTTTTTTGTTGTTCAATTAGAATAATCCAAGAACAGTTCCATCGCTTTCAACATCCATGTTGAGAGCAGCAGGTCTTTTTGGAAGACCAGGCATGGTCATAACATCACCAGTAAGGGCTACGATGAAGCCTGCACCAAGTTTTGGTACCAATTCACGAATGGTAATTTCAAAGTTTTCAGGTGCTCCAAGTGCATTTGGATTATCTGAGAAACTGTACTGAGTCTTAGCCATACAGATTGGCAGTTTATCCCAACCATTTTGTACGATTTGTACAATTTGGGTTTGAGCTTTCTTCTCAAAGTTAACCTTGCTACCACGGTAAATTTCAGTCACAATCTTTTCGATTTTTTCTTGAACAGAAAGGTCGTTGTCATAGAGACGTGTGTAGTTTGCTGGATTTTCGTCAATTGTTTTGACAAGAGTTTCAGCCAAAGCAACGCCTCCTTCAGCTCCATCAGCCCATACGCTAGCCAATTCGACTGGTACATTGATTGAAGCACATAGTTCTTTCAAAGCAGCGATTTCAGCTTCTGTATCAGAAACAAATTCATTGATAGCAACAACTGCTGGAATACCAAACTTACGAATATTCTCAACGTGGCGTTTCAAGTTTGCAAATCCAGCACGTACTGCTTCCACATTTTCCTCTGTCAGAGCATCTTTAGCCACTCCACCATTCATTTTAAGGGCACGAAGAGTCGCTACAATGACTACTGCACTTGGAGCTGTTGGCAAGTTTGGAGTCTTGATATCCAGGAACTTCTCTGCACCAAGGTCTGCACCAAAGCCAGCTTCTGTCACTGTGTAATCTGCTAAACGTAGAGCCGTTTTCGTTGCCAAAACTGAGTTGCAGCCATGGGCGATATTGGCAAATGGTCCACCATGTACAAAGGCAGGTGTTCCATAGATTGTTTGAACCAAGTTAGGTTTGATAGCATCCTTCAAAATCAATGCCAAGGCACCTTCAACCTGTAGATCACCCACTGAAACAGGTGTACGGTCATAACGGTAACCGATGACGATATTTGCCAAGCGACGTTTCAAATCTTCAATGTCAGTTGCCAAGCAAAGGATAGCCATGATTTCTGAAGCAACAGTGATATCAAATCCATCTTCGCGAGGAATTCCATTAAGAGGACCACCAAGTCCAACAGTTACATGACGAAGAGCACGGTCGTTTAAGTCAACCACACGTTTCCAAAGAATACGACGTTGGTCAATTCCTAGCTCGTTTCCTTGGTGCAAGTGATTGTCAATCAAGGCAGAGAGAGCATTGTTTGCAGTTGTGATAGCGTGCATATCCCCAGTAAAGTGAAGGTTGATATCTTCCATTGGTAGTACTTGAGCATAACCACCACCAGCTGCACCACCTTTAATCCCCATGACTGGTCCAAGAGAAGGTTCGCGAATAGCAATCATGGTTTTCTTACCAATCTTATTTAAAGCATCAGCAAGTCCGATGGTAATGGTTGACTTCCCTTCACCAGCAGGTGTTGGGTTGATGGCAGTCACCAGGATCAATTTACCAACTGGATTGCTTTCAACTTCACGAATCTTATCAAAGCTAAGCTTAGCCTTGTATTTTCCGTATAATTCCAAATCATCGTAAGAGATGCCAAGTTTCTCTACAACATCAACGATTGGTTTTAGCTCGATACTCTGTGCAATTTCAATATCTGTTTTCATAACAAACTCCTCTACCTCAAATGTGTTAATTCATTATATCATAAAATAATATTTTTAACAGTCATAAAGCTTGATAACGTTCGTAAATATCACAACACTTCAGACTTTCTTGGCTTCTTTTTAAATTTTTATATGCCTTTATAGGTTTTAACTATAGATTAAGATTTCGACTAATTCAAAAAGTAGCTATCAATTTCTGATAAATTGTGTAGAATTTGACTATTAGAAACTCCTATTTGCTCAGCTAATTCAATTGAATACTCAAAACGAAGACGTATATTGATAGATAAATCAAAAGAGTAATCCTGTAATCGTCCTAGTTTATGATATTTATCTATAATATCATTAAAAATAATCTTGTATTTATCATCTAAGTTTTTGATATGGTTATCTAAGTTTTCCCTGTAATTTTGAATTAATTCCTGTTCCCTATCACTTAAAATCCCTTTGCCTATTTCCCAAATTATTGAAGTAGCAATTGAACCTACTACTGCTCCTAAGACAGGGACAGGAATAAGTGTTTGACCAACACATGAACCAATTGTCGCTAATGTTGTATCCAATGTATTGATAGTTATAAAATTTATAAATTCATCCTCAGTAATCTCATTTGTTCTAAGTTTAGTAATAATATCTACCATGCCGTAACTTGCTGTTACAAACGCACTTGCATAAGGAGCACTCATTTTAAAAACATTAGTGAGACCATAAATCGCGTAACCTGATATAGAAGCTTTTACCGCACCTTCCACTGTTTCTAATCCACAGTCTAACCAATCTGATTGTTCAAATTCAAAAATTGTTTTTCCTTCTTTGTTTTTCCCATACACAGCTGACATTAATGCTAAACCACCTTGTAAAAGAAAAGTATTTTTTGCAATCTTGTTAGCTTCTCTTAAATTTGGTAAAGAATTTTTTTTGGCAAGAATTTTCTTCTTAGCTAATTCTCTCCGCTTTACTTTGACCTTTTTATCAATTTTTATTTTCTCTAAGTCTAATACTTTATTAATTGAATTTCTTTGAGCATCATCATAATTTAGAACAGATGATTTCATCCAAGATTTATATGAAGTAAGTCCCTTTCTTTCGGTAATATCATTGATCATTTGTCGTATATCAGTAATTTGTTTAATAGACAATTTTTTACCATTAAATTCAACTTCTTTGGCGCCAGCCATAATTTTTTCGTATACTAACACGTGATCTTTTGGAAACATCATTTTCATTTTTTTACTGTAATGAAAAGATTGACATAGTTCATCACGTAAATTATTATAAAACTTCATTTGAATGGTATTTCTACCAATTAATAAATCGGCTGGTCCATTATCATTCAATACTTTTACAATAGGATTTAATCCTTCAAAAGCTCTTCTCGCATTCACAATTCCTGCTTCTGCAAATTCAGCAATAAAACCGTGACCGCCGTATTCACCTCCACGATTCTTTAGAATAACGTCTTCAATGTTATTTCGAGCATAGTTTAAGATTTTAGAGGCATTGTCCTTGTTTAAAATGACATGTCGAGCTTCATCATCAATCATTTTCATAGCAATTTGTAAGTCTTGAATTCTCAAGTTGTTTAAACAATTGACATATGCACCTATCCCTTGATAAAATGCTCTATTAACAGCCTGATTCATCATTTATTTTAATTTCCTTATTAATCATCGAAGTAAGTGAGAGGGTTGAATTTACTAAACTACCTGCTTGATACTTTTCATCATCTGTAAATAAGTTATAATCTTTTCCAATTAAAGAAAGATTAGCTAAATAAATCTCCTCAGTTTGCTTTTCAATTAAATTAATTAATTCACTAATTTCTATTATTGATTTATCAGTTTGTCTAATTAATAACTCAATTTTCTTTTGTTCATCAAGCGCTTCTTTAGCTACTTCTTCATTTTTTTTATTAGCAAAAACACCTGCTCCGACAGACGCTGTTAACATTAAGCCAGCAATCCCCCAACCAACAGGGCCCACCATGGCTAAAAAGGCATTGCCAGCAGCCATACCTCCTCCGCCTGCTGCTAGACTTCCTCCACCTAACCAAGCTAATGCCGCACTATTTGCTGCTGCACCTGTCAAGCTAGAAATTGCTGTTCCTGTTGATGCGACACCAAAAGTAGTTGCAACTCCCATAGCTGCAGTAGGACCTAAAGTTGCGACTGTCACACCTAAAGCACTTAAAGAAGCTGTAGCTGCCGTACTACCGCTGGCTAATTCTGCTTCTTTGATTGCCTGAGTAATAGCTAACTGCTTATCTTCGAAATTCTGTATTTCAACAATTATTTCGTCTAATTTTGTTTCAAATTCTTTCGGTTTATTTGCTAATTTACTAATTCTTTCTTCAATGATTTTGACAACTTTGATCGCCTTGTCTCTACTTTTATAAAGCTCAGTCGATTTATTCGTTAGATCTGTGGCTTTTTCATTATATGTTTGAATAGATTCATGATAGTTCTCAACGGCTTCGGACCTTAGTTTACCATTAAAAAGATCTATTGAATCAATTTGTGATTTTGCTTCCGTTGCAACTTTACCAGCTTGATTAAGCGTGCCAGATGCAACCTCTGTTACTTGTTGAACAGTATCATTCGCTACTGTAGCAGCTTGACCTGAAACGTCTGAAACAACATTTCCTATCTTATTTGATACATCTCCTATTACTTTTACAGAATCTGATAATAAATCTCCTGTAACTTTCCCAGCGCTATCTAAAGCTTTTCCAGCTTCATTAAGTACGCTACTAGTTGTCTTACTAGCATCATCAATTACTTTACTAGCTTCTTTAACCATATTATCTGCAAACTTAAAAAAGTCCATAACGGCTTCCCCTTTTCATCTATAACTAAAATAATTATCTTATATCTTAAATTAATTGTCAATAATAATATAGTTATAAAGTTTAGTTATATTTTATCGCTTTCATTTTACTTACTGCTCATTTTTTTGTACAATAGTTCTATGAAAATTTTAGTTACATCTGGTGGTACAAGCGAAGCAATAGATCGAGTTCGCTCCATTACCAACCACTCTACTGGTAGACTTGGTAAAGTAATAACTGAGACTTTACTAAATGCTGGTCACCAAGTTTGTCTGATTACTACGCAACAAGCGTTAAAACCAGCACCACACTCAAATTTATCCATCATTGAAATCAAAAACACTTCCGATTTACTCCAAGAGATGAAACGGATTCTTCCTAATTATCAAGTTTTGATTCATTCCATGGCAGTATCTGACTATAGTCCTGTTTACATGACTGGTCTTGACCAAGTCCAAGCAAGCCAAGATTTAAGTGAGTTTTTGCATAAGAAAAATATGGAAACAAAGATCTCCTCTAAGGATGAGGTGCAAGTCCTATTTCTCAAGAAAAATCCAAAGATCATCTCTCTTGTTAAAAAATGGAATCCAAGTATCCATCTCATTGGCTTTAAACTGCTTGTCGATGTTACTAAGGAGCATCTAATTCAAATCGCTAGAGAAAGTCTTGAAAAGAATCAAGCAGACTTGATTGTCGCTAATGACCTCACTCAGATTAATGCTGATCAACACCTGGCTTATCTAGTAGAAGAAAAAGATTATCAGATTGCTGCTAGCAAACAAGAAATTGCTGACTTATTATTGGAAAAAATTCAGGGATTTGATCGTTAGAAAGGAAAATTATGGCTCGTATTACACTCGCTGTGACAGGCTCTATCGCCTCTTACAAGGCTGCTGATTTGGTAAGTGGCTTGAAGAAACAAGGGCATTCTGTGACTGTACTCATGACCCAGGCTGCGACTGCCTTTATTCAACCTTTAACCCTTCAAGTCTTATCACAAAATACAGTTCATCTCGATCTTATGGAAGAACCTTATCCTGACAAAGTCAATCATATCGAGCTAGGAAAAGAAACAGACTTGTTTATCCTTGCCCCTGCAACCGCTAATACGATTGCGAAAGTCGCGTACGGTTTTGCCGACAATATGGTTACTGCTACTGCTCTTGCTTTGCCAAACTATGTTCCAAAACTAGTAGCACCTGCTATGAATACCAAAATGTATGACCATCCAGCAACTCAAGCAAACCTAAAAACTTTGGAAAATTATGGTTACACAATTATTTCTCCTAAAGAATCCCAACTGGCCTGTGGAGACGTAGGACGGGGTGCTCTTGCTGATCTTGATACTATTTTACAACAGATAAAGGAAAAACTTCATGAACAAACGCTCTAATATTGCTCCAATTGCTATCTTTTTTGCCAGCATGATTGTCATTCATCTGCTGAGTTCTATTATCTTTAATGTCTTGCCCTTTCCAATTAAACCGACCATTGTCCATATTCCAGTCATCATTGCTAGTATCATCTACGGGCCACGAATTGGAGCCATCTTAGGTTTCTTGATGGGGATGATTAGCTTGACAGTCAATACAATCACAATTCTCCCAACCAGCTACCTCTTCTCTCCATTTGTACCAAATGGTAACATCTACTCCCTAGTTATTGCGATTGTACCACGCATCCTTATTGGTTTAACTCCATACTTTGTCTATAAACTCCTCAAAAACAAGGCAGGGCTCATCTTCGCGGGAGCACTCGGTTCACTTACCAACACTGTATTTGTTTTAGGCGGTATCTTCTTCCTCTTTGGAAATGTTTTTGACGGAAATATCCAAAAACTATTAGCTACTGTTATCTCAACAAACTCTATCGCAGAACTGATTATCTCAGCAATACTTACCCTAGTTATTGTTCCGAGACTTGAAAAAATCAAAAAATAAGAGGTCGGGAAAATCCCGACCTCGATTTTTATTTGCCCCAAGTAACTGACTCTGTATTTAATTAAGATTACAGACTTCTAAAAGTCCCTTTGACGAGACTATCTAAAAGTATGATTGTAAAGACTCACTGATATTGGAAAAGGCTTCAATCTTAGAAAAATATTTACTTTCCAACAGCCTTTTATCTACTTATTATTGAGCTAGACGTGCTTCTTCTAAAATCTTTTCAATTTTTGTCGTCAGCAAATCAATAGCTACTGTATTGGTTACTCCTTCTGGAATAACGATATCTGCATAACGCTTTGTTGGCTCAATAAATTGATGATACATGGGTTTTACCACACCAAGATACTGGTCAATAACGCTATCTAGGCTACGACCACGTTCTTCCATATCACGTTTAATACGGCGAATGATACGAACATCATCATCTGTATCTACGAAAATCTTGATATCCATCAAATCACGAAGTCGTTTGTCCTCCAAAACCAAGATTCCTTCTACGATAAAGACATCCTGAGGTTCTTGACGATAAGTTTTAGAACTTCTGGTATGGGCAGCATAATCATAGGTAGGAATATCAACTGGACGACCTGCCAACAACTCTTTGATTTGCTCAATCATCAAATCAGTATCAAAAGCAAAAGGATGGTCATAGTTGGTCTTAATACGCTCTTCAAAGGTTAGATGAGATTGATCTTTATAGTAGGAATCATGCTCAATCATAGCTATTTTCTCGTTTGGAAAATGCGACAAGATTGCTTTAGATACGCTTGTCTTTCCTCCTCCAGATCCACCTGTTACTCCGATAATGATTGGTCTATTTTGCATTGTAGCCTCCTTGTTTTTTCCCTTGTCTATTTTACCATATTTTTGATAAATTTTACAGATGGAGTTTTCTACAAAATAGAAGAAAAAATCCTCATAGCTAGAAGCTACAAGGATTTGTAATTGTTTAATCGAAGTTAACGTATTCTTTAGAAAGTTCAAGCACTTCTTCCATTGTTGAACATTCAGTAAGAGCACGGTTAGCGTATTCTTGCATTTTAGCAGTGTCGAGTTTCTTCATCAAGCTACGTGTACGAAGTACAGATGTTGCTGACATAGAGAACTCATCCAAGCCCATTCCGACAAGAAGTGGAACAGCTGTTTGATCACCAGCCATTTCACCACACATACCAGCCCATTTACCTTCAGCGTGAGCTGCTTTGATAACGTTGTTGATCAAACGAAGGATTGATGGGTTGTATGGTTGGTAAAGGTATGAAACTTGTTCGTTCATACGGTCTGCCGCCATTGTGTATTGGATCAAGTCGTTTGTACCAATTGAGAAGAAGTCAACTTCTTTTGCAAATTGGTCTGCAAGCATAGCTGCTGCAGGAATTTCGATCATGATACCAACTTGGATGTCATCCGCAACTGCAACACCTTCAGCAAGAAGGTTAGCTTTTTCTTCATCGAAGACTGCTTTAGCTGCACGGAATTCTTTCAAAAGCGCAACCATCGGGAACATGATACGCAATTGACCATGTACAGAAGCACGAAGAAGTGCACGGATTTGAGTGCGGAACATTGCGTCTCCAGTTTCAGAGATAGAGATACGAAGAGCACGGAATCCAAGGAATGGGTTCATTTCATGTGGCATATCGAAGTAAGGAAGTTCCTTGTCACCACCGATATCCATTGTACGAACGACAACTGGTTTACCGTTCATTCCTTCAAGAACAGCCTTATATGCTTCGTACTGCTCGTCTTCAGTTGGGAAGTCTTGAGAATCCATGTACAAGAACTCTGTACGGTAAAGACCGACAGCTTCTGCACCATTGTCATTAACACCTTCAACGTCTTTTGGAGTACCAATGTTTGCTGCCAATTCAAAGTGTTTACCGTCAGCAGTAACTGTTTGAGCATCTTTCAAGAGTGCCCACTCAGCTTTTTGTTGAGCGTAAACTTCACCAGCTGCTTTAAACTCTGCTGCTTGTTCTTCAGTAGGGTTGATAATGACCTCACCTGTAATACCGTTAACGGCAAGCAGGTCACCATCTTTAACGATTTCAGTGATGTTGTTTGTACCCAAAACTGCAGCGATTTCAAGTGTGCGAGCCATGATAGCTGAGTGACTTGTACGACCACCAATGTTTGTTACAAAAGCTTTTACAAAGTTTTTGTCCAATTGAGCTGTATCAGATGGAGTCAAGTCGTGAGCAATCACAATAACTTCTTCATTAATAGAAGCTGGGTTTGGCAATTTTTTACCAAGGAGGTTAGCCAATACACGTTTTGTTACGTCGCGGATATCCGCTGCACGTTCTTGCATGTATGGGTTGTCTTCCATGCCTTCAAAGATTGTGATAAACATGTCTGTAACTTCTTTCAGACCTGCTTCTGCATTCACTTTCTTAGCACGGATAGTTTCTTTGATTTGACCGATCAATTCAGGGTCAGCAAGAACCATCAAATGGGCGTCAAATACTTGTGCCGCTTCTTCACCAAGCGTACCTACAGCCTTCTCGCGGATAAGAGAAAGCTCGTTTTGAGAAGCTTCAAGAGCAACATCCAAACGAGCCTCTTCTGCATTTGTATCTTCGACTGTAACAGTCTCGAATGATAAATCCGGTTGAACGAGTAGATATGCTTTTGCAACTGCAACACCGTCAGATGCTGCGATTCCTTTAAGCATTTCTGTCATTTCCTTATGCCAATCCTTCTTTTTCCATTGTTTCTGAGATTGCAGCGATAGCGTCATCAGCGTCTGCACCTTCAGCAGTGATTGTAACGTCAGCACCTTGACCAACACCAAGGCTCATTACACCCATGATAGATTTAAGGTTAACTGATTTACCTTTGTACTCAAGAGTGATATCTGAAGCAAATTTGCTAGCAGTTTGTACCAACAATGTTGCTGGACGTGCGTGAATACCTGTTTCTGCCACTACGTGGAAATCTTTAGAAGCCATAGTTTGACTCTCCTTTAATAGTTTTCTTGTTGAGTTACATATCTGATAACCCTTACAATTTAGTATTATATCACCTTCATTGATATTTTTCAAGTATTTTATGGACTTTCTTCAATTTCCTTTCAGATAACTTGCTGAAAATCTTCTATTAAATTTAACAAAACACAGTATGTAGTTTTTATTAAGACGTCTATAATGAAATCATTGATTTTTCTGTCGTTATTTTTCAAAACTACACTATATATTGTGTTTGTTAGTAAAATCAGTAAAATAAGTACACAAGATTTAGTTTTAGAAAGTTGACAAAGTTTTTTTTTCTGATATACTAAGAAAGTAATAAATTTTTAAAGAGGAGTTACAGAAATGGTAACCGTATATTCTAAAAACAACTGTGTCCAATGTAAAATGACGAAACGTTTTTTAGACAGTAATAATGTTGAATATAAAGAAATCAATCTTGATGAACAACCTGAATACATTGATCAAGTAAAAGAGCTTGGCTTTAGTGCTGCTCCTATTATTCAGACACCGACAGAAGTTTTCTCTGGTTTCCAACCAGGTAAACTCAAACAACTTGCTTAAGAATCAGGACAAAAGCTTCTATGTCTACCTTAGAAGCCTTTCTTTTGTAATTAGATAAAGGATTTTTTATGGGATTAAAACAACTTGAAGATGTGACTTACTTCCGTCTTAACAACGAAATTAACCGTCCTGTTAATGGACAAATTATGCTTCACAAAGACAAGGAAGCTTTAGAAGCCTTCTTTAAAGAAAATGTTGTACCAAATACAATGGTTTTTAACTCAATTACGGATAAGATCAACTTCCTCATTGAGCATAACTACATTGAGACAGCATTTATCAAGAAATACCGTCCAGAATTTTTGGAAGAACTGCATCAATTTATTAAGGATCAAAACTTCCAATTTAAATCTTTCATGGCTGCCTATAAATTCTATAATCAGTATGCTTTGAAAACTAATGATGGGGAGTACTATCTTGAAAGCATGGAAGACCGCGTCTTCTTTAACGCCCTTTATTTCGCAGATGGTGATGAAGCGATTGCTATCGATATTGCCAACGAAATCATCCACCAACGTTATCAACCTGCTACTCCTTCTTTCTTGAATGCAGGCCGTGCGCGTCGTGGTGAGTTGGTATCTTGCTTCTTGATCCAGGTAACCGATGATATGAACTCTATCGGACGTTCTATCAACTCAGCTCTTCAACTGTCACGTATCGGTGGTGGCGTGGGAATTTCCCTCAGCAACCTTCGTGAAGCTGGAGCACCTATCAAAGGGTATGAAGGTGCTGCTTCTGGTGTCGTACCTGTTATGAAGCTTTTTGAAGATAGCTTCTCTTACTCTAACCAACTTGGTCAACGTCAAGGTGCTGGGGTTGTTTACCTCAATGTCTTCCACCCAGACATTATCGCTTTCCTTTCAACTAAGAAGGAAAATGCCGATGAAAAAGTTCGTGTCAAGACTCTCTCACTTGGTGTTGTGGTACCAGATAAATTCTACGAATTGGCTCGCAAAAATGAAGAAATGTACCTCTTCAGCCCATACTCTGTTGAAAAAGAGTATGGCGTACCTTTTAACTACATCGACATCACAGAAAAATACGATGAGCTAGTCGCAAATCCAAACATCCGTAAGACAAAAATCAAGGCGCGTGATTTGGAAACTGAAATTTCTAAACTGCAACAGGAATCTGGCTATCCTTATGTCGTTAACATTGATACTGCTAACCGTGCAAATCCAGTTGATGGTAAGATTATCATGAGTAACTTGTGTTCAGAGATTCTCCAAGTGCAAGAACCAAGTCTTATCAACGATGCGCAAGAATTTCTAAAAATGGGTACTGATGTTTCATGTAACCTTGGTTCAACAAACGTGGTCAACATGATGACTTCACCTGATTTTGGTCGTTCTATCCGTGCTATGGTGCGTGCCTTAACTTTCGTTACAGATAGTTCACACATCGTAGCTGTCCCAACTATCGATCATGGAAATAGCCAAGCTCATACCTTCGGTCTTGGTGCCATGGGACTTCACAGCTACCTTGCTCAGCAATTGATTGAATACGGATCTCTTGAATCTGTTGAGTTTACAAGCATCTACTTTATGCTTATGAACTACTGGACCTTGGTAGAATCTAATAACATCGCGCGTGAACGAGGTATCACCTTCCACAACTTTGAAAAATCAGACTATGCTAACGGAAGCTACTTTGACAAGTATATAACTGGCGAATTCCTTCCGAAATCAGACCGTGTTAAAGAACTCTTCAAAGATATCTTTATCCCTACTGCTGCTGACTGGGCTGAACTTCGTGATAAAGTTAAAGCAGATGGACTTTACCACCAAAACCGCCTTGCTGTAGCGCCAAATGGTTCGATCAGCTACATCAACGATGTTTCTGCTTCTATTCACCCAATTACGCAACGTATCGAAGAACGTCAAGAGAAGAAAATTGGTAAGATCTACTATCCTGCTGCTGGTTTGTCAACAGAAACAATTCCTTACTACACTTCTGCTTATGACATGGATATGCGTAAGGTCATTGATGTTTATGCTGCTGCGACTGAGCACGTGGACCAAGGACTTTCACTCACACTCTTCATGCGTAGTGATATTCCAACAGGCCTTTACGAATGGAAGAAAGAAAACAAACAAACGACACGTGACTTGTCTATCCTTCGTAACTATGCCTTCAACAAAGGTATCAAGTCTATCTACTACGTCCGTACCTTTACAGATGATGGTGGAGAAGTCGGTGCTAACCAATGCGAGAGCTGTGTGATTTAATTCAACTCTCAAAGAAATTACATTTACTTAATCCATTAAACGTATTTTGCTGATAAAATCATGTAAGAATTTAAAAGTCGGGCTTCCGACTTTTTGTTCGATTATAGTATAGAATTATGATAAAATAAGAATGATTACGTTATCGCATTACTACACACAGAAAGAGATTTCAAATGAAAACTTACTACAAAGCCATTAACTGGAATGCCATCGAAGATGTCATTGACAAATCAACCTGGGAAAAACTGACGGAGCAGTTCTGGCTCGATACGCGTATTCCCTTGTCAAATGACCTAGATGACTGGAGAAAGCTTTCTAACAAGGAAAAAGACCTTGTTGGTAAAGTTTTTGGAGGTTTGACCCTTCTTGATACCATGCAATCTGAAACCGGGGTTCAAGCCCTTCGCGCGGACATCCGTACACCACATGAGGAAGCTGTTTTCAATAACATCCAATTTATGGAATCTGTTCACGCTAAGTCTTACTCTTCTATCTTTTCTACCTTGAATACTAAGTCAGAAATAGAAGAGATTTTCGAATGGACCAACACCAATCCATATCTTCAGAAAAAAGCTGAAATTATCAACGAAATCTACCTAAACGGTAGCCCACTTGAAAAGAAAGTTGCCAGCGTCTTCCTTGAAACCTTCCTCTTCTACTCAGGTTTCTTCACGCCACTCTACTATCTAGGAAATAACAAGTTGGCCAACGTTGCGGAAATCATCAAATTGATTATTCGTGACGAGTCTGTTCACGGAACCTACATTGGTTATAAATTCCAACTTGGTTTCAATGAATTAGCTGAAGAAGAGCAAGAAAAACTTAAAGAATGGATGTACGATCTCCTTTATACTCTTTATGAGAACGAGGAAGGATATACTGAGAGCCTATACGACGGAGTTGGATGGACTGAAGAAGTTAAAACCTTCCTTCGCTACAATGCTAATAAGGCACTCATGAATCTGGGACAAGATCCACTCTTCCCAGATTCAGCTGATGATGTCAACCCTATCGTTATGAATGGTATTTCAACTGGTACATCAAACCACGACTTCTTCTCTCAAGTTGGTAATGGTTATCTACTTGGTGAAGTTGAAGCTATGCAGGATGATGACTATAACTATGGACTAAATTAATACCTAACCTAAAAAAACATCTAAGTTTATTTAAAAACTAGATGTTTTTTTTTGTTTATTTTTGTTTTCTTTAAGTTGCTTAGCTGTTTAAAATATGATAAAATAATATTAGATTTGGGGGTGGTTCAATGCTGAAGCAAGAAAAATTAGATACTATTTTAGAAATTGTAAATACAAAAGGAACTATCACTGTTAAAGAGATTATGAATCGCCTTGATATTTCCGATATGACAGCTAGACGATATTTACAAGAGTTAGCAGATAAGGATTTGCTGGTTCGAGTTCATGGCGGTGCTGAAAAACTTCGAACAGGTTCCTTATTAAATAATGAGCGTTCTAATGTTGAAAAACAAGGACTACAAACAGCAGAAAAACAAGAAATTGCTCGCTTTGCCGGTCACTTAGTTGAAGAAAGAGAAACTATTTTCATTGGTCCAGGTACCACATTAGAATTCTTTGCGCGTGAACTTCCTATCGATAACATTCGTGTTGTTACCAATAGTTTGCCTGTATTTTTCATTCTAAACGAGCGTAAGCTAACTGACCTAATTTTAATCGGCGGTAATTATCGTTCAATTACTGGAGCCTTTGTAGGTACTCTAACCCTTCAAGATATCGCTAGTTTGCAATTTTCAAAAGCCTTCGTTAGTTGTAATGGTATCAAGGATCATGCTATCGCTACTTTTAGTGAAGACGAAGGTGAAGCACAGAAATTAGCACTAGAAAACGCCAATAAAAAATATCTCCTAGCTGACCATAGCAAATTTGATAAGTTTGATTTCTTTACATTTTATAATATTTCAGATATCGACACTATTATCACTGATTCTAAATTAAGTGACGAAACACTCCAATCACTGTCTAAACAAACTAAAATTATCAAGTCAAGACCTTAAACTCTACAACTAGTCATAGAATCTAGTAGCTACTACTAATTCCGTGGCTAGTTTTTTATTTTGCAAAAATTATAAAAAGTTCCCGCAATGTTTATAGATATTTACCAAGCACAAATATTATAAAACTAAAAAACCTGAAAGTTATATCTTTCAGGTTTTTTGATTGAATTAATCAACTAATAGAATCGTTAGAAGATTTATTCTTCATCATCACGCTTACGACGTTTAGCCACTAATCCTAATCCGGTTAGACCTGCTACAACTCCAAGGAGAGCATTTGTAGCTGAAGCAGTTTCACCTGTATTTGGTAATTGCTTACGGGCCTTAGTGGTATCAGTTTGTGGAGCTTGACTAGTTGAAGTCGAATGAATCGTAGACGCACTTGTTGATGCTGACTCAGAT
>NZ_KV794287.1 GCF_001808705.1 Streptococcus sp. HMSC074B11 | reverse complement strand
GATCATTATGCGTGTAACGCTTGAGATTTTCCGAGATTTACCAGTTCTCTCTGTCTCAGCTGTAGCGAAGCTTTCTGGAGGATTCTTTGAAGGCCTTAATAGTTGGGAACAAATGATAGCGGCCTGTGTAGTTTATGTTGGAGTATTCTTTGCATCAATGCAAGGAGTGGCCATGATTGAACGCTGGCTTGGAGTTTCAACAGGACATAGCGAAACAGCGCAACAATTGCTTGGTGCTATGATGATGGGCAATGCCTTTGCGGCTGGAGCAGGTGG
>NZ_KV794286.1 GCF_001808705.1 Streptococcus sp. HMSC074B11 | reverse complement strand
CACTACTGGAGTGACAGCTGGTGTCTTAACTGGTGTTGCTTTCGCTGGCTCACTTGGTTCTGATACATTACCTGATGGGTCTGTTGCTTTCGCTGTGACATTACCTGCTGGAATATCTACAGTTGGGTTGATGGTTGCTTTACCATCTGTTCCTGCAGTTGCTTCACCGATCTTGTTACCGTCTTTGTCGAACAATTCAACCTTAGAACCTGGTTCTGCATTCACTTCAACTGGTGTCTTAGTGCCTGCTTTACCTGTAAGGTCTGTCTTAACTTCTGGTTTCGCTGGGGCTTCTGTATCTGGTGTTGATGGTGTTGTAGCTTTCGCTGGCTCACTTGGCTCTGATACATTACCTGATGGGTCTGTTGCTTTCGCTGTCACATTTCCTTCTGGAATAGCTACAGTTGGTGTGATAGTAGCTTTACCATCTGTTCCTGCAGTTGCTTCA
>NZ_KV794285.1 GCF_001808705.1 Streptococcus sp. HMSC074B11 | reverse complement strand
CCAGGCGATTAAGCAACATGATAAGCAGTTGATGAGAACTGTTCTGGATACGACTGAAAGTTATATCGAAACAGAAGAAGAACAAGAGTCATTTGAGAGGTTCAAGAGTAAAATATTGAGAAATTTCCAATACACTAAACCAGCCGAACAAAGAGGATTCAGTCATGCAGGAATAGGGATAATGGAGAGTCAGCATCGTAAGGTC
>NZ_KV794284.1 GCF_001808705.1 Streptococcus sp. HMSC074B11 | reverse complement strand
CCTCCCTGTGTTTATTACCAAACTGGTTGATCCAAGCCGTCTGAAGTTTCTTCGATAACTTTTTTCACTTCATCAGTGTGGTAAGCTGCGATAATTTTCTTGATTGCATCAGCTTTAGGTGATGATTCCCAATCTTTTTTCGCAACGATGATGTTGTACCATTGTTTTGAGTTTTCGTCAGCTTGCTCTTTAAAGAGTGCTTTCTTGTAGTCCAATTTTGCTTCTGTAACAAAAGTGTTGTTGACAACAGCCGCATCAACGGATGACAATGAACGAGCTGTTTGGCTTGCGTCTAATTCAGTGATTTTCAAGTTCTTTGGATTTTCTGTGATGTTTGCGATTGTCGCAAGCGCAGTTCCTGAAACGTCCAATTTAATCAAACCAGCTGATTGAAGAAGGTAAAGAGCACGACTTTCGTTAGTAGCATCGTTAGGTACAGCGATTTCTCCGTTTGCTGGGATTTCTTCCACTTTAGTGTACTTGTTTTCTTCTCCGTTTTTACCTGAGTAAAGGCGGATTGGTGAGATATAAGTATCTGCAATCGCTACAAGATCTTTACCGTTTTCTTTGTTCCAGTTGTTCAAGAAGTTATAGTGTTGGAATGCGTTCAAGTCTACTTCACCATCAGCAGTTGCTTTGTTTGGTTGTGAGTAGTCTGTAAACTCTGTGAATTCCAATTTAATTCCGTCTTTTTCAACCAATTCTTGAACTTTGTCCCAGCGTGCTTCTTCTGAACCGCTACGGTTAACAGTCGCAATTTTAACTGTAGTTGCATTGTCTGCTTTCTTTTCTGAATTTCCGCAAGCTGCAAGTGCAAGGCCTGCTACTGTAGCGATAGCTGCTACGCCTAACCATTTTTTGATTTTCATGATTCGTTCTCCTTTAAAAATAATACTGTAATAGTATCTCATACTTTATTTGATTTAGCAAATTGTTATTAGATAGGCAGGGTTATAGTTTGAAACTATAGGCCTAAAAATCATGACCACCCGTCTAACGGGTGG
>NZ_KV794283.1 GCF_001808705.1 Streptococcus sp. HMSC074B11 | reverse complement strand
AACAATTAGGAACTTTAGTTCCAGTAACTTTAAGATTACGACGTCTTTCGGTAGAAATCGATAATATTTCAATCGAAAGACTAGTGAAGCGCCTAGACAAAGTCCGAATAGGATTTGGCGTTAGTTATTTAGACTGCTTTACAATAAAGTGATTAAAAGCCTACGACATGAACCTAACCAAATCGATATTATTTGGTTAGGTGAATTAGTGAAGCGTTTAGGCAATTCGCC
>NZ_KV794282.1 GCF_001808705.1 Streptococcus sp. HMSC074B11 | reverse complement strand
GCGGCTGGATCACCTCCTTTCTAAGGATAAGGAATGCACATTGGTCTTGTTTAGTCTTGAGAGGTCTTGTGGGGCCTTAGCTCAGCTGGGAGAGCGCCTGCTTTGCACGCAGGAGGTCAGCGGTTCGATCCCGCTAGGCTCCATTGGTGAGAGATCACCAAGTAATGCACATTGAAAATTGAATATCTATATCAAATAGTAACAAGAAAATAAACCGAAAACGCTGTAGTATTAATAAAGAGTTTATGACTGAAAGGTCAAAAAAATAAGGTTAAGTTAATAAGGGCGCACGGTGGATGCCTTGGCACTAGGAGCCGAAGAAGGACGTGACAAACGACGATATGCCTTGGGTAGCTGTAAGTAAGCGATGATCCAGGGATTTCCGAATGGGGGAACCCAACAGGTACTACCTGTTACCCATATCTGTTAAGGATATGAGGAGGAAGACGCAGTGAACTGAAACATCTAAGTAGCTGCAGGAAGAGAAAGCAAAAGCGATTGCCTTAGTAGCGGCGAGCGAAACGGCAGAAGGGCAAACCGAAGAGTTTACTCTTCGGGGTTGTAGGACTGCAATGTGGACTCAAAGACTATAGAAGAATGATTTGGGAAGATCAGCCAAAGAGAGTGATAGCCTCGTATTTAAAATAGTCTTTGTACCTAGCAGTATCCTGAGTACGGCGGGACACGTGAAATCCCGTCGGAATCTGGGAGGACCATCTCCCAACCCTAAATACTCCCTAGTGACCGATAGTGAACCAGTACCGTGAGGGAAAGGTGAAAAGCACCCCGGG
>NZ_KV794281.1 GCF_001808705.1 Streptococcus sp. HMSC074B11 | reverse complement strand
ACATAGTCACGACTAGCAGCTTCATATTTTCCTGAGTAGGCGCTTGTGATAATCTTATGATATTCAGCTGAAGAGAGTGGTTCGTCTAGATTCTCATTAAAACTAGAAAGAACCTCCTCACATTCTTCCTGATCGATTCCTGAAGAGAAGTTGGCTAAAGCCAGCGTGAAAAGAACGTTGTTTCTTCCCATCAAGGCTTTTCCACCTTTGATATTCCCCTCTCTCATCAGTAATTGATACCAAGGTTCATCAATCTGTTTTACCCCTTCAGAGCCTGAAATAACCGTCAAATTGGGCTT
>NZ_KV794280.1 GCF_001808705.1 Streptococcus sp. HMSC074B11 | reverse complement strand
AGGACAAAATAGGCTTGAAATCCCTTATCAGATTTTAGAATCAACGTTGGCATAAAACCTAGCTCCAGAGAAGCGGTTAAAATATCTCCTGTCGTCATTTCTTCAGCTGCAGAGGTAATATCGAAGTCAATGTAGAATGTGTTAATCTGTCTAAGATTATCTTCAGAGTGGCCACGTGTAATCCGTCGACCAGCATCACTATAGCTTCCATAGCAATATACGTTAGGAGTCCAGTGTGTAAACTGATCCTG
>NZ_KV794279.1 GCF_001808705.1 Streptococcus sp. HMSC074B11 | reverse complement strand
CCAGGCGATTAAGCAACATGATAAGCAGTTAATGAGAACCGTCCTAGATACGACCGAAAGTTACATCGATACAGAAGAAGAACAAGAGTTGTTTGAGAAGTTCAAGAGTAAAATATTGAGAAATTTTCAATATACTAAACCAGCTGAACAAAGAGGCTTCAGTCATGCAGGAATCGGGATAATGGAGAGTCAGCATCGTAAGGTC
>NZ_KV794278.1 GCF_001808705.1 Streptococcus sp. HMSC074B11 | reverse complement strand
AAATCATTTACTGGAACAGGAACAGGCGTAACTGTGAAACGTGTGGATAAGAACGGAACTGAAATCACAGCTAAGTACACTCCAACTGTGACTCCTGTAACACCGACAGCAATTCCGGCCGAATCAACTGGACCTCAAGGTGTGGTTCAAGCTGGAACAGTTACTTTCACAGAAGGTGATCCAGTTGTACCAATCGACAAGGATGTTGTTACTCTTCTTGACGAGAATGGTCAACCAGCTACATCAGTAGATGCTAAATCACCAGAAGGCAAGGTTGTTGGTACTTTCACAGTTGATAAGAAAACAGGTGTTGTGACTTTTACACCAACTGATAAATCTTATTCAGGTGATGTTGTTCCAGTTAAGGTTCAAGCAGCTGACACAAATGGAACAACAGTAGAAACAACATATACACCGAAGATTACTCCAGTCGTTCCAACATCTGAAGATGCGACATCTACTGATATCCAAGGTTCCACTCAAACAGGTAAGCCGGTATTTACTGAAGGTAATAGCCGTGTGCCAATGAACAATGCTGTTCCGGCAACATTTGACGATGGATCAACAACTAAGACAGTAGATGGTGTTGGTACATACACAGTAGCAGCAGACGGTACTGTTACATTTGTACCAGAAAAATTATTCGTTGGAACTGCACCAGCAGTGACGGTTGTTCGTGAAGATAAGAACGAAACCAAAGCATCTGCAACCTACACACCAACAGTAACACCGGTTAAACCAACTGCAGCACCAGCTGAATCAACAGATGTTCAAGGTGCCACTCAAACAGGTAAGCCGGTATTTACTGAGGGTAATA
The DNA here is from genome assembly GCF_001808705.1 of Streptococcus sp. HMSC074B11. Taxonomy (GTDB): domain Bacteria; phylum Bacillota; class Bacilli; order Lactobacillales; family Streptococcaceae; genus Streptococcus. The sequence continues at coordinate 734 of NZ_KV794278.1, read as the reverse complement.
GCCGTGTGCCAATGAATGATGCTGTTCCAGCAACATTTGACGATGGTTCAACGACTAAGACAGTAGAAGGTGTTGGTAAGTTCACAGTAGCAGCAGATGGAACAGTAACCTTTGTTCCAGAACCAAGTTTTACAGGAACAGCACCAGCGGTTACAGTCGTTCGTGAAGACATGAACGGAACAGAAGCTTCAGCGACTTACACACCAACCGTAACACCGATTACAGTTACTCCTACAAATAAGATTTCTGAAGATGTTCAAAATGTTCCGCAAACACAAACACCAACTTTCGACTTGAGTAGCGACAATACTGCTCAAATCACAAGCAAGAAATTAGTGGATCCAACGACAGGTCAACCGACTGATGCGACAACTATGACCGTAGCAGGCGAAGGAACATATACAATTGATCCTACTACAGGAGCGGTAACATTTACTCCTGAAAAAGACTTTGTTGGAATTGCAACAGGTATCACAGTTCAAGCAACAGCAACTATTACAAACGCAGCTGGTAAAACAGCGACAATTACTTCGGATGCAACTTATACACCAACTGTTGTAGCTGCTGTTCCAACAGCTCAACCAGCTACTTCAAAAGATATCCAAGGTGCAACTCAAACAGGCACACCAACCTTCGCAGGAACAACTGTTCAAGTGAATGGTGAAGATAAAGCTATTACGATCAAAGATAATAGCTACACGCTTTTGGATAATGATGGCAATGAAGTGACAAGT
>NZ_KV794277.1 GCF_001808705.1 Streptococcus sp. HMSC074B11 | reverse complement strand
CTGTTTGAGTGGCACCTTGAATATTTGTCGATGTTGCATCTTCAGATGTTGGAACGACTGGAGTAATCTTCGGTGTATATGTTGTTTCTACTGTTGTTCCATTTGTGTCAGCTGCTTGAACCTTAACTGGAACAACATCACCTGAATAAGATTTATCAGTTGGTGTAAAAGTCACAACACCTGTTTTCTTATCAACTGTGAAAGTACCAACAACCTTGCCTTCTGGTGATTTCGCTTCTACTGATATAGCTGGTTGACCATTCTTGTCAAGAAGAGTAATGGTATCCTTGTCGATTGGTGCGACTGGGTCACCTTCAGTGAAGGTAACTGTTCCAGTTTGAACAAGACCTTGAGGGCCAGTTGATTCTGCTGGTGTAGCAGTTGGAGTCACCGGTATTACTGTTGGGGTGTAAGTTGCAGAAGCTTTGGTT
>NZ_KV794276.1 GCF_001808705.1 Streptococcus sp. HMSC074B11 | reverse complement strand
AATTCAAAGCGAACCACTAGGTTTCATTGACCCATTTTCTGACCTTGGCGAATTCGATTCTCTTCAGATGAAATTTAAACAACCCGTAAAGGACTTGGTGAATCGATATTCAGGACAACCTTACAGCTTGGCCTGGCAACATAAAATTATGGAAATGCGGAAGTTGTTTATTGCCTATCAGATAGCACTAAATGAAGAAGATAAGCAGATTAATTTTCAACGAAGAACAAGAAGCGAAGAGTCCAAAGAACATGCTAATGCTATTGTCACAACTTATTTGAAACTGGGCTTTAGTTTTAAAGATATTGAGAAGCGTGTTTCTTTATCTTACAAACAACTTCGTAGAGGATGGAGAAGAAGTGACCATGTAATGACAAGTAGTCCTGAATTTTATAGTAAACAGGACTTATCTGAAGGTTACTGTTTACCGAGTAAAAAATTACCTAAAAGCATGAGAATCAATGAGGAGTAATTATCATGAAAGAGACAGTATTAAAGAAAGGTATTTGTCAAAAATGCGGATGCACGTGGGGAACACCCTGTATTGATGAAAAATGGGGTTGTTGCTGGTGGATGGACCATGATGAGACTATCTGTAGTCATTGTTTTTGGAACTTAAATGAAGAGATGAAATGATGGGGAAACTAGAAAATTCAATCAGTATGATTTTGATTATGGGACTACTTTTAATCAGGTTAAATAGAATTAGAAACCATAAAGCGGACTACCTATCAGGTAAACGAGTTGGATATTTTCAGTCTCCAAAATTAGATTATTGGAATGATTTAGTCACGACAATTTTTGGCATAATTCTATCAGCCATTCTACTTGGAATTTCGCTATTCCTTCAGCTATCCAATTAGTCTGTAAAGTAAACGAAATTGCTATAAAAACAAAAATAGTTATAATTTCCCAAATATTAGGAGAAGTATGAAGTTACAAGAATGCTTTAGCTTAATCACAAAAGACGGATTAAGAACACAAAAA
>NZ_KV794275.1 GCF_001808705.1 Streptococcus sp. HMSC074B11 | reverse complement strand
TTGTATAGAGTTGGAACGTTTTTTCTGTACTCTACAATAACGTTCAAGTCAACTGCTACTTGTTCTTTACCAACTTCAACGTTAACACCGTGTGTTACATCGTTAGTGTTAACAATTTTTTCTGTAAGATTTGAGAAGAATCCGCCGTCCACATGTAATAGTCCTGGGACTCTATCTAGTGAAAGACCGATGATTTTTTGAATAACTTTATCTTCGTAAGTTAATTCTCC
>NZ_KV794274.1:69549-79477 GCF_001808705.1 Streptococcus sp. HMSC074B11 | reverse complement strand
CAACACCAGGTAAACCAGTGAACCCAACACTAGGTAAGCCAGTGGATCCAACACCAGGTAAACCAGTTTCGGAACAACTAGCTAATCCAACATCGGCTAAGGAACAACTTCCAAATACTGGTGAAACTACATCTGCAGGATCAACTGTACTCGGAGTAGTTGCAGGACTTGTAGGATTGGCAGCACTTGGACGTCGTAAGAAGGAAGACGAAAAATAGTCATCTTTCTTAGGAGAGTAATGTTACTTTATTTAAAATAACAACTCACATTGACGATCAAGGCCTGCTTTAAGTCATAGAAAAGAGAGGCTATCCCCCACTTTAGGGATAACATTTAGAAAATCTTTTCAACATAAAACGCATAATATCAAGGTTTTTGAATATCTGATATTATGCGTTTTTCTGATTTTAAAGATCTTTTAGCCATCCTCTTTTTATGCATTGGGGAAACAAGTCTTTCTATGAGATAAAGCCCCTCATAAATCACAACAAAAGGAAGAAACCAAATAAAGTTTTTATAGTAGATTGAAATAAGATATGAATAAAGAGATTAGGAAACTCAAATTAATTTCTAAAAACGTTTTAGAATCCTTAGCGGACTATTCTAGATTCAATCCACAATAGTAGAGTGGGAGTTCTCTTTTGATCAAACTAGAATTGATATTTGGTAAGTTTTATTTGTGATAGGTGAGTCGAATACTAGGAATTTCCGGCATTGAAAATTTTGGAATGACGTTTCTTTAGATGAAGTAAAGTGATAGGTTTGACTTGCTCAAGGTTAAGGGGGATTGAATTTTTGAAAAACTCTCACATCATCTTTTAAGAATATACTCATAAGGGAGAAGTATAATGAGCTTTACCTCAATCTATGTGCATAAGTCATCAGTTATAGGATTTGAGCAAACTAATACTCAATGAAAATTAAAGAGCAAACTAGGAAGCTAGCCGTAGGCTGCTCAAAGCACTGCTTTGAGGTTGTAGATAAGACTGACGAAATCAGTCACATATATAATCCAAGGTGAAGCTGACGTGGTTTGAAGAGATTTTCGAAGAGTATAAAAACCAGCGACTTTAATCGCTGGTTGCTCATATGCTTGTTCACTTGATAGGGATGAAGGCTTATCTAGACCTTCTATTTCTACGATAGCCATTTAGTTTTTTATTTTCCCAATAACTGTTAAAGATTTTTTCTTTACTCTCACGGTCAATTTCTAGGAAATAAGCATAGAGTAGATCAATTAAGATCAACATAGGAAGTTGGGCAGAAATGCGTTGGATATAGGAAGCCTGACTCTGGCTTGCTACCAATACAGTTTCTGTGAAGTCCTGAGTTTCCTTGCTAGGCGTACTAGTAAAAAGAACAGTTCTAGCCCCCATGTCTTTAGCGTCTAGTAGACTGTCAATGATGGATGGAGTTGTTCCTGAAAGTGAGAAACCAAAGACCAAACATTTTTCGTCGATGATACTGGTTGTCCAGGCGAATCCATCTGGATCTGTCAAAGCCTCACAAACGACACCTAGTCTCATGAAACGTAATTTCATCTCACGCGCAACGAGTCCAGAACTTCCCGTACCAAAAAAATAGACGCGTTCTGATTGATCAATCATTTGGGCAATACGCTCCAGTTGGTCATCATCAATCAATTCTTGTGTCATTTCTCGGATATTTGTATAGCTTCTCAAGACTCTTTGTGTCAAAGGATTCATATCTTGTTGAGGAACGGAAAGGGTATCCTTTTGTTGTTGGTATTTGAAAATAAATTCCCGATAGCCCGTGAAGCCACATTTTTTGGCAAAACGAGTGAGAGCCGCCTGAGAAATATGAAGTTTTTGAGTGACCTGTTGAGAGGATAAGTCATCATTTATGGTATCTGCCTGCAGAAAATAGCGGGCAATTTCTTGCTCTAAATCGGTCATTTCTTCAAAGTGAAGGTCGATAATCGTAGAGATATCTTGCTTATTCATGGAACTCCTTTTATAGCTATTTGCCAAAATTACTTTGACAAATCTAACAAATAAAATAGCGCTTACCTCCATTATATCATAGAAAATAATTTTTGGACCAAAAAGGAAAAGTCTTTTCTTTTTCCATAATTTTCTACCTAAATTATGGTACAATGAAGAGTGTGATTTTGATTAGAAATGAGATTGATGTGTATGAGAAAATTCAATAGCCACTCGATACCGACACGGCTTAATTTGTTATTTGCAATCGTCATCTTGCTCTTTTTAGCAATTATTGGTCGTTTGCTTTATATGCAAGTTCTTCATAAGGATTTTTATGAAAACAAACTCGCTTCTGCTAGCCAAACTCGAGTAACCATGGGTTCTGCTCGCGGAGAAATCTATGATGCAGCTGGAAAACCCTTGGTAGAAAATACCGTCAAACAAGTCGTGGCTTTCACACGAAGTAATAAGATGACGGCTGCAGATTTAAAGGATATTTCTACTAAACTTTTAACGTATGTAACAGTTTCCTCTCCAGATTTGACAGAACGTCAAATTGCTGACTATTATCTAGCTGATCCAGCAGTTTATAAAAAAACGGTAGAGGCCCTACCCAAAGATAAGCGTTTTGATTCTGATGGCAATCAACTTTCTGAATCTGAACTCTATAACAATGCTGCTGAGAGTATTGCAGCGAATCAGATGGACTATTCCGAGGATGAAAAGAAGGCAATCTACCTCTTTAGCCAACTCAATTCAGTAGGAAATTTTGCTACAGGAAATATTCAAACAGATCCTTTGAGTGAAACACAGGTAGCTGTAATTGCTTCTGCTTCAAAGGAATTGCCAGGTATTTCTATCTCTACCTCATGGGATCGAAAGGTCTTAGAAACTTCTCTTTCATCTATTGTCGGAACTGTTTCTAGTGAAAAAGCCGGTCTCCCAGCGGAAGAAGCAGAAGCCTATCTTAAAAAGGGCTATTCTCTAAATGACCGTGTTGGAACCTCCTATTTGGAAAAGCAATATGAAGAGACCTTACAAGGAAAACGCTCGGTAAAAGAAATCCATCTGGACAAATATGGCAACATGGAAAGTGTGGATACAATTGAGGAAGGTAGTAAAGGAAACAATATCAAGCTGACCATTGATTTGGCCTTCCAAGATAGCGTGGATGCTTTGCTGAAAAGTTATTTCAATTCCGAGCTAGGAAATGGTGGAGCCAAGTATTCTGAGGGTGTGTATGCAGTCGCCCTTAACCCCAAAACAGGTGCTGTTTTGTCTATGTCAGGACTCAAACATGACCTGAAAACGGGAGAGTTGACTCCTGATTCCTTGGGAACGGTAACCAATGTCTTTGTCCCAGGTTCGGTTGTTAAGGCCGCTACCATCAGCTCAGGTTGGGAAAATGGTGTTTTATCAGGAAACCAAACCTTAACAGATCAGCCTATTGTTTTCCAAGGTTCAGCTCCAATTTATTCTTGGTATAAATTGGCATATGGATCTTTTCCTATTACAGCTGTGGAAGCCTTGGAGTATTCATCCAATGCTTACATGGTTCAAACCGCTCTTGGAATCATGGGCCAGACCTATCAACCCAATATGTTTGTCGGCACCAGCAATCTAGAGTCTGCTATGGGGAAATTGCGTTCAACCTTTGGTGAATATGGTTTGGGTTCTGCGACTGGGATTGACCTACCAGATGAATCTACTGGATTTGTTCCCAAAGAGTATAACTTTGCCAATTTCATTACTAATGCTTTTGGCCAGTTTGATAACTACACACCGATGCAATTAGCCCAGTACGTTGCAACTATTGCTAACAATGGTGTTCGTCTAGCTCCACATATTGTCGAGGGAATATACGACAACAATGATAAGGGTGGCCTTGGGGAATTAATCCAAGCAATAGATACCAAGGAAATCAACAAGGTCAATATTTCTGAATCAGATATGGCAATCTTGCACCAAGGATTTTACCAAGTATCGCATGGAACTAGTCCCCTTACGACAGGACGGGCGTTTTCAGATGGCGCCACTGTTTCTATCAGTGGTAAGACCGGTACAGGTGAAAGCTATGTAGCTGGTGGTCAAGAAGCTAATAATACCAATGCCGTGGCCTATGCTCCAACAGAAAATCCTCAAATTGCAGTTGCAGTAGTCTTTCCTCATAATACCAATTTAACCAAAAATGTTGGGCCAGCAATTGCTCGCGACATTATCAATTTATATAACCAACACCATCCAATGAACTAGAAAGGAAGCCATGCTTTATCCAACACCTATTGCTAAGTTGATTGACAGTTATTCCAAACTTCCTGGTATTGGGATTAAGACAGCAACCCGTCTAGCCTTTTATACTATTGGAATGCCGGATGATGACGTCAATGAATTTGCAAAAAATCTTCTTGCAGCTAAGCGAGAATTGACCTATTGCTCTATTTGTGGGCGTTTGACAGATGATGATCCTTGTTCTATCTGTACTGATCCTAGCCGTGACCAGTCTACGATTCTGGTTCTGGAGGATAGCAGAGATGTTGCTGCTATGGAAAACATCCAAGAATACCACGGACTTTACCATGTTTTACACGGCTTGATTTCCCCTATGAATGGGATTAGCCCAGATGACATCAACCTGAAAAGTCTCATGACTCGCCTCATGGATGGTGAAGTTTCTGAGGTCATCGTAGCCACCAATGCAACAGCAGATGGTGAGGCGACCTCCATGTATATCTCTCGGCTACTCAAACCCGCGGGGATTAAGGTTACTCGTCTAGCACGAGGTCTAGCAGTAGGAGCTGATATCGAATATGCGGACGAAGTAACGCTCCTAAGAGCTATTGAAAATCGTACAGAACTTTAGTCTGTAAGGATATAGAACAGGCAATTAGCTAGTAGATACGATATATAAGAAATCAAGAGACTGGATTTATTTTTAATCCAGTCTCTTTTGTGCTATTCAAGTTTAAAAAAAGAGACAAATGTGATATACTAAAAAGCGAGTATTCTAGTAGAAATAGGACAATCATATGAAACAAACAATTATTCTATTATATGGTGGACGCAGTGCAGAGCGTGAAGTGTCTGTATTGTCAGCTGAGAGTGTCATGCGTGCGGTTAACTATGACCGTTTTGAAGTCAAAACTTTCTTTATCAGCCAGTCTGGTGATTTTATCAAAACCCAAGAATTTACCCAAACTCCTGGCCAAGATGAACGTCTCATGACCAATGAAACGATTGATTGGGACAAGAAAATTGCTCCAAGTGCCATCTACGAAGAAGGCGCAGTTGTTTTTCCAGTTCTTCATGGACCTATGGGAGAAGACGGTTCCGTTCAAGGTTTCCTAGAAGTCTTGAAAATGCCTTATGTCGGTTGCAACATCTTATCTTCAAGCCTTGCTATGGACAAAATCACGACTAAACGTGTCTTGGAATCTGCTGGGATTGCCCAAGTCCCTTACGTAGCCATTGTTGAAGGGGACGACTTAGCTTCTAAGATCGCAGAAGTTGAAGAAAAATTAACTTATCCAGTCTTTACCAAACCATCTAATATGGGTTCTAGTGTTGGTATTTCTAAGTCTGAAAATAAAGAGGAACTCCATCAAGCTCTTGAACTCGCCTTTAAATATGATAGTCGTGTCTTGGTAGAGCAAGGCGTCAATGCGCGTGAAATCGAAGTTGGACTTTTAGGAAACTATGATGTCAAGAGCACTCTGCCTGGTGAAGTTGTCAAGGACGTAGCCTTCTATGACTACGAAGCAAAATACATCGATAACAAGATTACGATGGATATTCCAGCCAAGATTAGTGATGATGTAGTAGCAGTCATGCGTAAAAATGCAGAAGCTGCCTTCCGTGCTATCGGTGGACTTGGATTGTCTCGTTGTGACTTCTTCTATACAGATAAGGGAGAAGTTTTCCTAAATGAGCTCAATACCATGCCAGGATTTACCCAATGGTCTATGTATCCCTTGCTCTGGGACAATATGGGGATTAGCTATCCAGAACTAATCGAGCGTCTGGTTGAGCTTGCTAAAGAGAGCTTTAACAAGCGTGAAGCGCACCTATTGTAAAGATAGCTATAAGGGCGGGGCAAGACTCCCTGCCCCTTTTTAAAGGAGTAAACATGAAACTTACGATTCACGAAGTTGCGCGTGTTGTCAGTGCAAAAAATGATGTGACAAGCTATGCGGACAGCCCACTAGTTAAGGCAGAGTTTGATAGTCGTTTGATTGGGCCTGGTGATCTATTTGTGCCACTCAAGGGGGCGCGTGATGGTCATGACTTTATCGAGACGGCTTTTGAAAACGGCGCTGCTGTAACCTTGTCAGAGAAAGAAGTAGCAGGTTATCCTTATATTTTAGTAGAGGATGTTTTGACAGCCTTTCAAGCTCTTGCAGCCTATTACCTTCAAAAAACAGGTGTAGATGTCTTTGCTGTTACAGGTTCAAATGGGAAGACAACGACCAAGGATATGTTGGCTCATTTACTTTCTACAAGCTACAAAACTTACAAAACACAAGGGAACTACAATAATGAAATTGGACTCCCTTACACCGTTCTTCATATGCCAGATGATACGGAAAAGCTAGTTTTGGAAATGGGACAGGATCACTTGGGAGATATTCATCTTTTGTCTGAACTGGCTCATCCGAAAACAGCTATTGTGACTCTGGTCGGAGAGGCACATTTGGCTTTCTTCAAAGATCGTTCTGAGATTGCCAAAGGTAAATTACAGATTGCTGATGGAATGGAGAAAGGTAGCTTGCTCTTGGCGCCAGCTGATCCCATTGTAGAGGATTATCTACCTGCTGACCAAAAAGTAGTTCGTTTTGGTCCGGGTGCAGAACTAGAAATTACAGAATTAACTGAGCGTAAGGATAGCTTAACCTTCAAGGCTAATTTCTTGGAGCAGGCTCTTGACTTGCCAGTAACAGGTAAGTACAATGCGACTAATGCTATGATTGCTTCTTATGTTGCCCTGCAAGAAGGAGTGACTGAGGAGCAGATTGCTCAAGCCTTCCAAAATCTAGAATTGACCCGCAATCGTACCGAGTGGAAAAAGGCTGCCAATGGAGCAGACATCTTATCAGATGTTTACAATGCCAACCCAACTGCCATGAAGTTGATTTTAGAAACTTTCTCTGCTATCCCAGCTAATGAAGGTGGTAAGAAAATAGCAGTTCTGGCGGATATGAAGGAACTTGGAGACCAGTCTGTTCAACTCCACAATCAAATGATTTTGAGCATTACACCCGATGCCCTTGATACCGTTATTTTCTACGGTGAAGACATTGCTGAATTGGCTCAATTAGCCAGTCAAATGTTCCCCATCGGCCATGTTTACTACTTCAAGAAAACAGCTGATGAAGACCAGTTTGAAGCCATGGTCAAGCAAGTTAAGGAGAGTCTTGGAGCTAAAGACCAGATTCTGCTTAAAGGTTCGAACTCTATGAATCTAGCTAAGCTAGTAGAAAGTTTAGAAAATGAGCGCAACTGATTTTGCTAAGGCTATACAGAGAATGTTGGCCATCACTGATACTGGTTTGACCTATACAAAGGACACTTTTGACCGTGAACGTTATGAGAATTTACGTCAGATTTTATCGAACGTATTGCAGGAGACTACGGATCTTAATCAAGAGGAATTGACTGCGATCTTAAAACCAACAGCTAGCTATGCAACTCCCTTGATGGATGTAAGGGCTTGGATTATTCAAGACCAGAAGATTTGTTTGGTTAGAGGACAAGGAGAGGATACTTGGGCATTACCTGGTGGCTTTGGTGAAGTAGGCTATTCCCCTAAGGAAAATATTCGAAAAGAAGTTCAGGAAGAAACAGGCTTTTTTGCAGAAGTAGGCTCTTTATTGGCTATTTTTGATACCAATCGCTTTCAAATGCAGAGTAAGCAGTATGCCAAGTTTGTATTTGATTGTCGACTATTGAATGGGGACTTTCAAGAAAATCAAGAAGTTGCTGAACTAGGATTTTTTGACATTTCGGCTCTCCCTCCCTTATCTGAAAAAAGAATAACCAAGGAACAAATGGATATTCTATGGCAGGTTTATCAGGGTGAGCGGGAACAATATATTGATTAGAAGCTTTGCTTTATCTTAAGGCCGATAGCTTCTTTGGAACACAAAAATATAAGAAATAAATGTAAGCTAGGCTCTATAGAGATAAGTAAGAGATCGGCTTATATAAAGATGAGGAAAGTTATATGAATATTTGGGATGCTTTATTTACCACCCATCCGACGGAACCACCCCAATTTGGATTTACTTGGTACGCAAGCACATTTGCCTTACTGTTTTTGACAATTTATCTTGCTTATCGCTATCGTGATAATAAGGTTTGTCAACGATTCTTCCAGATTATACAGGCAATACAGTTAATCTCGCTTTACAGCTGGTATTGGATCAATCAGTTCCCACTGTCAGAAAGCTTGCCTTTTTATCATTGTCGATTAGCCATGTTTGTAGTTCTACTACTGCCAGGTGTTTCAAAAACCAAACAATATTTTGCTTTGCTTGGAACCTTCGGGACGATTGCAGCCTTTGTTTATCCAATACCAGACGCTTACTCTTTCCCACACATCGTTATTTTGTCCTTTATTTTCGGACATCTAGCCCTTCTTGGAAATTCCTTGATTTATCTTTTAAACAACTACGATGCTCGTCTGTTGGATTTCAAAGGTATTCTTATACTGACCTCTTTACTTAATGGTTTGATTTTTATAGTCAATTTATTGACGGGTGGAGATTACGGTTTTATGACAAAACCACCATTGGTGGGAGACCATGGTCTTGTGGTTAATTATATCATTGTCACTCTATTTTTGACTTGTGCTATTTTCCTCTTCTCTAAAGGTTTTCAAGTCATCACTCAGGAGAAGGCAGAAAGAAGATTGAAAATCTGGCAGAAATAAAAAATATTTTCCCAACCGCTTGACTTTTATCTGATAATTTTGATACAATAGTAGGCGGTATTGTTTACCCCATTTGTAAGGCCCCGGAACCTTTCAAATACCCTGCGGACCGGAACATCCGCCCTGTAAACAAAAACGACATTCATATAGGAGAAATCATGAACAAAACTACATTCATGGCTAAACCAGGCCAAGTAGAACGCAAATGGTACGTTGTTGACGCAACTGATGTACCTCTTGGACGCCTTTCAGCAGTTGTTGCAAGCGTGCTTCGCGGAAAAAACAAACCAACATTCACACCTCACACTGACACAGGTGACTTCGTAATCGTTATCAATGCTGAAAAAGTTAAATTGACTGGTAAAAAAGCAACTGATAAGATCTACTACACTCACTCAAACCACCCAGGTGGATTGAAACAAATCTCTGCTGGTGAACTTCGTTCTAAAAATGCAGTTCGTTTGATCGAGAAATCAGTTAAAGGTATGCTTCCACACAATACTCTTGGCCGCGCTCAAGGTATGAAATTGAAAGTATTCGTTGGAGCTGAGCACACTCACGCTGCACAACAACCAGAAGTTCTTGATATTTCAGGACTTATCTAAGGAAAGGAACAATAAAGTATGTCACAAGCACAATATGCAGGTACTGGACGTCGTAAAAACGCTGTTGCACGCGTTCGCCTTGTTCCAGGAACTGGTAAAATCACTGTTAACAAAAAAGATGTTGAAGAGTACATCCCACACGCTGACCTTCGTCTTGTCATCAACCAACCATTCGCAGTTACTTCAACTGTAGGTTCATACGACGTTTTCGTTAACGTTGTAGGTGGTGGATACGCTGGTCAATCAGGAGCTATCCGTCACGGTATCGCTCGTGCCCTTCTTCAAGTAGACCCAGACTTCCGCGATTCATTGAAACGCGCAGGACTTCTTACACGTGACTCACGTAAAGTTGAACGTAAGAAACCAGGCTTGAAAAAAGCTCGTAAAGCTTCACAATTTAGTAAACGTTAATTCGAGAGAATTACTATACTTACAAAGAGCACCTTTCGGGG
>NZ_KV794274.1:37773-69449 GCF_001808705.1 Streptococcus sp. HMSC074B11 | reverse complement strand
TCGCTTACAAATGTGGCTGCAACCTGACAAGTCAGTTGCCTCAAAACGTTAATCAATACGATACTATCAACGTTTACAGACATTCAAGAATTTTCTCTTGGATGTCTTTTTTGTATAAAAAATAGTTGTTTTTCGGAAAGTTAGCTATTAATATTTATCAATGATAAAAATAGCATGTTTTAAGGGACTGACCCCAAAAAGTGAGAATTTAATAAAAAGACACCTCCATGTGCATTTGATTATATTGTGTCAAATCCAACTTGGAGGTGTTTTTATTTAGTTCTCATTTACGGGGGTCAGTGCCAAAAAACACTTGACTTAATTAATGAAAAGGGTTATACTATGTTCAAGCAAATACTTGAATGATATTGAGGTGAGAATATGATTAACAAAGATACTTGTGAAATTTATTGTTATGACGAAGAAAAGGTCAATCGAATACAAGGGAATTTACAGACAGTAGATATTTCTAGTGTTGCCCAAATGTTAACAGCTATTGCAGATAAAAATAGAGCAAAAATTACCTATGCATTGTGTCAAGATGACGAACTGTGTGTGTGTGATATTGCAAATATTATAGGTGTTACGGTTGCAAATGCCTCTCATCACCTACGAACGCTCCATAAGCAAGGGATTGTTAAGTTTCGAAAAGAGGGAAAACTTGCATTTTATTCATTAGATGATGAGCATATCAGACAAATTATGATGATTGCATTGGCACTTAAGAAAGAGGTGAAGATCAATGTCTAGTGGGAAAGCAAAACAGTTCGAAGAAGAAATGAAAGCCTATCGTGTTCAAGGATTTACTTGTACGAACTGTGCAGCCATTTTTGAAAATAATGTTAAAGAACTTCCCGGTGTTCAGGATGCGAAAGTAAATTTCGGAGCATCTAAAGTTTATGTTAAAGGGACGACAACCATTGAAGAATTAGAAAAAGCAGGAGCATTTGAAAATTTAAAAATTCGAGATGAAAAAGAACAAAGGGTAGAAGGAGAACCTTTTTGGAAGCAGAAAGAAAACATTAAGGTATATATATCAGCTCTTTTACTTGTAGTTAGCTGGTTCTTAGGAGAGCAGTATGGTGAAGAGCATGTTCTACCGACAATTGGTTATGCAGCGTCCATTTTAATCGGTGGATATTCGTTATTTATTAAAGGTCTCAAAAATTTAAGCAGATTAAATTTCGATATGAATACGCTTATGACTATTGCCATTATAGGAGCTGCAATTATTGGTGAATGGGGTGAAGGGGCAACCGTTGTTATCCTATTTGCGATTAGTGAAGCATTAGAGCGTTATTCAATGGATAAAGCACGTCAATCTATTGAATCTTTAATGGATATTGCCCCAAAAGAAGCGTTAATTCGACGAGGCAATGAAGAAATGATGATTCATGTTGATGAGATTCAAGTTGGAGACATCATGATAGTTAAGCCCGGTCAAAAGTTAGCAATGGATGGAATAGTGGTTAAAGGTACATCGACATTAAATCAGGCTGCGATTACAGGTGAAAGTGTTCCAGTAACGAAAATCACAAATGATGAAGTATTTGCAGGAACCTTGAATGAAGAAGGGTTACTTGAGGTTAAAGTAACAAAACGAGTTGAAGATACCACTCTTTCAAAAATCATTCACTTGGTAGAAGAAGCCCAAGCAGAACGGGCCCCCTCTCAAGCGTTTGTCGAGAAATTTGCAAAATACTATACACCAGCTATTGTCATACTAGCTCTTTTAATTGCAGTAGTTCCACCATTATTTGGCGGAGACTGGAGCCAATGGATTTATCAAGGATTAGCTGTATTAGTGGTTGGTTGTCCTTGTGCCTTAGTAGTCTCAACTCCAGTTGCTGTGGTTACAGCAATAGGAAATGCAGCGAAAAATGGTGTATTAATTAAAGGTGGTATCCATTTAGAAGCAGCAGGACACTTAAAAGCGATAGCCTTTGATAAAACAGGAACATTAACCAAAGGGATTCCAGCTGTAACAGACATTGTGACATATGGTAGAAATGAAAATGAATTAATAACCATAACATCAGCCATTGAAAAAGGATCGCAGCACCCTCTTGCTTCAGCGATTATGCGAAAAGCAGAAGAAAATGGATTAAAATTCAATGAAGTAACAGTAGAGGATTTTCAATCCATTACAGGTAAAGGCGTTAAAGCCAAAATAAATAATGAAATGTATTATGTGGGAAGTCAAAATCTTTTTGAGGAATTACACGGAAGCATTTCAAGCGATAAAAAAGAAAAAATTGCCGATATGCAAACTCAAGGTAAAACGGTGATGGTGTTAGGAACAGAAAAAGAAATTCTTTCGTTTATTGCCGTAGCCGATGAAATGAGGGAATCGTCTAAAGAAGTTATCGGCAAGTTGAACAATATGGGAATCGAAACAGTGATGCTAACAGGCGATAACCAAAGAACGGCAACAGCCATCGGAAAACAAGTTGGTGTTTCGGATATTAAAGCTGACTTACTTCCAGAAGATAAGCTTAATTTTATTAAAGAACTTCGAGAAAAACATCAAAGTGTGGGGATGGTCGGAGATGGCGTGAATGATGCTCCAGCCCTTGCGGCATCTACCGTTGGTGTAGCAATGGGTGGTGCTGGAACTGATACAGCTTTAGAAACGGCTGACATCGCCTTAATGTCTGATGATTTGAGTAAATTGCCATATACAATAAAATTAAGTCGTAAGGCTTTAGCAATCATCAAGCAAAACATTACCTTCTCTTTGGCGATTAAATTAGTGGCATTACTTTTGGTCATGCCCGGTTGGTTAACACTTTGGATAGCGATATTTGCTGATATGGGAGCAACTTTACTTGTAACATTAAACAGTTTACGCTTATTGAAAATCAAAGAATAGGTTCTAAAATGGTTGTACTGACCCCAAAAAGTTAGACAGAAAATCTAACTTTTTGGGTGTTTTTATTTAATTCTCATTTACGGGGGTCAGTGCCAAAGGTTATGAAGTTTGGGCAAGGAAACATAATATCAAAACAATGGCAGATTCAATAATTAAATTAAGAGAACAAGGCATTAATTCCATTACCCAGCTCGATGATCTAATCAAAAAATCTGCCGATGATAGACAAGATTTGTTAGATAAAATAAAGAACATTGAAACTAAAATGAAGAGTTTATCTCAAGATATGGAAAATATAAATACTATAAATAAGTATCGTGAAATCTATAAATACCACAAGAAAAATCTTGAAGATAAACAATTTGCAGAGGAGTATTATAGCGAACTTCCCGTATATAAAATTGCCGCTAAAGAAATTTTAGAAAACTATAAAAAGCTACCAAAAACAAAAGAAATACTATCAAACTTCGATAAATTGCAAGAAAAAAAGAACAATTTTCTGACCTTGTTCAGTATAGGAAAAACTATGAAAATTATTATGAGATAGAAGGGGAGAGATAAAAAGCTATAAGCGTTCCTTACATTTGTTAAAAATACTTAACACAATTTGTTTACAATAGTAAACTTACTTCGAACATGTTTGTTCACATCTGTAGACAACTAGGGGGAAAGGAGAATGAGCACAATAGAATTTAATACTTATATCACAGATGCAGAAGATATTTTTAACCGTATTTGCAATAAGAAAGTCGGAAATGTAATAAGAAGTATCATTGACGATCATGTTTTAAGCTTCGATGATATAGAACGACTAGAAAAAATATTAGAGATGAAAAAATCTTTCGCACTAGAAGAAGTGGATTGCAATTGTCCAGAAGGACAATGCGAATGTCATTTACATCATCATTTAGCATAAGGAGGAATTTAAAATGAATAATGACAACATGGATAAGTTAAAACACGAGCATGGAATCACAGATGAACATGGAGACCATAAGGATAAACATCAAGAACATCATGCTGGGCATGATCACAGTGGGCATGATCACAGCGGGCATAATCACAGCGGGCACAGTGGGCATGACCACAGTGGGCACGGAGGGCATGCCCACCATCATCACGGAAGCTTTAAGGAACTTTTCTTAAAGTCATTGCCACTAGGAATCATTATTATGCTCTTAGTCCCTTTGCATGGATTTGAACTACCATTCCAGTTTACTTTTCCATATTCTGATATTGTAGTAGCTATTTTATCTACTATATTAATTATTTATGGTGGACGTCCATTCTATCAAGGTGCAGTTGACGAATTTAAACAAAAAGAACCTGGAATGATGGCACTCGTTTCTTTAGGTTTAAGTGTTTCATATTCATACAGTATTTATGCTGTGATCATTACCTACGTAACGGGTGAACACTTGATGGACTTTTTCTTTGAATTTGCTTCATTACTATTAATCATGCTATTAGGTCACTGGATTGAGATGAAAGCTATTGGAGAAGCAGGAGACGCACAAGCAGCATTGGCTAAGTTAGTGCCGAAAGATGCTCACGTTGTATTAGAAGACGATTCAATTGAAACACGACCAGTTGCTGACTTACAGGTAGGTGATTTAATTCGTGTTCAAGCCGGAGAAAATGTGCCAGCAGACGGGATTATCGATCGTGGCGAATCACGTTTAAATGAAGCTCTTCTAACTGGGGAGTCAAAAGCAGTAAAAAAAGGCCCTGGTGATGAAGTAATCGGGGGCTCAACAAATGGAGAAGGGGTTCTTTATATTAAAGTGCTTGAGACAGGTGATCAATCCTTTATCTCTCAAGTACAGAATTTAATCAGCCAAGCTCAAAGTCAGCCTTCCAGGGCAGAAAATATTGCGCAAAAGGTTGCAGGGTGGCTCTTCTATATTGCTGTTATTGTCGCGCTAATTGCTTTTGTAGTGTGGATGATTATTGGAGATATCCCAACGGCAGTTATATTTACTATTACTACATTAGTTATTGCTTGTCCGCACGCATTGGGTCTGGCTATTCCATTGGTAACCGCCCGTAGCACAAGCTTAGGAGCTAGCCGTGGCTTACTAGTAAAAGACCGCCAAGCCTTAGAAATAGCTCAAGATGCAGATGTGATGATTTTAGATAAAACGGGTACTTTAACAACTGGTGAATTTAAAGTATTAGATGTAAAACTTCTTAATGACAAATATACAAAAGAGGAAATCATTGCCTTATTGGCAGGTATTGAAGGAGGATCTAGCCACCCAATTGCTCAATCAATTGTAAGTTTCGCCGAGCAGCAAAATATACGTCCAGCATCTTTTGATTCGATTGATGTGATTTCCGGTTCTGGAGTAGAGGGTAAAGCAGGTGGGCACCGTTACCAATTAATCAGTCAAAAAGCCTATGGACGTAATCTTGATATGGATACTCCAAAAGGAGCAACTCTTAGTGTCTTAGTAGAAAACGATGATGCCATTGGTGCTGTAGCTTTAGGGGACGAATTAAAACCAACAAGTAAAGAGTTAATTAAAGCTCTTAAAAAGAACAATATTCGACCAATTATGGCGACAGGTGATAATGAAAAAGCGGCTCAAGGCGCGGCAGCAGATTTAGGGATTGAATATAGATCAAATCAATCTCCACAAGACAAATATGAGTTAGTTAAAACACTTAAAGATGAAGGAAAGAAAGTTATCATGGTAGGTGATGGTGTAAATGATGCTCCTTCTCTTGCCTTAGCAGATGTTGGTATAGCTATAGGTGCTGGAACTCAAGTTGCGTTGGATTCAGCTGATGTCATATTGACTCAATCCGATCCAGGAGATATTGGATCATTCATTGATTTAGCACACAAAACAACTCGTAAAATGAAACAAAACCTATTTTGGGGAGCTGGTTATAACTTTATAGCTATCCCTCTAGCTGCAGGAATTTTGGCTCCTATTGGTATCACATTAAGCCCTGCATTAGGAGCAATCCTAATGTCTGTGTCAACAGTCATCGTCGCCATTAATGCTATGTTATTACGTTTAGATCCAAAAAATAACGGTTAACAGATCGAATGATTGAAACTTCTTAAAGTATCAAGATACAATAGTTTTACAGGATAAAAAGAGATGTAAGTACTGGCTCTTTGTAAAATCGTGTTGGTAGAAGTAGACGATTTTTCTACCAACACGATTTTTAATTTATTACGGTAGCAAACTGGTTTTTACATAAAGTAATTGATAAACCCAATATAGATCAAAAAGAATTACTTGAAGCTACCG
This sequence comes from Streptococcus sp. HMSC074B11, assembly GCF_001808705.1. Classification (GTDB taxonomy): domain Bacteria; phylum Bacillota; class Bacilli; order Lactobacillales; family Streptococcaceae; genus Streptococcus. The sequence continues at coordinate 63,311 of NZ_KV794274.1, read as the reverse complement.
CACAATATAGGAAGTTATTGATACCTGACCTAATAATTAAAGGAGTGGGATTGATTCTATCCTTAATTCTCTATCCTCCGATTATGATGTATAGTGTTTTAGTTGCGGCATTTTACATTATAACTTTAAAAACACTATCCGAAAAAAGAGTGAATAACTAAAAAACGGTGATCAAAGTTAGGTGTATTATTTTAATGCTCACAGACCTAAATTATTCCCCTATTTATAATCTATTGATTCATATTTTATGAAATTAATCAGTAGATATCGTTCTGAAAAGCCTTGATAATACGCTGTTTTTAGTCCAACTGAAACCCATACTTTCCAAACCAGGCTTGAAAAAGGCCCGTAAAGCGTCACAATTTAGTAAACGTTAAAACTTATTTACATTTATTAAAAGCATTTCGTATCAAAAATACGAGATGCTTTTTTTCTAGCTTAATTTTACAAATTGGATTTTGAAGGACACCATGGACCTATTTTCAAGTTGATAACGACTACAAATTTGTTCTGGAGACCATGAAGATTGTAATCGCTCTTTAATTTCCTACTTCAATTCACAGGAGTCTAACTCGATTTTCTTCCCTTCTGCTTCGCCAATTGTTCATTGTGTGTTTGTGCTGCTTGTGCAGAGTAAGTGTCATTACCACACTTAATTCTCTTGAGAAGGTTGATTTGTGAACGCCTAATTTTCTAGCTATTTGGCAGGGTTTGAGACCTAATTCTAGGTAAGTCTCTATCTTAATTCGCTCAATTATGGTAATATGATGGTAGCTTATAGATTTCTCCCGTGTTCTGTTTAGTGTGGTTACTTACAGTTTACACGAGATTGGGCTCTATGAGTTTTTTGTTGCACTATATTTTACCATTTATCAAATATAAAAAAGTAAGCTCAGAAAATCTCTGATCTTATTCTCATATCTCTCCAAACAACTTCCGTAAAATTTTCGGTGTGATACGTTGTCCTGGCCCTACGTAAGTATAGGCGTGCAGGTACATGGCAGGATTGAAGTTGAGTTCGATACAGGTGCAATTTGGTAGCTCCTTACTAGCAGGCTTGGTGTAGTCTGGGATAATCAAATCGACTCCACAGGCCCAAGCCCCCATAGCAGTCGCCATATCGGCAGCTAGTTGTTTGTAACTCTCGCCCATCTGGTCAGTCATGTCAATGGAGTCGCCTCCAGTTGAGATATTAGAATTACCACGCAGAAAGGTTTGGCTACCTTTAGGCAAGACTGTATCAGGTGTGTAACCCTGCTGTTCCAACATGAGTAATTCAATATCACCCAGATTGATGATTTCAAGAGGTGAGCGATGGTCGCGGCCACGCAGAGGGTCTTGGTTTTTCTTTTCGACTAATTCTCGGATGCTTGAGCTTCCGTCGCCTACGACATTGGCCGCGACGCGGAGCACGACAGCCTCGCATTTTCCATCCAAGATAAAGAAACGGTACTCGGTCCCTGCCACAAACTCCTCGACTAGCACATGGCTATCTTCCGAAAAGGCGATGTCTAGGGCTTTTTCATAGCCAGAAAGGCTTGTTGACTCTTGGAAGATGGAAATGCCCAGACCGAAGTTGGTGGATTTGGGTTTGACAACAATAGCAGAGTTGGCTATTTGTCCGTAGTACCGCAAGGCATCGTCCTTGTTAGCAAATTCTGCTCCCGCAGGTACTGGATAACCAGCCTTGTCCAAAATCTTTTTGGTCACAACCTTATTAGCCATGGCCAGTGGAATTACGTAGTTATCTTTGGATGTCATGTTGCTATTTTTAATGTACTCCACATGGTCACCATGCCAGAGTTTGAGAAATTGGTCTTCCTCATCTAAAATTTCTACGTTCAAGCCCAGCTGAATGGCGTCAAAGAGAATCATTTGGGTGGAGAGTTCCATGTTTTCATAGCCTTTGAGGGCATAAGGTGCTGTCCAAGCATAGTCATGAAAGGCATGTCCTTGTTGTTGGCCAAATTTTTCAAGGGACCCTTCTTCAACCTGCTCTGCTATTTTTCCAGAAAGGGTCAAACGTGGATCAAGAAGAGAGGCCTCCACCTTAGTGATAAGCTGGCTATAATAGTCATCCAGTCCAAAGTGAGCGACGATGTCCTTCATGGCTGTCACGATAGGTTTAGGGTCAGCCTCTTTAGGAAGTGGTGTGTGGGGATGGCTGAGAGCGATTTGGTTGTTGAGAGTAGCAGCTACTGCTAATTCTTCGTCGACTTGCTCCATGTCGTCTAGCCACAAGAGTGCGAGTGCAAAGAGGTGGGTGGTGTCTAGTGTTTCTTGGCTGATTGCCAGTGGCTCAAAGGGGTTGAGGTCAAAGTTGCGGAACTCTAGATAGGAGATGCCCTTAGTCAAAAAGTCCCGGCTAGTCTTAGCACCGCGTAAACGGATGGCAGAGTAAAATTCTTTTTCAGAGGACAGTTGCCCAGATCCAACAGCGTTTTCGATGTCGGTCACGTATTGCTCCAGTGAAGAGAAGGAAATGTGAACATCGGGGGCATTGACATAGCCGTAGTTGGAGTTACGAATCGACCGCACGCAACCAATTTCATCTGTCAAAAACCCTTTTTCTGCTAGCGGGCTTGCTCCGTAAAGGTAGGTCAAGAGCCAGCGATAACACAAGAAGTTCTGAGCTAACTTGAGATAGAGGGCATTCTTGAAGGTCAGTAAATCGTCATAGTCACTGACTTCAAAGAGCTGCTGGGTCAGATCTTTGCCGAGTTCAAAATTATAGTGAATTCCAGATATGGACTGGAGCAATTTGCCGTAGCGTTCTGCCAAACCAACTCGGTATTGATACTCGTAGTCACTTTCCAACTGGGCAATCTGAATCTCTTCTTCTACAATCACAGGTGGCATGGATAAAGGCCAAAGATATTCTGACTTATCCATTGAGCGAATAGCCACATCGGTGATGGCCCCGAGGAAGCGACGAGCTTCCGTGGTCGACTGTGCTACCGGTGTAATGAGCTCTAGTTGAGGTTCGCTATAATCTGTCTGGATATAGGGATGGAAACTGCGAGAACCCAATTTTTCAGGGTGTGGCGTTTGAGCGACACGGCCTTCAGTATTGATTCGTAGAGATTCGCGCTCCAGACCAAAGGTGGCTTGTAAGATGGGAGTATTTGGGGATAATTTTTGAAATACGTTTGATAGGTTCATGATTAGGCCTCGAAATAACTAGTTTCTCTATTATTTTATCAGTTTGTTAAATAAACTCAACTTTCTGCTACGGAGATGGAGAAGGAAATGCTCGGACGAATTGACTATTTACTTGTATTAAATATAAGCAAAAGCATTAGTAGAAGTATTGAAACTACACCTAATAGTTTTTTCCCCACACTCAATCTCTCATTTCTGTCTTTTTTTCGTAGACAGTTATAAAGTCGATCAGAATAAACCTTGTAAGTGTATAAGTTAATTCTTACAGACCTAAACTATTCCCCTATTTTAAAAATATTGATTCAGATTTTATGAAATTAAAAAGTAGATATTGTTCAGAAAATCCTTGATATTACGCTGTTTTTAGTCCAACTGAAATCCATACTTTCCAAACCAGGTCTTAAGAAAGCTCGTAAAGCATCACAATTTAGTAAACGTTCTTCGAAAGAATGACTATACTTACAAAGAGCACCTTTCGGGGTGTTCTTTTTTATTGATATCTTGTAGATTTATAATTAGAAATCTCCTTGAAGGGTATCAGGTAAATGAAAAATTCGGCGATCATATCCTATTTCTTCGTGCTTTAGTCTAATACCTATAATGTAAAAAACTCTAGCTATCAGGTAGTTGATAGTTAGAGTTTTTTTCTATTCATATGATTTAATGAGATTAAATAAGGCTTCTACTTCTGATGACAGTGTAGCTGATTTGAGATAAGCGTAATAAACTGTAAATGTTATCTGGTCCTCCGGTATTAGAGGGATTTTTATTAAATCATCATCTTCATCAGAAAGTGCGATATCAGCTAGTAAACTAAGGCCAATCCCTTTCTTTAAAAGTTCTTTAATGATGACAATGTCGTCACTCTTAAAGAATATTTCTGCCTTGTTTTGATGCTTTTGATTAAGTAGTTCAAAAGCTTTCAGGTGAACAAAGTGTTCGTCTAAAAGTATAAAGGATTGATCTACTAAATCTTCAAAAGTGAGGAAAGGAGCAGTAGCAAGAGGATGGTTCTTAGATAAAACGACATACAGTTCTTTATGAAAGAGTTCATGTGTCTCTATTGAAGGATGATTGAGTGGTTCAATCAAGCCAAGTAGGCTTGCATCAAGGTCTCCTTTGAGGAGAAGATTTAATAACTCTACGGATCCACCGCGGATAGGGCGTACCTTTTTTAAAAAATCGAATTTATCTTTTTCGTTTAAGGTAGCAAAGAGATACTGAATGATAATAGGAGGGAATCCTACAGTAGAGTATTGGGCCAAGGAGCGATTGATTTCTTTGCGAGTAGAAATAACCTCAGGTAAGATCTTTTTTGCATGCTTTAGAAGGATTTGTCCTTGAGGAGTTAGTTTGAAGGAACGATGTGAGGGATCGTGGTGAATCAATTTGCAGTTAAAGGATTCCTCTAAGCGCTTGATGGCATAAGAAATAGATGGTTGGCTGACTTTGTGTTGTTTTGCAACTTCCGTATAGGATTGAAGCTGGCAGAGGTCATAAAAATATTGTAGATCTTTTAAATTCATATGGGCTCACTTTCATTAATTGGAGAAGGAAAATAAATGGAAATCACCAGATAAATAATTTTTATCCGTACCCTACAATTTGACTATACGAGTATTCACCGGTTAAAATGTAAGTGAGTCAGGGATATCAAAGGTTATCTAAGATACTTTCAAAAATGACCAACATCTTTTCTCGTTTATCAATAGGGAGTTGTTTAACCTTCATGTTGATTCTTTTGAGTGAAAGATTGTCGGTCTTATCAGAGGTTGATTCAAGGCTATCAAAATTGAAAAATTCCTCTGGGGTCATCTCTAGGGCGATAATCACTTTTTCAAGACTGTGAATGGTCAGATTCACATTTTGGTTTTCAAGTTGATTGATATACTTAAGTCCAAGTCCTGCTTGTTCCGAAAGTTCTTCCTGGCTCATTTTTTTCTGTGTTCGAAAATATTTCACTTTTTGGGAAATATATTGTTGTAAATAGTTTTTATTCGTCATATAAATAGAATACAAGTTTTGTATGACAAAAAAACATCTTAAAAAATACAAAGTATTGTATAACAAACTTATATAATATTTATTTTAATTCGGATTGCCAATTTGTATGATTAGTTTCTTTTACTCGAAACTTTTAGTAAAGAGTGATCATCGAGAGTTTTATGAGTTCAGAACTTTATAAAATATAACAACTTAAAGTGCCATTAACAATAGTGTTTTAAGTATAAAAGAGCTTATTAGAATATTGTTCTCGTAGACTCATTATAACATATGCGGGTATAATCGTATTTTTTAAACAACAAAGTTTTCCGAACAATTCATTTAAAGTGGTATAATAGAAGTAAAAAGGAGGTTGCACTATGACTGCACATGATATTTTAAACAACCCTTTCCTGAATAAGGGGACTGCCTTTACCATAGAGGAGCGAAAGGAATTAGGTCTTATTGGTTTACTGCCACCGTATGTTCAAACGATTGAAGAACAAGCGGCGCAAACTTATGCGCAAATGCAAACGAAAGCCAATGATTTGGAAAAGCGTCTTTTCCTAATGGAAATTTTTAATACCAACCGGACTCTTTTCTATTACCTCTTTTCTCAACATTTGGAGGAATTTAATCCAATTGTATACGATCCAACCATTGCAGATACCATTGAAGGCTATAGTGACCTCTTTGTAGATCCCCAATATGCGGGATATCTTGATATCAATCATCCTGAAAATATTGAAGCCACTTTGAAAAATGCTGCTGGGGATCGCGAGATTCGTCTCATTGTTGTAACAGATGCAGAAGGAATCCTTGGAATCGGTGACTGGGGAACAAATGGTGTCGATATTTCTGTTGGGAAATTGATGGTCTACACGGGTGCTGCTGGAATCGATCCTTCTATGGTCCTTCCTTTAGTTATTGATGCAGGGACTAACCGTGAAGAACTTCGTAACAACCCTAATTACTTAGGAAATCGTCACGAACGGGTTCGCGGAGATCGTTACTACGACTTCATTGACCAATTTGTTCAAACAGCAGAACGTCTCTTTCCTAAACTCTACCTTCACTGGGAAGACTTCGGCCGCTCGAATGCTGCCAATATTCTTGAAAAATACCGGAAACAAATTCCAACTTTTAATGATGATATTCAAGGTACAGGAATCGTTACCTTGGGTGGTATCTTTGGTTCACTAGATATTAGTGGTGAAAAATTAACAGATCAAGTTTATCTCTGCTATGGTGGTGGTACTGCGGGCGCAGGAATTGCCGCTCGTGTTCTTCGTGAAATGGTGAGTGAAGGTCTTTCTGAAGAAGAAGCCTATAAACGTTTCTTTATGGTTGATAAACAAGGTCTTCTCTTTGATGACATGGATGACCTAACTCCTGAACAAAAGCCGTTTGCTAAGAAACGTGCTGACTTTAGTAACGCAGACAAGTTGACTGACCTGCTTGAAGTAGTGAAGACTGTGAAGCCAACCATTCTTGTAGGAACTTCGACTCAGCCTAATACCTTCACTAAAGAAATAGTAGAGGCTATGTGTGAAAATACAGAACGTCCGATGATTTTCCCTTTGTCAAATCCAACCAAACTAGCAGAAGCTAGTGCCAAAGATTTGATTGAATGGTCAGATGGCAAAGCTTTTGTCGCAACAGGAATTCCTGCTGATACAGTTTCTTATAAAGGTGTCGACTATGTGATTGGTCAAGCCAATAATGCCTTGATTTACCCAGGTCTTGGTCTAGGTATGCTGGCTTCTGAAGCAAGTCTTTTGACTGATGAAATGATTGGAGCAGCAGCTCATTCATTGAGTGGTATTGTCAATCCAGGCCAACCAGGAGCTCCTGTCTTGCCACCGTTCAAGTATGTAGCAGATGTTTCTATTAAAGTAGCAGAAGCAGTCGCTAAAAAAGCACAAGAGCAAGGTCTTGCGCGTGCTAAGGAAACAGATATGGCCAAAGCAGTTCGTGATTTGAAGTGGTATCCAGAGTATAAATAATTCGTTGCTGCTGTCTATCCTTTGCTAGCGACAGATTTGTATGGGCTGTGGACTTAAGTAATTTAGAAAGGATACCTATGTCACTCTTTTTAACCTCGATTACGAGTATCATTCCGATTATCGCTATTATTGTTTTGGGGTATATTCTTCAGGTGAAGGGATGGTTTGGAGATGCCTTTGGACCTAACCTATCTCGTTTGATCATGAATGTAGCCTTGCCAGCGTCAATCTTTGTGTCGGTGATGAAATACCTAACACTAGATAAACTAATCAGTCTTTCTGGAGGTCTCCTTTATACATTTGTGGCCTTTATCTTGGGCTATATCGTAGCTTATATTGCAGTTAGGCTTTTCAAGGTTCGTCCAGGACGACGAGGAACCATGATTAATACCTTTGTGAATGCCAACACTATTTTTATTGGTTTACCTTTAAACGTTGCTCTTTTTGGGGATCAGGCTCTTCCATATTTCTTAATTTACTATATCACCAACACGATTTCCACCTGGACATTGGGCGTGTATTTGATGACGAGTGACAGTAAATCGGGTCAAAGCAAGGAGACAAGTAAATTTGACTGGAAGAAATTGCTACCAGCTCCGCTTGTAGGTTTTCTTGTGGCTCTGCTATTTTTGATTCTCCGAATCTCTATTCCAGATTTCGCAACGAATACCTTAACCTATGTTGGAAATATCGTCACTCCCCTATCTCTGATTTATATTGGTATCGTTCTTGCAAAGGCAGGCTTGAATACTATTACTTTTGATAAAGATACAATTGTCACTTTAGTTGGACGCTTTATCCTAGCTCCTCTAATCATGCTTCTTGTATTGAAGTTCTTTGCACCAAATATGGAGACAGTAGAATTTAAGACCTTCATGATTCAGTCTGCTACACCAGCTTTAGCTGTTCTTCCGATCCTTGCTAATCAGGGAAAAGGAGATGTGGAATTCTCTACGAATGTGGTGACTCTAAGTACGGTTCTATTTATCGTTGTTATTCCAATATTACAAACTTTGTTAGGATAAGAAGGAAGAGGATAGGATTGAAAGTTTTGCGTTAAGAAATTGCACTATTATAGATACATCTATTCCTATTTCTTGAAATCAAAATCGGCAGGAACTCTTCGGACGTTTCCTATCAAGCGCTTTTGAGCTGTCCTAAAAGTCAGACTTTTCAAACCAGGCTTGAAAAGGCTTGTAAAGCATCACAATTTAGTAAACGTTCTTCGAAAGAATGACTATACTTACAAAGAGCACCTGTCGGGGTGTTCTTTTTTATGCTTCCATACTAAATTGGTGCAATTGACACAGTTGTTGCGACTTTAGTCGCTTACAAATGTGGCTGCAACCTGACAAAGTCAGTTGCCTCAAAAGGTTCATCAACACGATACTATCAACGTTTCGAAACACTTCGTGGTTCGCGACATGGGGTGTTTTTTGATGGTTTTTAGCAAAATTCACACCACTAGTCTTTGTCTTATACAATTTCTTCCTAGTATCAGTTTAGTATGATATAATTAGGGTGATAACAATCGAAAGGAGCTATAAATGAAAATAGGAAAAGGCATCAATTGGATTTTGATTCTGTTAAGTTGCTTAATTGCTATAGTACTGATAAGTTTTATGTTCTTCTTTAATCATAAGAAGCAAGATGCAGAAGTAGTGAATACTCATACAACAGAACAGGTTTCTACTACTAGTACGACAGCGACTAGTACAACAACCACTAGTTCAACGACTACTCAAGATAGTGTTACGACTACTGAGGAAAAACCTTCGAGACAAGAAGAAAAAACGAATGCTGAATCACAAAAAATAGATGAGCAAGCCATTCTAAATGGAGATTTCTCTACTCTAGTTGGAACTTGGAGAAATGGACTTGGGCAAGAGTTTACATTCGATAAAAATGGACTAGTAAACAGTGGAAACATTGAAAAAAAGAGCATGGGTAGCCATGGAACGATTGAATTCAGCATTAGAGATGGTATCTCAGGCTATGGAATGAGTATTTATCCTGCTGGACTTATTATGCCTGGGTTAGATACTGATTTAACTAAAAATAGGCTGATTGCTGGTCAAGCTGCTCCAACTAGCTCAGAACAAGTTTTTTATAAAGTAGACTAAATGATTAACCATCTCATCAAATTTGAGATGGTTTTCTTCTTTATTTGTGAGTCATGATCATTTTATGAAGATGAAGTAAGTAGAGTTTAAAATTTGATTTTCCCACTAGACATTCATCTACTTTTTATTCTTTTCCATAAAGGTAACGACTGGTAATTAACCAAGTAGCAATATACATTATCACGTTAACCAAAAATGCGACAACGATGACTATATTCCAATCATGGGATAAATTAGTAGTTACAATCCCCATAATTGTTGTACCAAAAAGTCCACCAATCTGTTTGTTAGCGTTTAGAGTTGCACCAGCAATTCCAGATAATTCTTGACCAGCAGCTTCCATAAGAATGGTTGTAGTTGCTGGAGTTAACACTCCGATACCTAGACTCATTAAAGAAAATAAAGGAATTAGGATGTATAGTTGAATTTCATGAAAAAGAACTCCAATTCCAAAAATTCCTGCTGCTCCTACAATGGCAAAAATAATTGAGACAGTAGCGAGGCTTCCCACGGAAAATCGTTTTACAGCACGTGCGTAAAATAAATTACCAATAATTAAGACAATCATTCCTGGTAGAATGAGGAGTCCAGAAACCATTGAGGAAAGGTTTAAATAAGTTTGAAAATAGAGTCCTAGCACCAAAACAATGCCATATAGTGAAATGTTAACTACTAAACCTAATAGATTAGAGACAATAAACTTAGCATTTTTTAATAGTTGGTGGGGAACAATAGGTGCTTTACTTTTTTTATCGTGGACTACTAAACCAATAGCAAATAATATAAATATGAGAAGAAACAATAAAAGATTTGAGTTACTATAACCATATTGATTCCCTTCAACAAGGTAAATAACTAGACTTCCGATAGTTGTAACCAGAAATATATTACTAAAGATATCAATTCTGGTCTTTAGATTGGCAATATTATTTTTCACGAGAAGTAATATTGAAATTACTGTCAAAATTCCAAATGGAATATTGACTAAGAAAATACCCCTCCATCCGAAGTAGTTAATAATTAGTCCACCAATAAAAGAACCAGTACCGGTTGCAACAGAAATAATTGCTGTCCAGATTCCTAACATACGTGCTCTTTTAGTAGAATCGGGGTATGAAATGAATAAAAGTGCTAATGAACTTGGCATGAACAAAGAAGCACCGAAACCTTGAATGAATCTAATTATAATTAATGTTTCAATATTTGGTGAAACAGAGCACCCTAACGAGGCAAGTGTAAAAATTGTCATTCCAATTAATAAAATTCGTTTAGCACCATATTTTGTTGTTAAATTTCCTGAAAGTAGGAGCAAAGACCCTAAAGCTAGTGTATAGGCATTAATAATCCAAATGGATTGCTCTAATGAGACGCTCATAGCTGTTTCGATATGAGGAACAGCAAGAACCACTCCGGTTGTATCTAGGACCGCCATAATGTATCCTAGCGAAAGAATAAAAAGTAGATAAGCTGGCGCTTTTGTATTTGTTTTTTTCATCAAGCTTCCTCCGTTATTTCATCAAACCAATTTTTATTTATCAATCAAAAGCAATACATTTAACTTTCTGAAAATATTTTACTTGAGTATATCCAGTACCAAGGTATCTTCCACCAGCGCGACAGAGAATATCTTTGATACGGTCAAACTTAGTTATAATATTCATAGTAATTTCCACTTTCAAGTGATATAATTAGCTTATCATGTAATTATTTCTGAAACAAGAAGGGAAAAAAAGTATAGTAACTATCAAAAAAGGAGGAAACGAATGGAGACTTGCAAGATGCAACCTTTGAAAAAAACAATTTGTCCAGCAAGAAGGGTCTTGAATTTACTAAAAGGTAAATTTACTCTTGAGATTTTATCTGAAATTATTGATGGTAATATACATTATGGTAGTCTTTTGCGTAGTGTAGAAGGTATTAATCCGAGAATATTAGCTCAACGGTTACATGATTTCGAGAAAGAAGGTATTTTATCAAGAAAAGTTTTACCGACATCGCCTCCACAGGTTGAATATAAAGTGACAAAAAAAGGTATTGCCCTAAGAAGTATCGTTGAAGAAATGAAAAAATGGGAGCAAACTTATGGTGATTAGATTGAATTTGCATAATTTATTACTAATATTTTTCTATAAATAAAAAATGTAATTATGAAAGATTTTGTAACCTTGTTAATCAAGGCAATGTAAAACACTAGTTCAAATGTGTGACTAGAGTTTGTGGGCTCTATAATTTTTTGTAGTGGATAAAACCATAGGTAAAAATAGGAAAAATAAAAAATCATCTAAATTGAACTGCCCCCCAAAAGTTAGATAGAAAAAATCTAACTTTTGGGGGCGTTCTTTTTTGTATTACTAGATAATTATATTCGTTATACCTCAACATTCCTAGTAGACATTCGTCTACTTTTTTTATATAATAAAACTAAACCAAAATGGTTGAATTTTAAAAATAAAGTCAACCTGCAACGAAAGCATCAGACTAGGAGGTAAAATATGTACCAACCAGAAAAACTCAAGGCTCGGAGAAAAGAGCTAAAGCTAACACAGAAAGAGATTGCAGAGCAGCTTGGGATTAGTTTTCAGGCTTATTCAGCTTGGGAACGTGGAGTCAAGGAGCCTTCCGAAGAAAAGGTTCATCCGCTAGAGAAAATCTTAAAAGTACCAAAAGGCTATTTCACCCAAATCGAAATTGTTCGTCTTTATAATAGTCTTTCTAGCCAAGGGAAAGAAAAGGTGGTAGTCTATGCTCGCAACCTGGTTCAAGAAGAACAAGCCAAGAAGGTGACGCTTATTTCAGAAAAACTTTTCGAGTATCATGTCTACGAACGCATGTCAGCTGGGATCGGAGCTTCAGTTTATGATGATCGCAACTTTGACACGGTTTACTTTAATGAGGAACTAGCTCACGATTTTGCTTCATGGGTGTCTGGAGATTCCATGGAACCCAAATATCAAAATGGTTCCGTGGCTTTGATTCGTGAGACCGGATTTGATTATGACGGTGCTGTCTATGCAGTGGTTTGCAATAACCAGACCTATATCAAACGGGTCTATCGAGAAGAGGATGGCTTGCGTCTGGTTTCTATCAATCCTAAATACAAGGATATTTTCATCCCCTATGAGGAAGATCCGAGGATTGTAGGCATTATCGTAGGCAATTTCGTACCCATGGAGGGATAGTCTATGGGCTACTTTGATTATTCCAGAGAGCCCAAAAGTGATATTGCCTTTGTCGATATGAAGTCCTTTTATGCCAGTGTTGAGTGTGTGGAAAGAGGACTCCATCCCCTCAAAACCTCCCTTTGTGTCATGAGTCGGGCGGATAATTCTGTTGGGCTTATTCTTGCCTCCTCGCCTATGTTTAAAAAGGTCTTTGGGAAAGCAAATGTAGGTCGTGCTTATGACCTGCCTTTTGATATTAAGACGCGCAAATTTTCCTACTACAATGCTAAGAAACAAGGCCTACCTACGGATTCAGCTTATGTGAAATTTATCGAGGATTGGGCTCAAGTGACCGTCATTGTCCCTCCTCGGATGGATAAGTATATCGCGGTCAATCTGGAAATCCAAGGAATCTTTCAGAACTATGGCAGTCCAGATGATATTTATCCCTACTCTATTGATGAGGGCTTTATCGATTTGACTAGTTCGCTCAATTATTTTGTTCCAGACCAGCAGATTTCTCGCAAAGATAAGCTGGATATGCTTTCGGCTCGTATCCAGAGGGACATCTGGCGGCAGACGGGGATTTACTCGACGGTGGGTATGTCTAATGCCAATCCTCTGCTTGCTAAGCTAGCCTTGGATAATGAAGCTAAGCACACACCGACTATGAGGGCCAACTGGTCCTATCAAGATGTGGAAGATAAGGTCTGGTCCATTCCAAAGATGACCGACTTTTGGGGGATTGGACATCGGATGGAGAAGCGCTTGAATAACCTGGGGATTTATTCGATTAAAGAATTAGCCAATAGCAATCCTGATGACCTGAAGAAGGAACTTGGTCAAGCTGGACTTCGCTTATGGTTTCATGCCAATGGGATTGACGAGAGTAATGTTCATAAACCCTATAAGCCAAAATCTCATGGTCTAGGCAATTCGCAAATTTTACCGAGAGATTATGTCAAACAGCGAGATATTGAAATTATACTCCGAGAGATGGCTGAGCAGGTGGCTATCAGGCTTCGAAGAGCTAGTAAAAAGGCGACAGTGGTATCTATTCATCTTGGTTTTTCTAAGCAGGAACAAAAACGCTCCATCCATACCCAGATGAAGATTGAGCCGACCAATAACACCAGTATTTTGGTCAGCTATGTATTGAAATTATTCCATAGTAAATACACTTCTGGTGCTGTTAGGAGTGTTGCCGTTAGTTATTCAGGATTTGTGGACGAATCCTTTGGATTGATTTCCCTTTTTGATGATGTAGACAAGCTAGAAAAAGAAGAAAGGCTCCAGACTGCCATTGATTCCATTCGAGAGCAATTCGGATTTACTTCTCTCTTGAAGGCGACTGCCTTAGAGGATGCCTCGAGAAGTCTTGCCAGAAGTAAGCTGATCGGAGGGCATTCTGCTGGAGGATTAGATGGACTCAAATGATTGATCGTTCTTATTTGCCCTTCCAATCCGCGAGGGACTACCAGGATCCAGGCATGCAGAAGTGGATGGGATTTTTTCTGTCAGAGCATACGAGTTCACTCAGTGAAGAAAAAAATCGTGTCGATTTGTCGACTGATTTGAATCCAGTTGAGAAGTTGTTGCTGCTTTCCCAGCTCTACGTCGGACGACTAAAAGGCTCTTTTGTGGTCAAGGAGAAAAATCATAAAAGCACCATATTGGGTGAAGTAAGAGAATTATCTCCTCAAGAAATCTCTGTTAGAACGGATGAAGGCTATCGATTAATAAGGGTAGATGATATTCTCACAATCCAACTTTGTCAGGAGGAAGTTGATGACTAGAAAAGAGTTATATGAAAACAAACTACAGATGGACTATTTTTCAGATGACTACATTCATTTTGAAGAAGATTTCCAAAAATACTCTGCCATGAATGTACCCTTGACTTTCTTGATTGACGACATTCTGCGAACCATGGCTATCAACCAAAAGGACTACTTTGTCTTGAACAAGGAAAATGCCAAGGATGGCAGAGATCATTATTATTATTTTGAGATAGATTGTCGCGTAGGATGTAGAAGTTTTCACTATAAAAAGCATGTGAATAGATAATTTGAACGCTACGACAGATGAAGCCTATATTTATTTTGAAAATAAATTATCCAGTGAATTAGCACCCCTAACAGAGAGTGCTAAAACATCATAAATTCATCAAGTGATTTCGAAATTTTTGAGAATAACGGAAAAAACGTTAAAAATGTTTGATCAGTAGATAAATATATCGATGACTATATTTTTTATCATATTGTAAAATAAAAATTTCTGAAAATTTTTTATGGATCTGAAATTTTTCTCCACAAGAATACAAAGACTAGTAGATTTAAGAATGTATAGACCCCGAAAGTTAAATTTTTTTGGGGTGTAGTACAGAGGAATTCCTCCCTCTCAAAGCCTCTCTTTTGTCATGAGTTATTGGATATCAAGAAATGCAAATCTTATGAACGATAATGCCAAGAAATAAGACTTGTCAACCGATCCAAAATTTATCTAAGATTGGTTCTGAGTGCTTGTTCTTTCTGGCGATTACAGTCAATATGGTGGAAATGTAGACCATTTCATGCAGAATAGAGGGTCAGATTTGTCATCAAAATAACATCATTTTCTTGGTTCTTGTCATAGATTTGTAATGAAAATGTACTTTCTTTGTAAAAATCAAAATGCTATAATTCTCTAAACAATTTTCCTTGCACAAGGAGGTTATTATGAAAAAATATAGATTGTTAAAGAAAAGTTTCTTGGCGCGTATCCTTGGATTGCTGATGGTATTTCTCTTCTTATCAGCATTCACAGTACCTGAAAAACCAGACTATGGTATCTACGATCCAAATCACTATTTGACAGAGGACACTATCACTCAAATTCGTGATTTGAATGAAGCTAACAGTAAAAAGGCAGAAAAGCTTCAAATAGGTGTCTATATCGTAGATAGTCTGGAAGGAGAAAGCATTGAAACGGTGGCTAATGAAACTGCCAGGGCTTGGAGGATTGGCTATTCAGGAGATAATTTTGGAAGTCTCATTGTAGTAGCTGTTCAAGACCGTAAATCGAGAATTGAAACCAGTAATAACACCGCCATTAGAATAACGGACTATCAAACCAAGCAGATTTTGGCAGCCAGCCGTACAGATTTCAAAACTGGTGACTATGGTAAAGGAATTCTAGCGATTGCCAAAGGCTTGGACAATCAGTTTTATAGAGGAAGTGGAACATTTCCATCTGATGAATCCTCTAAAATCAAACGTTATTCTGATAGCATCAGTGGGAAAAAATCGAGTCGAAATAGTAGCTCGTCTAGTCATCGTAAGAACAGTGACCCTATGGACAATGTGTTTGGAGTAGGGATAATCATTTATTTCATTATCGTATTTATAGCCATTATTAGAGGAGGCGGCGGTGGCCGAGGAGGAGATTCCTCTGACGGAGGATGGTGGTTTAGTGACTCATCCGATTCGGATTCATCTTGGTCAGACTCAGGTTCAGATTCTTCTGGTGGCTGGGACGGCGGAGGCTTTGATGGTGGAGGTTCATCTGATGATTGGTAATGTCAGTATAAAATTTAAAGAAATGAGTAGGTTTAGATATGAAAAATAAAGGAATCATTTATGTATTGAGCATTTTACTAGCCATTATCTTGCTGGGAGGTTGCTCGGTTGTAGGTACTTATAACGGTCTTGTCTCCGAACAGACCAAGGTAGAACAAGCTCAAGCAAATGTAGCGACAGCTCTTCAACGTCGTTCAGACTTGATTGGAAATTTGGTAGAGTCTGTAAAGGGACAAATGAACCATGAGACAGAGGTCTTCACCCAGATTGCAGAAGCACGTGCAAAAATTGGGAATGGCTCTGTTACTTCAAAGGAAAACCAAGAGGCTCAAGGTGAGTTGAGTTCAGCTATTTCACGCCTGCTTGTGTTGACAGAGAACTATCCTGAGCTTAAGAGCAATCAAAATGTGGAACAACTCATGACGGAGTTGGCTGGAAGCGAAAATCGTATTTTTGTAGCCCGCAAGGATTACAACCAGGCAGCAACTGACTACAATCAAAAATTGAGAAGCTTCCCAACTGTTCTCTTTGCTAATATGATGAACTTTAAAGAAGCAGAAACCTTCAAAGAAAGCGAAGAAGCCAAGACAGCTCCAAAGGTTGACTTTAGTACTTCTACATCAAAACAGTAGACTGGCCGTTTATTTCTAAGAATTGCAAGATCTGGAAACTACTTTCCAGGTCTTTTTGCTATAATAAAAGAAGGAAAGCGTTGGAGAGGTAAGGAGATGGAAAAACTATTAAAATTCTTGATTTTGGCACCCTACTTTTACTTTTTTCGTTGGCAAGGGAAGATACAGCCAGGAAGTAAGTACTTTTCTGTCTTTTACTATTTTTATTGGCTTTATTTACCTCTAATGGCTTTGTTTAGTCTAGCCTTTACTCTTTTTTCGCTAGTCTTATTTAACTTTATTTTACAAGAACCAAGGGATCTTGCTAGATGGATGATATGGCTACTTTTAGTCTTTTTATCCTTAGTCAATGACTGGAAAATCTATGCTTGTCTAAAATTTATGAATAAGCTACGATTGGAAAAGAAGAAATCCAGTCTTCCTTGAAAGAAATAGGCAAGCTTTTACCTAATAGAAAATGATGGCAATTTTTTCATGGATAAACTAGCTAGAAGCATTAATGAAGACAAATGAAGAAAACTAGCCTCGGAGTAGGAATTTTAAGAGGAACTAATCTTGATGATTAGCCCTTTTTTGCCCTAAGGGAAAACGGAATATTTCTTGAAAAAATTGGGCAAATATGCTACAATAAAAAGAACATTCTAAAATATTCAGAATTTAAAGTAAGGAAAAAAATGGCAAATTTACTAAAAACAATCATCGAAAATGATAAAGGCGAACTCCGTCGCTTGGAAAAGATGGCGGACAAAGTCTTAAGATATGAAGATGAAATGGCTGCGTTAACAGACGAGCAATTGAAAGCAAAAACAGAAGAATTCAAACAACGCTATCAAAATGGTGAGACTCTTGACCAACTTTTGTATGAGGCGTTTGCTGTTGTACGCGAGGGAGCTAAGCGTGTTCTTGGTCTTTTCCCGTATAAGGTTCAGGTTATGGGGGGGATCGTTCTTCACCATGGTGACGTTCCTGAGATGCGTACTGGTGAGGGGAAAACCTTGACAGCGACTATGCCAGTATACCTTAACGCCCTTTCAGGTAAAGGTGTACACGTAGTTACGGTCAATGAGTATCTATCAGAACGTGACGCGACTGAGATGGGTGAGTTGTACTCATGGCTTGGTTTGTCAGTAGGGATTAACTTGGCAGCCAAATCTCCAATGGAGAAAAAAGAAGCTTATGAGTGTGATATCACATACTCAACCAACTCAGAGATTGGTTTCGATTATCTTCGTGATAACATGGTCGTTCGTGCGGAGAATATGGTTCAACGTCCGCTTAACTATGCCTTGGTCGATGAGGTAGACTCTATCTTGATTGACGAAGCTCGTACTCCTTTGATCGTTTCAGGAGCCAATGCAGTTGAAACTAGCCAACTCTACCATATGGCGGACCATTTTGTGAAGTCTTTGGATAAGGATGACTACATCATTGATATTCAGTCTAAGACAATTGGTCTATCTGATTCTGGTATTGACAAGGCTGAAAGCTACTTCAAACTAGAAAATCTCTACGATATCGAAAATGTAGCCTTGACTCACTTTATCGATAATGCCCTTCGTGCTAACTACATCATGATTCTTGATATTGACTATGTGGTCAGCGAAGAGCAGGAAATCTTGATTGTCGACCAATTTACTGGTCGTACCATGGAAGGTCGTCGTTATTCTGATGGTTTGCACCAAGCGATTGAAGCTAAAGAAGGTGTGCCAATTCAAGATGAAACTAAGACTTCAGCTTCCATTACCTATCAAAACCTTTTCCGTATGTATAAGAAATTGTCAGGGATGACAGGTACTGGTAAGACAGAGGAAGAAGAATTCCGCGAAATCTATAATATTCGTGTTATTCCAATCCCGACAAACCGTCCAGTTCAACGTATCGACCATTCGGATTTACTTTTTGCTAGTCTTGAAGCTAAATTTAAGGCTGTTGTCGAAGATGTAAAAGCTCGCTACCAAAAAGGCCAACCAGTCTTGGTAGGTACTGTTGCTGTTGAAACCAGTGATTATATTTCTAAAAAATTGGTAGCCGCAGGCGTTCCTCACGAAGTATTGAATGCTAAGAACCACTACAAAGAAGCTCAAATTATCATGAATGCTGGCCAACGTGGTGCAGTTACAATCGCGACCAACATGGCCGGTCGTGGTACTGATATTAAGCTTGGTGAAGGTGTTCGTGAACTTGGTGGACTTTGTGTTATTGGTACAGAACGCCATGAAAGTCGTCGTATCGATAACCAGCTTCGTGGACGTTCAGGACGTCAAGGAGACCCAGGGGAGTCACAATTCTACCTTTCTCTGGAAGATGATTTGATGAAACGTTTCGGTTCAGAGCGCTTGAAGGGAGTCTTTGAACGTCTCAATATGTCAGACGAAGCGATCAAATCTCGTATGTTGACACGTCAGGTTGAAGCAGCACAAAAACGTGTTGAAGGAAACAACTATGACACACGTAAACAAGTCCTTCAATACGATGATGTCATGCGTGAGCAACGTGAGATTATCTACTCACAACGTTACGATGTCATCACTGCTGATCGCGACTTGGCTCCTGAGATTCATGCAATGATTAAACGCACTATTAATCGTGTTGTTGATAATCATGCGCGTGCTAAACAAGATGAAAAACTAGAAGCTATCTTGAATTTTGCAAGATATAACTTGCTTCCAGAAGATTCAATTTCACTTTCAGACCTAGAAGGTTTGTCAGACCAAGCGATCAAAGATGAACTTTACCAACGTGCCTTGAAAGTCTACGATAGTCAAGTTGCTAAGCTTCGTGATGAGGAAGCCGTTAAAGAATTTCAAAAAGTCTTAATCCTACGTGTTGTAGATAACAAGTGGACAGACCATATCGATGCTCTTGATCAGTTGCGTAATGCTGTTGGTCTCCGTGGTTATGCTCAGAATAACCCTGTCGTTGAGTATCAAGCAGAAGGTTTCCGTATGTTTAATGATATGATTGGTTCCATTGAGTTTGATGTGACTCGTTTGATGATGAAAGCACAAATTCATGAACAAGAGCGTCCACAAGCAGAGCGTCATATCAGTACGACCGCTACTCGTAATATCGCTGCGCAACAGGCTGATCTTCCTGCAGATTTGGATCTTAGCCAAGTTAAGCGTAACGACTTGTGCCCATGTGGTTCTGGTAAGAAATTTAAAAACTGTCACGGTAAACGACATTAAGAATGACTAATTTTCAGGCGGATGCCTAGTGAAAAGTGAATTTTCGCTTGGCGTCCGTTTGCTTTATAAGGAGGATGAATCATGGTATTTACAGCCAAAAGCCCTAAAATTAATATTGAGGAAGTTCGTAGTTTGTCTAAATTAGAAGGACAAGCACTTGCCAATAAACAACAACGCGATCAAGAACTTGAAGCGATTATTCGTGGTGAAGATCAACGCATTTTGTTGGTGATTGGTCCGTGTTCGTCTGACAATGAAGAAGCAGTTCTTGAGTATGCCAAGCGTTTGGCAAAATTGCAAGAAGAAGTCAAAGATCGCGTTTTTATGGTGATGCGCGTCTACACTGCTAAACCACGTACTAATGGTGATGGTTATAAGGGCTTGATTCACCAACCAAATGCCAAAGAAGCACCTAGTCTCATCAATGGGATCAAGGCGGTTCGTCACCTGCATTACCGTGTTATTTCTGAGACAGGAATGACGACAGCGGATGAAATGTTGTACCCAGAGAACCTTCCTTTGGTAGATGATTTGATTTCTTATATGGCAGTTGGAGCTCGTTCGGTTGAAGACCAACAACACCGTTTTGTAGCTAGTGGAGCAGATTTTGCGACAGGTTTTAAAAATCCAACGTCTGGAAATCTCAATGTCATGTTCAACGGTATTTATGCAGCGCAAAACAAGCAGAGTTTTCTTTTCCTAGGAAAAGAAGTCGAAACTACTGGAAATCCTCTATCCCATGCCATTCTCCGTGGTGCCCTTAACGAATACGGGAAAAACATTCCTAACTACTACTATGATAATTTGATGGATACTATTGCCCAGTATGAAAAGATGGGCCTTGAAAATCCATTTATCATCATTGATACCAACCATGATAACTCAGGCAAGCAGTATATGGATCAGATTCGCATCGTTCGTCAGACCTTGATTAACCGCGATTGGAATGAAAAGATTAAAAAATATGTTCGTGGTTTCATGATTGAGTCTTATCTAGAAGACGGTCGTCAAAATGAACCAGAGGTCTTTGGGAAATCTATCACCGATCCATGTCTAGGATGGGAAAATACTGAGGCTCTTGTGCGCGAAATCTACCAAAGACTAGGAGAATAATATGGCATTTATTGAAAAAGGTCAAGAAATCGATATTGAAGCGATTAAGGCGGAAACACAGTTATCTGCAAAAGCCTTGCAACATAAGGAAAGCCGTGACCAGGAACTAGCAGACATCCTTTCAGGAAAGGATGACCGAATCTTGTTGGTCATTGGACCTTGTTCGTCTGACAATGAAGAAGCAGTTCTTGAGTATGCTCGCCGTTTGGCAGACTTGCAGAAGAAAGTTGCGGATAAGATTTTCATGGTCATGCGTGTTTACACAGCAAAGCCACGCACCAATGGAGATGGCTACAAGGGTTTGGTTCATCAGCCAGATACTTCTAAAGCACCAAGTTTGATTAATGGTTTGCAGGCTGTACGTCAGCTTCATTATCGAGTGATTACAGAAACTGGATTGACGACAGCAGATGAAATGCTTTATCCATCCAATCTTGTCTTAGTTGACGACTTGGTGAGCTACCATGCCGTGGGTGCGCGTTCAGTAGAAGACCAAGAACACCGTTTTGTAGCTTCAGGGATTGATGCACCAGTGGGGATGAAAAATCCAACCTCAGGAAATCTATCTGTTATGTTTAATGCCATCTATGCTGCACAAAACAAGCAAACATTTCTTTACCATGGACAAGAAGTTGAGACTTCAGGTAATCCCCTGGCCCACGTTATCCTTCGTGGAGCTATGAATGAATATGGGAAGAATGAACCAAACTTCTACTATGAAACTCTCTTAGATGCTATCGGCCGTTACGAGTCTATGGGGCTTGAAAATCCCTTTATCATGATTGATACTAACCATGATAATTCAGGCAAGCAATATATGGAGCAAGTTCGAATTGTTCGTCAGGCTCTGCTCAACCGTGACTGGAATGAAAAGATCAAGAAGATAGTTCGAGGTTTCATGATTGAATCTTACTTGGCAGATGGTCGCCAAAATCAACCAGAAATCTTTGGTTGTTCTATTACAGACCCATGTCTAGGATGGGAAAACACAGTAGCCTTGGTAGAAGAAATCTATTCTACCTTAACAAAATAAGTGAAAAGGATGGAGTTGGGGGAATCTCAACTCCTTTTGATGAAAATGATAGTTGGACACGGAATCGATATTGAAGAATTAGCTTCTATACAAAATGCAGTTGAAAAAAGAGAAGGTTTTGCGCAGCGTGTCTTGACAGACAAGGAAATGGAGCGCTTTGCCAGTCTCCAAGGTCGTAGACAGATGGAGTATTTGGCTGGTCGTTGGTCAGCTAAAGAGGCTTTTTCAAAGGCTATGGGAACGGGTATTGGAAAGCTAGGCTTTCAGGATTTGGAAGTCTTGAACAATGAGAGAGGTGCTCCCTACTTCAGCAAATCCCCGTTTTCAGGAAAAGTTTGGCTATCAATCAGCCATACAGATCAGTTTGTGACAGCTAGTGTTATTTTGGAGGAAAATCATGAAAACTAGTCCACATAGACCAACCAAGGCTCTCATCAATCTAGGAGCAATTCGCTACAATATCCAACAAATGGGAGCACACATTCCCAAAGAAACTCTCAAATGGGCTGTTGTGAAAGCCAATGCCTATGGGCATGGAGCGGTTGCTGTTGCTACGGCTATCCAGGATGACGTTGATGGTTTTTGCGTTTCTAATATCGATGAAGCCATCGAGCTTCGTCAGGCAGGAATTTCTAAGAAGATTCTTATTTTAGGAGTATCTGAGGTTGAATCTCTTTCATTGGCTAAGGATTTTGATATTACCTTGACAGTGGCTGGATTGGAATGGATCCAGAAACTCATAGCCACAGAGTCAGACTTATCAGGTTTAACTGTTCACCTTAAAATTGACTCAGGCATGGGACGAATTGGTTTTAGAAGTGCAAGCGAGGCGGCACAAGCGCAAACTTTACTCAAGGAGCATGGAGCAAATGTTGAGGGAATCTTTACACACTTTGCAACTGCTGATGAAGAGTCGGATAGCTATTTTAAGGAACAGTTAGAGTGTTTCAAGGAAATACTTGCTGGCTTGCAAGAAGTACCAGAATTGGTTCATGCTAGTAACTCCGCAACGACTCTATGGCATGCAGAAACTATTTTCAGTGTTGTTCGCATGGGAGATTCCATGTATGGTCTCAATCCAAGTGGACAAGTTTTGGAATTGCCTTATGAACTAAAACCAGCCTTAACTTTGGAGTCAGCTATTGTTCATGTTAAAACAGTCCCAGCTGGGGCTTGTATGGGTTACGGAGCAACTTATCAAGCAAACGGTGAGCAAGTCATTGCAACGGTACCGATAGGTTATGCAGATGGTTGGACACGAGATATGCAGAATTTCTCAGTTCTGGTGGATGGACAATTGTGCCTCATCGTAGGACGTGTATCCATGGACCAAATCACCATTCGTTTGCCTAAGCTTTATCCATTGGGTACCAAGGTAACCTTGATTGGCTCAAACGGGGACAAGGAGATTACTGCAACAGATGTAGCAGTTTACCGAGGAACCATCAATTATGAGGTGGTTTGTCTCCTCAGTGATCGAATTCCAAGAGAATATTATTAAGAAACAGTAGGAAAGGAGTAGAGCATGAATTTACATCAACCCTTGCATGTCTTACCAGGAGTAGGACCTAAATCAGCAGAGAAATATGCAAAACTAGGAATTGAAAACTTGCAAGATCTCTTGCTCTACTTCCCTTTCCGTTATGAAGATTTTAAGACTAAGCAGGTGCTAGAGCTAGAAGACGGTGAAAAGGCTGTTTTATCTGGTCAGGTAGTGACTCCTGCCAGTGTTCAATATTATGGTTTTAAGCGTAATCGCCTACGTTTTAGCCTCAAGCAGGGAGAGATTGTTTTTGCAGTTAATTTCTTCAACCAACCCTACCTAGCTGACAAGATTGAACTAGGAGCAACCTTGGCTGTCTTTGGCAAGTGGGATCGTGCCAAGGCAAGCCTCACAGGAATGAAGGTTTTAGCCCAAGTGGAGGATGATCTCCAACCTGTCTATCGTCTCGCACAAGGAGTTAGTCAAGCAGGCCTTGTTAAAGTCATTAAAACCGCCTTTGACCAGGGTCTAGATCTCTTGATAGAGGAAAATATCCCTCAGTCCTTGCTCGATAAATACAAACTCATGTCTCGCTGTCAGGCTGTTCGTGCCATGCATTTTCCTAAGGATTTAGCTGAATACAAACAGGCTCTTCGTCGAATCAAATTTGAGGAGCTCTTTTATTTCCAAATGCAATTACAGACCCTCAAGTCCGAAAATAAGATTCATGGAAGTGGATTGGTCCTGAATTGGTCCCAGGAAAAACTAAATGCCGTTAAAGAGAAATTGCCTTTTGCCTTAACCCAAGCCCAAGAAAAAAGCCTACAAGAAATTCTAACAGATATGAAGTCGGACCATCACATGAATCGACTCTTACAAGGAGATGTTGGTAGTGGGAAGACAGTGGTTGCGGGTCTAGCGATGTACGCGGCTGTAACGGCTGGTTATCAGGCAGCTCTAATGGTTCCGACAGAGATCCTTGCAGAGCAGCATTTTGAAAGTTTAGAGAGTCTCTTTCCAGATTTGAAACTAGCCCTCCTAACAGGTTCACTAAAAGCTGCAGAAAAACGCACGGTTTTGGAAACCATTGCCAAGGGGGAAGCCGATGTGATTATCGGAACCCATGCTCTTATACAAGACGGCGTGGACTATGCCCGACTCGGCTTGATTATCATCGATGAGCAACACCGCTTTGGTGTAGGGCAAAGGCGTATTTTACGGGAAAAAGGTGAAAATCCAGATGTCCTCATGATGACGGCAACTCCCATACCACGGACCTTAGCCATCACTGCCTTTGGGGATATGGATGTTTCTATTATTGACCAGATGCCAACTGGACGCAAACCGATTGTGACACGTTGGATCAAGCATGAGCAATTGCCACAGGTCTTGACTTGGTTGGAGGGTGAGATTCAGAAAGGCTCCCAAGTCTATGTTATTTCTCCTTTGATTGAAGAATCTGAAGCTCTGGACCTTAAAAATGCCATCGCTCTGTCAGAGGAGTTAACAACTCATTTTGCTGGGAAAGCAAAAGTTGCTCTCTTACATGGGAAGATGAAGAGTGATGAAAAAGACCAGATTATGCAGGATTTCAAAGAGAGAAAGACAGATATCCTGGTCTCTACAACGGTTATCGAAGTTGGGGTTAATGTTCCCAATGCGACAGTCATGATTATCATGGATGCTGACCGTTTCGGACTTAGTCAACTTCACCAGCTCAGAGGTCGTGTCGGTCGTGGAGACAAGCAGTCCTATGCAGTTCTAGTGGCCAATCCAAAAACTGACTCTGGGAAAGACCGCATGCGTATCATGACGGAAACGACCAATGGTTTTGTCCTTGCAGAAGAAGATTTGAAAATGCGGGGCTCTGGTGAAATTTTTGGGACCAAACAGTCAGGTTTACCAGAGTTTCATGTGGCTGATATCATTGAAGATTTCCCAATTCTTGAGGAAGCCAGAAAGGTAGCTAGCTATATCAGCTCCCTCCCAAATTGGCGAGAGGATCCAGAGTGGCACATGATTGCTCTAAATCTAGAAAAGAAAGAACATTTAGATTAATTCTCTTCAAAAATCTCTTCAAACCACGTCAACGTCGCC
>NZ_KV794274.1:37196-37673 GCF_001808705.1 Streptococcus sp. HMSC074B11 | reverse complement strand
TGCTCTTTGATTTTCATTGAGTATAAGCTTTCTCTAAGAAAATCTTAAGTTTGCTTTTAGGGTTATTACCTATACTAGAGTCATCAAAAAGAAACGAGGACTCTCACATGACAATGACAATTAAAGTAAATTACCAAAAAACGTTTCAACAGGAACAAACACCTTCTCCTAAATACTAAGTAAAAGAGCGGAAACGCTCTTTTTGTATGGGATTCGCAGGTAAGGGATTTAGAAAAGTGCTTATGTTCATTTGATTTACTGAATGTATAAACTTAAACACCACTTCAAACGAGGTCTTAGTCTATCTGGTAAACTGAAAGCAGTGCTTTGAGAAAGCTGTGACTAGCTTTCTAGTTTGCTCTTTCGTTTTCATTGAGTCACAAGTTACTTTTAGTTTTTTCTAAGGAAAATATAAGCTATGTTTTAGGAAGGGATTTTATACTAGGTTCATCAAAAAGAAACGAGGACTCTCACATG
>NZ_KV794274.1:0-37096 GCF_001808705.1 Streptococcus sp. HMSC074B11 | reverse complement strand
AAGAAACGAGGACTCTCACATGACAATGACGATTAAAGTAAATTATCAAAAAACCTTTCAAGAAGTAGTAGAAGCAGACAAGCTTGCTACAAAATAGTAGTTATTAAGGACGATAGAGCCCTTTTTAAATACTTGCTTTAGGTGAAATATGATAGATTTTTAGTATGTGGAATCAGTATAATTAGGCTATACCAATTTTTATTCTTGACAAGTAAAAGAAACAAGTATATACTGTTTCTGCTGATTCTGAAAAGCGAGAATTAGACTATACCAATTTTAAGGGGAAAGCACAGCTAGCCTGTGTCGTATATACTATGTGTGGAATTGTTGGTGTTGTTGGAAACACAAATGCAACTGATATTTTGATTCAAGGGCTTGAAAAGCTCGAATACCGTGGTTATGATTCTGCGGGGATTTTTGTCCTAGGTAGTGCTGAAAACCATTTAGTGAAGGCGGTTGGTCGTATCGCAGAATTATCTGCTAAAACTGCTGGTGTTGAGGGAACAACTGGTATCGGACATACTCGTTGGGCGACTCACGGGAAACCAACAGAAGACAATGCTCACCCCCACCGCTCTGAGACAGGACGTTTTGTCTTGGTGCACAACGGGGTGATTGAAAACTACCTTGAAATCAAGGAAGACTACCTTGCAGGTCATCACTTCAAGGGACAAACAGATACAGAAATCGCTGTTCACTTGATTGGTAAATTTGTTGAAGAAGAAGGATTGTCAGTGCTTGAAGCTTTCAAAAAAGCTCTTCACATCATCCGTGGTTCTTATGCCTTTGCCTTGATAGACTCTGAAAATCCAGATGTCATCTACGTGGCCAAGAACAAATCACCACTCTTGATTGGTCTTGGAGAAGGCTACAATATGGTCTGTTCAGACGCCATGGCTATGATTCGTGAAACTAACCAATACATGGAAATCCATGACCAAGAGTTGGTTATCGTAAAAGCTGATAGCGTTGAAGTGCAGGACTATGATGGTAACAGCCATGAGCGTGCTAGCTACACTGCGGAGCTTGACTTGTCTGATATCGGTAAGGGAACCTATCCTTACTACATGCTCAAAGAAATTGATGAGCAACCAACAGTGATGCGTAAGTTAATCCAAGCCTACACAGATGAGGCTGGTCAAGTAGTGGTTGATCCAGCTATCATCAAGGCTGTTCAAGAGGCAGACCGCATCTATATCCTCGCAGCTGGAACATCTTACCATGCAGGATTTGCTTCTAAGAAGATGTTGGAAGAATTGACAGATACGCCAGTTGAACTTGGTATCTCCTCTGAGTGGGGGTATGGTATGCCGCTTCTCAGCAAGAAACCACTCTTCATCTTTATCAGCCAATCTGGTGAAACAGCTGATAGCCGTCAGGTTTTGGTTAAGGCCAATGAAATGGGAATTCCAAGCTTAACAGTGACAAACGTTCCAGGTTCAACTCTGTCACGTGAAGCCAACCATACTATGTTACTTCATGCAGGACCTGAAATTGCTGTAGCATCAACCAAGGCTTATACTGCGCAAATCGCAGCTCTTGCCTTCCTTGCGAAAGCGGTCGGTGAAGCAAATGGCAATGAAAAAGCCAAAGCTTTCGATTTGGTTCACGAATTGTCTATCGTGGCTCAGTCTATCGAATCAACTCTCTCAGAAAAAGAATTGATTGATAGCAAGGTTCGTGATCTTCTTGAAACAACACGTAACGCCTTTTATATCGGACGTGGTCAAGATTACTATGTAGCCATGGAAGCCAGTCTCAAACTCAAAGAGATTTCTTATATCCAATGTGAAGGTTTTGCGGCTGGAGAGCTCAAGCACGGAACTATTGCTTTGATTGAAGAAGGAACGCCTGTATTGGCCCTCTTGTCAGATCCGGTTCTTGCTAATCACACTCGCGGAAATATCCAAGAAGTGGCAGCGCGTGGCGCTAAGGTCCTCACTATCGCAGAAGAAAATGTTGCCAAAGATACAGACGACATCGTTCTTACGACCGTACACCCTTACCTCTCACCAATCTCAATGGTCGTACCAACACAATTGGTCGCTTACTTTGCAACTCTACACCGTGGACTTGATGTGGACAAACCACGTAACCTTGCTAAGTCAGTAACGGTAGAATAAACCCAAAGTTTAAATCATAAGCAAAAGTGAACAAAATAGTTTTCTGGAAATCAGAATGCTGTCTTGTTCATTTTTTTTGTATACTTAATGAAAATCTATGGCTAAACTAGTTCTCTTGTGTAGATATCTCCAAGCATCGCTTTGAGGTTCTAGATAAGAGTGACGCAGTCAGTCTGATTACACCAATTTGATATTGTAGAGAAAACGGATCAAGACCTCAGCCAAGGTAGTTCAAGTCAAGATTGAAGAGGATTGATTCATACTCTTCGAAAATCTCTTCAAACCGCGTCAACGTCGCCTTGCCGTATATATGTTACTGCCTTCGTCAGTTCTATCTACAACCTCAAAGCAGTGCTTTGAGCAACCTGCGGCTAGCTTCCTAGTTTGCTCTTTGATTTTCATTGAGTATCACTCCTTTTAAGAATTCATGAGAAATAAATCTAAAATTAAATGTTATCCCAGTTTCTATTAAAATTAGAATTCTTTTTGAAAGCTATGCTTGTGAAAGGCTGGAAAAACTATAAAAAAACTCTAAGAGCTGGACAATAAGGATCCAACTCTTAGAGGAGTGAGTGTCGTATTTTACTTGCGATATAAACGATCGTATTGGTAGTAAGGATCAAAGGTTACATTGATTCCTAGTTTGCGAAGAACATTTTTGTCTTCGTCTGTTAGGATAATCGTAGAGTGAGCTTCGCTACCCTTGAGATTTCCTAGCTCTTTCATGGCACGATCTGCATCAGGATTCTGCATAGCTGTGATTGCAAGTGCGATAAGGATTTCATTTGAATGGAGTCGAGGGTTGCGGCTGCCTAAGTGATTGATTTTCAAACCTTGGATTGGTTTTACCACTTCTGGCTCTATCAACTTAGTCTCTTTGTCAATGTTTGCTGACATCTTGATGGCATTGATCAAGGCAGCAGCAGTTGGGCCAAAGAGTTCAGAGTTTTTACCAGTAACGATTTCACCAGAAGGTAACTCAAGAGCGAGAGCTGGACCACCTGTTTCTTCTGCTTTTTGACGTGCGGCAACAGCAACCTTACGGTCAGTTGGTGTGATGCCAAGGTCGTTCATGAGTAGTTGGATTTTCTTAACGGCAGTTTCACTGACTTTTTCAGCCTTGAAATCAAGCACTGTTTGGTAGTAGCGACGGATGATTTCTTGTTTGGATGCTTCAATGGCAGCGTCGTTATCAGTGATTGCAAAACCAACCATGTTGACCCCCATGTCAGTTGGAGATGCATAAGGAGACTCACCCAAGATACGTTCCAGCATACGCTTAAGAACAGGGAAAATTTCAATGTCGCGGTTGTAGTTGACTGTGGTCTCTCCATAAGTTTGGAGATGGAATGGGTCAATCATGTTGACATCATCTAGGTCTGCTGTAGCAGCTTCATAAGCCAAGTTGACTGGATGATGAAGTGGGAGATTCCAAACTGGGAAGGTTTCAAATTTGGCATAACCAGACTTGATACCATTGATTTGGTCGTGGTACATGTTAGACATACAAGTTGCCAACTTACCTGAACCAGGCCCAGGAGCAGTCACGACAATCAAGTTACGACTAGTTTTGATATAGTCGTTTTTCCCCATACCTTCAGGAGAAATGATGTGATCCATATCTGTCGGATACCCCTTGATAGGGTAGTGGAGATAAGAGTCGATACCATTTTTCTCTAATTGATTACGGAAGGCATCAGCTGCCGGTTGGCCTGCATATTGAGTAATGACAACTGAACCAACAAAGATACCGAGTTCATTGAATTTATCGATCAAACGAAGCACTTCTTGGTCATAAGAAATGCCCAAGTCTCCACGAGCTTTTGAGTGCTCGATATTGCTAGCGTTAATAGCGATAACAACCTCAACTTGCTCCTTCAATTCTTGTAAGAGTTTGATTTTGTTATCTGGTTCATATCCAGGAAGGACACGAGCAGCGTGAAAATCTTCTAACATTTTGCCCCCAAACTCCAAGTAGAGTTTGCCGTCAAATTGGTTGATGCGCTCCAAGATATGGTCGCGTTGTAGATTTAAATATTGTTCAGAACTAAAAGCTTGTTTTTTCATTTTTTTACCTCTGATCTCTATTATATAAAAAAAATAGAAGATAAGAAACAACGGAGGTTCGAAATAAGGAAAAAGATTGAGGCAAACGCTTGCATAAAATTAAGAAAAGGTCTATGATGGAATAAAGTGAATGTTAAAAGGGGAAAAAAGATGCAAGAAAAATGGTGGCACAATGCCGTTGTTTATCAGGTCTATCCAAAAAGTTTTAAGGATAGCAATGGAGATGGGATTGGTGATTTACCTGGGATTACCAGTAAGCTAGACTATCTAGCTAAGTTAGGAATCACAGCGATCTGGCTTTCTCCAGTCTATGATAGCCCCATGGACGACAATGGTTATGATATTGCCAATTATCAAGATATCGCGGCTATCTTTGGAACCATGGAAGATATGGATGAGCTGATTGCTGAGGCTAAAAAACGAGATATCCGAATCATTATGGATTTGGTGGTCAATCATACATCAGATGAGCATGCTTGGTTTATCGAAGCTTGTGAAAATCCTGATAGTCCTGAGCGGGACTACTATATCTGGCGTGATGAACCTAACGAATTGGAGTCAATTTTCAGTGGTTCTGCCTGGCAATATGACGAAAAGGCTGGTCAATATTACCTGCACTTTTTCAGTAAGAAACAACCAGACCTTAACTGGGAAAATGAAGAACTACGCCAAAAAATCTATGAAATGATGAATTTCTGGATTGATAAAGGGATCGGTGGATTTCGTATGGACGTTATTGACATGATTGGGAAGATACCTGACCAGAAGATTGTCAACAATGGTCCTATGCTCCATCCCTATCTCAAGGAAATGAATCAGGCTACTTTCGGCGACAAAGAGCTCTTGACAGTAGGGGAGACATGGGGAGCGACACCAGAAATCGCAAAACTCTATTCAGATCCTAAAGGACAAGAACTGTCTATGGTCTTCCAGTTTGAACATATCTGTCTTCAGTATCAGGAAGGACAACCTAAGTGGCAGTACCAAAAAGAGCTAAATGTTGGGAAATTAAAAGAAATTTTCAACAAATGGCAGACAGAATTAGGAGTTGAGGATGGCTGGAATTCCCTTTTCTGGAACAACCATGACCTCCCTCGAATCGTCTCTATCTGGGGAAATGACCGAGAATACCGCGAAAAATCTGCTAAAGCGTATGCAATCTTGCTTCATCTCATGAGAGGGACTCCTTATATTTACCAAGGGGAGGAGATTGGGATGACCAATTTCCCGTTTGAAAAGCTAGATCAAGTAGAGGATATTGAATCCCTCAACTATGCGCGTGAAGCCCTTGAAAAAGGTGTTTCAATGGAAACAATCATGGATAGCATTCGTGTGATTGGACGTGACAATGCGCGTACTCCAATGCAGTGGGATGAGACAAAAAATGCTGGTTTCTCAGACGGACAACCTTGGTTGGCTGTTAATCCAAACTACGAAGCAATCAACGTTCAGGAAGCACTGGCAAACCCGGATTCTATTTTCTATACTTATCAAAAATTGGTAAACATTCGTAAGGGAAATAGCTGGTTGGTGAGAGCTGATTTTGAACTCCTTGAAACGGCTGAAAAAGTCTTTGCATACATCCGTAAAGATGGCGACCGTCGATTCCTAGTTGTGGCAAACTTGTCCAACCAAAAGCAAGAGTTCGCAGTTGAAGAATCAATCACATCTGTCTTGATTGAAAATACCTCAGTAGAAGCAGCTTTAGCTACACAGACCTTGGCTCCATGGGATGCCTTCAGTGTCGAATTAGCTAAATAAACCTAGAAACTCAAGTATCCAAAGAGGCTTGAGTTTTTTTCTAAAATAAGTGTAGAAATTTCTTTAATAAATATTAGTTTGAATTTTCTAAAAAATACCCTTAAAACCCTTGCTTTTATATAAAAATAGGGTATAATGGTGAAAAATAGTATTTTAAAGGAGAATACCTATGAAATCGAAAAAGTGGCTCGCAGTAGCAGGGATAACGATGAGCGCAACTCTTCTTTTGGCGGCTTGTGGCAAGACTGAGAAAAAAGCAGATGCTCCAACAACATTTTCGTATGTTTATGCTATTGATCCAACAACATTGGACTATAGCGTTACTAGTAAAAGTTCAACATCAGATGTCATCTCCAACCTGGTCGACGGACTCTTGGAAAATGACAAATATGGAAACTTAATTCCATCGCTTGCTGAAGACTGGTCTGTTTCACAAGATGGTTTGACTTACACATACAAGCTACGTAAAGGTGTCAAATGGTATACTTCTGAAGGAGAAGAGTATGCTGAAGTCAAGGCCCAAGACTTTGTGACTGGTTTGAAACATGCAGCTGATGGTAAATCAGATGGCCTAACACTTATCCAAGACTCCATCAAAGGATTGGCAGAGTACGTTAGCGGTGAAACGAATGACTTCTCAACAGTCGGTGTCAAAGCAGTTGATGACTATACGGTTGAGTATACCTTGAACAAACCAGAAAGCTTCTGGAATTCTAAGGTAACAACAGCAACCATGCTCCCAGTTAATGAAGAATTCTTAAATTCTCAAGGAAAAGATTACGGTGCAGCAGCGCCTTCAGGTATTCTCTACAATGGTCCTTATATTTTGAAGAACTTCACTTCGAAATCCGTGATTGAGTACGAAAAGAACCCGAATTACTGGGATAAGGACAATGTGAAGATTGACCACGTCAAGCTTACTTTCTAC
This sequence comes from Streptococcus sp. HMSC074B11, assembly GCF_001808705.1. Classification (GTDB taxonomy): domain Bacteria; phylum Bacillota; class Bacilli; order Lactobacillales; family Streptococcaceae; genus Streptococcus. The sequence continues at coordinate 30,217 of NZ_KV794274.1, read as the reverse complement.
GACGGCTCTGACCAAGAATCATTGATTCGTAGCTTTGCGTCAGGTTCATATACGACAGCTCGCCTCTTCCCAACTAGCTCAAGCTTTGATTCAACTAAGAAAGAATACGGCGATAAGATCGTTTATAGTCCACAAGAAGCCACTAGCTATTATTTTACTTTCAACGTAAATCGTCAGTCTTACAATAAAACAGCTAAGACAGATGATGCCCAAAAAACATCAACCAAAGAAGCGCTTCTCAATAAAAACTTCCGTCAAGCCATCAACTTCGCTCTTGACCGTCATGCTTACTCTGCACAGATGAATGGCGAAGAAGGTGCAGACAAGATTATCCGTACCAGCCTTGTGCCTTATGACTATGTTCAGGTTGGTGAAAAGACCTTCGGTGAATTGGCTCAGGAACAACTGGTAACATACGGAGACCAGTGGAAAGATGTAGCTTTGACAGATGGTAAAGATACCCTTTACAATCCAACAAAAGCAAAAGCTGCCTTTGAAAAAGCAAAATCAGAATTGCAAGCTAAAGGTGTAACCTTCCCAATCCATTTGGATATTCCAGTTGAACAGACAGATGTCATTGCTGTTCAACAAACCAACTCCCTCAAACAGTCTGTCGAAGCAGCACTTGGAAGTGAAAATGTTGTCATCGATGTACTGCAAATGACTGACAATGAGAAAATGAGCATTACATCTCAAGCTAAAGTTCCTTCTCAAAAAGACTATGACTTGAATGGAACTGGTTGGGGGCCAGACTATCAAGACCCGGCAACCTACCTCAATATCCTAGATGCTAAGAAGGGTTCTGCCCTTAAACACTTGGGTATCACAAAAGGTAAAGATCCAGAAGTTATGGCTCAAGTTGGACTTGATGAGTACAAGAAACTCTTGGATGATGCAGCATCAGAAACGAGCGATCTCAACAAACGCTATGAAAAATATGCCAAAGCACAAGCATGGGTTTCAGATAGCTCACTCCTTATCCCTGTAGCATCTTCAGGTGGTTCTCCGACAGTTAGTCGTACAGTGCCATTTACAAAAGCATACTCTCAAGTTGGTATCAAGGGTGATCCATTTGTATTCAAAGGTTTAGAGTTGCAAAACGATATTGTAACCACTAAAGAATACGAAGAAGCTCTCAAGAAATGGCAAAAAGAGAAAATCGAAACAAATGCCAAATACCAAAAAGAACTAGCAAATCACGTTAAATAGTCTTTTGTAATGAATAAAGAAATCCTGTTTTAAAGCATGATTTCTTTCTTTTCTCCTTTTATTGACGAATGGACAAATAAGGATATAACTTTACTTTTAGGTCAAAATTTGATAACATAGTTATATGTTACAAAACCTAACATATAAGGAGAAATGAAACATGAAACTTAAAAAACGTTTGATTGGAGCGGGGTTGACGCTTGCTGCTGCGGTCTTGTTGACAGCGTGTGGGAAGTCAGCATCAGATGCTAAAACCTACTCGTCTACATTTGGTGCCGATCCAACAACCTTCAATTACCTTTTGGACTACTCTGGTGATAATACCGCTGTTGTAACCAACTTGGTAGATGGTTTGCTTGAAAATGACAATTATGGAAATCTCATTCCTGCTCTTGCAGAAGATTGGAGTGTTTCAAAGGATGGCTTGACTTACACTTATAAACTTCGTCAAGATGCTAAATGGTTCACGGCTGATGGGGAAGAATACGCCTTAATTAAAGCACAAGATTTCGTCACAGGTATCAAGTATGCAGCTGATAACAAGAGTCAAGCGCTTGATTTGATTCAAAACTCAATCAAGGGATTAGATGATTATGTGACAGGTGTAAATACTGACTTTTCAAATGTTGGAGTCAAAGCCTTGGATGACTATACTGTCCAATATACCTTGACACGACCAGAACCATTCTGGAACTCTAAGACTACCAATAGTATCTTGTTCCCAGTGAATGAAGAATTCTTGACTTCTAAAGGTAAAGAATTTGGAGAGTTGAAAGCAGATAGTATTCTTTATAGCGGTCCTTATTTGTTAAAAGAATTTACATCAAAATCATCACTTGAGTACAAGAAGAATCCTCATTACTATGACCAAGAAAAAGTAACGATTGAAAGAGTTAAATTGGCCTATGTTGATGGTTCTGACCAAGATATGACGATTCGTAACTTTGAAAGTGGTGCTTACTCATCTGCTGGTGTCTACCCAAATAGTTCAAACTTTGCAAAGACTAAGGAAAAATATAAGGACAACATCGTCTATAGCTTGCAGGACGCAACTTCTTGGTACTATAATTTTAACGTTAACCGCCAAGCATACAATCATACAGCTAAGACTAGCGATGAGCAAAAACAAGCGACCCAAGCTGCTATTTTAAATAAAAACTTCCGTCAAGCCATCAACTTTGCACTTGATCGTACAGCTTATTCGGCTCAGTCTAATGGAGAAGAAGCAGCTAAAAACACTCTTCGTAACACGCTTGTCCCACCAACTTTCGTGCAGGTTGGAGATAAGACCTTTGGTGAGACAGTTTCATCTAAGTTGGTAAACTACGGCACGCAGTGGTCAAATATGAATCTTGAAGATGCTCAAGATGGGTACTTCAACAAAGAGAAAGCGCAAGCTCAGTTTGCAGAGGCTAAGAAAGAATTAGAAGCTCAAGGCGTGAGTTTCCCGATTCATTTGGACTTGCCTGTAGACCAAGTTAACAAAACCTTGCTTCCAAAGATTCATTCGCTTAAACAATCTGTCGAATCAACTCTTGGGGCAGAAAATGTAGTGATTGATGTCGTTCAAATTTCAACAGAAGACTATGCCAATGCGACATTCCAAGCACCAACCACAGCTGATCATGACTATGATTTGAACTTGGATGGTTGGTCTGCAGACTACCAAGATCCATCAACTTATCTTAATCCTTTCAACGCTGAGGATGGATTCTATCTCAAGATTTTAGGACTTGATCCAAGCAAGGATACGGATAAGATTACAAGTATTGGATTGGACCAGTATACTCAAAAATTGAAAGCGGCAGATGCAGAAAATACAGACGTAGCCAAACGCTATGAAAACTATGCAGATGCACAAGCCTGGTTGATTGATAGTTCGCTATTGCTCCCTGTAAATTCAAACGGTGGTGGGGCTTCAGTGACACGTGTTACACCATTTACACGAGCTTACTCACTTGTCGGAATCAAAGGTACTGGAAGCAACTACAAGTACATGAGATTGCAAACAGAGGTAGTAACAACTACTCAATTTGACGAAGCGAAGGCTAAATGGGAACAAGAACGTAAAAATTCTGTCGAAAAGAGTCAAAAAGAATTCGAAAGTCACGTGAAATAATTTTAAGAATAGGAAACGGGGCAGAAATCTGTAGGCAAATGTCGGTGTCGTAGACTAAATGACGAACAAAAAATTATCAGCTACCACGACAAAACTTCATTAGCAATTGCCATAAAGGTCGGGATTTTTGCCCGGCCTTTTTAACATAGAAACCTCTTTTAAGTAAAGTTTTAGCCATTTTATCATTGGGATTTACTATTCTTGTTTTTAAGGTAAATAAAAACGATTACCAAGTGTATGTTGATGGTATCCAGTACCACTTTGTGATATAATTAAAATAAAAAATACTTTGTAGAGGTGTAAGTTGAGTAGACATTCAAAAGGAAGCAAAACGAGCAAGATTCAACAAAACATCAATATCATTTTGTTGTTTGTATATATAGTGCTTGCTTGTTTTTTGCTGTTTTTAATATTCAGATATCATATTTTAGCGATTAGCTATGCCAATGTCCTTATAGCGATCACTATGATCTTGATTGCGCTAATAGCCTTGTTTTTGATTTTAAAGAGAAAAGCCAAGGTATTCACCATGATTTTACTCGTGGTTCTGGTCATTGTGAACGCAGTTTCTTTGATTGGAGTTCATCAATTCGTTAGCCTAGCAAATCAACTCAATGCAACATCTAACTATTCTAGTTACTCCATCAGTGTTGCAGTTTTGGCGGATAGCGAGATTGGAAATGTCTCAGAATTATCCAGTGTGACAGCCCCAACCAAAACAGATGCAGAGAATATCAAAAAATTGCTCGATGATATTAAGGCAAGTCAGAGTAAAGACTTAACGGTTGAAGACAGTTCTTCCTATCTTGCAGCTTATAAGAGTCTCTTAGCTGGAGAGACCAAGGCAATTGTTTTGAACAGTGTCTTTGAAAATCTGATCGAACAAGAGTATCCAGACCATGCCAAAAAGATCAAGAAGATTTATACCAAAGAACTAACCAAGAGCGTTGAAGCGCCTAAAGTTTCTCAAAACAAGGCTTTTAATATCTACATCAGTGGGATTGACACATACGGACCGATTAGCTCCGTTTCTCGTTCGGATGTCAATATCATTATGACGGTCAATCAAGAGACCAAGAAAATTCTCCTGACAACAACGCCTAGGGATGCTTATGTGCCCATAGCTGATGGCGGCAATAACCAAAATGATAAATTGACCCATGCAGGTATTTATGGCGTGGATGCTTCCATTCATACCTTAGAAAATCTCTATGGAATTGATCTAAATTACTATGCACGACTCAACTTCACTTCCTTCTTGAAATTGATTGACCTCTTAGGTGGTGTCGATGTTTATAATGATCAAGACTTCACATCACTTCATGGGAACTATCACTTCCCTGTTGGGAATGTTCATCTAAACTCTGAGCAGGCTCTAGGCTTTGTTCGTGAACGTTATTCCTTAACCAATGGCGATGGAGATCGTGGGCGTAATCAGCAAAAAGTCATTGCTGCCATTATTCAAAAATTAACTTCAGCAGAAGCCTTGAAGAATTTTGATGGTATTATGCAAGGGTTGCAAGATTCTGTACAAACAAATATGCCTCCTGAAACAATGGTGAGTTTAGTGAATGCCCAACTAGCAAGTGGAGGAAAATATACTGTCATCACTCGAGATCTAAAGGGAACTGGTCGTATGGATCTTCCTTCCTATGCCATGCCTGACAGCAACCTTTATATGCTAGAGGTCGATCCAAATAGCTTGGAGACACTCAAAACAGAAATCAAAGATATCATGGAAGGGAAATAAGATGATTGATATCCATTCACACATAGTTTTTGATGTAGACGATGGCCCAAAGGATAAGGCAGAGAGTATAGCACTTCTGCAGGAAGCCTATGCCCAAGGAGTCCGTACCATCGTTTCGACCTCCCATCGTCGGAAGGGGATGTTTGAAACACCAGAGGAGGACATTGCAAGAAATTTTAAAGTTGTCAAGGAGTTAGCTAAGGAGATTGCCCCGGACTTAAGGATTTTGTATGGAGCGGAAATCTATTACAGCAGTGATGCTTTAAACAAATTAGAGAATCAACAGATTCCTCAACTAAATGGCACCCGTTATGCCTTGATAGAATTCAGCATGAATACCCCTTATCGTGAAATCCATAGCGCATTGACCAATGTTTTGATGTTGGGGATAACCCCTGTCATTGCCCATATAGAGCGTTACGATGCTTTGGAAAATAATGAAAAAAGGGTTAGAGACCTTATCAATATGGGATGCTATACACAGGTCAATAGTTCGAGTATCCTCAAACCAAAACTGTTTGGCGACACCTATAAATTCATGAAAAAGCGTGCTCGCTATTTTTTGGAGAGGGACTTGGTTCATATAGTTGCTAGTGATATGCATAATCTAGAGAGTCGTCCACCTTATATGCGAGAGGCTTATGAGATAGTGAGTAAAAGGTATGGCCAAGATAAGGCTCGGGAACTCTTTGTGGAAACCCCCGAAAAAGTCATTAAAGATCAAATAATATAGGAGTTAAAATGAAAGAACAAGATACTATTGAAATCAACGTTATTCAGTTATTAAAGGCGCTATGGAAAAAGAAACTGCTAATCCTTCTTGTAGCCATAGTAGCAGGAGCTGCTTCCTTTGCGTATAGTAGTTTTGTGGTCAAACCTGAGTATAGAAGTACAACGCGAATCTATGTGGTTAATCGAAATCAAAACGATAAAGCAGGACTGACAAATCAGGACTTACAAGCAGGGGCCTACTTGGTCAAGGACTATCGTGAAATCATTCTATCCCAAGATGTCCTAGAGAAAGTAGTTGCTGATCTTGGCTTGAACGTTAATGCAAAAGCATTGACTAAAAAGGTTCAAGTAACGGTCCCTGCAGATACACGTATCGTATCTATTTCGGTTAGCGACCATAAACCAGATGAAGCAAGTCGTATTGCAAATGCACTGCGAGAAGTTGCAGCGCAAAAAATCATCGCAGTCACTCGAGTTTCGGACGTAACGACTCTGGAGGAGGCCCGTCCAGCTACTGGACCATCATCACCAAATATCCGTCGCAATACCTTAATGGGAATCGGTGCTGGTGCAGGCTTGGTGATTGTCGTGGTTCTATTGGTTGAACTGCTAGATGATCGTGTTAAACGTCCAGAAGATATTGAAGATGTTATGAAAATTTCACTCCTTGGAGTCATTCCAGATATGGATAAATTAAAGTAAGGGAGAACTTATGGCAAAGTTAGAATTATCACAACAAAAACTAAACTCTGTAAAAAAAGCAGAAGAGTACTACAATGCTTTACGTACAAATATACAGCTGAGTGGAAATAACTTAAAGGTTATTGCAGTCACGTCAGTCGATCCTAGTGAAGGTAAATCGACAACTTCTACCAATATTGCATGGGCTTTTGCGCGTGCAGGCTACAAGACGCTATTGATTGATGCCGATATTCGAAACTCAGTCATGTCTGGTGTGTTCCAGTCAAGAGAAAAAATCACTGGTCTGACAGATTATCTGGCTGGCACCCAGGATTTATCGCATGGCCTTTGTGAGACAAATGTTGAAAATTTATTTGTGGTCCAATCCGGAGCAGTTTCACCGAATCCAACGGCTCTTTTGCAAAGTGCCAATTTTGAAAGAATGATTGAAACTTTACGTAAATATTTTGACTATATTATCGTTGATACGGCACCGATAGGAGTCGTAATCGATGCAGCCATTATTGCACAAAAATGTGATGCATCCATTTTAGTCACGGAAGCTGGTGTGGCAAAACGGAGAGAAGTGCAAAAAGCTAAAAGTCAGTTAGAACACACTGGAACATCATTTTTAGGTGTTGTTTTGAATAAATTTGATATTCAACGTGAAAGATATGGTTCTTACGGTGGCTATGGTAATTACGGAAAAAAATAAAATGAAGTTAGGGAGTCCAGTATGGAAGGAAGGGGTTTCTACAATGTAACTCTGGCATTCTTACAGAGTATACTTGTTAGTTTTTTAGCTTATATACTGATTGCAATTTCAGAAACTGATATTGTTTTAGATACAGTATTTGTCCTTTTTTTTCTTCACTTTGCAGCCTTCTACATAAGTGACTATGGTAAGGATTTTTTCAAACGAGGTCAGTATGTTGAGTTGGTAGAAACGGTCAAATACATCCTCTTTTATGCCTTGTTGATTAGCTTTTCAAGTTTCTTCTTAAAAGAGAAATTTATCATTTCTAGAAGGGGAATGATTTATCTACTTTCCTTGTATGGTGTTTTGAATTATCTACTTAGTTTCTTTGTGAAGCGTTATTGGAAAACCTTCAATCATAATTTGAAGGGTAGTCGTAATATTTTGTTGATCACAGCAACATCACGTACTGAAAAAGTATTGGACCGATTATTAACTGCTAACGATGTCCAAGGAAGATTGGTCGCTGTATCTGTCTTGGATAAGCCAGAATTCACCCATGACAAGGTCCTTGTTGTACCAAGGGAAAAATTACTAACCTATACAACGCACGAAGTAGTGGATGAAGTTTTTGTCAATCTTCCAAGTGAGGACTATGATATTGGAGCTATTATTTCTCAGTTTGAAACCATGGGAATTGCTGTCACAGTCAATCTTAATGCTTTCGATAAAAACTTAGGTCGAAATAAACAGATTCACGAAATGGCAGGTTTGAACGTAGTGACATTTTCTACAAATTTTTACAAGCCTAGTCATGTGATTGCCAAACGCATCCTTGATATTTGTGGAGCTATTGTTGGGTTGATCCTTTGTGGCATTGCTAGTCTATTTTTAGTTCCATTGATTCGTAAAGATGGCGGACCTGCAATTTTTTCACAAACTCGTGTCGGAAAAAATGGTCGTCACTTTACCTTTTATAAATTCCGCTCGATGCGAGTCGATGCTGAAGCAATCAAGGAACAGTTGATGGATCAAAATACCATGCAAGGTGGTATGTTTAAGATCGATAACGATCCTCGAGTGACTAAGATCGGACAATTTATCCGAAAAACTAGCTTGGATGAATTGCCACAATTTTGGAATGTTCTGATCGGAGATATGAGTTTAGTTGGCACACGTCCACCAACTGTAGATGAGTACGAAAAGTACACACCTGAGCAAAAACGTCGTCTCAGCTTCAAACCTGGTATTACAGGTTTGTGGCAAATTAGTGGTCGAAGTGAAATTACAAACTTCGATGAGGTTGTTAAGTTGGATGTGGCTTATATCGATGATTGGACCATCTGGAAAGATTTTGAAATATTGCTAAAAACTGTAAAAGTTGTGTTGATGAGAGATGGAGCGAAGTAAGGAATGAAAGTATGTCTAGTTGGATCTAGTGGAGGTCATTTAGCTCATTTATATTTGTTGAAACCTTTTTGGAAAGATAAAGAAAGATTTTGGGTTACTTTTGATAAGGAGGACGCTAGGAGTTTACTCTCTGAGGAAGTTTTATATCCCTGTTATTATCCAACCAACCGTAATATCAAAAATTTAGTGAGAAATACTTTTCTTGCCTATAAGATATTAAAGAAAGAGAGACCAGACGTAATTATTTCCTCTGGTGCTGCTGTCGCTGTTCCTTTCTTTTACATTGGAAAGCTTTTTGGATCAAAGACAGTTTATATAGAGGTGTTTGATAGAATCGATGCTCCGACAGTGACTGGGAAACTTGTTTATCCAGTCACTGACAGGTTCATTGTCCAATGGGAGGAAATGAAAAAAGTATACCCAAAAGCAATTAACCTAGGAGGAATATTCTAATGATTTTTGTGACTGTAGGTACACACGAACAACAATTTGATCGCTTGATCAAAGAAGTTGATCGTCTAAAAAAAGAAAATCTTATTCAAGATGAGGTCTTTATTCAGACAGGATATTCCAATTATATTCCGAAATACTGTGAGTGGGAAAAGATAATTTCTTATGAAAAAATGAATCAAATGATTGAGGAATCGGATATTATTATTACTCATGGGGGACCAGCAACGTTTATGGGGGTTATTGCTAAAGGTAAAGTTCCTATAGTTGTTCCAAGACAAAAAAAATTTGGAGAGCATGTGAATGACCATCAGATGGAATTTGTTGAGAAAGTATTAAATATCTATAATTTAACAGTCATTACAAATATAAGCAATCTTATGTCAGGTATTTCTAAAATAAATGAACAACAAGGTAAATCTTTGAAAACTAATAATAACCTATTTATGGAGAACTTTATAGATATGATTGACGATTTAATGGGGACAAGTAATGTTAAGGACGAATAAGTTTATAAATATTTGTATCAAGTTGCTATTCATATATTCGTTATGTAGTGAGTTAGTATATTCCTATTTTTCTTCATCGCTATTGCTTACGATACCAGATGTATTGCTACTAGTATCGGCTTTATTTGTTGTATTTGATTCCTATTCTTTGGGCAAGATTAAAATAAAAAATCCTCATGTCAGCATAGTCTTTTTTATTTTCTTAATACTATTTTTATTAATTAGTTTTAGTTGGGGAAATCTCAATGTATATGAATTCGTTGCAAGAATCAGATATATACTAGGAGCATTTCTAGTTTATTACATGACGAACAGTTATTTAGATGACAGAACTTTTTCATCTTTAATTGATACTGCTTACGTTTTACAGATATTTAATTTATTGTTAGTTTTATACCAGCATTTAGGATTACATTTACATCCAGATTTTACCAATGGTATTTTTGGTTTTACTAATTATGCAAACGGAATTCAAGGATTCTATTGTTTAGCTCTATGTGTTTTGTCTATTGTGTATTATTTATATGGCAAATGGGACGCTATGAAGTCGCTATTTTTGATTGCTATTTCCTGTATAATATGTGCATTGGCAGAAATAAAGATTTTTTTCGTTATTCTCATATTCTCTATTTTCCTAATTTTCATATTTCAAAAGTCAAAAAAAGTTAAAAAGTTACGTATAATTAGTGCAACTGCAGGAATATCTCTTCTTTTTTTGGTTGCCTACAAAATTATTGAAATGGTTTTACCTGATAATTTGTATACCTTTTTTAATGTTACAAAGGCATTATCCTATGAAAACAGAACGGAATTTGCAGGACGAACCAATACTATTTCCTTCTTATGGGATAACTTGTTCTATCATGATTATGTTAGTGCCATATTTGGAAAAGGTTTGGGGTCATACTCTGTTAATTATATCTATGAACTGGGTAAAATGCTTGCAGATGGTGGTTTTATTTCTGTAGTCCTTCTTTATTTATTCTTGTTATCATTATTTATAAGAGGAACTTTTACTAGAGATAAAGAGATGCAATGTGAAAGATTAATTGTATCCATAATAGCTTTTGTAGTGATGGTGAGCATTGTTGTGTGGAATAGTACGTTTACGAGGTCTACCTATATTGTGTTTTTCTTTCTTGGGTTAGGTAATGTTGCTTATAAGTCTACTAAATTAATCAGAGGAGATTTAGATGAAAATTGAAATATCAGTGGTGATACCAGTATACAATGCCGAAAAAACTATTAAAAATTGTGTTGATAGTGCCCTAAAGCAAAATTTAGAATCTCTTGAAGTGATTTTAGTGAATGATGGGTCTAACGATTCTACAGCAGAAATTTTGAACCAGTACGATAGTAATTCAAAGGTTAAGATTTTTCATCAGCTTAATAAAGGGGTATCTGCTGCTAGAAATAAGGGGTTATCTCATGCTAGTGGAGAGTATGTTTTTTTTCTAGATTCAGATGATGTTTTAGATGAAGGTATGCTTAATAAAATGTGTCAATTTGCAAAAAATAATAAAATTGATCTCTTATCTTGTTGGCATAAAGAACCTGCTACAACTCAATACGGTGGAAACGAGAACAAGTCAACTTCATTTATTGCACGTACAAGAGAAGAAATAGGTGCTCATTTTGTTGATATCTTTCCGAGAAGTGTTTGTGCTAAACTGTTTCTTCGTAAAGTAATTGAAGAAAATAATATTACTTTTTCGACTGAGATGTCACTCGGTGAAGATATGTCATTTGTGTATCAATACTTAATGGTTTCTAAAAGTATTGGAGTTGTTGATGGGGTGTATTATAATATTCAAAATGTAAATCCGCAGTCGTTATCTAAGCGCTATGTGCAGAACATTGAAAATTCCCTGATAATTCAGAACCAGATATGGAATCAACTGTTGGAAGTTTATCCTAAAATTGAGGAGAACTACTATAAGCAACATATGGATTTTAGATTTTACCTTGCTAGCTTGTATGTAAATAATTTATTTAAATTTGATTCTCCGTATTCACCAAAAGAAAAACTAGACCAAATTACTCAACAATTAAAAAGGTATAGATTATTTTTAGATGAAAAAGTAAGCAAAGAAAAGATGCCTAAAAATATAAATGAGATGATTGTTTTTTATTTGCTAAAATTAAAAATTCCAGTGTTGATCTATTCTTTTTACTTATTTAAAGAGTGGTGGAAGAGAAGAAAATTTAAAAATGAAGGATAAATAAGTTATGGAAGATTTGGTAAGCATTGTTGTTCCAGTCTATAACGTGGAAAATTATTTAAAAAAATCAATTGAAAGTATTTTAAATCAGACTTATAAAAATATCGAGATTTTATTGGTTGATGACGGAAGTACAGATAGTAGTGGGCAAATTTGTGATTCATTTAGTAAAGTTGATCCTAGAATAAGAGTATTTCATAAAGCAAATGGAGGTTTATCAGATGCTCGGAATTTTGGGATTAAGCAAATGGAAGGGCGATATGTAGCATTTATTGATAGCGATGATTACATATCTAAGGACTATGTCTGGAAGTTATATTCTTCTATAAAGAATAATGATTCCGAGGTATCGATTTGTTCTTTTTCGTTAGTTGATGAAAAAGGGGAAAAAATAAAAGATGAGCTATTGGATTCTGGAGAAGAATGCTTGTCCGGTAAACAAATATTAGAAAAAGTATTAACAGCAGATGGCTATCGCTATGTGGTTGCGTGGAATAAGCTTTATCGTTCAACTTTATTTGAAAAGTTTCAATTTAAAATAGGCAAGTTATATGAAGATGAATTTCTAAATTATCCTCTTTTTTGGGAATGCCAAAAGGTATCAATTGTTGAGGAACCATTATATTTATATGTTCAACGAGAAGGAAGTATAGTCCAAAGTAATATGACTTTAGAGAAAATAAAAATGAAGGATGAGATGCATACTTCACGTATTGAGTTTTATTCAGATAAGGGGCATTCCTTTTTGCACGAAAAAGCGTGTCAACAGTATTGTAATTGGATCGTTACAACGACTACCAATCACAGAAATGTTTTGAATCCTACTTTTGCAAAGTATTTACAGAGACAGTTTAGAAAGTTTGCTAAGTATACACAAAACAATGATGCGAGACTAATTGTGCAGAATATTTTAGGATTTATAGATATTCGTTTAGCAGCTTATGTGAAATCAAAAGTAATGTAGAGTATAGGAAACATAATGATAGAAAAAATTTTAGATTCTATAAAAAATCATTCTTTTTATAGTAAATTGAAGAATAAAATTCATAGAATCATTCCACTATATATTATAAATAATCAAAATATAGCTTTTCAACAAGACACAGATACAGCATACAGAAAGCTAAAGCAACAGTTTAGCTATATTTCGTTGACTGAAAATGAGCTTAAATCTCAAATGGAATTTTCAAATAAAGTTTGGATTTGTTGGTTTCAGGGAGAAGAGTATGCTCCAGAGTTAATTAAAACATGTATTCAATCAATGAGGACTCAACTTCAAGGAAGAGAAATCATTGTATTGACAGAAGAAAATATAAGTGATTATACGGAGATTCCAGACTATATTATTGAGAAATACAAAAAAGGATGGATTTCTCGTGCGCATTACTCTGATATCCTTCGGATAGAGCTCCTATGCCGCCATGGTGGATTATGGGTGGATGCAACTGTGTTGAATACTGGAGGAGATTTTACAAATCTTGAATTACCCCTTTTTGTATATAAATCGTTAGATTTATCACGGAAGGATTCCCAAGCCATTGTTGCGTCAAGTTGGTTAATTTCAGCTTATAGTGATCATCCTATATTACTGTATACGAGAAAACTTCTCTGGGAATATTGGAAGAGAAATAATAGTTTATGTAATTATTTTTTATTTCACATATTCTTTACAATTGCTACGGAACATTATCCAGCAGAATGGGCAGCTGTCCCTACCTTTAATAATCATTCTCCTCACACACTTCACTTTGAGTTAAATAATCAATTTTCGGAAAAACGATGGGAACAAATAAAAAATATATCAGTGTTTCATAAATTAAACCATCACCTTGATTATTCTAGTGGTGTGGATACCTTTTATAAGTTTATAATATCTTCGAAAGTTGAGACAAATGAGTAATAAGATTAGTAAAAATTTAGCTTATAATATGGGATATCAGTTGATTGGTATTGCTGTTCCTTTAATAACTTCTCCCTATTTATCACGAGTATTAGGTGCTGAAAATCTAGGTATTCATTCTTTTACGATGTCAGTTGCACTTTACTTTATGATGTTCATGCTTCTGGGAATTGCAAATTACGGAAATAGAACAATTGCGACTGTTAAACGAGAAGGAGAAGATACTCTATCAAAAACATTTTGGAGTATCTATTCTATCCAGTTAATAATGTCTATTCTGGTCACTATAGCTTATATTGCTTATCTATATTTTGGGGCAGTACATTACAAGGTTATTGCAATATTACAACTCTTTTTATTGTTGTCAAATGCTGTTGATATTACTTGGTTTTTCTATGGATTAGAAAATTTTAAACAAATCGTTTTTAGGAACACATTAGTTAAACTTTTAGGATTATTTTTAATTTTTTTATGTGTACGTCAAAGTACAGATTTATGGAAGTATACATTTATAAATGGGTCAGTGACTTTAGTTGGTCAACTTTTACTATGGGGAAAATTAAAAGGAATATTGTCTTGGAAAAAGATTCAATTGAAGGAATTATTACCTCATATTAAACCAATTTTAATTCTTTTTATTCCTGTACTAGCCATTAGTATTTTTACTAATATGGATAAATATATGCTTGGTTTAATGGTTGATGTAAGGCAGGTTGGATTTTATGACAATGCAGGTAGAATTATTGAAATTCCTAAAGCTTTGATTGCGGCCTTAGGGGCTGTGATGTTGCCGAGAACTTCCTATTTACTAGCAGAAGGACAAGAAGAAAAGAGTAAATACTACATAGAAGTAACAATTTTATACGTGATGATTATTTCTAGTGTATTGATGTTTGGACTAATATCGGTTTCTGATATTTTTTCTATTATATTTTGGGGAGAAGAATTTCTTGAATCAGGTAGATTAATTGCGGCTATGTCTCCAGCTGTTGTTTTTTCTGTTTTAGGAAATATTATTAGAACTCAGTATTTGATTCCTAGAGCTAAGGATAAAGATTATGTGGCATCTCTAATTGCAGGAGCCGTTGTAAATCTAGTGCTAAACTGTTTTTTTATAAAACCTTTTGGAGCAATGGGAGCTACAGTAAGTACAGTGTTGGCAGAATTTGTATTGTCTGGAATGCAATTTTGGTCAGTGAGAAGAGATTTAGATTTAAAAAGATATTTGAAAAACGGTTTGATATTCTACCTATTCGGTCTAGTTATGTACCTGGTTATTATGGTAGTCAAAACTCATTTACCATACAATATAATGAGTCTTATTTTCCTAATTGTTTTGGGTGGAATAGTATATGTTGTTT
This sequence comes from Streptococcus sp. HMSC074B11, assembly GCF_001808705.1. Taxonomy (GTDB): domain Bacteria; phylum Bacillota; class Bacilli; order Lactobacillales; family Streptococcaceae; genus Streptococcus. Next base: position 15,177 of record NZ_KV794274.1, on the reverse strand, counting down.
TTTGTTGCTGCTATATTTTAATGTCAAGAAACTTACATTTTAAGTTATTGAGGGAAAAAATCAAACGAAAGATTGGATATGAAAAGATATTATAAATTATTTTTAAAAAGATTAATGTTTTACCCATTTAGTTGGTTACCTCTAAATAAAAGAAAGCTGGTATTTGACAACTTTGGTGGTCGAGGATATGGGGACAATCCAAAGTATATTGCTGATGAACTATTAAAGCAGGATAAGAATCTTGATATAGTTTGGTTAACAAAGGATATGAGTACTTCTGTACCTGATGGGATTAGAAAGGTACGATATGGAAGTTGGAGAGCTTTTTTGGAGTGTAGTACAGCTAAAGTTTGGGTTGATAATATCAGAAATTCTGATCGTCCTTGGAAAAGAAAAAAGCAAATCTACTTACAGACTTGGCATGGTTCTTATGGAGTGAAACTAGTTGAGCAGGACGTAGAATCAACACTTTCAAAATCCTATCTCATAATGGCAAAATACGATGGTAAGATATCTGATGGAATCATTTCTAGTTGCCAATTGCAAACAGAACAGTTTAAAAAATCATTTTGGCTAAATGATAATGTTGATGTTTTGGAATATGGTTTACCAAGAAATGATGATTTCTTTCATAGTGAGAAAATAACCCACTTAAACCAAATCGTTAGAGATAGATATAGTATCTCTTTAGATGAACTAGTTGTTTTATATATGCCTACTTTTAGGGATGATGGATCAACAAAAGCGTATAATCTTGATTATGATAAGGTAATCAATTCGTTTCAAAAATTCTATAATAAAAAAGTTAGAGTGTTGATTCGTTTTCATCCAAATGTTGATAATACATTTTTTAAAAATGATGATGAAAGATTGATTAATGTGACAGACTATCCGGATCCTCAGGATTTGATGTTTGCAGCTGATATTATGATTTCAGACTATTCATCAGCACCGACCGATTTCATGCTGTTAAATAGAGTCATATTTTTGTATATGCCAGATTATGAAGAGTATACAAAATTAAGACCTCTAAATCAGGATTTTAATAATCTTCCATTTATTAAATGTTATACAAATCTTGAATTAGTTGAACAAATTTCTAGATTTTCAAAAATTGATTATTATAAATGTGTCAATGACTATAAGTTAAAGAATAGACAATTTGATGACGGAAATGCTGCAATGAAGAGTGCAGAGTGGATAGTAAATCAATTATAAAGAAATTAAAAATGAGAAATATGGTATGCTAAAGTACGATTACTAAAATTTTTGATTTGCTCCATTATTGGGATATTAATTTATTAAAAAAGTAAAGCAGTTGGGTGACTATTCAATTGTTGTTTCAAGTGATGAGTTCAATTTAGAAGAAAAGAATAAAGTATGCTACTTTAATTATGAACATAGAGAAATAAGTTGAAACGATACGATATGTAGATCTAGTTATATCTGAAACTAGTTGGTAACAAAAAATCAAATGTAAAAGAGTATCATAGTGTACATGTTTGAGTTTGATTGGGTGGTGAAAAAAGATAATCTGAAAATTACGGCAAAAACTTCGTCTTCACGATGCAAAATCTTGCTAAAACTCATAAAACCTTGACAGTTGTAAATGATCAACATGGTCGACCAACCTGGACGCGTACCTTGGCCGAGTTCATGACTTTCCTAGCTGAAAATCGCAAGGAATTTGGTTATTATCATTTGTCAAATGATGCGACGGAAGACACAACTTGGTATGACTTTGCAGTTGAAATTTTGAAGGATACAGATGTCGAAGTCAAGCCAGTGGACTCAAGCCAATTTCCTGCCAAAGCTAAACGTCCACTAAACTCAACAATGAGCCTTGCAAAAGCCAAAGCTACTGGGTTTGTCATCCCAACTTGGCGAGATGCCTTGAAAGAATTTTACAAACAAGACCTTAAAAAATAGCCTTACTGGAGGCCAAAATGTATACAGAAAGAGAGAGCAGAGAGATTCTCTTTCTTTTTTTGTTTACTCATATATGCAATCGTCGAATAATTATAAAAATTCAAGAAAAAGCTTGTTTAAATGTTAGAAAATTCGAGCACGAATGTTTTTTTTGTGTTATAATATTTTGTGAGTAGTTATGCCTTGGTGTAGCTATTAAAAATAGAAGTGTGAAACTGGGAAGATAGAGAGGACGCAGTGTAATGACTAGAAATGGTTTTTTTACAGGCTTAGATATCGGGACTAGCTCTATTAAAGTGTTGGTTGCAGAGCTTGTAAATGGTGAAGTAAATGTAATTGGCGTAAGCAATGCCAAAAGTAAAGGTGTCAAAGATGGGATTATCGTTGACATCGAAGCAGCAGCGACTGCTATTAAGTCTGCAATTTCTCAAGCAGAAGAAAAAGCAGGAATTTCAATCAAGTCTGTAAACGTTGGTTTGCCAGCTAATTTGCTACAAGTGGAGCCAACTCAAGGCATGATTCCAGTGACATCAGATACAAAAGAAATTACGGATCAAGATGTCGAAAATGTGGTCAAATCAGCCTTGACTAAAAGTATGACTCCAGACCGTGAAGTTATCACCTTTATTCCAGAGGAATTTGTCGTTGATGGATTCCAAGGAATTCGTGATCCTCGCGGGATGATGGGTGTGCGTTTGGAAATGCGCGGTCTCTTGTACACTGGCCCACGTACGATTCTCCACAATCTTCGTAAAACTGTTGAGCGTGTAGGCGTTCAAGTCGATAACGTGATTATTTCACCTCTTGCAATGGTTCACTCTGTCTTGAATGAAGGTGAACGTGAGTTTGGTGCGACTGTTATCGACATGGGTGGTGGCCAAACGACTGTTGCTACGATTCGCAATCAAGAACTTCAATATACAAATGTCAACCAAGAGGGTGGCGATTATGTCACAAAAGACATTTCAAAAGTTCTCAAAACTTCTAAGAAAATTGCAGAAGGTCTAAAATTGAACTATGGTGAGGCTTATCCACCACTAGCTAGCAAGGAAACTTTCCAAGTTGAAGTGATCGGTGAAGTTGAACCAGTTGAAGTAACTGAAGAATACTTGGCTGAGATTATTTCAGCAAGAATCAAGCACATTTTTGAGCAAATTAAGCAAGACTTGGAAAGACGTCACCTATTAGACTTACCAGGTGGTATTGTCTTGATAGGTGGAAATGCTCTTCTTCCAGGTGTCGTTGAATTGGCCCAAGAAGTATTTGGAGTACGCGTTAAGTTATTCGTACCAAATCAAGTAGGTATTCGCAATCCTGCTTTTGCCCATGTCATCAGCTTGTCAGAATTCGCTGGTAGTCTTACTGAAGTGAATGTTTTGGCACAACGAGCAATTCGAGGTGACGAAAGTTTACGCCACCAACCGATTGACTTTAGAAGTTCAGCACAACCAGTTTCACTTGTTTCTCCACGACCAGTATTTAATACAGTGACAACTCCTGAGCCTGAAACTACTCAATCTGTTGAACCAGTAGCTCCTCTTCAATCAGAAGAAAAGAGCAAAGGTAAATTAACGGATCGTTTCCGTAGCTTGATTGGAAGCATGTTTGACGAATAAAATAGAGGAATATAAATATGACATTTTCATTTGATACAGCAGCTGCACAAGGTGCAGTCATTAAAGTAATCGGTGTCGGTGGTGGTGGTGGAAATGCCATCAACCGTATGGTTGACGAAGGCGTTTCCGGCGTTGAATTTATCGCAGCCAACACAGATGTACAGGCTTTGAGCAGTACAAAAGCTGAAACAGTTATTCAGCTCGGTCCTAAATTGACTCGCGGACTTGGTGCAGGAGGTCAACCTGAAGTTGGACGTAAAGCTGCAGAAGAAAGCGAAGAAGTATTGACAGAAGCAATCAGCGGTGCTGATATGGTCTTCATCACTGCTGGTATGGGTGGTGGTTCTGGTACAGGTGCTGCACCAGTTATCGCTCGTATTGCAAAAAGTCTTGGTGCTTTGACAGTCGGTGTTGTAACTCGTCCATTTGGTTTTGAAGGAAGCAAACGTGGACAATTTGCCATCGAAGGAATTAACGAACTTCGTGAGCATGTTGATACACTCTTGATTATCTCAAACAATAACTTGCTAGAAATCGTCGACAAGAAGACTCCACTTCTTGAAGCATTGAGTGAAGCAGACAACGTTCTTCGTCAAGGTGTTCAAGGGATCACAGATTTGATTACAAATCCTGGTTTGATCAACTTGGACTTTGCAGACGTTAAGACGGTTATGGCCAACAAAGGTAATGCCCTCATGGGTATTGGTATCGGTAGCGGTGAAGAACGTGTTGTAGAAGCTGCTCGTAAAGCAATCTACTCACCACTTCTTGAAACAACTATCGATGGAGCAGAAGATGTGATTGTCAACGTAACGGGTGGCTTGGACTTGACTTTGATTGAAGCTGAAGAAGCATCAGAAATTGTTAACCAAGCAGCTGGACACGGTGTTAACATCTGGCTCGGAACATCTATTGATGAGACAATGAAAGACGAAATCCGTGTGACTGTTGTTGCGACAGGAGTACGTCAGGATAAAGTTGAGAAAGTTGTAACTGCTCAACCACGCCAAGCGACACACCGTGAACCTGCTCGAACTAGCCATGCACAAACTTTTGATCGTAATTTTGATATGGCTGATACAGCAGAAATTCCAACTCCAAGTTATCGCCGTCAAGAAACACCAAAGACATCAGCTTTTGGTGACTGGGACTTGAGACGAGACGCCATCGTTCGTCAAGGAGAGCCAGTTGTTTCTCCAGTAGAACGCTTTGAAGTTCCAGCAGCGACAGATGAAGACGAGTTGGAAACTCCACCGTTCTTTAAAAATCGTTAATGAAGATGAATTTAAAAGAAAATACGAACCTTGTTTTTCAACAGATATCGAATGCAGTTCAGGAAGCCGGTCGTGAAAACGATTCGGTTTCTGTGATTGCGGTGACCAAGTATGTAGATGTTGAAACAGCCTCAGCTTTGGTTTCGCAAGGAGTGCAACACATTGGTGAGAACCGTGTTGACAAATTTCTTGACAAGTATCATGCTCTGAGTGATAAGAATCTTACTTGGCATTTGATTGGAACCTTACAGAGACGTAAAGTCAAGGAAGTGATTTCTTATGTGGATTATTTTCATGCTTTAGATTCCTTAAAGCTAGCTCAGGAAATTCAAAAACGAGCGGACCACAAGATTAAGTGCTTTTTGCAAGTAAATATTTCTAAGGAAGAAAGTAAGCACGGTTTTTCGAAAGAAGAATTGTTAGCTCTCTTACCAGAACTTTCAGAATTAGACCAGATTGAGTATGTAGGTCTGATGACCATGGCTCCATTTGAAGCAACTAGTCAAGAGTTACTAGACATATTTAAAGAAACGCAAGAATTGCAAAAAACCATTCAAGAAAAACATCTCCCTAATATGCCGATGACCGAACTAAGTATGGGTATGAGTCGAGACTTCAAAGAAGCGATTCAATGTGGTTCAACTTTCGTTCGAATCGGTACAGCATTTTTTAAATAGGAAATAACCATGTCACTAAAAGATAAATTTGATAAGTTTATAGATTATTTCACTGAAGATGGAGAAGAGGTGGCACCAAGCGTTGCTGAATTAAAGTCTGAACAAACCTTAACTTCAGTTTCGGCTCCAAAGGAAGAACTTCCACGAGCTCAACAGTCACCACAATCTTCACAAGTGAATTCTAAAGAGAAAAATATTACACGCCTTCATGCTCGTCAGCAAGAGTTGGCGATGCAGAGCCACCGTAGCACAGAAAAAGTAACTATTGATGTTCGTTATCCTCGTCGCTACGAAGATGCAACAGATATCGTTGATTTGTTGGCAGGCAACGAAAGTATTCTCATTGACTTCCAATATATGACTGAAGTACAAGCACGCCGCTGTCTAGATTACTTAGATGGAGCTCGCCATGTGCTTGCTGGTGAATTGAGAAAAGTTGCAAATACTATGTATCTTTTGACACCAGTAGGAGTTGTGGTTAATATTGAAGACATTCGCTTGCCTGATGGTTCTCACGGTGAAGAGTTTGATTTTGATATGAAGAGAAATCGAGTGAAGTAATGATTTTTCTAATTCGTTTAATACAGAATGCTGCAACTATCTATTCATGGATACTTGTAGCTTTTGCTCTATTATCTTGGTTACCCAATGCCTATGATACAGCACTAGGTCGTTTGTTAACTAGCTTAGTCAAACCGATCCTTCAACCCTTGAGACGTTTGCCGCTAAGGGTTGGTGGTTTTGATTTTACAGTTTGGGTGGCTGTCATTTTAGTTCATTTAGTCGGTAACTATCTGATCCGTTTTCTTTTAATACTAGCATGAGAAAAGATATTTATCAGCATTTCTCAGTCGAGGATATTCCTTTCATTGATAAGGGATTGGAGTGGCTTAGGCAGGTAGAAGAGCACTACGCTCCCATCCTTACTCCCTTTATCAACCCCCATCAGGTCTTTATTTTAAAGACATTGGGGAATCATCAAGGAATTCAAGTTTTTTCAAGCAACGATTTCTTACCTAGTGAGTATAGTCGTGTGCTTCTTGCACCAGATTATTTCATACCGACTTTGATGGACTTTGAAATGGAATTGCTTGAGATTGTTTATTCTAGTAAGTTCGACCAATTGACACATGCCAAGATTTTAGGAACTGTTCTGAATCGTTTGGGAATTGATCGCAAATTGTTTGGTGATATTTTAGTTACGGATAATAGGGCCCAAATCATTGTGGACCAAAAATTCACTTCTCTCTTTCAAGATGGGATTCAAAAGATTGCTAGATTACCTGTCAAACTAGAAGTCGTATCTTTTGAAGAATTGGTAGAAGCCGTGAGTGATTATCAGGAAAAGGAAGTTTTAGTTCCGAGTATGCGCTTGGATGCTTTCTTGTCAAATGTTCTGAAATTGTCTCGCTCGCAGATAGCTGATTTATTAGAAAGAAAATATGTTCAGGTAAATTACCATCTGGTTAAAAATCTGACTACCAAGTTAAATTAGGTGATTTAGTAAGTGTCAGACGTTTTGGACGGATTATCTTACTCAAAGAAAATGGTCAAACCAAAAAAGATAAGAAAAAAATAACAGTCCAATTACTACTAAGTAAGTGAGAAGAAAAATGTCGATTACACCACAAGAAATTATTGATAAAGCTTTCTCCATTAAATTCAGAGGCTATAATAAGCAAGAAGTTGACGAATTTTTGGATAAGATTTATTTTGACTATGAGGAACTAGTCCGTTACAAGGATGAAACTGAAGTCTATATCAAAAGATTAGAAGAACGTCTTTCGTCTTTTACTGATGATTTTCCTAAAATAACAGTGACAAACGAGCAAGAACCAGAACCATTGAATGATTCTATTTTTTATTAAGTAAGTGAGGAAAAATATGCCAATTACATCGTTAGAAATCAAGGATAAAACCTTTAGTACCAAGTTTAGAGGTTTTAATCCTGAAGAAGTTGATGAATTTCTAGATATTGTTGTTCGTGATTATGAAACGCTTGTTCGTAGTAACCATGAAAAAGAGCAACACATTAAAAATTTAGAGGAACGTTTGTCTTATTTCGATGAGATTAAGGAGTCATTGAGCCAGTCTGTATTGATTGCTCAAGATACTGCAGAACGTGTCAAACAAGCTGCAAATGAACGCTCTCAAAATATCCTTAAACAGGCTGAACAAGATGCCCAGCGTCTGCTTGATGAAGCTAAATATAAGGCTAATGAAATCTTGCGTCAAGCTACGGATAATGCTAAGAAGGTTGCAGTAGAGACGGAAGAATTAAAGAATAAGAGCCGTGTCTTCCATCAACGTTTGAAATCTACGATTGAGAGTCAATTGGCCATTGTAGACTCTTCTGACTGGGAAGAAATTTTGCGTCCGACAGCAACTTACCTTCAAACAAGTGACGAAGCTTTTAAAGAAGTTGTCGGAGAAGTTTTGGGTGAAGATGTAACTGGATATCATGATGAAGAACCAATTGACATGACTCGTCAGTTTTCACCAGAGGAAGTAGCAGAGCTCCAAGCTCGCATTGAAGCAGCTAATCGAGAATTGGTTGAATCACAAAAAGAAACAGTTCCAGATACTGCTAGCTCAGTAGTAGAAGGAGTCGTTTCTTCAAACCAAGATTCTCAATCAGCACCCTTGACAGAATCTATTGATCTTTTATAAGAAAGAAAATCTGAGAACAAGATCTAACCAAACATATTTACAGCGAGTAGGCGATGGTGGAAGTCCTACAATCCCTGTTGATTAGATTATCCTCTCAAGTTATCAAGTCTGAAGTTAGTAGGATTTGACGTTCCCCACGTTACGGGAAAAGAGGGAGAAAGACTAGTTCTTTTTCCGAACAAAGGTGGTACCACGATTTTCGTCCTTTTTAGCGAGTCGTGGTTTTTATTTTGTCTATATAAAAAAGGAGATATCATGAAACTCAAAGAAACTTTAAATCTTGGGAAAACTGACTTCCCAATGCGTGCAGGCCTTCCAACTAAAGAGCCAGTTTGGCAAAAAGAATGGGAAGAAGCAAAATTGTACCAACGCCGTCAAGAATTAAATGAAGGAAAACCTCATTTCACTCTTCATGATGGCCCTCCGTACGCTAACGGAAATATCCACGTTGGTCATGCTATGAACAAGATTTCAAAAGATATCATTGTTCGTTCTAAGTCTATGTCAGGATTCTACGCACCATACATCCCAGGTTGGGATACACACGGACTACCAATCGAGCAAGTTTTGGCAAAACAAGGTGTCAAACGTAAAGAGATGGATTTGGTTGAATACTTGAAACTTTGCCGTGAATACGCTCTTTCTCAAGTAGATAAACAACGCGAAGACTTCAAACGTTTAGGTGTCTCTGGTGACTGGGAAAATCCATATGTAACTTTGACCCCTGACTATGAAGCAGCGCAAATTCGTGTCTTCGGCGAGATGGCTAACAAGGGCTATATCTACCGTGGTGCTAAGCCAGTTTACTGGTCTTGGTCATCTGAGTCAGCTCTTGCTGAAGCGGAGATTGAATATCATGACTTGGTTTCAACATCACTGTACTATGCCAATAAGGTTAGAGATGGCAAAGGTGTTCTAGATACAGATACTTATATCGTTGTCTGGACAACTACTCCATTTACCATCACTGCTTCTCGTGGTTTGACTGTTGGTGCGGATATTGATTACGTTTTAGTTCAACCTGCTGGTGAAACTCGTAAGTTTGTGGTTGCTGCTGAATTGTTGAACAGCTTGTCTGAGAAATTTGGCTGGACTGATGTTCAAGTTTTGGCGACTTATCGTGGTCAAGAATTGAACCACATCGTGACAGAACACCCTTGGGATACTGCAGTAGATGAACTCGTTATCCTTGGTGACCACGTTACAACTGACTCTGGTACTGGTATTGTCCATACAGCCCCTGGTTTTGGTGAGGACGACTACAATGTTGGTATTGCTAATGGTCTTGAAGTCGCAGTGACTGTTGACGAACGTGGTATCATGATGAAGAATGCTGGTCCTGAGTTCGAAGGTCAATTCTATGACAAGGTAGTTCCAACTGTTATTGAAAAACTTGGTAACCTCCTTCTTGCTCAAGAAGAAATCTCTCACTCATACCCATTTGACTGGCGTACGAAAAAACCAATCATCTGGCGTGCCGTGCCACAGTGGTTTGCTTCTGTATCTAAATTCCGCCAAGAAATCTTGGATGAAATTGAAAAAGTGAAATTCCATTCAGAATGGGGTAAAGTCCGTCTTTACAACATGATTCGTGACCGTGGTGACTGGGTTATCTCTCGTCAACGTGCTTGGGGTGTTCCACTTCCGATCTTCTATGCTGAAGACGGCACACCAATCATGACAGCTGAAACGATTGAGCATGTAGCTCAACTCTTTGAAGAGCATGGTTCCATCATCTGGTGGGAACGTGATGCTAAAGACCTCTTGCCAGAAGGATTTACACATCCAGGTTCACCAAATGGTGAGTTCAAGAAAGAAACAGACATCATGGACGTTTGGTTTGACTCAGGTTCATCATGGAATGGTGTTTTGGTGAATCGTCCAAATCTGACTTATCCAGCTGACCTTTACCTTGAAGGTTCTGACCAATACCGTGGTTGGTTTAACTCATCACTCATCACATCTGTTGCCAACCATGGCGTAGCACCTTACAAGCAAATCTTGTCTCAAGGTTTCACATTAGATGGTAAAGGTGAGAAGATGTCTAAATCTCTTGGAAATACCATTGCTCCAAGCGATGTTGAAAAACAATTCGGTGCGGAAATCTTGCGTCTCTGGGTAACAAGTGTTGACTCAAGCAACGACGTGCGTATTTCTATGGATATCTTGAGCCAAGTCTCTGAAACTTACCGTAAGATCCGTAACACTCTTCGTTTCTTGATTGCTAACACATCTGACTTTAACCCAGCTGAGGATGCAGTAGCTTACGAAGAACTTCGTTCAGTTGATAAGTACATGACCATCCGCTTTAACCAGCTTGTTAAGACCATTCGTGATGCTTATGCCAACTTTGAATTCTTGACCATCTACAAGGCGCTTGTTAACTTTATCAACGTTGATTTGTCTGCCTTCTACCTTGATTTTGCCAAAGATGTTGTCTACATCGAGGGTGCCAAATCACTGGAACGCCGTCAAATGCAAACTGTCTTCTACGATATCCTTGTAAAAATCACCAAACTCTTGACACCAATCCTTCCTCACACTGCGGAAGAAATCTGGTCATATCTTGAGTTTGAAGCTGAAGACTTTGTTCAATTGTCAGAATTGCCAGAAGCGGAAACCTTTGCTAACCAAGAGGAAATCTTGGACACATGGGTAGCCTTCATGGACTTCCGTGGACAAGCTCAAAAAGCCTTGGAAGAAGCTCGTAATGCTAAAGTAATCGGTAAATCCCTTGAAGCTCATTTGACAGTTTATCCAAATGAAGTCGTGAAAACTCTACTTGGAGCTGTTGATAGCAATGTTGCTCAACTCTTGATTGTCTCAGAATTGACTATCGCAGAAGGACCAGCTCCAGAAGGTGCAGTAGCCTTTGAAGATGTGGCCTTTACAGTTGAACGCGCTGCAGGTGAAGTATGTGATCGTTGCCGTCGTATCGATCCAAGTACAGCAGAACGTAGCTATAACGCAACCATCTGCGACCACTGCGCAAGTATCGTTGAAGAAAACTTTGCGAACGCAGTTGCAGAAGGATTTGAAGTAAAATAAATTTATATACTGGAGGTTGGGACAAAAGATCCCGACCTCATTTTTTATTAGGAATCAAACTTTGACGCGGTAGCTGATTGAACTTTTTGTTCGTCTTTTAGACTCCAAAAAGCTCCTAATCATCCTCGCGGGGCTGGGACTACGAAATCGAGACTTTGGTCTATCGATTTCTGTCCCACCGCCTTTTTTATGGAGTGAATACTCTCTTATTTTAGAAAATAGAAACTAAAATGTTTTTAGATCTGATATAAATCCTTTTTGTAAAAAATTTGTAAATAATCACAAATAAAACAAAAATAAGTTTTTAAAAAACGTATAAAATAAAATTGACAAAAAATCACTATTTTCAATGTTTTTCAGGACTAATCAATCTTATTTTCACATCAAAAATACTTGTATTTATAGGTTGAAAAGGATACCAAGCATATGTATTTATATAAAATAGACCTTTTTTAAAAAATAAAACAAATAATTTGAATATTGAAAGCGAATAAGTTATAATAATTCTATATGTGAAATACAATATTACAAAAATAAAAAAGGAGATACGTGATGTATTTTAACCGTAAAAATGCGGAACAGAAGAACTGGCGGATGATCAAAAAAGGAAAACATTTCCTGTTTGGTTGTTCGCTTGTATTTGCAGTTGGAGCAACTTTAGCGACTCCAACGGTTCATGCTGACACCGCAGAAGCGAAGGCAGAAGTTACAGCTGTAACAACTCAAGCTGAACCTAGTGCAGAGGCGCCGACCTATACGGCACCAGCAGCAACTAGCCCAGTTGCGACTGAAACAGTAGAAGCAAATTCAGCAACAACTGCAGTTTCTGTTGACAAGTCTCAACTAGAAGCTGTTTTAGTACAAGCTAAAGCTAAAAGCTTGGAAGGTCAAGAAGCTTCGGTTAAAGCTGAAGTAGTAGCTGCAATTAAAGAAGCTGAAGCATTAGTTGCGAACGGTTCAGCAAGCCAAGAACAAGTAAACCAAAGTGTTGAACGCTTGACTCAAGCAGTGGCAAGTGTGAAGGAAGTTACTGAAGCAACAGTTGAAACAACAACTGAAGCAGCATCTGAAGAAACTACAGATTCTTCAGAAACTCCTAAAGTCAGAAACAAACGTGCGACTTCTGAAGGAACATCACGTGCAGTTGATGAATCGAGACTTGATCGTGTTACAGTAACGAAAGATAACTTTGATAGTTTCTTTAAAGAAGGTGGTACGGCAAATTATGATGAAACGTCTGGCACAATTAAATTAACAGATGACGTGTCAGGTCAAGTTGGTAGTGCTTACCTTCGTTTTAAAATTGATCCTAGGGAAGACTTTACCTTTACTGGTAAGGTAGATATTGGTGATAAATACGAAGGTCATACTGTAGGTAGTCGTCTAGGTGGTGATGGAGTCGGCTTCGTCTTCCATACAGGTAATGTAGATACTATTGGTCAATCCGGAGCGTCTATTGGTATGGGTACTATCAAAAATGCCTTTGGTTTCAAACTAGACTCATGGCACAACACTTCTAACCCAAATGCTAACCAAAATGCATCAGCCGATCCAAGATATGGTGGAAATGCATGGAGAAGTAATGCCTTCGGTTCATTCTACTCATCAAATAATGCTGGTAGGGTAACGACAAGTAGCTCAGCAGCAAAAGCTCTAAATCCAAAACCAAATGGTCAATGGGTAGACTTTAAAATTGAATATAAAGGTCAATCAAAAGAGTTTATTGTAACTTACGGTTCTGAAAAATGGTCAACTAATTTGAAGACTGCGAATGCTTCAATCATGGAACCAACTGCTAAGACTGCTCTTAACAACTCAAATGCAACTTATGCATTGTCATTTTTAGGAAGTACGGGTTCGGGTACCAACTTGCAACGTGTACAAATTGAAAAATTTGAGTTTACAGCACCACAAATTGTACAAGTTACCTTCTATGATGAAGCGGGTCATGAGCTCGCAGCAAGTAGTGCGATTCCTGGAAATAGAGATGAAGTTATTCACTTGAACTCTGTTGAAGCAGTACAAAAAGCTATTACGAAATTAAAGACTAAAGGCTATACACTTAAGGAAGTTAATTCTGATAGAGCAGAAACATATAACTCGGGAGCTAACACTGTAACACTTAGAAGTGGTGGACAGTTACTGAAGTATGTATTTGCAGTACCTAGTCCTGCAGTTACACCGACATTACAAGCTACAGGTAGTATGACCGTAGCAGGTGTTAAATCTACAGATAACACATTTTCAGGAACAGGTATCCCAGGAGCAACTGTAACAGTGAAAGTTGCAGGAGCTACTCTAGCTGATAATATCACAGTAGGGACAGATGGAACCTGGACAACAACACTTTCAAAAGGTTTTAATAGTAATATTACTAACCAAGATCAGTTGGTTCCAAAAGATAGTGTAACGATTACTCAAAAAATTGGAGTTAGCGAAAGCCAAGCGACAGAAGTTGCGGTTGGTCTTGGTGAATCAAGTGTAGTGCCTTCAACAGAATCAAAAGATCAACAAAGTATTGTTGCGGAAACTACGATAGTTACACTAAAAGTGCCTCACGATGCAGGAATTACTTACTTTGATTACCCTAATGCTAACAATGGTAGAAGTGAAGTAGCTATTAAACGCGATTCAATTCCTGGGGCATGGACTTCAAAAGACGAATCAAAAGCAGTTGTTAAGTCTTACTCTAGTGATGGTTTCTTTGATACAGTTGTTCTTGAAATGAAGGATAAAATCCAAGCAGGTAAAGCTAAGGTCATTTCAAATATTAAAGAAACTAAATACTCAAGTCCAACTGGATGGAAAGAAATTAATGTAGAAGCAAAACCAGACACAACACCACCAACGGCACCAACTGTAAACGCCGTTAAGGCAGGCGCTACTAGTATTACTGGTACAGCAGAAGCTAATTCTACAGTAGAAGCTACATTACCAAATGGTAGTAAAGTAACTGCAACAGCAGGTGCAGATGGAAGCTTCACTATCCCAGTTTCAGGGTTGAATGAAGGAGATACAATTAGTGTTACAGCAACAGATGCTGCAACTAACAAATCAGATGCTACAACTGTAACTGTAAAAGAGAATGTTCGTCCTGTAGTAAATATTCCATACGACGATAAAGCTAACCAAATTATCTATGTATATTCTGGTGAAGAAAATAATATAGAACTAAAAATTACTGATAATTCAGGTAAAATTGCTAAAGCGTATCTAGTATTTGCTCAAGATAATCGTACAGGTTTAGGAACAGAAGATGCTGGATATCTAAATGGTAAAACGAAAAGTGCGTTATACTTAAAAGCCAATAGATTTGGTTCAGAAACAACAGCTACGGAAGCAAATCCAGCTATCATTAAATTAACAGCAAATATTCCAAATGGATCTTACACTGATGGCACAGGAATAACTCGTTATATTTATGCCGAAGATTTAGCTGGAAATACAAATTATGATAACGTAGGAGCTGCGGGTGATACAGGTGCACCTGGCCGTATTCGTTTTGTTTGGAAACCACAAACATTCAAGTATACTGCAGTAGCTCCATCAACACCTATTACATCAAACACTGTTCCAGAAGCGAGTGCTATTGAAAAAGCTGTTAAAGATGCTAACCCAACTTTCAGCGACAAGATCGAAAGTGTTTCTGTAGATGGTACTAATGTTAAGGTTACTTACAAGGATGGAAGTACAGATGTCATTCCAGCAGACTCAGTATTCAAAATTACACCAACTGCACCTAAAGTAACACCAGTTAAAAACCCATCAAGCCTGGAACAACCAGAAAAAGATGCCGTTAAGAAAGCTGTAGAAACAGCGAACCCAACAGCAACTAAGGTTGAAGTAGGTCAAGATGGTACCACAACATTAACCTACTCAAATGGATCAACAGCAACGTTGAAACCAGCTCAAACTGTCAGTCAAGCAGACGTTACAGCACCAGAGGCACCAAGTGTGAACCCA
>NZ_KV794273.1:375742-376285 GCF_001808705.1 Streptococcus sp. HMSC074B11 | reverse complement strand
GATGGCTCAACAGCAACACTTACAGGTGATAAGACAGTTACTCAAGCTGATAAGACAGCACCAGCAGCACCAGTTGTGAACCCAGTTAAAGCTGGAGATACAGCAATCACAGGTACAGCAGAAGCAGGTTCAACAGTAGAAGTTACTCTACCAGATGGAACTAAAGTATCAGCGAAAGCAGATAAAGATGGTAAATTCAGTATTCCAGTAAGTGGTTTGAATGCTGGAGATACAGTTTCTGTAACAGCAACAGACGAAGCAGGAAATACATCAGCTACAACTACAGTAACAGTAAGTAAAGTTAATGTAGGTGGTAAAGATGCTGATAATGCTAAAGTACCAGTTCTTACTCCAGTAGTAGATCCAAGCAACTTGACAGACGCAGAAAAAGCTAAGGTAGCTGAAGAAGTTAAGAAAGCTAACCCAACTGCGACAGATGTTAAGGTTAACAATGACGGATCAGTAGTTGTAACCTTTGCGGACGGATCAGTAGCAACAATTGCAGCTAATAAAGTTGTTAAGGAAGCAACTAAAGAGTCATCT
>NZ_KV794273.1:330721-375642 GCF_001808705.1 Streptococcus sp. HMSC074B11 | reverse complement strand
ACTTCTTGCAGCAGTGACAGGAGGACTCCTTATCTCTAAAAAACGTAAGGAAGAAGAGTAAGCCATTACTCAAATAAAGCAAATCTAAGAATCTTGATTCTATGAGATTGCTAGAAAAACCGTAAGAAGAAATTCTTACGGTTTTTTGATTGGGCTACTTAATGGAAAAGTGGTAAAAAGTAAATTTTTAAAATGCTAGAAAATTATAGAAATTAAAGTGGAGAATTTCTATCGAGTATCATTAGGATGGTTGCTATAAAATAAAAGTTAACTATTTATTTTTAAAATATGGAGATAGAGCCTTGTAAACTAGGCAAACAAAAAAGAGGTTGGGACAAAAGATCCCGACCTCACTTTTTATTAGGAATCAAACTTTGACGCGGTAGCTGATTGAACTTTTTGTTCGTCTTTTAGACTCCAAAAAGCTCCTAATCATCCTCGCGGGGCTGGGACTACGAAATCGAGACTTTGTCTATCGATTTCTGTCCCACCGCCTTTTTAAAATATAATGGAGCCGGTGGGAGTCGAACCCACGTCCAAACACCTGCTAACATATTTGTCTACAACCATAGGTTATGTATTGTTTTAACAGCTCCTTGACACATAACTCAAGCCTAGAAACTGCGAGTCTATAAATCTCTTATCAAACTGCTAGACAAAGTTTGATCGTATCTCGCTAATAATAAGACCTGTCATTGAACACGAGCAATCCAAATCGGGTCACGCCTGCTGGTTTTTAGGCAGCTAGAGCGTAAGAAGTGTTATTTTTTGCAGTTATATTTAACTGAGCGTTTACGTCGCCACACGAGTCGCAAAATATGCCTCATAATGCCTGTCGAATCCGTAACGACCCCAAAAGACAATACAATTATTATACCTTATCTGAGGGGAAATTGCAAAAGTCAAGTAAAAAAAGGAATGACACTTTGGCATGTATATGTTTTAAAAGTGACTGTTTAGAGCGATGAAGAGTCATCAAATTAGTTAGAAAATCAAGAGAAAAACTGAAAATCATGTTATAATAAAACGATAGAATCGTAAGAAAGAGTGGATGATTTTTTTGATAATTCCTACTTATAATTGGCAATTTGCTCCGCAAGTTGAAGATGCGGATTTTACAAAGATAGCTAAGAAAGCTGGTTTGGGACCTGAAGTAGCTCGTTTGTTATTTGAACGAGGCATCAAGGATGAGACCAGTCTGAAAAAATTTTTAGAACCTTCTTTGGAGGATTTGCATGATCCCTACCTTCTGCATGATATGGAAAAGGCAGTGGAGCGGATTCGCCATGCTATTGAGCAAGGGGAGTTGATTCTCATTTACGGGGACTACGATGCGGATGGGATGACTTCTGCTTCCATTGTTAAGGAAAGTTTAGAACAGTTGGGTGCTGAGTGCCTGGTCTATCTTCCCAATCGCTTTACGGATGGTTATGGTCCAAATGCCAGTGTCTACAAATATTTTATCGAACAGCAGGGTGTGTCTTTGATTGTGACGGTGGACAATGGTGTGGCGGGGCATGAAGCCATTGATTTGGCTCAGTCTATGGGAGTGGACGTTATTGTGACCGATCACCATTCTATGCCTGAAGTTTTACCAGATGCCTATGCTATTATTCATCCTGAACATCCAGGGGCGGACTATCCTTTCAAACATCTAGCGGGTTGTGGAGTTGCTTTTAAGCTAGCTTGTGCCCTTTTGGAAGAAGTGCAGGTTGAGTTGTTAGACTTGGTTGCTATCGGTACAATTGCCGATATGGTCAGTTTGACTGACGAAAATCGTATCATGGTCCAATATGGTCTTGAGGTCTTGCGCAATACTCAACGAATGGGCCTGCAAGAAATGTTTGAAATCGCTGGGATTTCGAGTAGCGATGTGACAGAAGAGACGGTTGGTTTTCAATTGGCACCACGTTTAAATGCCCTAGGACGCCTGGATGATCCCAATCCAGCTATTGATTTGTTGACTGGATTTGACGATGAGGAAGTGCATGAAATCGCCCTTTTGATTCATCAAAAGAATGAAGAACGTAAGGAAATTGTTCAGTCGATTTACGATGAAGCTAAAGGCATGGTGGATCCTGAGAAAAGTATTCAAGTTTTGGCTAAGGAAGGCTGGAATCCGGGAGTTCTTGGAATTGTAGCTGGGCGCTTACTTGAAGAACTGGGTCAGACAGTCATTGTCTTGAATATCGAAGGTGGACGCGCCAAGGGGAGTGCTCGAAGCATTGAAGCAGTCGATATCTTTGAAGCCTTGGACCCGCATCGAGAACTATTTATCGCCTTTGGTGGTCACGCAGGCGCTGCAGGTATGACCCTTGAAGCGGATAAGTTGGAAGTCTTATCTGATATTTTGGAAGCCTATATCCGAGAAAAAGGCGCAGATGCCCAAGGTAAAAACAATCTATTTTTAGATGAAGAACTGGATTTAGAGACCTTGAGTCTGGAGACGGTGAAAAGTTTTGAACGTCTAGCTCCTTTTGGGATGGATAACCAAAAACCTGTCTTCTATATTCGAGATTTTCAAGTTGAAAATGCTCGCGTTATGGGGGCTGGTAATGCTCATCTCAAGCTGAAAATTTCCAAAGGTGAATCCAGTTTTGAGGTGGTCGCTTTTGGTCAAGGGAAATGGGCGACTGAATTCTCACAGACCAAGCAATTGGAATTGGCGGTGACTCTCTCTGTCAACCAATGGAATGGACAAACCACCTTGCAGTTGATGATGGTTGACGCCCGTGTAGAAGGTGTCCAGCTCTTTAACATTCGTGGCAAGAATGCCCTGTTACCAGAAGGGGTAGCCGTTTTGGATTTTACGCAAGAGCTACCTGATGTGACCTCTTGTTCAGCTATTGTCGTGAAGAATATTCCTGAGGATATATCCCTCCTTAAGAAAATCTGTCAGGAGCAGGAATTTTCAGCTCTTTACTTTAAAAATGATATAGCCAAGGCTTACTATTTGACGGGCTATGGCACAAGAGAGCAGTTTGCAAAATTGTATAAAACCATCTATCAGTTCCCAGAGTTTGACATTCGCTATAAACTCAAGGATTTGGCGGCCTATCTCAAGATTGAGCAAATCTTGTTAGTCAAAATGATTCAGATATTTGAAGAGCTTGGTTTTGTGACCATTGAAAATGGAGTCATGAGGGTGAATAAAGAGGCTGAAAAGCGTGATATAGCTGAGAGTCAGATTTATCAAAAGCTGAAACAAACTGTTAAAGATCAAGAGATTATGGCTCTTGGAACAGTCCAGGAAATCTATGATTTCTTAATGGAAAAAAATGAATAGAAATAGAAAGAGTTGGCTTGCTGACTCTTTTTATATTCATGAATAAGCTCCAATTGGAGTCGGTTTTGTGTTATAATGAGGAAAGAGGACTAGTTGGCAGATAAACTGGTCAAAGGAAAGTCTAGAGGTGTCAAATGGATAAGCTGAAGAAAAAGAGATTACGAGCGGACTATAAAAAGCAAGAAAGACAAAAATTCGAAGAAAGTTTGCCCCTGTCTAGGGAGCTCTTTTTTGACTTGTTTGACTTTTTGGATGTATAGCTTGAATATCAAACTTGTCAGGACGATTTTTTATTAACACAAACATTTCTAGAAGAGCACAATGTGGATGTCGAAACAGTTAGAGACTTTTTAGAAGCAAATGGAGCCTACTGTGACTGCGAAGTGCTATTCAATGTCGCGGAAAGATTTGAAGAGTGACAGGCAGCTAGTCAGAAAACATTCTTTTGAGGAGCTTGTAGTTCTCACTTGTTTGTGCATTTGAGAAGAGTTATTGATAGTTCTTTAACTGGAAACCTTAATTTTGAAAATTAGTAAAAAAATGGTATAATGAATGGAAAAGATTCGGCTGAAAGTGAATTGAACTTTCAGAAAAAGAGAGCATTAAAAGCTCTACAAACAGTAGAAGTGACTATTCGGAGGAAAAATGAATACTATTAAACTAACAACACTTGGGGGTGTACGTGAAAATGGTAAAAACATGTACATCGCAGAAATTAACGACTCGATTTTTGTATTAGATGCAGGCTTGAAATATCCTGAAAATGAACAGTTGGGTGTCGATGTCGTTATTCCAAATATGGACTATTTGTTTGAAAATAGCGACCGTATTGCTGGAGTTTTCTTAACACACGGGCATGCGGATGCGATTGGGGCCCTTCCTTATCTCTTGGCAGAAGCTAAGGTTCCTGTATTTGGCTCAGAATTGACTATCGAACTGGCTAAACTCTTTGTTAAGGGAAATGACAGCGTCAAGAAATTTGATGATTTCCATGTGATTGATGAAAATACAGAGATTGATTTTGGTGGAACGATAGTGTCCTTTTTCCGTACAACCCACTCTATCCCAGAAAGTTTGGGTGTGGTTTTGAAAACATCTGAAGGCAACATCGTCTATACAGGAGATTTCAAGTTTGACCAAACAGCTAGTGAATCTTATGCCACTGACTTTGGACGTTTAGCCGAAATTGGTCGTGAAGGAGTCCTGGCTCTTCTAAGTGATTCTGCGAATGCAGATAGCAATATCCAAGTAGCCAGTGAAAATGAAGTTGGTGTAGAAATCACGCAAACCATCTCTGACTGGGATGGACGCATCATCGTTGCTGCAGTTGCAAGTAACCTTTCTCGTATCCAGCAAGTTTTTGACGCAGCTGCGGAGACAGGACGTCGTGTTGTCTTGACAGGATTTGATATTGAAAATATCGTCCGTACAGCGATTCGTCTGAAAAAATTGTCTCTAGCAAGTGAAAATCTTTTGATTAAACCAAAAGATATGACGCGTTTTGAAGATCATGAGTTGATCATTCTTGAAACTGGACGTATGGGTGAACCCATTAACGGCCTACGCAAGATGTCTATCGGTCGTCACCGTTATGTTGAAATCAAAGAAGGTGACCTAGTTTATATCGTTACAACACCATCTATCGCCAAGGAAGCGGTTATGGCACGTGTAGAAAATATGGTCTATCAAGCAGGTGGAGTTGTTAAGCCAATTACTCATAGCTTGCGTGTGTCAGGACATGGGAATGCGCGTGATTTGCAATTGATGATCAATCTCTTGCAACCTCAGTATCTCTTCCCGATCCAAGGAGAATACCGTGAGTTGGATGCCCATGCTAAGGCTGCTATGGCAGTTGGTATGCTACCAGAACGTATTTTTATCCCTAAAAAAGGGACTACTATGTCTTACGAGCATGGGGACTTTGTTCCATCTGGTGCAGTTACAGCAGGCGATGTTTTGATTGACGGGAATGCTATTGGAGATGTTGGGAATGTCGTTCTTCGTGACCGTAAGGTCTTGTCAGAAGATGGGATTTTCATTGTGGCTATCACTGTTAACCGTCGTGAGAAAAAAATCATTGCTAAAGCTCGAGTGCACACGCGTGGATTTGTCTATCTCAAGAAGAGCCGTGATATCTTGCGCGAAAGTACAGAGTTAGTCAATCAAACAGTAGAAGACTATCTACAAGGTGAAGAGTTTGATTGGGCGGAACTCAAAGGTAAGGTACGTGATCATTTGGCCAAGTTCCTCTTTGACCAAACCAAGCGTCGCCCAGCTATCTTACCAGTAGTCATGGAAGCAAAATAGGATCAAATAGCAAGAGAAAGTCGAGTTTCGGCTTTTTCTTATCTTAAATGAATAAGGAGCAAGTTATGGCAGTAATGAAGATTGAGTATTACTCAGAAGTTTTAGATATGGAGTGGGGAGTGAATGTTCTCTACCCTGATGCGTCTCGGGTTGAGGAGCCAGATTCTACAGATATTCCTATTCTTTATCTCCTTCATGGGATGTCAGGGAATCACAACAGTTGGCTCAAACGGACCAATGTAGAGCGCTTGGTGCGAGGGACCAATCTGATTGTTGTCATGCCTAATACAAGTAACGGTTGGTATACAGATACTCAGTATGGCTATAACTACTATACAGCTCTAGCAGAAGAACTGCCTAAAGTGCTCAAACGTTTCTTCCCTAATATATCTAGCAAGCGTGAAAAAACTTTTATCGCTGGCCTTTCAATGGGAGGCTACGGTTCCTTCAAGTTGGCTTTGTCAACCAATCGTTTCTCACACGCAGCTAGTTTTTCTGGTGCTCTCAGTTTTGAGGAATTTTCTCCTGAAAGTCAAGATTTAGGGACGCGTGCCTACTGGCGAGGTGTTTTTGGTAAGCTTGATAACTGGGAAACTAGCCCTTACTCACTTGAAACACTCGCTAAAAAGTCTGATAAGAAAACCAAGCTCTGGGCTTGGTGTGGTGAACAAGATTTCTTGTATGCTGCCAATAACCTAGCGGTGAAGAACCTCAAAAGGCTTGGTTTTGATGTGACCTATAGCCATAGTGCAGGAACTCATGAATGGTATTATTGGGAAAAACAATTGGAACGGTTTTTGGCTACACTGCCGATTGATTTTGTTTTGGAAGAGAGATTGAGCTAGTTTTTTATCGATAAAATAATATAGACTATTTCTCTAAGGTTAAAAATGAAAATGAGAGTTTATTTTCACTAGACTTTTTAATTGAAAGTAGTAAAATAGTAATGAGATACTAGGTGAAAGAGAGTGAGATATGTATCGTTATCAAATTGGTATTTCTTCGTTAGAGCATGATCGATTTATCGAACAACATGAGTTGGTCAATATATTACAAAGCAGTGCCTGGGAAAAAGTGAAATCTGATTGGAATCATGAGAGACTTGGTGTTTATGAAGGGAAAACATTACTGGCTGTGGCTAGTATTCTCATTAAGTCTCTGCCTTTGGGGTATAAAATGTTTTATATTCCAAGAGGTCCCATATTGGATTATAGGGATACAGAACTTTTAAAGTTTGTCCTGCAGTCTATTAAGTCTTATGCTCGCAGTAAGAGAGCGGTTTTTGTGACTTTTGACCCAAGTATTTGCCTATCTCAAAGTTTAATCAATCAGGAAAAGACAGAATATCCTGAAAATTTGGCTATTATTGATAGTTTGCAACAAATGGGAGTAAGGTGGTCAGGAAAAACGGAGGAAATGGGAGACACTATTCAACCTCGTATTCAGGCGAAAATATACAAGGAAAATTTTGAAGAAGATAAACTTTCTAAGTCAACAAAACAGGCTATTCGAACAGCGCAAAATAAGGGAGTAGAGATCCAATTTGGTGGAACTGAATTATTAGCGCCTTTTTCCTTTTTGATGAAAAAAACCGAGAAGCGAAAAGAGATTCATTTGAGGAATGAAGATTATTATAAAAAATTGTTAGATAATTTTAAGGACAAGGCCTATATCACGTTGGCAACCTTGGATGTCTCTAAACGTTCGCAAGAATTAGAAGAACAGTTAGCGAAAAATAGAGCCTTGGAAGAGACGTTTACTGAGTCGACTCGCACTTCAAAAGTAGAAGCGCAGAAGAAGGAAAAAGAACGTTTGTTAGAGGAATTGACTTTCTTGCAGGAATATATAGATGCAGGTCAAGCAAGAGTTCCTTTAGCAGCTACCTTGACTTTAGAATTCGGACAAACTTCTGTCAATCTATATGCTGGTATGGATGATGTTTTTAAACGTTATAATGCACCAATTTTAACTTGGTATGAAACAGCTCGCTATGCCTTTGAGCGAGGTATGGTGTGGCAAAATTTAGGTGGTGTTGAAAACTCTCTCAATGGTGGACTTTATCATTTTAAGGAGAAATTTAATCCAACGATTGAAGAATACTTGGGTGAATTTACAATGCCCACTCATCCTCTCTATCCTCTGTTAAGACTTGCTCTTGATTTCCGTAAAACATTAAGAAAAAAACATAGAAAGTAAGTACATGGCACTAATTACACTCACGAAAGAAGAGTTTCGTACTTACTTCTAATCAGGTTTCTTCTCGTTCCTTTATGCAATCTGTCCAGATGGGTGATTTGATAGAAAAAAGAGGAGCTCAAATTGTTTATCTTGCTTTAAAACAAGAAGGAGAAATTCAAGTTGCAGCTCTGGTTTATAGCTTGCCTATGCTAGGTGGTCTGCATATGGAGCTCAATTCGGGGCCGTTTTATACCCAACAAGATGCCCTTCCAGTTTTTTATGCGGAGTTAAAAGAATATGCCAAGCAAAATGGTGTATTAGAGTTGCTTGTAAAACCCTATGAGACCTGTCAAGCTTTTGACAGTGATGGGAAGCCAATAGATGAAGAAGAAAAAGTATTATCCAAGATTTGTGTAATTTAGGCTACCAATTTGATGGTTTGCCAACCGGTTATCCTAATGGCGAAGTTTTTTGGCATTTTATCAAAGATTTGGAGGGTTACGATGAGAAATCTTTGCTGAAATCCTTTAATAAAAACAGTATTCGAAATATTCAATCAGCATATGATTTTAATCTGATTGTAAGAAATATAGAACGAGATGAAATTTCAAAATTCAAACAAATTATTGAAGAAACAGGGAAGAGACAAGGGTTTAAGGATAAGAATTTAGATTATTACTGTAAATTGTATGATGCTTTTGAGGACAAGACGGCTTTTCTAATTGCTGAAGTGAATCCTAAAAAATCAATCGAAGCTCTCGATGTGAAGCAGGCTGGTCTTGATGAAAGGTCAAAGCAATTTAAACAGCAATATCAAGCTTTACAAAAGAAAAAAGATCTTTTGAGGAACTTGGATAGTGAATCTGACAACATTGCTTTAGCTTGTGCTTTAATCATTTACACAAATACGGAAGTAGCATATTTGTTTGGAGGCTCATTTACAGAGTATCAGAAGTTTTCTGCTCCGTTTTTGCTTCAATATCATGCAATGAAGCAGGCTCTGGAAAGAAAAATTGGCAAATACAATTTTCTGGGTATTCAAGGGATTTTTGATGGAAGTGATGGCGTATTACGATTTAAGTAGAACTTTAATGGTTATATTGTGAGAAAGGCAGGAACTTTCCGATATTATCCAAATCCAATCAAGTTTAAGTGTTTACAATTTTTGAAAAAAATAATCGGAAGATAAGTGAACAAAGTGGTTTTAGTTTTCTTTCAGCTTACTCGAGTAAAATAAGAAATCTATCTTTAGAATGGGAAACCTTGGCTAAAAGATAGATTCTTATTTTTTTAGAAAGGCGGGAAATCATGTTCTGGATTATACGTGTTCTATGTCGATTGTTACTAGGGATTTGGCGCATGTTCTGGCGCCTTGTGTGGACTCTGGTAGTCTTAATGCTCATTGCTTTAGGGATTCTCTGGTATGTGACGGGAGATTTATCTGGTGTCTTCAATCAAGCGGGGCAACTTGTTCAAGTTGGTCAAGCAGGTTGGCATCAATGGCAAGAAACTGGTAAGTTGCAAGGCTTGTCTCAGACCGATCATCATCAAGATTCAGGAGTAAAATGGTCCCAAGCGCAGGCGACAATTTATATTGATCCCCAAATGGATACAACCTTTCAAAAGGCTTATGCCGAAGCTATTGCAAACTGGAATCAGACTGGCGCTTTTAATTTTGTAGTTGTGACAGAACCTGACCAAGCAACTATTTTTGCGACTGAAATGAATGATGGTTCCACATCTGTTGCCGGTGAGGCGGAGAGTCAGACAAACCTCCTAACCAAACAATTCATTTCAGTGACCGTTCGCCTGAATCATTATTATTTATCTAATCAAAACTATGGCTATACCTACGACCGCATCTTGCATACAGCAGAGCATGAGCTAGGGCATGCCATTGGTTTGGAACATACCAATGAAGTTTCGGTCATGCAGCCAGCGGGGTCATACTATGGTATTCAGGCTCAAGATGTTCAAGCAGTTCAGAAACTTTACGGCTCTGGAGAATAAGTGTTTTTAAGCTCAAATAGGACTTCTTGATGTCAGCAATGGTAAGGAGTTTTTGCTATAATGGAACTATGAATAACTTGATCAAATCAAAACTGGAGCTCTTGCCAACTAGTCCAGGTTGTTACATCCACAAAGACAAGAATGGGACCATCATCTATGTGGGGAAGGCTAAAAATCTGCGTAATCGTGTACGGTCCTATTTCCGTGGAAGTCATGATACCAAGACAGAAGCCTTAGTATCTGAAATTGTGGATTTTGAGTTTATCGTTACGGAGTCCAATATTGAGGCTCTTCTACTTGAAATCAACCTGATTAAGGAAAACAAGCCTAAATACAATATTATGCTCAAGGACGATAAGTCCTATCCTTTTATCAAAATTACCAATGAGCGTTATCCTCGTTTGATTATTACCCGTCAGGTCAAGAAAGACGGAGGACTCTATTTTGGTCCCTATCCGGATGTGGGCGCGGCCAATGAAATCAAACGGCTATTGGATCGGATTTTCCCTTTTCGCAAGTGTACCAATCCTCCTTCTAAGGTTTGTTTTTATTACCATATCGGCCAGTGTATGGCTCATACGGTTTGTCGCAAGGATGAAGCTTATTTTAAAGCTATGTCCCAAGAAGTCTCTGATTTTCTCAAGGGACAAGACGATAAAATCATTGATGACCTCAAGGAGAAGATGGCTGTGGCAGCCCAAAGTATGGAGTTTGAACGTGCCGCGGAATACCGTGATTTGATTCAGGCTATTGGCACCCTTCGGACTAAGCAACGAGTCATGGCTAAAGACCTCCAAAACCGTGATGTATTTGGTTACTACGTGGATAAGGGTTGGATGTGTGTTCAGGTTTTCTTTGTCCGTCAAGGTAAACTGATTGAACGCGATGTCAATCTCTTCCCTTACTACAACGATCCAGACGAGGATTTCTTGACCTATGTGGGGCAATTTTACCAGGAGAAATCTCACCTGATTCCCAATGAAATCCTGATCCCTCAAGATATTGACGAAGAAGCTATCAAGGCTTTGGTGGATACAAAGGTTCTCAAGCCCCAACGAGGGGAGAAGAAGCAACTGGTT
This sequence comes from Streptococcus sp. HMSC074B11, assembly GCF_001808705.1. Taxonomy (GTDB): domain Bacteria; phylum Bacillota; class Bacilli; order Lactobacillales; family Streptococcaceae; genus Streptococcus. The sequence goes on along the minus strand of NZ_KV794273.1, from coordinate 364,782 downwards.
AATCTGGCTATCAAAAACGCTCGTGTTAGTTTAGAGCAGAAGTTTAATCTGTTAGAGAAATCAGTTGAAAAGACTCAAGGAGCTATTGAAAATCTTGGACGACTTCTACAAATTCCAACCCCAGTCCGTATCGAGTCTTTTGATAACTCTAATATTATGGGGACTAGTCCAGTCTCTGCCATGGTTGTTTTTGTTAACGGAAAACCGAGCAAGAAGGATTACCGTAAGTATAAAATCAAGACTGTGGTCGGACCAGATGACTATGCAAGTATGCGAGAGGTTATTCGTAGACGTTATGGACGAGTCCAGCGTGACGGTTTGACACCACCAGATTTAATCGTCATCGATGGTGGTCAGGGTCAGGTCAATATCGCTAAACAGGTCATTCAAGAAGAGTTGGGGTTAGATATTCCGATCGCAGGCCTGCAAAAGAATGACAAGCACCAAACCCATGAATTGCTCTTTGGAGACCCACTTGAGGTGGTAGAGTTGTCTCGCAATTCTCAAGAATTTTTCCTCCTGCAACGCATTCAGGATGAAGTCCACCGCTTTGCCATTACCTTCCACCGACAACTACGTTCTAAAAATTCCTTCTCCTCTCAATTGGATGGAATTGAAGGCTTGGGTCCAAAACGCAAGCAGAATTTGATGAAATATTTCAAATCTCTGACAAAAATCAAGGAAGCCAGTGTGGATGAGATTGTCGCTGTTGGTATACCAAGAGCAGTGGCAGAGGCAGTTCATCATCACCTGAATCCAGAAGTAGACTCAGGGCTAGCTCAAGTAGCTGAGAAGCCTGTCGAGTATAAGGAATAAAGCAACAGTGGAATGTTTTAGCTTTAGTGAGTGCAAGCTAGTCGGATTTGTGGTAAAATAGATAAGATATGACAAAAGAATTTCATCATGTAACGGTCATGCTCCATGAGACCATTGATATGCTAGATGTAAAACCTGATGGTATTTACGTTGATGCGACCTTGGGAGGAGCAGGACACAGCGAGTATTTATTAAGTAAGTTAAGTGAGAAGGGGCATTTATATGCCTTTGACCAGGACCAAAACGCTATTGATAATGCACAAAAACGTTTGGCGCCTTACATTGAAAAGGGCATGGTCACCTTCATCAAGGATAATTTCCGTCATTTGAAGGACCGCTTACATGACTTAGGTGTGACTGAAATTGATGGAATTTGTTATGATTTAGGTGTGTCAAGCCCGCAGTTGGATCAGCGTGAACGTGGTTTTTCCTATAAGAAGGATGCACCGCTGGATATGCGCATGAATCAGGAAGCTAGTTTGACCGCTTATGAAGTCGTTAATCACTACGACTACCATGATTTGGTAAGAATCTTTTTCAAATATGGAGAGGACAAGTTTTCCAAACAGATTGCTCGAAAAATTGAACAGGCGCGTGAACAGAAACCGATTGAGACCACGACGGAATTGGCAGAGATTATTAAATCTGCCAAACCGGCAAAGGAGCTCAAGAAAAAAGGCCACCCAGCCAAACAAATTTTCCAAGCTATCCGTATAGAGGTCAATGATGAACTGGGTGCTGCAGATGAATCAATCCAGCAGGCTATGGATATGCTGGCTCTAGATGGCAGAATATCAGTGATTACCTTCCATTCGCTGGAGGACCGCTTGACCAAACAGTTATTTAAGGAAGCTTCCACAGTTGAAGTTCCTAAAGGTTTGCCTTTCATCCCAGACGATCTCAAGCCCAAAATGGAATTGGTATCTCGGAAACCGATTTTACCAAGCAAGGAAGAATTGGAAGCCAATAATCGTTCCCACTCAGCCAAGCTTCGAGTGGCAAGAAAAATTCACAAGTAAGAGGAAATAATGGCAGAAAACAGAGGAACAACGAGCCAATTGCTACAAGCTCGTATAAAAAAATTTTCACGTGTTGAAAAGGCCTTTTACCTTTCAATTGCCATCACGGCTCTCGTCTTAGCAATCAGTGTAGTCTATATGCAGACTAAACTTTTGCAGGTCCAGAATGATTTGACAACTGTTAACACACAGATTGAAGAGAAAAAGACAGAGCTGGATGATGCTAAACAAGAAGTTAATGAATTAATCCGATCAGAACGTTTGACCGGAATTGCAAATTCACAAGATTTGCAATTAAATAATGAAAATATCCGATCGGCGGAGTAGTAAATGAAAAACTGGAAAGAAAGAATCATACACTTTGCCATTAAGAATCGCAGAACTCCTCTAGAAAACCGCAGACGAGTTGGGAAAAGCCTTAGTCTCTTGGCTGTCATTCTCTTTGCTGTTTTTTTGGTTAACTTTGCGGTGATTATTGGTACGGGAAAGAAGTTTGGTGTTGACCTGGTCAAAGAAGCTTATAAGGTTCATCAAACAACTCGAACAGTCCCTGCTAAGAGGGGAACCATTTATGATCGTAATGGAACTCCCATAGCAGAAGATGCGACCTCTTATAATGTTTATGCTGTAATAGATAAAGAATATAAGTCCGCTAATGGTGATGTTCTTTATGTAGAAGAATCTCAGTACAACAAAGTGGCAGAAATTTTTCATAAATACTTAGATATGGAGGAGACTTACGTCAAAAATCAACTCTCTCAACCAAATCTCAAACAGGTTTCTTTTGGTGCTAAAGGGAATGGGATTACCTATGCTAATATGATGTCCATTAAACAGGACTTAGAATCTGCTAAGGTTGAGGGTATTAATTTTACGACTAGTCCAAATCGAAGTTATCCAAATGGGAAATTTGCCTCATCCTTTATTGGTTTAGCACAGTTACATGAAAATGAAGATGGCACGAAAAGTCTAATTGGGACATCTGGTATCGAGAGTTCCTTAAATAGTTTATTGGCAGGGACAGATGGTATTATTACATACGAAAAAGACCGTCTAGGTAATATTGTTCCTGGTACAGAACAAGTCACCCAACAGACCGTAAACGGGAAAGACGTCTATACGACCCTATCTAGTCCTTTGCAGTCCTTCATGGAAACTCAGATGGATGCCTTTCTAGAAAAAGTAAAAGGTAAGTATATGACCGCGACCTTGGTCAGTGCAAAGACCGGTGAAATCCTCGCTACCACCCAACGACCTACCTTTAATGCAGATACTAAAGAAGGAATCACTGAGGACTTTGTTTGGCGTGATATTCTTTATCAAAGTAACTATGAACCAGGATCAGGCATGAAGGTTATGACGTTAGCTTCTTCTATTGATAATAATACCTTCCCAAGTGGAGAATACTTCAATAGCAGTGAATTCAAAATAGCGGATGCGACGACTCGAGATTGGGATGTTAATGAGGGTTTGACTACTGGTGGGATGATGACTTTCTTACAAGGTTTCGCTCACTCCAGTAATGTTGGAATGAGTCTACTTGAACAAAAAATGGGAGATGCTACTTGGTTGGATTATCTAAAACGCTTTAAATTTGGGGTTCCAACTCGCTTTGGCTTGACAGATGAATACGCTGGTCAACTTCCAGCTGATAATATTGTTAGTATTGCTCAAAGCTCATTTGGGCAAGGAATTTCAGTGACACAAACACAAATGCTTCGTGCCTTTACAGCTATTGCTAATGATGGAGTTATGCTGGAGCCAAAATTTATAAGTGCTATTTATGATACTAACAATCAGTCTGTACGTAAGTCACAAAAAGAAATAGTAGGAAATCCTGTTTCCAAAGAGGCAGCAAGCACAACTCGAAATCACATGATCTTAGTTGGGACGGACCCTCTATATGGAACTATGTATAATCACTACACAGGAAAGCCAATTATAACAGTTCCTGGACAAAATGTAGCAGTTAAATCCGGTACGGCTCAAATCGCTGATGAGAAAAATGGAGGATACTTGGTTGGTTCTACCAATTATATTTTCTCAGTTGTGACTATGAATCCTGCTGAAAATCCTGATTTTATCTTGTATGTAACGGTTCAACAGCCTGAGCATTATTCAGGTATCCAGTTGGGAGAATTTGCCACCCCAATCTTGGAGCGGGCTTCAGCTATGAAAGAATCTCTCAATCTTCAGTCTACAGCTAAAAATTTAGATAAAGTTACGACAGAATCTTCTTATGCAATGCCTAGCATCAAGGATATTTCACCTGGTGAGTTGGCGGAAGCCTTACGCCGAAATATTGTGCAACCAATCGTTGTAGGTACTGGAACAAAGATTAAAGAGACTTCTGTAGAAGAAGGGACCAATCTTGCACCAAACCAACAAGTTCTCCTTTTATCGGATAAGGTAGAAGAAATTCCAGACATGTATGGCTGGAAAAAAGAGACTGCCGAGACCTTTGCTAAATGGTTGGATATTGAACTGGAATTTGAAGGTTCAGGTTCCGTTGTTCAGAAGCAAGATGTTCGGACTAATACAGCTATCAAAAACATTAAAAAAATTAAATTAACTTTAGGAGACTAATATGTTTATTTCTATTAGTGCTGGAATTGTGACATTTTTACTAACTTTAGTAGGAATTCCGGCCTTTATCCAATTTTATAGAAAGGCGCAAATTACAGGCCAGCAGATGCATGAGGATGTTAAACAGCACCAGGCAAAAGCTGGGACTCCTACAATGGGAGGAATAGTCTTCCTCGTAACAAGTGTTTTAGTTAGTTTAGTTCTTGCACTTTTGACTAATCAACTAACCAACAATGTCGGAATGATCCTCTTTATTCTCGTTTTGTATGGTTTGGTTGGCTTCTTAGATGATTTCCTCAAGGTTTTTCGTAAAATCAATGAAGGGCTCAATCCTAAACAAAAGCTCTTGCTTCAATTAGTAGGAGGAGTTATCTTCTATCTCTTTTATGAAAGAGGAGGGGATGTCTTAAATGTATTTGGGTATCCATTGCACCTAGGCGTTCTTTACATTTTCTTTGCTCTCTTCTGGTTAGTTGGTTTTTCGAATGCTGTTAACTTGACTGACGGAATTGATGGGTTGGCAAGTATCTCAGTAGTGATTAGCCTATCTGCCTATGGAGTCATTGCTTATGTACAAAACCAATTGGATATTCTCCTAGTGATTCTTGCCATGATTGGTGGTCTTCTTGGTTTCTTTGTCTTTAACCATAAGCCTGCTAAAGTTTTTATGGGAGATGTGGGAAGTCTTGCTCTTGGAGGAATGTTGGCCGCTATTTCTATGGCGTTACACCAAGAATGGACCTTGCTCTTGATTGGGATAGTGTATGTTTTTGAAACAACATCTGTCATGATGCAAGTTACCTACTTTAAGTTGACTGGAGGAAAACGTATCTTCCGGATGACACCAGTTCATCACCATTTTGAGTTGGGTGGATTTTCAGGTAAAGGCCAAGCCTGGAGTGAGTGGAAGGTTGACTTCTTCTTCTGGGGTGTCGGTTTGTTCGCAAGTATTTTGGCTTTGGCTTTTATGTATTTGTTTTAATCATAGAAAAATAAATCATAATAAAGGAGAAGGATTAAACCTTCTCCTTTTCTGTTTATGAATCTCTTTCTCAAAAAAGTAAATTTATGATAAAATGGAAAAAAGAAAGATGAGCCTATGAGTTATTTTAAAAAGTATACATTTGATAAATCTAAGTTTAAGTTAGGGATGCGAACGTTTAAAACAGGAATCGCTGTTTTTTTGGTCCTCATGATTTTTGGTTTTTTTGGATGGAAGGGACTTCAGATTGGAGCTCTTACAGCCGTTTTTAGCTTGAGAGAAGACTTTGATAAGAGTGTCCACTTTGGGACATCACGTATTCTCGGAAATAGTATCGGTGGTTTTTATGCCCTGATTTTCTTTCTCTTAAATAATCTTTTTCATGGCGCCTTCTGGGTAACCCTTCTTGTTGTTCCGATTTGTACCATGTTAACCATTATGACAAATGTTGCCATGAACAATAAGGCAGGTGTTATCGGTGGAGTTGCGGCTATGTTGATTATTACCCTATCAATTCCGAGCGGAGAGACTGTTTTGTACGTGTTTGCTCGTGTATTTGAAACTTTTATGGGTGTTTTTGCAGCAATTCTTGTAAATTACGATATTGATCGTTTACGGAGCATTTTACTGAAAAAAACAAAATAATGTCACAAGATATAACATTATTGATTGACGATTGATTTTTTTTAGACTATAATAGACAGAAAGAAGAGGAAGTGCACATGAAGGAAAAAGAATTTCGTCGCAATATGGCAGTTTTCCCTATTGGTAGTGTTATGAAGCTGACCGATCTTTCGGCGCGTCAAATTCGTTATTATGAAGATCAGGAGTTGATAAAGCCTGATCGCAACGAAGGTAATCGCCGGATGTATTCTTTAAATGATATGGATCGGTTGCTTGAGATTAAGGACTATATCTCTGAAGGTCTGAACATTGCTGCTATCAAGAAAAAATATGCCGAACGTGAGGCGAAAGCCAAGAAACCAGTTAGTCAAACTGAGGTTCGTCGGGCCCTTCGGAATGAAGTTCTTCAACAAAGTCGCTTTGCTTCTCAACAATCACCTTTTGGTCGCGGTTAGGCAACCGCAAGTCGTCATATATAAGGAGAAAAACCATGCCAATCACAGCTGCAGATATTCGTCGTGAAGTTAAGGAAAAAAATGTAACCTTTATCCGTCTCATGTTTTCAGATATTTTGGGAACAATGAAAAACGTCGAAATTCCTGCTACAGATGAACAACTAGACAAGGTCTTGTCAAACAAGGCTATGTTTGATGGATCTTCTATTGAAGGGTTTGTTCGTATCAATGAATCAGATATGTACTTGTACCCTGATCTGGACACATGGACTGTCTTCCCTTGGGGAGATGAGAACGGTAGTGTCGCAGGATTAATCTGTGATGTCTATACAACAGAAGGAGAGCCATTTGCTGGAGATCCTCGAAGCAATCTTAAACGAGCTCTTCATCACATGGAGAAAGTTGGATTCAAATCATTCAACCTTGGTCCGGAACCAGAATTCTTCCTATTCAAGCTTGATGAAAATGGAGACCCAACTCTTGAGGTGAATGACAAGGGTGGTTACTTTGATTTGGCGCCTACAGACCTTGCTGATAATACCCGTCGTGAGATTGTAAATGTCTTGACTAAAATGGGATTTGAAGTAGAAGCCAGTCACCACGAAGTTGCCGTAGGTCAACATGAGATTGACTTTAAGTACGATGAAGTTCTTCGTGCTTGTGACAAGATTCAAATCTTTAAACTTGTTGTAAAGACAATTGCGCGTAAACATGGTTTGTATGCAACCTTTATGGCTAAACCTAAATTTGGTATCGCTGGTTCAGGAATGCACTGCAATATGTCCTTGTTTGATGCTGAAGGGAACAACGCCTTCTTTGATCCAAATGATCCAAAAGGAATGCAATTGTCAGAAACAGCCTATCATTTCCTTGGTGGTTTGATCAAGCACGCTTACAATTACACAGCTATCATGAACCCGACAGTTAACTCATACAAACGTTTGGTTCCAGGCTATGAAGCACCTGTTTACATCGCTTGGGCTGGTCGTAACCGTTCTCCGTTAGTACGCGTTCCCGCTACTCGTGGAATGGGAACTCGTTTGGAGTTGCGCTCAGTAGACCCAATGGCAAATCCATATATCGCTATGGCTGTGCTTTTGGAAGTTGGTTTGCACGGTATTGAAAACAAAATCGAAGCACCAGCGCCAATCGAAGAAAATATCTACATCATGACTGCTGAAGAACGTAAAGAGGCTGGTATCACAGACCTTCCATCAACTCTTCACAACGCTTTGAAAGCTTTGACCGAAGACGAAGTCGTCAAAGCAGCTCTTGGTGAGCACATCTACACTAGCTTCCTTGAAGCTAAACGAATCGAATGGGCAAGCTATGCAACCTTCGTTTCACAATGGGAAATTGACAATTACCTAGATCTTTACTAATGATAAATCAGAAAGATTGTCCGTGAGGACGATCTTTTTTTTCTTGCATTTTATATCGAGGTGTGATATATTTTATATAACGAGGTGCGATATATCGAACTAAATAGGAGGTCTGATGAAATGGAATTAACAGATAAGATTAGGCGGGTTTATCTTCCCATGACTGAAACGGGTTTTTATATTTTGTTCTGTCTGCAAAAGGAGAATCATGGCTATGGTATTACTCAAAAGGTTAAAGAGATGACAGATTCACAGGTTTCCATTAGCCCTGGGACCATGTATGGAACCCTGTCAAAGATGGAAAAAGATGGTTTGATTTCCTTTGTTCGAGAAGAGGAAAAACGAAAGATTTATCAGATAACTGACTTGGGTCAGAAAGTTTTAGAAATTGAAGTCAAACGTATTGAACGGCTCTACAGAAATAGTCGGGAGGAGCTTTGATGGAAAAGAAAGTTGTTTATAGAATTGCTACCATTGCGGATTATGATAGAGAGGCTCTCTATCTCAGAGAAATGCATGCTCAAGGCTGGAAACTTAAGGAAGTAAGTTACTCTAACTTAGTAGTTGCGGTTAAGTATACTTTTGAAAAGTGCCAACCGGAGCAGGTGGTTTATCAGTTGGACTTTTATCCTATGAAGAAGTCAGAGAGAGCTTCCTATTTACAACTGTTTAAAGATTTTGGCTGGGAGCATATTACAAACTTTAATGGGTTTTCCTATTTTAGAAAGCTTTATTCTGGAGTTGAGTCGGATGCCGAGTTTGAAATTTATAATGACGCGGCCGGGAAGTTAGCCATGGTCAAGCGCATTTTAATAATGCGGATGATTCCTATTTTTCTTCTCTTTTCAGCTCTACTACCGGTTTTCTCAAAGTTACTCAGTGGAAGAAGTTATTTCAGTTGGGGAATGTTTTTGATTGTTATCATAGACTGTACTTTATTGATAGTTTTCACGATTCAGATTTCTTATATTTTTTGGAGATTGTTTCAAAAGTGGAGAGAATTATCTGATAAATAAGACCATTTTGGAGGTTAGACAATGAATAGCAAAGTACAATTTCGAATGTTTACCATTTTTGATTTGGATAAGGTTGAAGATTATTTGCATGAGATGCATCTGAAAGGTTGGAAATTTAAATCGAATCGTTTTGGCTTTTTCTATTTTGAGCAATGCCGACCAGATGATGTGATGTACTGTGTGTGGAATACTAGCTACCTTAGAAAAAATGAGGTGGATTTACAAAGAATTAAGGATAGAGGATGGGAATTTGTGGAAAATTGTTCTTATACTGTTTTTCGAAAAGCAACTTGTGATGTAGATTTAAATGATCAATCTTTCATGGACAATCGTCTTCAATGGGCTGATGTGAAATCTAGACTTCGTACATCTACAGTTTCTATCTCTGGCGGTCTAGTTATTTGTATGAGCTTGTTTCGCGAAAGTCTCTCTCAGTCTTTCTTCCTTATTTTTGCCCTTTATGCTTTCATGATTACTTATCTAATCTATAGTTTTTACAGACTTAAAAAGAAATATCTTGAGAATGTAAGATGATCTTCTAGGTCCTCAGACCGATTTTTAGCACTCTTGGTAAAAGAGTGCTAATTTTTTGAGTTTTTGTCTTGACATTCTTTTCTAAGGGTGTATAATAGAATCATAAGTTAGCACTTGGAAGTGTCGAGTGCTAAAAAAGATCTATCAGAGAGGAGTAGCGAGATGGTTACAGAACGTCAGCAGAATATTTTAAATCTGATTATTGACATCTTTACCAAAACGCACGAACCTGTTGGATCCAAAGCCTTACAAGAGTCTATCAACTCTAGTAGTGCTACCATTCGAAATGACATGGCGGCTTTAGAAAAGCAAGGTTTGCTTGAAAAGGCACATACTTCCAGTGGTCGGATGCCGAGTGTGGCTGGATTTCAATACTATGTCAAACACTCCTTATCCTTCGACCGTTTAGCTGAGAATCAAGTTTATGAGATTGTAAAAGCCTTTGATCAAGAATTCTTCAAACTTGAGGATATTCTTCAAGAGGCAATGAGAATCTTGACAGACTTGAGTGGTTGTACGGTTGTAGCACTGGATGTAGAACCAAGTAGGCAGAAGCTAACAGCTTTTGATATTGTTGTCCTCGGACAACATACAGCTCTTGCTGTTTTTACGCTTGATGAGTCTAGAACAGTTACCAGTCAGTTTTTGATTCCGAGAAATTTCTTGCAGGAGGATTTAAATCGCCTCAAGACCATGATTCAAGAACGTTTCCTGGATCAGACTGTTTTGGATATTCACTATAAGATTCGGACAGAGATACCGCAAATTATCCAACGTTACTTCACAACAACGGATAACGTTATGGATCTTATTGAGCATATCTTTAAAGAAATGTTTAATGAAAATATCGTAGTTTCTGGGAAAGTCAATCTTTTGAATTTCGCTAATTTAGCGGCCTATCAGTTTTTTGATCAGCCACAAAAGGTTGCTTTGGAAATTCGAGAGAATTTGATTGGCGACCAGATGCAGAGTGTCCGAGTTGCGGATAGCCAAGAATCTTGTCTTGCTGACCTAGCAGTGATTAGCAGTAAGTTTCTGATTCCCTATCGTGGATTTGGAATTCTTGCGATTATAGGTCCGGTTAATCTGGATTATCAACAATTGGTCAATCAACTTAATGTTGTCAATCGAGTTTTGACTATGAAGTTGACGGATTTTTACCGCTATCTCAGCAGCAATCACTATGAAGTGAATTAAGATTGAAATCATTAAAGGAGGCGAAAATGGCCCAAGATATTAAAAATGAAGAAGTAAAAGAAGAGGAAGTTGTGGAAACAGCTGAAGAAACAGCTCCTGAGAAATCGGAATTGGATTTGGCTAATGAACGTGCCGAGGAATTTGAAAACAAATATCTTCGTGCTCATGCAGAAATGCAAAATATTCAGCGCCGTGCCAATGAAGAACGTCAACTCTTGCAACGCTATCGCAGCCAAGATTTGGCAAAAGCAATCTTGCCATCACTGGATAACCTCGAACGTGCCCTTGCCGTCGAAGGCTTGACAGATGATGTGAAGAAGGGCTTGGAAATGGTCCAAGAAAGTTTGGTACATGCTCTGCAAGAAGAAGGTATCGAAGAAATCCCAGCAGATGGAGAATTTGACCATAATTACCACATGGCCATCCAAACGGTTCCAGCTGATGACAAACATCCAGCAGACACCATCGCACAAGTCTTCCAAAAAGGTTACAAACTCCATGACCGCATCCTAAGACCGGCTATGGTAGTGGTTTATAACTAGGCAATTCTGACGGTAGCTAAAGCAACTCGTCAGAAAACGGCAATCGCTATGGCGTTTGCCTAGCCTCCTTACTAACTCGTCGTCGAAATAATATCGATTTCGACTTCTCGTGTCGCAACCTATATACATTGAAACCTTGTCCGAAACGACACTAAACTATGAAAGAAAGATAAACAATGGTTCAGCTTTACCAATAATGAGCGAAGCGAACCAAAGGCGATACTCTTCGCCGTGGCGGTATCTTCGCAAACTTTGAGACCTTAGGCTCAAAGTTTAGTCAAAGAGATTGACGAAGTCAAGCTCTGACGGCGTCGCCACTTAAGAAGAGTATCAAAAAGAAAAAAGAGAAAAAATAACAAGGAGAAAAAACACATGTCTAAAATTATCGGTATTGACTTAGGTACAACAAACTCAGCAGTTGCAGTTCTTGAAGGAACTGAAAGCAAAATCATCGCAAACCCAGAAGGAAACCGCACAACTCCATCTGTAGTGTCATTCAAAAACGGTGAAATCATCGTTGGTGACGCTGCGAAACGTCAAGCAGTAACAAACCCAGATACAGTGATCTCTATCAAATCTAAGATGGGTACTTCTGAAAAAGTTTCTGCTAACGGTAAAGAATACACTCCACAAGAAATCTCAGCTATGATTCTTCAATACTTGAAAGGTTATGCTGAAGAATACCTTGGTGAAAAAGTAACTAAAGCAGTTATCACAGTTCCAGCTTACTTCAACGATGCTCAACGTCAAGCAACTAAAGACGCTGGTAAAATTGCTGGTCTTGAAGTAGAACGTATCGTCAACGAACCAACTGCAGCAGCTCTTGCTTATGGTTTGGACAAGACTGACAAAGAAGAAAAAATCTTGGTATTTGACCTTGGTGGTGGTACATTTGACGTATCTATCCTTGAATTGGGTGACGGTGTCTTCGACGTATTGGCAACTGCAGGGGATAACAAACTCGGTGGTGACGACTTTGACCAAAAAATCATCGACCACTTGGTAGCAGAATTTAAGAAAGAAAACGGCATTGATTTGTCAACAGACAAGATGGCGCTTCAACGTTTGAAAGATGCAGCTGAAAAAGCGAAGAAAGACCTTTCTGGTGTGACTTCAACACAAATCAGCTTGCCATTCATCACTGCTGGTGAGGCTGGACCTCTTCACTTGGAAATGATATTGACTCGTGCGAAATTCGATGATTTGACTCGTGACCTCGTAGAACGTACAAAAGTTCCAGTTCGTCAAGCCCTTTCAGATGCAGGTTTGAGCTTGTCAGAAATCGACGAAGTGATCCTTGTCGGTGGTTCAACTCGTATCCCTGCCGTTGTTGAAGCTGTTAAAGCTGAAACTGGTAAAGAACCAAACAAATCAGTTAACCCTGATGAAGTAGTTGCTATGGGAGCTGCGATCCAAGGTGGTGTCATCACTGGTGATGTGAAAGACGTTGTCCTTCTTGACGTAACACCATTGTCACTGGGTATTGAAACAATGGGTGGAGTCTTCACAAAACTCATCGACCGCAACACTACAATTCCAACTTCTAAATCACAAGTCTTCTCAACTGCAGCAGACAACCAACCAGCCGTTGATATCCACGTTCTTCAAGGTGAACGCCCAATGGCGGCAGATAACAAGACTCTTGGACGTTTCCAATTGACAGATATTCCAGCTGCACCTCGTGGTATCCCACAAATCGAAGTTACATTTGACATCGATAAGAACGGTATCGTATCTGTTAAGGCCAAAGACCTTGGAACTCAAAAAGAACAAACAATTGTTATCCAATCTAACTCAGGTTTGACAGACGAAGAAATCGACCGCATGATGAAAGATGCAGAAGCAAACGCTGAAGCAGATAAGAAACGTAAAGAAGAAGTTGACCTTCGTAACGAAGTAGACCAAGCTATCTTTGCGACTGAAAAGACAATCAAGGAAACTGAAGGTAAAGGCTTCGATGCAGAACGTGATGCTGCACAAGCTGCCCTTGATGATCTTAAGAAAGCTCAAGAAGACAACAACTTGGACGACATGAAAGCAAAACTTGAAGCATTGAACGAAAAAGCTCAAGGACTTGCGGTTAAACTCTACGAACAAGCCGCAGCAGCGCAACAAGCTCAAGCAGGAGCAGAAGGTGCACAAGCAACAGGAAACGCAGGCGATGACGTCGTAGACGGAGAGTTTACGGAGAAGTAAGAAGATTTATTTAGTTATATATAACATAATTTTCCCTGATTTTTAGATGGTTATACTTAAAGGAGAATGATATGGCTACTAGAGAAGAGAGAGATTACCTTTCACAGTACATCGATATTGCGGGTTCTCACTTGAATGATAGTGATGTAGAGTGGTTAATGCGTTTTATTAATTCAGTAGGGAATAGACATACTGAAGAAGGTAGCTTTGACAGTTGGAGCTCGGATGGTAAATATACTAGGAATTGGGTTAAAGAATACATCATTGAAAGTGATTATTCATTAACAAGTAATTATAGTTACGAAGATGATGATGGTACTAGTGGCAGTTATTCAGAAAATATAACTAATGCTCGAGATATTATCAACATAATCAGGGAGAATCCGAATTTGTTATAAGAAATCCAGAGGTTGCAACCCAGCCTCTGTTTTTCGGTAAAATAGAGGATGTTGCGTATGAAAAAAGTACTTTGTATCATTTATCCTAATTTTTCTCTTTATGAGATAACCACTTTAACGAGTACTTTAGCTCTGTCTTTTGATATCACGATTGATTATGTAGCTTCTGAGAATTCGAAGGTGATCTCTGAGGATGGTTTGTCCTGTCAACCGATCAAAACATTGGATCAAATCCGTATAGAAGAGTATTCTTGTGTGATTTTGCCAGGAATGGTTAACATTGGACCTGCTCTACAGGATGAAAAATTGATATCGTTTTTGAGGGAGCTTAGTGAGCAAGATGTCTTAATTGCAGCCATTTCTTCAGCCCCCCTTTTATTAGCCAAAGCAGGCTTGTTGAAGGACACGAAATTTACAGGTGGAATTTGGCAAAACTTCTTTGACTATTTTGAATTTCTTCCTCGTGAGAATTTCCAACCGAAAGTCCTTGTGCAAGATAAACAGATCATTACGGCTATAGGATTCGCACATCAAGAGTTTGCAAGGAAAGTGATTCTAAGTCTAGGTTTGGCAGAAAATACTGACAACTATTTTAAAGAAAAAAACGAGTACTCTGAAGAGGATTTGATATTTACTCTATCAGATGAAGAGTTTGATCAAGTGGAGCGATGTATAGAAAACACCCTCTAAAGATTTACATGAAATTTATAGAAAGGAACAAAGAGTGTTTGGGAAATTGTAGCCGAGCTCTGAAGTTTCTTACTCAATATAAAAGAAAGGAATTGAACCCGACCTACATCGAGGTTTGATTTACAACATCAATAGAAAGGACAAAGAGTGTTCGGGGAATTGAACCCGAGCGGAAAGCTTGGAAATTAGATAAACCGCCTAAGAAATCAGGATTTCTTGTCGGTTTCCTAAATTTCAGTCGCTTTCTGTCCGCTCTTAGTATCTTGTATGAACAATACTGAATTTTACGACCGTTTGGGCGTTTCGAAAAATGCATCTCAAGATGAGATCAAGAGGGCCTATCGGAAATTATCTAAAAAATATCACCCAGATATCAACAAGGATCCTGGTGCTGAGGACAAGTACAAGGAAGTTCAAGAAGCTTATGAAACTTTGAGCGATGAACAGAAACGTGCTGCCTATGACCAATATGGTGCTGCTGGTGCCAATGGTGGTTTTGGTGGTGCTGGCGGTTTCGGTGGCTTCGATGGAGCAGGTGGTTTTGGCGGATTTGAGGATATCTTCTCAAGCTTCTTTGGTGGTGGAGGTGCCTCACGTAATCCAAACGCCCCTCGTCAAGGTGACGACCTCCAGTATCGCGTTCATTTGACTTTTGAAGAAGCTATTTTTGGTACAGAAAAGGAAGTCAAATACAATCGTGAAGCAAGCTGTCGTACTTGTAATGGGTCTGGTGCTAAACCTGGAACAAGTCCAGTTACTTGTGGACGCTGTCATGGTTCAGGTGTGATCAATGTTGATACCCAAACACCTCTCGGCATGATGCGTCGCCAAGTAACCTGTGATGTCTGTCATGGCCGTGGTCAAGAAATCAAAGATCCATGTACAACCTGTCATGGAACTGGTCATGAAAAACAAGCCCATAGTGTACACGTAAAAATCCCTGCTGGTGTGGAAACAGGTCAACAGATCCGCCTAGCTGGTCAAGGTGAAGCAGGATTTAACGGTGGACCATATGGTGACTTGTACGTGGTGGTTTCAGTTGAAGCTAGTGATAAGTTTGAACGTGAAGGAACCACTATCTTCTACAATTTGAACCTCAATTTTGTTCAAGCAGCACTTGGTGATACAGTAGACATCCCTACAGTTCATGGTGATGTAGAATTAGTCATTCCAGAAGGAACTCAGACTGGTAAACGATTCCGTCTACGTGGTAAAGGTGCGCCTAGCCTTCGTGGTGGTGCCCTTGGTGACCAATACGTTACTGTCAATGTCGTGACTCCAACAGGCTTGAACGAACGACAAAAAGCAGCCTTGAAAGAATTTGCAGCTGCAGGTGATCTAAAAGTCAATCCAAAGAAAAAAGGCTTCTTTGACCATATTAAGGATGCCTTTGAAGGAGAATAAAGCATAAAGTAAAAAGAGCCTTCGGGCTCTTTTTCGTGCAATCTTAAGACTTTTATACTCAATGAAAATAAAAGAGCAAACTAGGAAGCTAGCCGCAGGCTGTACTTGAGTACGGTAAGGCGACGCTGACGTGGTTTGAATTTGATTTTCGAAGAGTATTAGCATGGGAGAAAGAATCTCCAACTAGTTTACTATTGATATTTTTGAATGAGTAAGCCAGCCTCATCCATGTCCTGGATGAGTTGCTTAAGTTCTGCTTCCTTGCCAGGCTTAACGGTGACGGTATCAATGCGCTTAATCGCCGAATTGTCCTGGATATCCACCAAGGTCAAAGCTTTTTCATAAAATGCGATTCCCTTTTTCATGCTTTCTGGATCCCTCCAAGTGAGAATAAAGTAGGAAGGATCTGATTTCTTTCCGATTTCTTGGAAATACTTCCTGCTTTCCTCCTCTAAAAATTGGAATAAACCATGATTGAATAAGTTGTCTTCTACTGAATGGTAGGAAATATCTCCTGTGTTTAAGACATAGACTTTGAGTCGGTTTTTAGTAATGTTTGGGCTTTCTTTTAGGACTGGGTGGCTATTGACGACATCATCAGAGAATGTCACATAAAAATCTAAGCCCCCACCCTCGAATTGATAGCTTCCATTTGATTCTACTTTCTCAGGAGGCAGGTCAAGGGAGACAAAGATTTGTTTTAAGGCCTCATTTCCTTCTCGGATGTCACTCGGTGAGGCCTTGAACAGATTGGCCAGTATTAGAAATGCCAGAGCTACAAGAAGGCTGAGGCCACCACAAATAATCAGGATGATCCGTGTCAAAACTTTAAAAAACTGTTTCATTTTCATGCCCTCACTTGTCTATTAGGATCTGCTAACCCAAAATGGATTTAAAGGGGATATAAGGAAAGTTGGAATTTTCCTCTCCTTAGTTTTCTTCAGTTTCTTGTAATTCTTTTATCACACTAAGTCTTGCTTGAAGGTCTTTTTCAAAGACTTTAAACTTATAGGTCAAATCTTTTTGATATTCCTTGATGAGTTCTTTTTGTTGGTCGATAATTTGCAGGCTATCTTGGATGATATCCAAGTCATCCTTAATGGCTTCAACGCGATCAGTAGTATCTAAAACTTCTTCAGTGATAGCTTGGCGATTCTTAACGAGGAGGTATGAACCGACTGCAGAGCCTGCAAAAAGTAGTAAATTTGATAGTTTCATAGTGACTCCTTAAGCGTTTTTGATTGTTTCAGCGACTTGGGCAAGTTTGTCGAAGTCTGGTTCATGTGCGATAAAGTCAATTTTTAGGTCATCATCTGCACTATAGCGAGGAACGAGGTGGACATGGGTATGGAAAACCGTTTGTCCAGCAACTTCTTCACAGTTGGCGATGATATTCATACCTTCAGCTTTGGTAGCTTTCATGACTTTTTGAGCAATCTTTGGAACTTGGGCGAAAAGTTGGCTAGCACTTGCAGCATCCATTTCTAAAAGATTGCGGTAGTGTTCTTTTGGTACGACCAAGGTGTGACCAGGTGTTACTTGTGAGATATCAAGGAAGGCAAGAACTTGATCATCTTCGTAAACCTTTGATGCGGGAATCTCCCCTGCGATAATTTTACAAAAAATGCAATCTGACATAAAATCTACCTCTACTGTATTGAATTTTGATATAATATAGCTACATTATACCAGATTTGGAGAAAATATGTTAGAAATTAAAAATCTGACAGGTGGCTACGTTCATGTCCCTGTCTTGAAAGATGTGTCCTTTACAGTCGAGAGTGGACAGTTGGTCGGTTTGATCGGTCTCAATGGTGCAGGAAAATCAACGACCATCAATGAAATTATTGGTTTGTTGACACCTTATAGTGGAGAAATAAACATCGACGGGCTAACCTTAGGTGCTAATCCTCGTGAATATCGTCAGCAGATTGGTTATATTCCTGAAACTCCTAGTTTGTACGAGGAATTGACTCTCAGAGAACATATCGAGACGGTTGCTATGGCCTATGGTATTGAGCGAAATCTAGCTTTTGAACGTGTAGAATCGCTTTTAAAAATGTTCCGTTTGGATCAGAAATTAGACTGGTTCCCAGTTCATTTTTCAAAAGGGATGAAGCAGAAGGTCATGATTATCTGTGCCTTTGTCGTGGATCCGAGTCTCTTTATCGTCGATGAACCTTTCCTTGGTCTTGATCCCTTGGCAATTTCAGACTTGATTCAGCTTTTGGATCTTGAAAAGAAAAAAGGCAAGTCTATCCTCATGAGTACCCACGTTCTTGACTCTGCTGAAAAAATGTGTGATTCTTTTGTTATTCTTCACAAAGGACAAGTGAGAGCTAAAGGGGATCTTGAAGAGTTGAGACAAGCTTTTGCCATGCCTCAAGCAAGTCTCAATGATATCTATTTGGCTTTGACCAAAGAGGAGGACCGATGAAAGACTTGTTTCTAAAGCGAAAGCAGGCTTTTCGTAAGGAGTGTCTTGGTTATCTGCGCTATGTACTCAATGACCACTTTGTCTTGTTTTTACTGGTCTTGGTAGGTTTTCTAGCCTATCAGTATAGTCAACTGCTCCAGCATTTTCCTGAGAATCACCTACCAATCCTATGTTTAATTGGAATTGTCTCTGTTTTACTCATGCTTTGGGGTGGAATCGCGACCTATGTGGAAGCACCTGATAAGCTCTTTCTCTTAGTAGCTGAAGAAGAAGTAAGAGAACACATACAGAAGCAAAGTCTAGTTTCCTTCATCTCTTGGGTTAGTGTACAGACTCTCTTCTTGCTTCTTTTTGCTCCTCTATTTTTAGCCATGGGCTTAGGCTTAGGAGTTTTTGGGGTCTATGTTCTTCTTTTGGGAGTCGGGAAATATTTCCTGTTTCAGAAAAAAGCTGGCAAGTTTTTTAGTGCAAATCATCTGGACTGGGACTATGTGATTGCCCAAGAAAGTAAACGCAAGCAGTTTTTACTCCGTTTCTTTGCCCTCTTTACCCAAGTCAAGGGAATTTCAAACAGCGTCAAGAGACGAGCTTATCTAGATGTTATCCTAAAAGCAGTTCAGAAGGTGCCGAGCAAGATTTGGCAGAACCTCTATCTTCGTTCTTATTTGCGAAATGGAGATTTTTTTGCCCTCAGTCTTCGCCTCCTCTTCCTATCTTTGCTGGCGTTGATCTTTATCGAGCAGTCTTGGATTGCGACAGCAGTAGTGGTTCTATTTAACTACCTCTTGCTCTTTCAGTTATTGGCCCTCTATCACGCCTTTGACTACCAATATTTGACCCAACTTTTCCCGCTAGATAAGGGGCAAAAGGAAAAGGGATTACAGGCAGTTGTCCGAGGATTGACTGGTTTTGTTTTATTGGTTCAACTGATAGTTGGTGTGATTACTCTCCAAGAAAAACTAGCCCTTCTAGCCCTCCTTGGAGCTGGACTGGTCTTACAAATTTTGTATCTCCCTTATCAGGTGAAACGTCAGATGCAGGACTAATACTGTTCGAAAATCTCTTCAAACTACGTCAGCATCCATCTGTAACCTCAAAGCGGTGCTTTGAGCAGCCTGCGGCTAGCTTCCTAGTTTGCTCTTTGATTTTCATTGAGTATAACATTGCTTATATGATACTAAAAAAGAAGTTGAGTTCAATCTGTCTCAGCTTCTTTTTAGTTACTACAGGATAGTGGTTGGTCCGTAGAGACTCAACTTGGTCTTGACTTGGTCAAAGTGGAAGCGGTCATAGGCTCTCCAAGCGGCGCGAGTAGGAGCGTCTGGATTGAGAGCACTGAGGCCCATGAGAAGACTGGAAGTTTGGTAAAATTTTTCCAGCTCAATCAAGAATCGATTATCCACTGTCTCAGCTTTAGAGAGAAAGCGGAGGATATTGTCCAGTTGCTCCTGAAAACGGACATCGTCAGCTGTTGCCTGTTTGCAGACTTGGTAAGCTTTGTTTAACTCAGTTATCAGTGCCTGGGCAGTTTTGATTGGATCTGTATCCGTCATGAGAATTCCTCCTTTGTGATGGTTTTAAAGTTGTTTTAAGCCTTTGTCTTTCTATAATCCTAGCCTATCACTTTTTACTCTTTTTTTACCTACAAATCTTTAATTGTCATTGAAATTTCCTGAATGGTAATAGCGGGATTTTATGATAAAATAGTTGTAAGGTTATCATAGTTATTTCGGAAAAACTTCGACACTTTAGGAATTTTTGATAACCGTTTAGGATTTGGCAAAAAATGGATTCTAGACTTATGGTATCCTCTCTTCAGGAGGTTTTATCCATGAACTATATTATTATCCAAAAAGAGAAAGAAATTTTCAAATTAAACATAAAGGATATCTACTACATCCAAACGCATCCAAGTAAAGCCCATACCGTGCAGATTGTTACAGAAGACGCTAGCTTTGATCTGTTTCAAAATTTAAGCAAGCTTGAAAAACAATATGGGGAAACCTTAACAAGATGTCATCGAAATTGTCTGGTCAATCTTGAACGAGTAAAATCCATGGAACTCCAGTCAAAGACTCTTTTTCTTGGAGAAGAAGGTCAATATGCTGTTCAGTATTCCAGACGTCGTTATAGAGAAATTCGCCAAAAATGGTTGAAACAAGGAGAATAAGAAGATGAGAATATTTGTTTTAGAAGATGATTTTTCCCAACAAGCCAGAATTGAAACGACGATTGAGAAACTTTTGAAAAAACAGAGTATCGTTCCCAGCTCTTTTGAAGTCTTTGGCAAGCCAGATCAACTGCTGGCAGAGGTGCATGAGAAGGGAGCACATCAGCTATTCTTTTTGGACATTGAGATTCGAAATGAAGAGATGAAGGGTCTAGAGGTGGCTAGAAAGATTCGGGATCGGGATCCTTATGCCCTGATCGTCTTTGTGACGACTCATTCGGAGTTTATGCCCCTGTCTTTTCGCTACCAAGTGTCAGCTTTGGACTACATTGATAAGGCCTTATCGGCAGAGGAGTTTGAATCTCGGATCGAGACAGCCCTTATCTATGCCAATAGTCAAGATAGTAAAAGTTTGGCGGAAGATTGCTTTTACTTTAAATCAAAATTCGCCCAATTCCAGTATCCCTTTAAAGAGGTTTACTATCTCGAAACGTCCCCAAGACCCCATCGTGTTATTCTCTATACCAAGACAGACAGGTTAGAATTTACGGCGAGTTTAGAGGAGGTTCTCAAGCAGGAGCCCCGTCTCTTGCAGTGCCATCGCTCTTTTCTAGTTAATCCAACTAATGTAGTTCGTTTGGATAAGAAAGAAAAACTCCTTTTCTTTCCCAATGGTGGAAGCTGTATAATAGCGCGTTATAAGGTCAGGGAAGTATCTGAGGCTATCAATAACTTGCATTGAGTTAGGAGAACTTATGTATAATATTTGGATTATATTGTATACACTTGTTACTCAGGGACTAGAAATTGTCATATTCTTTAAGGTAGATGGAATTGGTCTCACTTTTGAGAGAATTTTTAAGGCCTTTCTTTTTAAGATACTATTGGCCTTTGTTTTTGTAATGATTAGCTATATAGTAGGAAATACTTACCTATCTTATTTTATGGAACCCTTGTACGGTATCGGCTTATCTTTCTTATTGTTAAGAGGGCTTCCTAAAAAACTCCTTTTCTTTTATGGTCTCTTTCCAATGATATTGGTGAATCTCTTTTATAGAGGTATTTCTTATTTTGTGCTTCCATTTTTGGGACAAGGGCAAGTATATAATGACTACTCATTTACTGGGTTATGTATAATAATTTTCAATTTCTTCATTTCTCTAGCCTTTTTGAAATGGTTGGACTATGATTTCACTAGCTTGAGAAAGGAGATTCTCGATAAAGGTTTTCAAAAGTCCCTTACTACGATTAACTGGATAATGGGGGCCTACTATCTAGTCATGGAAAATCTGTCTTTCTTTGAATATGAACAAAGCATCCAATCAACGACTGTTCGCCATCTCATCCTAGTGTTTTACCTGCTCTTTTTTATGGGGATTATCAAGAAATTGGATACCTATTTGAAGGACAAACTCCATGAGAGACTGAACCAAGAGCAGGACTTGCGCTATAGAGATATGGAACGCTATAGTCGGCATATAGAGGAGCTTTATAAGGAAGTGCGGAGCTTTCGCCATGATTATGCCAACCTCTTGACCAGCTTACGTCTGGGCATTGAAGAGGGGGATATGGAGCAGATAAAAGAGGTCTACGACTCCGTCTTGAAGGATTCTAGCCAAAAATTGCAGGACAATAAATATGACCTAGGTAGGTTGGTGAATGTTCGGGATCGTGCCCTTAAAAGTCTCCTAGCAGGAAAATTTCTAAAAGCCAGAGAAAAGGATATTGTCTTTAATGTCGAAGTTCCTGAGGAGATTCAAGTCGAGAGTATGAGTCTGCTTGATTTTCTGACTATTGTGTCTATCCTTTGTGACAATGCCATTGAAGCTAGTGCAGAGGCCAGTCAACCTCGTGTCTCAATCGCCTTTATAAAAAATGGAGCACAGGAAACCTTTATCGTTGAAAACTCCATCAAAGAAGAGGGGATAGATGTTTCTGAAATCTTCTCTTTTGGAGTTAGTTCTAAAGGGGAGGACCGAGGTGTTGGTCTCTATACCGTCATGAAGATTGTGGAAAGTTATCCCAATGCCAGTCTCAATACCACCTGTCAAGATCAAGTCTTTCGTCAGGTTTTGGCGGTTCATTTGCTGTCAACTTCTGATTAGAGAATGTGTGAACAAGAGGACCTAGGCATTTTAGGTTGAAAAACACTGCTACGATTTGTCCTTATCCAGCCTGACTTTTTATAATATTCGAGGAAAAATAAATGAACCAGAAATCTTATTTTATAGCTTGTTCTGTACTGATCATCCTATCCAATCTTCTCATGTTTTCTCTAGTCAACGAAGGAGAAGGTACAGGAGCTAATCTGATAATAATTGTTTCAACCTGTGTCTTGCTGCCAGCCTTTTTACATGCAGTTGAAAATCAGCAGACATCATTGGTTAGGGCAGAATCCTTGCTCCTCATTCAGATGGCAGTGGTTTCCTTAGTCCGTCTCATCAGCCGAATAGAGAGGACACCTGAAATCTTACATACAGGCCTCACCCTTCTAGTTTTAGCGAGCTGGGTAGCCTTTATCCTCCTAGCTATCATGAGAATGTATCAGAAAAAAGGGAAGTAAAGATGAGTGCATTTTGATTTGTTAAGATATATTAGGGCAAGCATGTTTTCCCTGCTTGCTTTTTATTTTTTCTACAATTTAGGAGGTTTTGATGACCATTCATGATTTGGGGAAATTAAGGTCAAAAGGAGTGCTATACTAAGAGTGTAAAGGTTCTTGCTCAACAAATATTTATGAGGAAATCTTATGAAGAAAAAAATACTTGTCATTTTCATCTTGTATCTAATCATGTCTCCTCTTGGGGATAGTAATTGGTATCATTTATTTTATACAATAGCCTATCTGATTGCAGTTATAATCTATTTTGCTATCATTAAAAAGAAAGGAGCAAAGAAATGAAAACTATTCTTGCTAAAAAACGGAACATCTTCCTTGCGAGATTGTTCCTAGGTCAGTTACCTGTACTGATCTATACTTATTTATTTCTCTCTCGTCAGTTTTTGCATTTTTCCTTAGTTTTTCAATTGCTTTTAGTGGTTGTTAACTTGGCTTCTATTTTGGTGATTGTTTACCTCACTAGAGAAATGAGAGTGAGAAAGTTTGAAGATGATGAGTTGGTTAATCCTAGAACCAATCAACTCATGTTCATCGGATTGACAGGTTTTATGTCTATTATCGGTTTGTATAGAGGTATAACGGCGGCAGAATCCTATCAACAACTGATTGGTTATATTGCTTCTGTTCTCTGCTTAATCATCATGCTGCTGCTCATTTGGGGCTTGAAGTATTATAAAAAGTAAGCTCACAAAAAGAACTTACAGGCAGTGTTTTCAGACTACGGGATTTTTCAAGAGGGGTTCTTGCAATTTAAGAGTTTTTGATGACCATTTAAGATTTGGATGCAAAACCTAAAAAAGCAGTGCCATACTAAAAGTGTAAAAGTTACAAGGATACCAATGCTAAACTGAAATAAAGGAGTGATTCTTATGGCGAAAAAAATAATTACGATTGTCATCTTGTATGTAATCATGCAAACTTGTCTTTATCCGCTTAGGGGAAATGAGTGGTATTATGTAATGGATGCACTAGCATACTTTGCTTCGGTTTATATCTTCGTTCAGTTCAATAAAAAATGGAGAAAAAGCCACTTTAAATCTTGAACATAGAAGTTTTATAGGTCTGGAATAGATCATCAAAATAAGATGGATGATTTTAAAATAATATCTGCTAAGTATTATCTGTAAAATGCAAAATTCTTGAATCCTTATTTTGATGATTCTAAATAGGAGAGAGGTTGTGTTTATGGCCATTTTTAATAAATGTCATGCTGTGTTTGTTGGATTTTTAGCCTTTATAATAGTTACTACAGTAGGCTATACCATCAATCAAGGAGATTTTTTTCAAAACGAGTACCTATTTATTATCGCAAAGACTTTCTGGATTTCACTGAGTGTTGCCTATGCGAAATGGTTTGATATGGTTTCGCTAAGAAGGTTAACGAAGAAAGAAATTCTACTTTTTATTGGAAGCTTTCTTATTTGTGTGCTGGTAAATATAGGTTATTATAGTTTTTTTACAGTCTCTTCTGGTGCTGGATATCAACACCTTGAGGCTACTAGTACAGGAATTTCCTTATCCTTTATTGCAAGCGTGACAGTTTTTGGGCCTATTTTGGAGGAATTTGTTTTCAGAGGTATCCTTCAAGGTGCGGTTTTTGAAAATTCTTGGTTGGGGCTTGTACTGACTGCCTCTCTCTTCTCATTCCTGCATGCACCTTATGATTTTCCTTCGTTTTTCTATTATCTATTTGGAGGTTTGGTGCTGGGCTTTGCTTATAAAAAGAGTCAAAATCTATCGGTGCCTATCTTAGTCCATATTTGTTACAATTGTTTATCATTCTTCTAGTAGTTGACAGTGGTTAAATTTACAAAGGAATGTAGAGGATGATCAGTTGGCATCATAGTGACTAGGGAACTGACCTGGTAGATGTGAAATCAATAGATGGAGGAATCAGATGAAAAAGTATGTCGAATTGTTAGATTTATTTGCCCGAGTTGTAATAATATTGCTATCTCTTGTTCTTTGTATAAGAGTACTCATGATTTCGACAGAACTCTGGAGACATGTTCTTGTACTGGTAAGTACCCCTGTTACGATCTATAGCCTGCTAAAACATAGACCAGGTAAGAAGAACATAAAAACCCTGTGAGAATCTTAAAAGAAAGATTAAAAAGATGCAAGCAAAATATAAAAATCAAATAGTAGAAGTTTGGGAAATTGGTAAAGATACTCCTAAAACAAGTTGGGTAGAAGACGCCTTTCAAAAGAATTACATAGTATGGCTAGACAATCATGTCCGAATTTTAATGGCAGGGCTTCAGTCTTCCTTTGTAACCAATCTCAAAATTGGCCTAGTCGGAACGGCAGGAGGGGGTTTTGCTGGTTATAGTATGTATGTCCTTGGCTATCCAGGAGATTATCTTGACCTCACAAATCATAGAGTGGTATCTGCCGCAACTTTTCATCGAGTGTATCAAGCTTTATAAAATGATCGGGTAGAAAAAGGATGATGGTTTATCATTTTGAAAAGAATTGACTGCCTAGATGATGAAAAATATAAAGTTTTTAACGGCAACAAAAGTACACAAGGGTAGATGTATTGGCTTATCAAAGTCATGGTGATAGCTACCGAGACTGAATGATAGAGGATTAATACTCAATGAAAATCAAAGAGCAAACTAGGAAGCTAGCCGCAAGCTGTACTTGAGTACGGTAAGGCGACGCTGACGTGGTTTGAATTTGATTTTCGAAGAGTATAAATGATAATTGGTGGCAGTTACGATAGCAAAGCTATGAGGGAGTTTCTATGAAAAAATATTCTATTCTTTTCAAAACAAGTGCAGTCCTTTCCTATTTATTTTTGTTTTTCGGGTTGTCTTGGACAACCCAATTTTGGAGAAATTATTGGGAGTTCTCGTCTTGGGTAGGAAATCTTATCTGGATTCGAAACATCATCAGTGTTCTCTTTATCGGTTTGGTGATGTGGTTCTTGGTTAGGTCGGGCCATGCTTATCTCTTTCGTATCCCTAGGAAAAAGTGGTTGAGTTATTCTGTTCTGACGATGTTAGCAGCTGTCGTTCTTATAAGCTTTAACTATTTGACAGCTAACCATGTTCAGGGGACAAACGAAGGTTGGAGTTTATTTATTGCCTATAGTGAGACCAACTTTGCGGAGTTCGGTGTTTACCTAACCTTAATAGTACTAGGACCTCTGATGGAAGAATTGGTATGTAGGGGACTACTTCAACATGCCTTCTTTAAGAATTCAAGATGGGGAATGGATATTCTATTTCCGTCGGTTTTGTTCGCCTTGCCTCATTTTTCAAGTTTTCCTAGTCTACTAGACCTTCTGGTTTATACAGCAGTTGGATGTATATTTGGTGGTTTGACACGCTATACCAAGACTATCTATCCTTCTTATTCGATTCATATTGTTAATAATATCATCGCAAACTTACCATTTATCATGACTTTTTTGCATAGGGTATTTGCATGATGAGAACCAGTTAAAAGCTTGAATTATCAGATTAAGCATAGATTTTTTCCTTACAATTTTCTGCTAAAAAAATTGAATGACCAAGGCTAGGCAGATCTCTCTGCTTGCCTTTTTCTTTTAACAAGATTGGATAAAGGGCTTTTATTTGAGAATCAGGTCGGGACTGGTTGACGAATAGCCTAAAAACTAGTAGAATAGTAAGGAAACTTTATACGGAGGAAAGAAATGGACTTGGGTGATATTGAGCTAACGCTGACCCCTATACCTGGGAAAAGCGGAAAAGCTTATATGGGAAGCTACCCTGATGGGAAGCGCGTCTTTATTAAAATGAACACCTCTCCAATCCTACCTGGTTTAGCCAAGGAACAAATCGCTCCTCAATTATTATGGACTCGCCGTTTATCGGATGGGCGTGATATGTGTGCCCAAGAATGGTTGAATGGTAAAATTTTGACCCCTTATGATATGAATCGCAAGCAGATTATCAATATTTTGAGCCGCTTGCATCGTTCGCGTCCTTTGATGACGCAATTGACTCGTTTGGGCTATTCTTTAGAAACACCTTTTGACTTGCTTCAGGCTTGGTTAAAAGATGCTCCAGAATCCTTGAAGAACAATCAATATCTAAGAATGGTAGTAGAGGATTTGCGAGGAAGCTTGCCAAACTTTAGGGAAGATTATGCAACGATCGTTCATGGAGATGTACGACATAGTAATTGGATTGAGACAGAGAGCGGTCTTGTTTATTTAGTGGATTGGGATTCCGTTCGTTTAACGGATCGCATGTTTGATGTAGCGCATATGCTATGTCACTATATTCCAGACTATCAGTGGAAAGAGTGGTTGACTTATTACGGTTACAAATACAACCAAACAGTCATCAACAAACTATTTTGGTATGCTCAGTTATCCTTCTTGAGCCAGATTGCCAAATATTATACAAATGAAGATCTAG
Source organism: Streptococcus sp. HMSC074B11 (assembly GCF_001808705.1). Taxonomy (GTDB): domain Bacteria; phylum Bacillota; class Bacilli; order Lactobacillales; family Streptococcaceae; genus Streptococcus. The sequence continues at coordinate 337,320 of NZ_KV794273.1, read as the reverse complement.
AAAATGTCAATCGGGAGATCTATGCCTTGCGTATCTTCCGTGACAAGTATGGAAAGAAGAGATGAGAGTTAGAAATCGTAAAGGGGCAACAGAATTACTAGAGGCTAATCCTCAGTATGTTGTCTTAAATCCTTTAGAAGCCAAAGGGAAATGGCGAGATTTATTTGGAAATGACAATCCTATCCATGTTGAGGTTGGTAGTGGTAAGGGTGCTTTTGTGACAGGTATGGCCAAACAAAACCCTGACATCAACTATATCGGGATTGATATTCAAAAGTCTGTTTTGAGTTATGCCTTGGACAAGGTCTTGGAAGTTGCTGTACCCAATATCAAGTTGTTGTGGGTTGATGGTTCTGATTTGACCGACTACTTTGAAGATGGTGAGATTGATCGCTTGTACCTAAATTTTTCAGATCCGTGGCCTAAAAAACGCCATGAAAAGCGTCGTTTAACCTATAAGAGTTTCTTGGATACCTTCAAGCGTATCTTGCCTGAACACGGTGAGATTCATTTCAAGACAGATAACCGTGGCTTGTTTGAATACAGCCTAGTGAGTTTTTCTCAATATGGCATGAAGCTTAATGGAGTTTGGTTGGATCTGCACGCCAGCGACTTTGAAGGCAATGTCATGACAGAATATGAGCAAAAATTCTCAAGTAAGGGTCAAGTTATCTACCGAGTTGAGGCAGAATTCTAAGAAAAAGCTTAAAATCAAGCCTTCTGAGTGCTTATACTTTACATAAGTAGTCAAAAGTGCTATACTGTAAGTAAGAATATGAGAAAGTGAGGCGGGGAAATATCTTCGCCTCTTGCTTATGAGGAGGTGGACGCAATCGCAACTATCGTAGAATTAGTCAGAGAAGTCGTAGAACCTGTCATTGAAGCTCCCTTTGAACTCGTGGATATCGAGTACGGAAAGATTGGCAGTGACATGATTCTTAGTATTTTTGTAGATAAACCAGAGGGAATTACCTTGAACGACACAGCGGACTTGACAGAGATTATCAGTCCTGTCCTAGATACTATCAAGCCAGATCCCTTCCCAGAACAATATTTCCTAGAGATCACCAGTCCAGGCTTGGAGCGTCCTTTGAAAACCAAGGAAGCAGTCGCTGGAGCAGTTGGAAAATACATCCATGTTGGACTTTACCAAGCCATCGATAAGCAAAAGGTCTTTGAAGGAACCTTGCTAGCCTTTGAAGAGGATGAGTTGACGGTGGAATATATGGACAAGACTCGTAAGAAAACAGTCCAAATCCCATACAGTTTGGTATCGAAAGCACGTTTAGCAGTAAAATTATAGTAAAAGAAAGGAAGCTTTTGAAGATTCAAAAGTGAATAGAAGATGAGTAAAGAAATGCTAGAGGCCTTCCGCATTTTGGAAGAAGACAAGGGAATCAAAAAAGAAGACATCATTGATGCAGTGGTGGAATCACTTCGTTCAGCCTATCGCAGACGCTATGGGCAGTCTGACAGTGTAGCCATTGATTTCAACGAAAAGACAGGTGACTTTACAGTTTATACTGTTCGTGAAGTTGTTGATGAAGTATTTGATAGCCGTTTGGAAATCAGCTTGAAAGATGCTCTTGCCATTAACTCAGCTTACGAGCTTGGGGACAAGATTAAATTTGAAGAAGCACCAGGTGAGTTTGGTCGTGTAGCAGCCCAGTCTGCAAAACAAACCATCATGGAAAAAATGCGCAAGCAAACACGTGCTATCACCTACAACACATACAAAGAGCATGAACAAGAAATCATGTCAGGTACAGTGGAGCGCTTCGACAATCGCTTTATCTATGTCAACCTTGGCAGCATCGAAGCTCAATTGTCAAAACAAGACCAAATCCCTGGTGAAGTCTTTGCTTCTCACGATCGTATCGAAGTTTATGTCTACAAGGTTGAAGACAATCCTCGTGGTGTGAATGTCTTTGTAAGTCGTAGCCACCCAGAAATGATCAAACGCTTGATGGAACAAGAAATTCCTGAAGTTTATGACGGAACAGTTGAGATCATGAGCGTGGCTCGTGAAGCAGGTGACCGTACAAAGGTTGCTGTTCGTAGCCACAATCCAAACGTGGATGCGATCGGGACAATCGTCGGACGTGGTGGTGCTAACATCAAGAAAATTACTAGCAAATTCCACCCAGCTCGCTACGATGCTAAGAGCGATCGTATGGTTCCAATCGAAGAAAACATCGACGTTATCGAATGGGTAGCCGATCCAGCTGAATTTATCTACAACGCTATCGCTCCTGCAGAAGTTGACCAAGTTATCTTTGATGAAAACGACAGCAAACGTGCCTTGGTCGTTGTGCCAGATAACAAGCTTTCTCTTGCGATCGGTCGTCGTGGACAAAACGTTCGTTTGGCAGCTCATTTGACTGGCTACCGTATCGATATCAAGTCTGCAAGTGAGTTTGAAGCCATGGAAGCAGCAGAACAAGCTGACCAGGTAGAAACAGACGAATTGGTCGAAGAATAAAAGCTGATCAGAGGAGGGAAGGATGAAAACTAGAAAAATCCCTTTGCGCAAGTCTGTTGTTTCCAACGATGTGATTGACAAGCGAGATTTACTTCGTATTGTCAAGAACAAAGAAGGTGAGGTCTTTATCGACCCGACAGGCAAGGCTAATGGCCGGGGCGCTTATATCAAGCTAGACAATGCAGAAGCCCTAGAGGCTAAAAAGAAAAAAGTCTTTAACCGTAGCTTTAATATGGAAGTTGAAGAAAGCTTTTATGACGAGTTGATCGCCTATGTTGATCACAAAGTAAAAAGAAGAGAGTTAGGACTTGAATAAGCAAAAAGTAAGTAATCTCTTGGGATTGGCTCAGCGAGCAGGGAAAATTATCTCGGGTGAAGAAATGGTTGTCAAAGCCATTCAAGACCGGAAAGTTAAATTGGTATTTCTAGCTCATGATGCTAGCCCAAATCTAACCAAGAAGATTCAGGATAAAAGCCACTATTATCAAGTAGAAGTTATTACCGTGTTTTCAACACTGGAATTAAGCATAGCAGTCGGAAAATCGAGAAAGGTTCTGGCTGTAACAGATGCTGGATTTACAAAGAAAATGAGGTCTCTTATGGAATAGAAGAGGAGGACATGATTTGTCTAAGAAAAGATTGTACGAAATCGCAAAAGAACTTGGAAAAGAAAGTAAGGAAGTTGTAGCGCGTGCAAAAGAGTTGGGCTTGGAAGTAAAGAGCCACTCGTCAAGCGTTGAAGCAGATGCTGCTGAAAAAATTATAGCTAGCTTTAAGCCTGCTGCTCCTAAGGCAGAGGCAAAAGCAAGTGTAGAAAAGAAAGTTGAAAAGCCTGCATCAGCTAAACCAGTTGTCGCTAAGGAAGAAAGCAAACCAGCTACACCTGCAGCTTCTAAGGAAGAAAAAGTTGTAGCTGCAAGACCGCAGAGTCGAAACTTTAAGGCGGAACGTGAAGCGCGTGCCAAAGAGCAAGCGGAAAGACGCAAGCAAAACAAGGGTAACAACCGCGATCAACAACAAAACGGTAATCGTCAAAAGAACGATAACCGTAATGGTGGGAAACCTGGTCAAGGGAACCGTGACAATCGTCGTTTTAACGACCAAGGGAAGAAACCACAAGGCCAAGGAAATCGTGGCAATGATTATCGCCAACAAGCTGATAATCGTCCCAACCAAGCTGGTCCTCGTATTGACTTTAAAGCCCGAGCAGCAGCTCTGAAGGCTGAGCAAAATGCAGAATACGCACGCTCAAGCGAGGAACGCTTCAAACAGTCTCAAGTTGCCAAAGAAGCCTTGGCTCAAGCTAATAAACGTAAGGAGCCAGAGGAAATCTTTGAGGAAGCTGCTAAACTAGCTGAACAAACTCAGCCTGTAGTTGAAGTAGCTCCTGTAGCCAAAGAGGCTGTAGTGGATACACGTCGTAAAAAGCAAGCTCGACCAGACAAAGATCGTGATGATTACGATCACGAGGAAGATGGTCCTAGAAAACAACAAAAGAATCGAAGTAGTCAGAATCAAGTGAGAAATCAAAGAAATAGTAACTGGAATAACAATAAGAAAAATAAAAAAGGCAATAAACAAAATAACCGTAATCAGGCTCCAAAACCTATTACAGAGCGTAAATTCCATGAATTGCCAACAGAATTTGAATATACAGATGGTATGACTGTTGCGGAAATCGCAAAACGTATCAAACGTGAACCAGCTGAGATTGTTAAGAAACTATTTATGATGGGCGTTATGGCCACTCAAAACCAATCTTTGGATGGAGAAACAATCGAACTCCTCATGGTTGATTATGGAATTGAAGCTAAACAAAAGGTAGAAGTGGACAATGCGGATATCGAACGTTTCTTCGTAGAAGATGGATATCTAAATGAAGACAAGTTGGTTGAACGTCCACCAGTTGTAACTATCATGGGACACGTTGACCATGGTAAAACAACCCTTTTGGATACCCTACGTAATTCTCGTGTCGCTACAGGAGAAGCAGGTGGGATCACTCAGCATATTGGTGCCTACCAGATTGAGGAAAATGGTAAGAAGATTACCTTCCTTGATACACCAGGACACGCGGCCTTTACTTCTATGCGTGCACGTGGTGCCTCTGTTACCGATATTACGATCTTGGTCGTAGCGGCAGATGACGGGGTTATGCCTCAAACTATCGAAGCCATCAACCACTCAAAAGCAGCTAATGTTCCAATCATCGTTGCTATTAACAAGATTGATAAACCAGGTGCTAACCCAGAACGCGTTATCGGCGAATTGGCTGAACACGGTGTTATGTCAACAGCTTGGGGTGGAGATTCTGAGTTTGTAGAAATCTCAGCTAAGTTCAACCAAAATATCGATGAACTCTTGGAAACTGTTCTTCTTGTAGCTGAAATTCAAGAGCTCAAAGCAGACCCAACCGTACGCGCCATCGGTACTGTTATCGAAGCCCGTTTGGATAAAGGAAAAGGTGCGGTTGCAACCCTCCTTGTTCAACAAGGTACCTTGAATGTCCAAGACCCAATCGTTGTTGGTAATACTTTCGGACGTGTCCGTGCCATGACCAATGACCTTGGACGTCGTGTTAAGGTTGCAGGACCATCAACACCAGTATCAATTACAGGTTTGAACGAAGCACCGATGGCGGGTGATCACTTTGCTGTATACGAAGATGAAAAATCTGCTCGTGCAGCTGGTGAAGAACGTGCCAAACGTGCTCTTATGAAACAACGTCAAGCTACACAGCGTGTAAGTCTTGAAAACCTCTTTGATACTCTTAAAGCTGGTGAACTTAAGTCTGTTAACGTCATCATCAAAGCCGACGTACAAGGTTCAGTTGAAGCCCTTTCTGCCTCACTACAAAAGATTGATGTGGAAGGTGTAAAAGTCACCATCGTCCACTCAGCAGTTGGTGCTATCAACGAATCTGACGTGACTCTTGCGGAAGCTTCAAATGCCTTTATCGTTGGTTTCAACGTACGTCCTACACCACAAGCCCGCCAACAAGCAGAAGCCGACGATGTAGAAATCCGTCTCCACAGCATTATCTACAAGGTTATCGAAGAGATGGAAGAAGCCATGAAAGGTATGCTTGATCCAGAATTTGAAGAAAAAGTTATCGGTGAAGCGATTATCCGTGAAACCTTCAAAGTGTCTAAAGTCGGAACAATCGGTGGATTTATGGTTACTAGCGGTAAAGTTACCCGTGACTCTAAAGTCCGTGTTATTCGTGACGGTGTCGTTATTTACGATGGTGAACTTGCAAGCTTGAAACACTATAAAGATGATGTCAAAGAAGTTACAAATGGCCGTGAAGGTGGTCTCATGATTGATGGCTACAATGATATCAAGATGGATGATGTGATTGAGGCCTATGTCATGGAAGAAATCAAGAGATAAAATTTTTGCTCCTTTCTTAGGTGGTGAGGGACGCAAGCAAACCGATGGTTTCATTGCTTATTTTTGAGCCTAGAGTCTCAAAAATCCCCAGTGATTGAACTGAATTATCAGCCTAATCACTTTCACCACGGCGAAAGAAGCCGATGAGTTCAAATTGAACTTCGTTCCAATTTGAATTGAAAATCAATAAGTTTAGAAAAAGCTAGGTCTGCTGGCCTAGCTTTTGGTTCAATAGAGAGGAAGGAATAGCATGGCAAATCATTTCCGTACGGATCGTGTGGGCATGGAGATCAAGCGTGAAGTCAATGAGATTTTGCAAAAGAAAGTCCGTGATCCGCGTGTCCAAGGCGTGACCATCACAGATGTTCAGATGCTTGGGGACTTGTCTGTAGCTAAGGTTTACTACACAATTTTGAGTAATCTTGCTTCAGATAATCAAAAGGCCCAAATTGGGCTTGAAAAAGCAACCGGAACTATCAAACGTGAGCTTGGTCACAATTTGAAATTGTATAAAATTCCAGACTTGACCTTCGTCAAAGACGAATCCATAGAGTATGGAAACAAGATTGACGAAATGTTACGCAATCTGGATAAGAAATAAGAAAGAGGGGGAACCCTCTTTTTTTGTGGAAAATAGGTGGAATTTAAAATGGAAAAATATTCTTTTAAAAATGAGATTCTGTATTTATAAAATGTTTGCTAATCAGAAAATGCTTTTTTTTTT
>NZ_KV794273.1:228428-330621 GCF_001808705.1 Streptococcus sp. HMSC074B11 | reverse complement strand
TTTTTTTTTTAGGAAATATGATATGATAATTTCATAAATAAAAGGAGATTCTATTAATGAATAATGTAAAAAAAGTTTGTCGTTTAGCTTTACTATGTCTGTCCGTTTCTACTCTAGTTGCTTGTAGTTCTCTGTCTGAAAAAACAAGTAATTCATCTAGTGATAGTAAAACGGAAAGTTCTGGGAAAAAAGGATTTTTAGATAAAGCAAAAGATAAATTAGGTTCTAGTGACTTTAATCCACAAGATGTCAGTGATGAGACAATTGAATCTATCAAAACTTATGAAGATTATTTGACTATGTATGAGAAAATTGTTAATAATTACTATACCGAAGCAGATGAAGCCTTTAAGGGAACTGTTTTAGAAGATAGTGCTTCTATCCAAGAATTAAAAGATAGTACTAAAAAAGAAATGGAAGAACAGAAAAAACAATATGGTCCATTGAAGAAAGCACCTATTCAAGGAAAAGAGGAAATAATTAAGTTTTTAAAGGAATATCGTGATTCTCTACACGAACAAGTAGAACAATGGAAAGCTAGTCTTTAAAAATAAGAATGGAGTTCGGGATGGACTATCAATTGTTACCTCATGAATACATGGTTATGAATAGTGATCATGTGAGTTTTGGGAAAAATGGTTTGTCTACAGATGAATTAATTTTAACAAATCTACACTTGATACATATCAAAAAAGGTATTTTTGGAGGAAAAAAAGATCAAACTATTATACCAATTAACCAAATTAAGGTTTTTGAGGGGAAACCACAAGTTTCAGTTACAAAATCCAATGGTATGAAACGATTAGAAATCTATTATAATGGTGGACAAGTTATCTTCTCATTCTCTAATACTAAGGATACTGAAAAGTGGGCAACGAATATTATTAAATTAATCTCTGGTGATACAAGCAACTTTGCAACCTTGGGTGATAATAGCTTATTTGGTGTAGAAATTTTAGCAGAGACTCTAAAAGATACGTTTGACACTTTCAAAGCAGGGCTTGGTATTAAGGATTCAGAACCAGAGAAACTATCTACTAAATGCAGTTTTTGTGGAGCTCCTCTATCTGGAACCGTAAAACAAACTGTCAAATGTAGTTTTTGTGATATGGAACAGACCTTGTAGGAGATGAAATATGGGAATAATTAAAGCATTTACAGATTCAATTAGTGGTACTTTTGCAGATCAATGGAAGGAAATTATTACAGTTCAGGCTTTTGATGAACATACAGCTGTAAGTCCGGGTGTTCTTCAAGTCAGTAATAATGGTAGAGGGGTTAATAGTCAGGGGTCTATAGGTGTCATTTCAAATGGGTCTAAGATATTTATTCCTGAAAATACTGCTGCTTTTATTTTTAGTCAGTCTGGAATAGAAGAAATTATCACTGAACCAGGTGGATATGAATATCAAAATGGGGTGAGTAGTGTTTTTAATGGTGATGGGCTAAAAAAATCACTGTTTGATAATGTTGTTAATCGTGTTGGATTTGGCGGACAAAGTGATCAGCAAAAACAGATTTGTTTTGTCAATTTGAGAGAAATTCGCGATATTAGGTTTGGTACTCGTGGTCCGGTTATGTATAACGACTTGTTTTATGGTACAGACTTAGAAGTACGTGCTTTTGGAACTTTTTCTATTCAAATTACAGACGCTATCAAGTTTGTAAAAAATTTCCTTCCTGCAAATGTAACCTACTATAGCTTTGATAGTGCTCAAGCAAGGGCTCAGATAGTCACGGAATTTCTTCAATCCTTTACCGTTGCCCTTAATTCGTTATCAACAACTTATCGTATCTCACAACTACCATCACAAGCATCAGTACTTGCAAAACAAGTATCGAATGATGAACAGTATGCTGGTACTTGGAAAGATCGTTTTGGATTTGAAATTATAAAAGTTGCGATTGCTAATATAGAATTCTCACCAGAATCTAAGGAATTAGTTAAGAACTTTTCATCAAATAAGATGAATTTAAAGGCCTTTGATGATGTATCGCAGAAAGCTTCTAATATTGCTGCACAACAAAAAGTCGCATCAGGGATCGAACAACATGGGCTAGGAGATGGTGCGGGGATGATTTTTGGTATGAATATGGCACAACAGTTAGATGAAAAAGCAACTAAACCAAGTTTATCTTTTGATGAGCAAATCGAAGCTCTTACTAAACTCAAATCACTTTTAGATGCAGATATATTATCTCAGGAAGAGTTTGATCGAAAGAAAAAAGAAATTATGGACTTATAAGATTGACGAGATGCTACGCAATCTGGATAAACATTAAGCAGAAAGAGGGGCAACCCTCTTTTTTGTGGCTATAAGTCGGTCATTGTCTAGTCAGATTATATAAATAGAAATTCAGAAAATAAAATAAATCTTGAAAATATCATTTATTCCATAAATATGATAAGATAAAGCTTGATATGAATGAAAAATGGAGATAGAGATGGCTAAAGAAGATGTGGCGATGCAAGTGTTGCAACAGGTAGTAAAACTTCCTGTTGTCAAAGTGAACCGGTCAAAATTTTTAATGGACAAATTCTCTAAGGAAGTGGCTTCAAAGGATATTCCTAGATTATTGGAAGAAGGGCCGACAGCTTTATTACCTCAGGAAACCTTAGATCGAGTAGCTAATGCATGTATTAGAGATAATGTATTGCTAGCAAGTGGGACATCTGTTTTGGCTGGATTACCTGGAGGTATTGCCATGGCCGTTACAATTCCGACAGATGTAGCCCAGTTTTACGCATTTTCACTGAAACTAGCTCAGGAGCTAGGATATATTTACGGCTATGATGATCTCTGGGCTTCGCGAAATGAGCTGAGCGAAGAAGCTAAAAATACCCTCTTGCTCTATCTGGGAGTGATGTTGGGAGTAAATGGTGCGGGCGCTCTACTTCGTTCTGGTGGTGTTACAGTTGCTAAGCAAGTGATGAAAATCGTGAATAAAAAGGCTTTAACAAAGACTCTTTGGTATCCAATTTTGGAAAAAGTTCTGAAAATCTTTGGAGTGAATCTGACCAAGGGAGGATTGGCTAAGGGGATGGGGAAAGTTATTCCTATCTTAGGTGGAGTCCTATCAGGTGGCTTAACCTTTGCGACCATGAAACCCATGGGAGAAAGATTGCAAAAAGAATTGTCCAAATTGATTAACTACGATGAAGCACAATATCAAAGAGATGTTGCCACTATCCGAAAAGAAGTGGAAATCATAGAAGGAGATTGACATGGGGATCATAACAGTACTGGCTAAAACCTACGGTAATTATCTTCTAACAAGGCAAGCTTTAAAAGTTGCAGAAACCATAAAAAAAGATGAAAACACAGTCGTTAGTTTGGGAAAATTATTTCTCGTAGATAAGCTTATGGATACAGCTACTTGGTTGATGAAGCCGGAGGATAAAGAATGAAATCTTTTTGGAGGTTCTTTACTCTTCTTTTTATAACACCAATTGTTGGTTTGATAAAAATTCTCTGGTTTCTAATCTCTTTCGCCTTCCAATTACTGTTCTATAAGATTCTTTTCAAGATCATAGATTGGTTTTTCAAACTTCTCTGATGATCATGGTAAGGATAAGACTTTGAGGTTTTACTAGGAAAAGTCTATATAATTGGAAATAATGAAATTATACGAAATAAACTAGCAAGTCTTCTACTGCTAGTTTTTTAATCTTTGCCCTTGTGGTATAATAAAAAAGAAAAAACTGTTAGAGAATATGATGGAGGTTATGATGGACAATATCATTGATGTATCTATTCCTGTTGCGGAAGTTGTGGACAAGCATCCAGAAGTTTTAGATATCCTAGTAGAACTCGGTTTTAAACCTCTTGCAAATCCTTTGATGCGAAATACAGTCGGACGAAAAGTATCGCTCAAACAGGGGTCTAAACTGGAGGGAACTCCTATGGATAAGATTGTGCGCACACTTGAAGCAAATGGTTACGAAGTGATTGGAATAGACTAATGGCAGATGAACGTATTCATATCCTACGGGATATTTTATTAGAATTGCATAATGGAGCCTCCCCTGAATCCGTTCAGGAACGCTTTGATGCAACCTTTACAGGTGTATCAGCTATCGAGATTTCTCTCATGGAGCACGAGTTGATGAACTCTGACTCAGGTGTGACATTTGAAGACGTCATGGAGCTCTGTGATGTGCATGCTAATCTCTTTAAGAATGCTGTTAAGGGTGTCGAAGTTGAAGATACCGAGCATCCAGGTCATCCTGTACGTGTTTTTAAGGATGAAAATCTAGCCCTCCGTGCTGCCTTGATTCGTGTTCGAAGATTGTTAGACACATATGAGTCTATGGAAGACGAGGAAATGCTTGCAGAGATGCGTAAGGGGTTGGTTCGTCAGATGGGGCTTGTAGGTCAGTTCGACCGTCACTACCAGCGTAAGGAAGAACTCTTCTTTCCTATCATGGAGCGTTATGGACATGATTCGCCTCCAAAAGTCATGTGGGGAGTCGATGACCAGATTAGGGAACTCTTTCAAACAGCTTTAGCGGCAACTAAGTCGCTCCCAGAAGTGCCAATTTCCGCCGTAAAGGAAGCTTTTGAAGCTTTTGCGACTGAATTTGAGAGTATGATTTTCAAGGAAGAGTCCATCCTCCTCATGATTCTGCTCGAATCCTTCACCCAGGATGACTGGATTCAGATTGCAGAGGAAAGTGATGCTTATGGCTATGCCATTATCCGTCCGTCTGAGAAATGGGTTCCTGAACGTCAAAGTTTTGTTGAGGAAAAAAGTGTAGAAGAACCAACTCAGCCAGAAACTGTAGATGGACAGGTTCAACAAGTGATTGATACGCCAGAAGGTCAGTTTACTATCACCTTCACACCTAAGGAAAAGGAAGCGGTAGTAGATCGCCATAGTCAACAGGCTTTTGGTAATGGCTATCTCTCAGTCGAGCAGGCTAATCTTATTCTCAACCATCTGCCAATGGAAATTACCTTTGTTAATAAGGATGATATTTTCCAGTATTACAATGACAATACGCCAGCAGATGAGATGATTTTCAAGCGGACACCTTCTCAAGTCGGGCGCAATGTTGAGCTTTGTCACCCGCCCAAGTACCTTGATAAGGTAAAGACCATTATGAAAGGTCTTCGTGACGGGGTCAAGGACAAGTATGAGATGTGGTTCAAGTCCGAGTCACGAGGTAAGTTTGTCCATATCACCTATGCTGCAGTACACGATGAAAATGGAGAATTTCAAGGTGTATTGGAGTATGTTTAGGATATCCAGCCTTACCGTGAGATTGATACAGACTATTTCCGTTGATTAGAATAAGGAGAAAAAATGAGTTACGAACAAGAATTTATGAAAGAATTTGAAGCCTGGGTTAATACCCAAATCATGATTAATGATATGGCGCTCAAGGAAAGCCAAAAGGTCTATGAAGAAGATCAAGATGATCGTGCTAAAGATGCCATGATTCGCTATGAAAGTCGCTTGGATGCCTACCAGTTCTTGCTAGGCAAGTTTGAAAATTTCAAGACAGGCAAGGGGTTCCATGAATTGCCAGAAGGTTTATTTGGAGAGAGAAACTACTAAGTTTTCAATAATGGTAAAGGGGAGGGGAACTCTCTTTTTCATTGTTCCTTGAGCCTTTTTGTGTTACAATGTTAGCATGAAAACGAAAAATATTATTAAAACAGGTTTAGTCGTGGCAGGGCTTGGAGCACTTGCCTTTGGTGCTAAGAAAGTCGCTGATGATCACAAACTCATGAAGACACAGGAAGAGTTAACTGCTATTGTGCGTGACTATTTCTCAGAAATGGGTGAGATTGGGACTCTCTATGTCCAAGTGTACGAAAGTAGTCTAGAACGTCTTGTTGGTGGTGTCATTTTTGAAGATGGTCATCACTATACCTTTGTCTATGAAGATGAAGATCTCATCTACGAGGAGGAAGCCATATGATTTCTCCTAAGAGTATAGAAGAATTAGCAAATCTAGTAGAACAGGATGGCAAGAAGGTCTTCCTTTTTGTTGCGGATTGGTGTGGCGATTGTCGCTATATCTATCCAGCTCTACCAGAGATTGAAGAGACCAATCCAGAGTTTACCTTTATACGAGTAGACCGAGATGAGTACATGGAACTTGCAAAACTATGGGATGTATATGGGATTCCAAGTCTTGTTGTCTTAGATAAGGACAAGGAGATTGGACGCTTTGTTAATCGTGACCGTAAAACCAAGGCACAAATAAACGACTTTTTAGCAGAATTAAAATAGGAGAAAAGAAAGAATGATTTTTACATATAACAAAGAACATGTCGGTGATGTCCTTATGGTCATCGTGAAAAACAGTGGCGATGCCAAACTAGATGTTGAGCGTAAAGGCAATGTGGCACGTGTTTTCCTAAAGGAAACTGGTGAAACTGTTGCTTGGAATATTTTTGAAGTTTCTCATTTATTTGAGATTGAGAAGCGAGGCCAAGTATTCTTAACAGATGACCAAGTAGCTCGTTTGAACCAAGAATTGCAAGCTCAAGATTTTACCGAAAAGATTATCAATGACAAGGAACCGAAATTTGTCGTTGGTGAAATCGTAGAAATGGTGGCACATCCAGATAGTGATCATCTCAATATCTGCCAAGTGGCAGTTGCGAGTGATAAGACAGTGCAAATCGTTGCAGGAGCTCCTAATGCGCGTGTCGGTTTAAAAACCATTGTAGCTCTTCCAGGAGCTATGATGCCAAAAGGGAATCTCATTTTCCCAGGGGAACTTCGTGGTGAAAAGAGCTTTGGGATGATGTGCAGTCCTCGTGAACTTGCCTTACCAAATGCTCCACAAAAGCGTGGTGTCATTGAATTGTCAGAAGACCAAGTTGTCGGAACACCATTTGACCCAGCAAAACACTGGATAGCTTAAATTTGTTAAGTTAGATAGGAGAAAGTAAGATGGCAAAAAATGTTGTGATCACAGGTGCAACATCAGGTATTGGTGAAGCTATTGCGCGTGCCTATCTAGAAAAAGGTGAAAGTATCGTTCTTATAGGGCGTCGAACAGAAAGACTCGAATCTCTTAAAACTGAGTTTGCAGAAGCCTTTCCAAATCAAAAAGTTTGGACCTTTCCCCTTGATGTGACCGATATGACAATGGTTAAAACTGTTTGTTCAGAAATTCTTGAAGCAGTAGGTTCAATTGATATTTTAGTTAATAATGCTGGGCTGGCTCTTGGTTTAGCACCCTATCAGGACTATGAAGAGTTGGATATGCTGACCATGCTGGATACCAATGTCAAGGGCCTGATGGCTGTTACTCGTTGTCTCTTGCCTTCTATGGTGACTGCAAATCAAGGCCATATCATTAATATGGGTTCAACCGCAGGTATTTACGCTTACGCTGGTGCAGCAGTCTATTCAGCAACCAAGGCTGCAGTCAAAACCTTTTCAGATGGACTACGGATTGATACCATCGCAACGGATATCAAGGTGACAACCATTCAGCCAGGAATCGTAGAGACTGACTTTTCTAAGGTCCGTTTCCATGGAGATGAGGAACGGGCGGCGACGGTCTATCAGGGACTCGAAGCCTTGCAGGCACAAGACATCGCAGATGCTGTAGTTTATGTGACCAGTCAGCCACGTCGTGTGCAAATTACAGATATGACCATCATGGCCAATCAACAAGCAACTGGATTTATGATTCATAGAGAATAACATTATTTTTAAAAAAGTTACAAATTTTGTAACTTTTTTCTTTTACCTTCGAATAGATAAGTAGGAGGATGAAAAAATGTATAATAAAGTTATTATGATCGGACGTTTGACGTCTACACCAGAGTTGCACAAAACCAACAATGATAAGTCTGTTGCACGAGCAACTATCGCAGTGAATCGCCGTTATAAAGATCAAAATGGGGAACGTGAAGCAGACTTCATCAATATTGTGGTCTGGGGAAAATTGGCTGAAACCTTGGCTAGTTATGGAAGCAAGGGTAGTCTCATTTCTGTGGATGGGGAACTTCGTACCCGTAAGTTTGAGAAGAATGGCCAGACCAACTATGTAACAGAAGTTCTCTGTACAGGTTTCCAACTCTTAGAAAGCCGTGCCCAACGTGCTATGCGTGAAAATAATGCAGGACAAGACTTAGCAGATTTGGTCTTGGAAGAAGAGGAACTTCCATTTTAATATCAATCAAATAGAAGAGCTGGTTCGCCTATAGACCAGCTTTTTCTATTGTTTTTGTGCTATTGTTCGGAAATTAATTCTTAAATAGGTCAAATAAATGCACTTGTACAATAAAATCAAGCACTTTTTTTGAAAAAGTAGTAGAATAAAGTAATATATATTCAAAATTTTCAGAAAAGGAATGAAATTTGACGAAAAATAAAGAGAAAATAGAATTGTTGAAATGGCTGATAAAGCGTCTATTACTGCTGATTCCAGTGGTCTGTGTTCTCTTATGGGTTTTCGGCCGTTGTCAAACAAGTGGCATCAAGGATCAGACTAAAATTGGTGTCACCTATATGACCATGAACAATGGGTTCTATAAAAGTATTCATTCGGAAATTAGTCGAATTGCCGATGAAAGAGGAGCTCTTGTTTATGTCCGAGATCCAGAATTGGACGAAGAAAGACAGAGCCAACAGATTGATGATTTTTGTGCTCAAAAAGTTGATATGATAGTGATCAATCCGATCAAGGGGGATAGCCAGTCAATTTTAACTGCTCTTGAAAAAGCTAGAAAACAAGGAATTAAAATCATTGCGGTCGATACCCAACTGAAGAATTTTAAGCCAGATGCAAGTATTGTATCCGATAACTACCAAGCGGGAGTATTGATTGCTAAAGAGTTGATGAAACGTTCTTCTAGTGCTCGGGTCCTCCTTTTGGAACATAAGGGGACTGTTTCAGCAGATACGCGGATTCAGGGCTTTAAAGACACTATTGAGGGGCACAGTTCTTATCAGATTGTATCGGAACTGGAAACCAAGGGGCAAACGGAAATCGCCATGCCGGCTGTCCAGAATTTTTTACAATCAGGGGTTGAAATTGATACCTTGGTTGCCTTAAATGATCGCTCAGCTATAGGAGCTCTGGCTGCAATTAAGGAGCAAGGAATAACTTACCCCATTGCGATTTATGGAATCGATGGTTCACCAGATATGAAATCTTTGTTGCACTCGACGGATGATGTTGTGGGAACCGTTGCTCAGTCTCCTTTGAAAATGGGAGACCGCGTGATGGAGGTCATTCAAGATATTGCTGAAGGGAAGAGCTATACCAAAGAGGTGAGCATTCCAGTTGAAATGATGACAAAGGAAAACATTGATCAGTTTGATGTGAATGGGTGGCAGTAATGAGAAAGTTTAGAGGTGTTCGATACAGTTTGGCCATTCTTATGGTCGTCAATTTTATCGCTGTTATGCTAAACAGTATCATCTATCTTCAAGCAACCAACTATATCATAGCTCAACGCCAAGCCTCTCTATTATTAGAGCGTCTAGAGCGTATTCCCTTTGCTCCATCTACGACTTTTTGGTTGTCTGCAGTTTTGTTTGCTGGAATTGCTTTGATATCGATGAGTCGATATCGGCCTCAAACGAGTCGATGGTCTATTTTTGATAAGAGGAATATTCTGGAGATTCTCCTGATGCTGCTTCTGATGTGGGTTCAAAATGTAGCTTATAACGGGCTCATTCTCTTGGTTTTTGCGGATATCTTCTATGGTTCCAAAGAGTTGAATACCAAGAGAGATCGGAAGTATTGGTTTGCCTTTATCCTAGTGAGCTTCTTGATGCTCCTTGTGACAAATTCAGATGTCTTTTCGCTTTTCTTCCCGATTCCGTCCTTAGATGTCTATATTCATTTTTATCCTGAATCTATCCGCATTCTGGCCTTTTTCTTAAAGAATTCCCTTTATGCCTCGAATATGGTACTCTTCATTATTTCACTTTTGTTTTATATTATGAACGTCCTTGCGGAAAACCACGAAGTAGAGGAAGAATTGGCTATGGTGTCCAAGGTTAATACGGAGTTGAACAATTATATGGCCTTGTCTGAGAAGATTGCAGAGGATCGGGAGCGTAAGCGGATTGCTCGTGAGATTCATGATACTCTGGGGCACGCACTAACAGGCATCTCAGCAGGTTTAGATGCTGTTGGGGTCTTGATCGATATCGATCCAAATCGGGCAAAAGAGCAGGTGAAAAACGTATCAGAAGTGGTCCGTGAAGGAATCCAAGATGTGAGAGGTTCTCTTAATCGTCTTCGTCCGGGAGCCCTTGAGGGACGAACTCTCAAAGATGCTTTAGAAAAGACCATCCGCGAGTATCAAATTCTTTCCAACTTACAAGTTGATCTAAACTATGAATGGGTAGATGTCGATATGGATGTCATGATTGAAGATACGATCTTTCGTGTGATTCAAGAGTCTATGACCAATGCGGTTCGCCACGGTCACGCCAGCCAACTAAAACTCCATTTTTTTGAGGATAAAGAGAATTATTTGATCGCTTTGCAAGATAATGGAGTTGGGTTTAAAACCTTAACTTATGGTTATGGACTCAAACAGATGATGGAGCGTATTTCCATACTAGGAGGACAGCTTCAATTTGAAAGTCGCGATGGATTTTTCACACGTGTCAGTTTACCAAAATATAAAGAAGGGAGATAAGATATGGTGATAAAAGTAATGGTGGCAGATGACCAAGCCTTGATTCGAGAATCTTTGAAAATTATTTTGTCGGCTCACTCCGACATCGAAGTGGTAGCTACAGTGGAAGATGGGAATCATGTCTTGTCCAGCATTCCACAGACGCATCCGGATCTGATTCTGATGGATATTCGGATGCCAGGCATGGATGGGGTTTTGGCTACAAAAGAAGTAAAAGGACACTATCCGGATATCAAAATTATTATTTTAACAACCTTTGACGATGATGAATTTATCTATAGTGCACTCAAGTATGGTGCTTCAGGATATCTTTTAAAGGGAGCCTCGACAGAAGAGCTCTATGAGGCTATTAAGGTGGTGCATCAGGGTGGAGCTATGATCAACCCCAATATCGCAAGCAAGGTCTTTCAGATCTTCTCTCAAATGGCCAAATCGAATTTCTCTATTGCTGTGGATGAGGACAACGTCAAGGATTTGAGCACGACAGAATGGCGAATTATTCAAGAAGTCGGTTATGGCGAGTCAAACAAAGAAATTGCTGCAAAACTCTTCTTATCAGAAGGAACTGTGCGCAATTACTTATCAACGATTTTGGCGAAATTAAACCTAAGAGATCGAACGCAATTAGCAATTTGGTCAGTTCAAACAGGAGTGACTAGACGCGATTTTTCAAAAGGAAATACGGAATGAAATTAAACCGAAAGCATCTTTGTTGGGGAATCGTTCTCCTTTTTGTGCTCTCTGTGAGTACTGGTTTTTATTGGTGGAAACAACAACCGATCGTGCTCCATATAGGCGTTTATGCAGGATCTAGTTGGGATGTACCGACCAGTCAACGCTCCCATGCTTTGGATCTTGCGATTCAAAAATTTGAAAAGTCCCATCCTAATGTCCGTGTGGAATATGAAAATGGGATTCCACAGTCGGATTATTCAGACTGGCTCTCAGAAAAGATTGTTTCAGGAAAGACGCCGGATGTGTTTATGGTTTCTGAGCAAGATCTGTCCTTATTGGCGGCACGTGGCGTTCTAGAAAAGTTAAATGGCTATATGAATCAAGAAGACCAAGCTGCTTTTTATCCTGTTGCATTTGAATCAGGCGTCTATCAGGGGCAATCCTATGCCTTACCTTATGAAAGTAATCCTATTTTGATGTGTGTCAATAAAGATTTGCTAGACAAAGAAGGCATTGAGGTTCCCAAGGAAGGTTGGAGCTTGGAAGAGTTCTATACAATTTGTAAAAAACTAACCAAAGATACCAATGGAGATGGTCAATTGGATCAGTTTGGGAGTACAGAATATACATGGAAAGAAGCTTTGGCAGCAAATGGGGGTAGTCTTTTTCAAGGAGGGATGCTTAAACTTACGGCTCCAGAAGTCAAAGAGTCTTTGACTTTTTTACAAAAATTGGAAGAGTTGAATAAGAACTATAAGGTGAGTTCCAAAGATTTTGACCAGGGGAAAGTCGCTTTTTATCCCATGACTTTGGCTCAATATAGAACCTATAAACCTTATCCTTACCATGTTTCAAAATATTCAAACTTCACCTGGACCTGTATTCCTATGCCTGCTAAGTCAAAAACTACCAAGGCGACTTTGGTTACGACGACTTCTTTTGCCATGTCTGCTCGGACTCCTCATTCCAAGTTAGCTTGGAAATTGATGCAATTGTTGACAGAAGATCCAGAAATTCAACAACTCCTCTTTGCTCAATCTCAAGGGATTTCCGTTATGCCACAGGTGGTCCAAAGTCAATCTAGTAAAGATCTTCTACAGGTAGATGATTTTGGCACGGATTCCTTGACCAATCAGACCTTGAATCGTATCATGGAACAAGCTGTTGAAAGTAGTCCCAAGAATGTCTCTAAAGAAATGTTGGAAAAGCTGGACTACTTGATTGGCAATGCTTTGCGCGATCAAGATGTCGAGAATCGCTTGCCTCAAATTCAGAGGGAAATTGAAAGTAGTCTTCAGGTAGGAGTTTAAAGAAAAATAAGATGACATTGTGTCAAGTGACAGATGTCATTTTTTTGTTGCTAAATGTCATGTTTATCATGTGACATTTGACAATATAAAAGCGCTTCCAAATATTCTACAATAGAGTCAAATAAAGGAGGTGTAGCAAAATGAAATATCTCATTTTAGTCAGTCATGGTGGATTGGCAGAAGGACTAAAAACATCGCTAGCTATGTTTGCTGGTGACAAGATAAATCAGGTCATTGCAGTTGGACTTAAAGAAGGAAAATCGGTCGATGACTTTGCAGTTGACTTTAGAGAGAGCATTTCAGAATTGACAGCAGATGATTCTGTGCTGGTCTTGGCAGATATTGTAGGTGGTAGTCCATTAACCACGGCAGCCACTGTCCTAGAAGAAGCTGGAAAGCTAGATGGAGCTTTGATCCTTGGTGGGATGAACCTGACCATGGCCTTGACAGCAGTTGTGATGAAGGATGTGTTGGATGGAGACGATTTGTCAGCAACTATCTTATCAGAAGCACAATCTGCACTACAACCTTTTGAAGTTTCAGCCACTAGTGCTGAAGAAGATGATGACGATATTTAATAGGGAGGTACCTTATGGTAGTAACATTTGTACGGATTGATGACCGCATGATTCACGGTCAAACAGTCACACGCTGGGCAAAAGAAAAACCATGTGATGGTTTGATTGCCGTAAACGATGCAGCAGCATCAAACAAGGTTTTGATCCAAGCTTACAAAGGCGCATCAGACAAGAAAACCTTTGTATGGACAAAAGAAGCCTTTAAAGAAAAGTCAGCAAAAGTAACGGAATCTGACAGTCGGTACTTCTTGATTACCAAAAACCCAATCGATATGAAGGAAATTTTGGTGGATCAAGGTTTTGTCCCAGGTGATGTCAGAGAAATCATCGTTGGCCCTGCAAATGATAGACCTGGTGCAGTGAAATTGGGCAATAACCAATCCATCACCCAGGAAGAAGCAGAAGCCTTTCAGGCTATTCAAGCAGCAGGATATAAGGTGAAATTCCAATTGTTGCCGGATGTTTCAATTGGTTACTGGGATGATTTCAAATCTAAATTTGGTTTTTAAACCTAACAGTTTTATTAGTTAGGTAAATAAATTTACAAACAAAAGGAGCGTTTGTTATGACAATTTCATGGATTCAAGCAATCTTGCTTGCAGTTTTCGCCAGCTTGTCTTCAATGCCTGGTATGGGAGGTTCCAGTATCGGGAACTATACACTCGGTCGTCCCTTGATCGGTGGGTTGATCTCAGGTTTAATTCTTGGAGATGTGACAACCGGTATTATGGTCGGGGTTGCCCTTCAAGTCGTTTATATCGCCTTGGTAACACCTGGTGGAACCGTATCTGCTGATGTTCGTGCAATCTCTTATATCGGTGTTCCTCTTGCTATCTTGTTTGTGCATGCAAATCACATCACAGACGAAGCTGGAATTGCAGCAGCTGCAGCCCCAATCGGTGCAGCCGTTGGGACAATCGGTACTGTTCTTTTCTACGGTACAGCTACAATGAACTTGCTTTGGCAACACATTGGTTGGAAAGCCGTTGAAGAAGGAAACTTCAAAAAACTCTACGCAGTTGACTGGGTTTATCCTTGGATCTCTCACTTCCTCTTCTCTTTCCTTCCAACTATGATTATCACCAAATATGGTGAAAACATGGTTGATTTGATGAAACTTTACCTTCCTATGGATGGTTTCTGGATGAAAGCCCTCTTTACAGTTGGAGCCCTTCTCCCATGTGTCGGTATTGCTATCTTGTTGAAACAAATTGTTACAAAAGCAACTGACTTCATTCCATTCTTTGTTGGATTTACCTTGGCTAAATCTCTAGGATTGAACTTGGTAGCGAGTGCAGTTGTTTCATTGATCTTTGCAGTAATCTACTATGAACTTGAAGTAATCAAATCTATGAAAGCTGCTCCAGCTGGGGTTGTTTACGTAGACGATGATGAGGAGGATATTTAAAATGGCTGATAGAAAGAAAATTTCAAAGAAAACATTAGCAAAAGCATTTCATCATTGGTATTATGGTCATTTGACTTGTTTCTCTCAAGAACACATGCAAACCTTTGGGTACTTGACTTCTATGCTTCCAATCGTAGAAGAAATGTATGATACAAAAGAAGAACAAAAAGATGCTATGCAAACCTATACTGCCTTCTTCAATACTGAACCACAACTTGGCTCTCTCGTTGTAGGGATTACAGCTGGTTTGGAAGAAGCGCGCGCAAACGGAGATGCAGTGGATGGTGAAACCATAAATGGTATGCGTGCCGGTTTGATGGGTCCAATCGCTGGTATCGGTGACTCTTTGGTCGTTGGGACCTTGATTCCAGTTCTTTTGGGGATTGCCCTTGGTCTCTCTAAAGGTGGTAACATCGCTGGTGCTATCTTCTACATCGTCGTATGGAACCTCTTAGTATACTTTGGTATGCGCTTTGCCTTCTTTAAAGGGTATCAATTAGGGGATAAAGCCGTTGAATTCCTAGTAGGACCAAAAGGACAAGCACTTCGTAAAGCAATCAGCGTTGTCGGCGGTATGGTTATCGGTGCGGTAGCAGCAACTTGGGTATCTGTTACAACAGCTCTTCAATTCGAGAATTCTGAAGGAAAAGTCTTCTTAAATATCCAAGAAAAGATTGATGGTGTTTATCCAGGTCTCTTGACAGCAACTTTCATCACTATTTGCTGGTGGTTAATGTCTAAGAAAAAAGTTTCACCAAACAAAGTTATGTTGCTTCTAGTTGTTGTCGCTTTGGTCGGTGTTGCTCTAGGTATCTTTGACCCACATCTTAATTACTAAGCTCAAGAAAAGCACATATTTACTAGTAGAGAATTTTGAGAATGAAGTAGACTAACCTCCTTCTCTTACACTTCATTCTCAATTTTTGTCAGGAGGATACTCATGGTTACAAAACAAGAACTTGTTAATGGATATGAAACAGAAATTAAGTATCAACGTCACATGATTGAAAATCTTGGCCGTTGGTTTAGCTTACTCTTTATCATTGCCAGTGTAGGTATGGTCTTGATTTATCTCTTTCATAAAAGCTTCCTCCCACTCTTACTTTTCGGAATTTTACTTGCCTTGGTTGGAATATTGGGAATGGTGGTTTTTGGATATGGTATCTATCGAGGACGGATCAATCTCCAAAAAGTCGTCGATGATTTTAATCGAAAGTTAATAATTCTAAAGTGATCTTTAAGGAACATCTCATTCATTTTGAGGTGTTTTTTTCTTGACTATTTCTGACTAAGTGATACAATAGAACTATGGTTTAGCACTCGTTTGTAAAGAGTGCTAACAATATGATTATGTTATGGAGGAAAACAGATGTTGAAACCATTAGGGGACCGTGTGGTATTGAAAATTGAAGAGAAAGAACAAACAGTCGGAGGCTTTGTCCTCGCAAAATCAGCCCAAGAAGAAACGAAAACAGCTACAGTAGTGGCTACTGGACAAGGTGTTCGCACCTTGAGTGGTGAACTAGTCGCTCCAAGTGTAAAAGTTGGAGATCAAGTTTTAGTCGAAGCTCATGCAGGTATCGAGGTCAAAGATGGTGACGAAAAATATGTCATCGTGGGTGAAGCTAACATCTTAGCAATCGTTGAAGAATAATAGGAGGAAGTAAGTATGTCAAAAGAGATTAAATTTTCATCTGATGCACGTTCAGCAATGGTCCGTGGTGTTGATATCCTAGCTGATACTGTTAAAGTAACCTTGGGACCTAAAGGCCGTAACGTCGTTCTTGAAAAATCATTCGGTTCACCATTGATTACCAATGACGGTGTAACCATCGCTAAAGAAATCGAACTAGAAGACCATTTTGAAAATATGGGTGCCAAATTGGTGTCAGAAGTGGCTTCTAAAACCAATGATATTGCTGGTGACGGGACAACTACTGCAACAGTTTTGACCCAAGCTATTGTTCGTGAAGGGATCAAAAACGTTACGGCTGGCGCAAACCCAATCGGTATCCGTCGTGGGATTGAAGCAGCAGTTGCAACTGCTGTAGAAGCCTTGAAGAACAATGCCATTCCAGTATCAAGCAAGGAAGCTATTGCACAAGTCGCTGCCGTATCCTCTCGTTCTGAAAAAGTAGGTGAGTACATCTCTGAAGCCATGGAAAAAGTTGGCAAGGATGGAGTCATCACCATAGAAGAATCACGTGGGATGGAAACAGAGCTTGAAGTTGTAGAAGGAATGCAATTTGACCGTGGTTATCTATCACAGTACATGGTCACTGACAATGAAAAAATGGTTGCAGACCTTGAAAATCCATACATTTTGATTACAGATAAGAAGATTTCAAATATCCAAGAAATCTTGCCACTACTAGAAAGCATCCTTCAAAGCAGTCGTCCCCTCTTGATTATTGCTGATGACGTTGACGGTGAAGCTCTTCCAACTCTTGTTTTGAACAAGATCCGTGGAACCTTCAACGTTGTTGCTGTTAAGGCGCCTGGATTTGGTGACCGTCGTAAGGCTATGCTGGAAGATATCGCGATTTTGACAGGTGGTACAGTCATTACAGAAGATCTTGGTCTTGAGTTGAAAGATGCTACCATTGAAGCGCTTGGTCAAGCAGCTAAAGTGTCTGTTGATAAAGATAGTACAGTCATTGTAGAAGGTGCAGGTAATCCTGAAGCAATTGCTAACCGTGTTGCTGTCATCAAATCACAAATTGAAACAACAATTTCAGAATTTGACCGTGAAAAACTCCAAGAACGCTTGGCTAAATTGTCAGGTGGAGTTGCTGTTATCAAGGTCGGTGCTGCAACAGAGACAGAATTGAAAGAAATGAAACTCCGCATCGAAGACGCCCTCAATGCGACTCGCGCAGCTGTTGAAGAAGGAATCGTTGCAGGTGGTGGTACTGCCCTTGTTAATGTTATCTCTGCTGTTGCTGCCTTGGAGTTAGAAGGTGATGAAGCAACAGGACGTAACATTGTTCTTCGTGCCTTGGAAGAACCTGTACGTCAAATCGCCTACAATGCAGGTTATGAAGGTTCAATCGTAATTGATCGTTTGAAGAATGCAGAAGCTGGTACAGGCTTCAACGCTGCAACAGGTGAATGGGTCAACATGATTGAAGCAGGGATTATCGATCCTGTTAAGGTTAGCCGTTCAGCCCTTCAGAACGCAGCTTCAGTAGCAAGCTTGATTCTAACAACAGAAGCAGTCGTAGCTAACAAACCAGAACCCGCTGCACCAGCTCCAGCTATGGATCCATCTATGATGGGTGGTTACTAAGAAATAAAAACAACAGGTAGAATGAAAGATTTCTACCTGTTTCTTTTGAATCACTTAAAAAGAGGGAGCTTAGCTTCCTCTTTTTTTATCTGAAAATATTATGGTTTGATGACTTCAGCTCCACCCATGTATGGACGAAGAACTTCAGGAATAGTTACAGAACCATCTTCATTTTGATAGTTTTCAAGAATAGCAGCGACAGTACGTCCAACAGCAAGTCCAGAACCATTCAAGGTATGAAGAAGTTTAACTTTACCATCTGCTTCATCACGGTAACGGATTTGCGCACGACGTGCTTGGAAATCTTCTGTATTTGAACAGCTTGAGATTTCTCGGTAGGTATTTTGCGCTGGGATCCAAACTTCCAAGTCGTAAGTCTTGGCAGCTGAGAAGCCCATATCTCCTGTAGAAAGAGCAACTACACGGTATGGCAAGTTGAGTTTTTGAAGGATGTTTTCAGCGTTGGCGGTCATCTTTTCTAATTCTTCGTATGATTCTTCAGGTTTGGCAAATTTCACCATTTCAACCTTGTGGAATTGGTGCAAACGAATCAAGCCACGTGTATCGCGACCAGCAGAACCAGCTTCAGAACGGAAAGATGGACTCATAGCAGTAAAGTAGATTGGCAAGTCTTTTCCGTCAAGGATTTCATCACGATAGTAGTTTGTCAGAGGAACTTCAGCGGTAGGAATGAGGACGTAGTTCGTATCTTTCAATTCAAACGTATCTTCTTTGAATTTTGGATATTGTCCTGTACCAAACATTGAGTCATGGTTAACCATGTAAGGTGTGATGACTTCAGTATAACCTTCTTTTCCATGCTCATCCAACATAAAGTTGTAGATAGCACGTTCCAAACGAGCCCCAAGTCCTTTGTAGAATAGGAAGCGCGCTCCAGTTACCTTTCCACCGCGTTCCCAGTCAAGGATACCGAGGTCTTCACCAAGATCCCAGTGGGCTTTTGGTTCAAAGTCAAACTCACGAGGAGTTCCCCAACGGCGAACTTCTACGTTATCGTCTTCGTCTGCTCCAATAGGAACACTGTCAGCTGGGATGTTTGGAAGAGTAGTGGTAAATTCTGTCAATTTAGCATCAATCTCCGCCAACTCAGCATCAAGAGCTTTTACCTCGGCAGATAGGGTTTGCATGGCAGCAATCTTATCATCGGCATTTTCCTTGTTGCGCTTAGCTTGAGCAATTTCAGCAGAAACCGTGTTACGCTCTGCTTTGAGGGTTTCAACCTTAACCAAGATGTCACGACGTTTAGCATCGATTTCTTTCATCTCGTTCAAGATAGCAGCATCTACACCACGTGTAGCCAATTTTTCTGCGACAGCATCAAAGTCTGTACGAATACGTTTGATATCTAGCATATAAACTCCTTTATGAAAAAAGCACACCTGACAAAGCGTTGGAGTGGCAGGGCCACGGTTCCATCCAACTTCACAGGTGTGCACTTGATTCTGTATTTGATTTAAAACAACGGTAGAATTTCGATTAAATCTTCTATCTGCTCGCAGCATCCGCAGACTTTCTGAAAGAAGGAAGTAACCTACTTATCCGTTGCTATGATTATACTAAACTTTTTATTTTTTTGCAAATAGATTTTTAATTTTTCGACCAATGATTTGGACTAAGGTAGGAAGTTTGACTACCTTGTCATTTCCCAATTTTTCACGAGCAATCTTAAGGATTTTTCCAGAGTCTTTTGAGGCGAAGAGAAATTTTCCTTGATCTGTAAAGACTTCAAAATGCCGACTAACCTTGCGACCTGAAACATTGGCTCCAATTTGATTAACGCTGGACCATGGAATTTGAATATAGTCCTCGACATTACGGTCTGCGTAAAATTCTAAGGCATGATCTCCGACCAGAAATTTTCCAACCTTTCCTGTAATGGAGAGATAGGAGGTTCCAGTTGTTTGCAAGTCGACGACCTTGTTGAGGGATTGTGCCATATTTAGTCTTCCTTATTTTCACCGAAAAATGCTTGATAGAGAGCTTTAAGAGCGGCTTTTTCTTGGTCTTTATGGACAACAAACATGATAGAAACTTCACTAGAACCTTGTGACATCATTTGGATGTTGATGTTGTTCTCAGATAAGGCACGAGTGGCTGTAGCAGTTACCCCGATATGACGCTTCATTTTTTCCCCAACAATCATAATGATAGAGAGGTCGTGTTCGATTTCAGCGTGGTCTACTTCTGCTTTATGGACTAATTGACGAAGGATTTCTTCTTCCTTAATCGGAGTCAATTCTCGTGAACGTAAAATGATAGACAGGTCATCGATACCAGTTGGCATGTGTTCCCAACCAATATTAAGGTCCTCAAGAATCTGAAGAACTTTACGACCAAAACCGATTTCGCGGTTCATCAAATACTTAGACATATTGATGCTGACAAAGCCAGAATCCCCAGCAATTCCTACAACTGGAAATTCATCACTACTGTGTTTTAGAACGATACGAGTACCTGGATGGTCTGGATTGTTGGTATTTTTAATGACAAGAGGAATTTTCCCACGGTAGGCAGGTAGAAGTGCTTCATCGTGTAGTACAGAGAATCCTGCATAGGCCAACTCACGCATTTCACGGTAGGTCAATTCAGGGATAGAGTGTGGCTTATGGATAATACCAGGGTGAGCTGCAAAGATTCCATCTACATCAGTAAAGTTCTCATAGAGGTCAGCTTTGACACCAGCAGCAATGATAGAACCAGTAATATCTGATCCCCCACGTGAGAAGGTACAAATTTGATCTTCTTTAGTAACACCGAAGAAACCAGGGATAACAAGAACTTCAGTTGAATTTGTCAATTCCTCGATTTTATCATAACTTGATGGGATGATTCGCGCATTTCCAGGTTCGCTCGTAACGACGATACCAGCTTCTCTAGGATGAACATAACGCGCCTCCAAGCCATTTTGGTTGAAGTAGGCTGCAATCAACTTGGCATTGTTATTTTCTCCAGCTGCTAGGAAGGTATCATAGAGGAACTTATTATCTTCAATTGGAAGAGTAGCTAGAGAGCGAATGCTTTTTGAAATTTTGTCTAAAACGGCTGGTTTAAGACCTAATTCGCTAACCATAGCAGCATAGCGATCAATAATCCAGTTTTGGCTTTTGCTAATGTCATTTCCAGCTACATAGTCACGGTAGTATTTAATCAAGGCATCCGTAACCTTAGTGTCTTCAGAATTACGTTTACCAGGTGCAGATACAACCACAAAACGACGTTCTGGATCACTTTTGACAATATTTAAAACTTTTTCTAACTGACTAGCAGAGGCAAGCGAGCTTCCACCAAATTTAACAACCTTCATAAGAACTCCTAAAGTAAGTATTTTATACGATTATAGCAGAAAGAGGGGCTTTTTTCAATCTGGAAAATTACCTATATAATTGTTTGAAAGTCTCATCAGGAAAGCTTATAATAAAGGTGTAGGAGGAAAGACTCTTCTAATGAAAGGAGTTGGGGGAAGATGATTAAAAGAGTAGTTTGTTTAATCTTACTAGTCCTTACCTTCGTGATGATTCCTACAAATATCGGAGCAAGTTCTCAACCTCTTCCCAGTGGTCGTTTGACCGGAGAAGAATTAGCGATAGAATATGCTCAGGAAGGTCAGATTTCAGTTGAGAGGGCTAAAATTATCTTATCTATCAGCTTGTCAGATAGTAAGGCAAGGACCTATCGAATTCTCTCTGAAAAGATTATCGTCAATCCTGACTATGAAGCTAGAGTCAAGTTTTATTGTCGAACAGATGAAAGTGGACAATTTAGAGGAATCACGAAGCTCTTAGCTACAAGTCTGGTCACCAAGGACGGGGATAAGGAAGCTCCTTTTACAGGAAATCTTTTTGCCTACCTTGAAGATCCAAATCGTGTTTTTTACATGATTTCAGGAGAATTCTACTATAAAGGCTCCAACAAAGAACAGCTTTATCAGAGAGAAGGAGGACGAATGCTTGAAGTGATTTATGATTTCATGGATGATACAAGTACTGGTTTTCCTGTATTTTTAGAGACCAAACTAAGATTTTAAAATCGGCCGAGACACTTTCGGTCGATTTTTCTCTTGTTTAAAAAGTTAGAAAAAGATATAATTTGAAAATAAAATAATTTATTCTTCGTTGTAAATTAAAAGGAGTGCCTATGAATCATATTCTCTATCAAGTTCAAGACGATTTAGCGATACTAACTTTAAATCGTCCTGAGGTGGCCAATGGTTTTCATATTCCTATGTGTCAAGAAATTCTAGAAGCATTGGAATTGGCTGAAAAAGATGCTTCGGTTTCGTTTATTCTCATTAATGCTGCTGGCAAAGTATTCTCCGTTGGAGGGGATTTAGTAGAAATGAAACGTGCAGTCGATGAGGATGATATTGCCTCCCTTACCCAAATTGCGGAGTTGGTAAATACGATTTCCTATAAGATTAAACAAATTCCTAAACCAGTCATTATGGAGGTGGATGGAGCAGCTGCTGGAGCTGCGGCTAATATGGCTTTAGCGGTTGATTTCTGTATTGCTTCTGACAAAGCTAAATTCATTCAGGCCTTTGTAGGTGTGGGCTTAGCTCCTGATGCGGGTGGCTTATTCTTGCTTACACGATCACTAGGTGCGACTCGGGCAACGCAATTAGCTATGACTGGAGAAGCTTTCACAGCAGAAAAAGCACTTGAAGCTGGAGCTGTCTATCGTCTGTGTGCTAGTGATCAACTGGAAAAGACAAGAGAACAACTGTTGAAGAAGTTGAGAAGAGGATCCTCTAACTCTTATGCTGCTATTAAGAAGTTAGTCTGGGAGAGCGAGTTTAAGCAGTGGCACGAGTACGCACAGCTAGAACTGGAATTGCAAAAATCTCTATCTTATACGGAAGATTTTAAAGAAGGTGTTCGTGCACATTCTGAAAGACGACGTCCAAAATTTATCGGAAAGTAAAAAAATACTTGCACAATTCTTTGAAGTTTGATATACTTTTTTTGTCAAATGTTTTGATAGTTAAACTTTTTTGATAAGGGAGGGAAGAGAATTGGACTACCAACGGATCAATGACTATTTAACATCTATTTTTAATAACGTCCTGGTGATTGAGGAAGTGAGTTTGCGAGGTAGTCGTTTCAAGGACATCTCTATCAAGGAAATGCACACGATTGATGTGATTGGTAAGTTTCCAGATGTGACACCAAGTCAAGTGTCCAAAGAATTGATGGTAACTCTAGGAACAGTGACAACTAGTCTGAACAACTTGGAACGAAAAGGTTACATCGAACGCTTACGTTCAGATCAGGATCGTCGTGTAGTACATCTGCATTTGACCAAGAAAGGTCGACTCGTACATCGTCTCCATAAACGTTTCCATAAGGCCATGGTCGAAAGAATTATCGAAGGCATGAGCCCAGAGGAAATGGATGTTATGAGTAAAGGTTTGACCAATCTTTATCAATTTTTGGAGGATTTGAAATAATGGCTTTTGCAAAAATAAGCCAGGTTGCTCATTATGTACCCGAGCAGATTGTCACAAATGAGGATTTAGCTCAGGTCATGGATACGAGTGATGAATGGATTTCAAGTCGAACTGGGATTAAGGAACGTCGCATTTCTAAGACAGAATCAACAGGAGATTTGGCAACGGCAGTTGCAAAACAACTCCTAGAGAAGTCAGGGATTTCTGCTGAAGAGTTGGATTTTATCATTCTAGCTACGATGACACCTGACTCGATGATGCCTTCAACAGCCGCTCGTGTTCAGGCTAAAATCGGCGCTCACAAGGCTTTTGCCTATGACTTAACAGCTGCCTGTAGTGGATTTATCTTTGCTCTATCAACTGCAGAGAAGTTCATCTCTTCAGGTGTTTATCGTAAGGGTCTGGTCATCGGAAGTGAAACCATGTCAAAAGCTTTAGACTGGTCAGATCGCTCAACTGCTGTCCTATTTGGAGATGGAGCTGGGGGCATCTTGTTAGAAGCAAGCGAAGAGCCACATTTCCTAGCGGAGAGTCTCAATAGCGATGGTTCGCGAAGTGAGTGTTTGACATATGGGCAGACTGGTTTAACTTCACCATTTTCAAATCAAGAAAAGCCTGATGCTTTCTTGAGAATGGATGGTCGAGCAGTTTTTGACTTTGCGATTCGAGACGTGGCTAAATCCATTAAACAGACCATCGAAAAAAGTCCAATATCAGCAGATGAACTCGATTATCTCGTGCTTCATCAAGCTAATATCCGCATTTTAGATAAGATGGCTAGAAAGATTGGTGTAGATCGAGACAAGTTTCCTGCCAATATGACCAAGTATGGAAATACCAGTGCGGCAAGTATTCCGATCCTACTTTCTGAGTGTGTAGAAGAGGGGCTCATCCGCTTGGATGGGAGTCAAAAAATTCTCTTGTCAGGCTTCGGTGGAGGTTTGACATGGGGCACGCTTATTGTTACAATTTAGGTAATCATGTGGTGAACACATTGTTATAAAAACTATTTATTTTAAAGGAGTCTATCATGGCAGTATTTGAAAAAGTACAAGAAATTATCGTTGAAGAACTTGGAAAAGATGCATCAGAAGTAACACTTGAATCTACTTTTGATGATTTGGATGCAGATTCATTGGACTTGTTCCAAGTGATCTCAGAAATTGAAGATGCTTTTGATATCCAAATCGAAGCTGAAGATAACTTGAAAACAGTTGGCGACTTGGTTGCTTACGTTGAAGAGCAAACAAAATAATTAAAATAAAAGAAGAAGGAGTAGGGGGAACCCGCTCCCTCTTGTTTAGGTAATAGTTTGACTGTCAAATTATAATGTAGTCGAACTATTACGTAAGCAAGACATACGGAGGCACTATGAAAACACGTATTACAGAATTATTGAATATTAAATATCCTATCTTCCAAGGTGGAATGGCCTGGGTTGCAGATGGTGACCTTGCTGGAGCTGTTTCAAAAGCAGGTGGTCTCGGTATCATTGGTGGAGGAAATGCTCCTAAAGAAGTGGTTAAGGCTAATATTGATAAGATTAAATCATTAACAGACAAACCTTTTGGTGTCAACATTATGCTCTTGTCTCCATTCGTTGAAGATATTGTCGACCTTGTCATTGAAGAAGGGGTTAAGGTAGTCACTACTGGTGCAGGGAATCCAAGTAAATATATGGAACGATTCCATGAAGCAGGAATCACCGTTATTCCTGTAGTACCTAGCGTGGCTTTGGCTAAACGCATGGAAAAAATTGGAGCGGATGCCGTCATTGCCGAAGGTATGGAAGCTGGTGGACACATTGGGAAATTAACAACCATGACCTTGGTTCGTCAAGTTGCAGCTGCTGTTTCAATTCCTGTTATCGCTGCTGGTGGTATTGCAGACGGTGAGGGAGCTGCAGCTGGATTTATGCTTGGTGCAGAAGCTGTGCAAGTAGGAACTCGTTTTGTAGTTGCCAAGGAATCAAATGCTCATCCAAACTATAAAGCTAAAATTTTAAAAGCCCGTGATATTGACACAACTATCTCAGCACAACATTTTGGACACGCAGTTCGTGCCATTAAAAACAAATTGACTCGTGATTTCGAGCAAGCTGAAAAAGATGCCTTCAAACAAGAAAATCCAGATTTAGAAATTTTTGAACAAATGGGCGCAGGAGCCTTAGCTAAGGCTGTTGTTCATGGTGATGTGGATGGCGGTTCAGTGATGGCTGGTCAGATTGCAGGTCTAGTTTCGAAAGAAGAAACTGTTGAAGAAATCTTAAAAGATATTTATTACGGTGCAGCTGAAAAGATTCAAGCAGAAGCTGCTCGTTGGGCAGGAGTTACAAGAAATGACTAAAACAGCCTTTCTATTTGCAGGTCAAGGAGCCCAGTACCTAGGAATGGGACGTGAGCTATACGACCAATATGCTATCGTCAAGGAAACAATCGACCAAGCTAGCCAAGTCTTGGGGTATGACCTTCGTGACTTGATTGATAATGATGAAACAAAGCTAAATCAGACTCGTTACACGCAACCAGCTATTTTAGCTACATCCGTTGCTATTTACCGACTACTAAAGGAGAAAGGTTATCAGCCTGATATGGTGGCAGGTTTGTCTCTTGGTGAATATTCTGCCCTGGTAGCTAGTGGTGCACTGGATTTTGAAGATGCGGTGGCTCTAGTTGCTAAGCGTGGAGCTTATATGGAAGAAGCGGCACCTGCTGGGTCTGGTAAAATGGTAGCCGTACTCAATACTCCAGTTGAAGTTATTGAACAAGCTTGTCAAGAAGCTTCTCAACTTGGTGTTGTAACTCCAGCTAACTACAATACGCCGAGTCAGATTGTTATTGGTGGTGAGGTAGTGGCGGTAGATCGTGCAGTTGAACTTTTGCAAGAGGCAGGAGCAAAACGCTTGCTTCCTCTAAATGTTTCGGGTCCTTTCCATACAGCTTTATTGGACCCTGCTAGTCAAAAATTAGCTCAAGCCCTAGAAGATGTTGAGTTTAGTGACTTTGCTTGTTCACTTGTTGGCAATACAGAAGCAAAGGTCGTGGAAAAAGAACGAATTGCAGAACTTTTGACTCGTCAAGTTAAGGAACCCGTTCGCTTTTATGAAAGTATTGCAGTCATGCAAGAGGCGGGTGTCACTCGTTTTATCGAGATTGGACCTGGTAAAGTTTTGTCAGGATTCGTCAAAAAGATTGATAAAACAGCTCAACTTGCTAATGTGGAAGATCAAGCAAGTTTACTAGCACTCTTAGAAAATTAGACCAAACTGGTAGAAGTTCTGAAAGGAGAAAAATGAAACTAGAACAGAAAAATGTCTTTATTACAGGCTCAAGTCGAGGAATTGGTCTTGCCATTGCTCATAAATTTGCCAGCTTGGGAGCCAATGTTGTCTTGAATAGTCGTGGTGAAATCTCCGAGGAGCTTCTAGCCGAATTTAAATCCTACGGAGTGAAGGTCCTTGCTATTTCAGGTGATGTTTCTGATTTTGCGGACGCAAAGCGTATGGTGGACCAAGCCATTGAAGAGCTGGGTTCAGTTGATGTCCTCGTTAATAATGCTGGGATTACTCAAGACACTCTCATGCTTAAGATGACAGAAGAAGATTTTGAGAAGGTTTTAAAAGTCAATTTGACAGGTGCCTTCAATATGACACAATCAGTCTTGAAACCGATGATAAAAGCTCGCGAAGGTGCTATCATCAATATGTCTAGTGTCGTTGGTTTGATGGGAAATATCGGTCAAGCAAACTACGCTGCTTCCAAGGCTGGTTTGATTGGATTTACCAAATCGGTAGCACGTGAGGTTGCCAATCGCAATGTGCGTGTCAATGCCATTGCTCCGGGAATGATTGAATCAGATATGACTGCAGTTCTATCTGATAAGGTGAAAGAAGCTATGTTGGCACAAATTCCGATGAAACAATTTGGTCAAGCTGAGCAAGTCGCAGAGGTAACAGCCTTTCTTGCAAGTCAAGATTATCTAACGGGACAAGTCATCGCAATTGATGGTGGACTAACCATGCAATAAGAGTTAAAATAGAGGTATAAAAATGAAACTAAATCGAGTAGTAGTAACAGGTTATGGATTAACATCTCCGATTGGGAACACACCAGAGGAATTTTGGAACAGTCTAAAAAATGGAAAGATTGGAATCGGTGAAATCACTAAGTTTGATCATAGTGCTTTTGATGTTCATAATGCGGCAGAAATCCAGGATTTTCCTTTTGACAAATATTTTGTAAAAAAAGATACCAACCGTTTTGATGACTATTCTTTGTATGCCTTGTATGCAGCTCAAGAAGCAGTGAACAATGCAAATCTTGACCTTGAAGCACTTGATAAAGATCGCTTTGGTGTCATTGTGGCATCAGGTATCGGTGGTATCAAAGAAATCGAAGACCAAGTGCTTCGACTTCATGATAAGGGACCAAAACGTGTAAAACCATTGACACTTCCAAAAGCCTTGCCAAACATGGCTGCAGGGAATGTTGCTATGCGATTTGGGGCAAATGGGATTTGTAAATCTATCAATACAGCTTGTGCTTCAT
Organism: Streptococcus sp. HMSC074B11; assembly: GCF_001808705.1. GTDB lineage: Bacteria > Bacillota > Bacilli > Lactobacillales > Streptococcaceae > Streptococcus. The sequence continues at coordinate 302,713 of NZ_KV794273.1, read as the reverse complement.
CAAATGATGCTATCGGAGATGCCTTCCGTTCTATCAAATTTGGTTTCCAAGACATCATGCTAGTTGGTGGTTCAGAATCTTCTATTACTCCATTTGCCATTGCTGGTTTCCAAGCCTTAACAGCTCTTTCAACAACAGAGGACCCAACTCGTGCTTCTATTCCATTTGATAAGGATCGTAATGGATTTGTCATGGGTGAAGGATCAGGTATGTTGGTTCTTGAAAGTTTAGAGCATGCTGAAAAACGCGGTGCAACTATCCTAGCTGAAGTTGTCGGATACGGGAACACTTGTGACGCCTACCATATGACTTCACCACATCCAGAAGGCCAAGGTGCTATTAAAGCTATCAAACTTGCCTTGGACGAAGCTGAGATTACACCAGACCAAGTAGCCTATGTCAATGCTCATGGCACATCAACTCCTGCTAATGAAAAAGGAGAGAGTGGTGCTATCGTAGCAGTTCTTGGTAAGGAAGTACCTGTATCTTCAACCAAGTCATTTACTGGACACTTGCTCGGTGCAGCTGGTGCAGTTGAAGCCATTGCAACAATTGAAGCCATCCGTAACAACTATGTACCAATGACAGCCGGAACAACAGAATTATCAGACTACATTGAAGCAAATGTTATTTATGGACAAGGCGTGGAACGTGAAATTCCTTATGCTATCTCAAACACTTTTGGGTTTGGTGGGCATAATGCAGTTCTTGCTTTCAAACGTTGGGAGAATAAGTAAAGATGAATTTAAATGAAATCAAAGACTTGATGGCGCAATTTGACCAGTCAAGTTTGAGAGAATTTTCTTATAAAAATGGAACGGATGAGTTACTCTTCAGCAAGAATGAAGCAAAACTTGTTGCAGAAACAAGTCCAGCACCTCAACCTGTGGTTCCAGTAGTTGGAACTACAGTAGCACCTCAAGCTCCAACTTCAACACCAGCTGTAGAAGTAGTTTCAGAAACAAGCGCTACTGAATCTGTAGCTGAAGGAGATCTAGTAGAGAGTCCACTTGTCGGAGTTGCTTACTTGGCTGCGGGACCAGACAAACCTAATTTTGTTTCAGTCGGTGATACTGTTAAAAAAGGCCAAACCTTGGTCATCATCGAAGCCATGAAGGTCATGAACGAAATTCCAGCACCTAAAGACGGTGTCGTAACAGAAGTTCTTGTTGCTAATGAAGAAATGGTTGAGTTCGGGAAAGGCTTGGTACGTATCAAATGATTGATATTCAAGGAATTAAAGAAGCTTTGCCTCACCGCTATCCTATGCTCTTAGTGGATCGTGTTTTGGAAGTCAGCGAAGATACAATCGTTGCTATTAAAAATGTAACGATTAACGAACCTTTCTTCAACGGTCATTTTCCTCAATACCCAGTTATGCCAGGAGTCCTCATTATGGAAGCCTTGGCACAAACGGCAGGTGTTTTGGAATTGTCTAAACCTGAAAACAAAGGGAACCTTGTCTTCTATGCTGGTATGGATAAGGTTAAGTTTAAGAAACAAGTTGTTCCTGGTGATCAGCTTGTCATGACAGCAACTTTTGTCAAACGTCGTGGCACAATCGCCGTAGTAGAAGCGAAGGCAGAAGTAGATGGTAAGCTTGCAGCAAGCGGTACTCTGACCTTTGCTATTGGAAACTAGGGAGGTTTTCCATGTTTCGTAAGATTTTAATTGCCAATCGTGGTGAAATTGCTGTTCGTATTATTCGTGCGGCACGAGAGTTAGGAATTGCAACAGTCGCTGTCTATTCGACTGCTGACAAGGAAGCTCTCCACACGCTTTTGGCTGATGAGGCTATCTGTATCGGCCCTGGGAAGGCTACAGAATCTTATCTGAACATCAATGCCATCCTATCAGCTGCGGTCTTGACTGAAGCTGAAGCCATTCACCCTGGATTTGGTTTTTTAAGTGAAAATTCCAAATTTGCCACCATGTGTGAAGAAGTCGGTATCAAATTTATCGGACCATCAGCTCGTGTCATGGATATCATGGGGGATAAAATTAACGCCCGTGCTCAAATGATTAAGGCTAATGTGCCCGTCATTCCAGGATCAGATGGTGAAGTTCATACTGCAGAAGAGGCTCTGGCTGTTGCCGAAAAAATTGGTTATCCAGTTATGCTGAAAGCTTCAGCTGGAGGTGGTGGTAAAGGGATTCGTAAGGTTGAAAAAGCAGAAGATCTTGTTTCAGCCTTTGAAACAGCCTCTAGTGAAGCTAAAGCCAACTTTGGTAATGGAGCTATGTACCTAGAGCGTGTGATTTATCCTGCTCGACATATTGAAGTACAGATTCTTGCTGACCAGATGGGTCATGTTATTCACCTAGGTGAGCGTGACTGTTCGCTTCAACGGAATAACCAAAAAGTTTTAGAAGAAAGTCCTTCAATTGCTATCGGGAAAACACTTCGTAATGAAATTGGTGCTGCAGCTGTTCGTGCAGCGGAGTCTGTAGGCTACGAAAATGCTGGTACTATTGAATTCCTACTAGATGAAGCAAGTGGGAAATTCTACTTTATGGAGATGAATACGCGTGTCCAAGTGGAACACCCAGTAACCGAATTTGTATCTGGTGTGGATATTGTTAAGGAACAAATCCGTATCGCAGCAGGTCAACCATTGACTTTGAAGCAAGAAGATATTGTTCTAAAAGGACACGCCATTGAGTGTCGAATTAACGCAGAAAATCCAGCCTTTAATTTTGCACCAAGTCCAGGTAAGATTACCAATCTTTATCTACCGAGTGGTGGTGTCGGCTTGCGTGTTGACTCTGCAGTTTATCCAGGTTATACCATTCCGCCATACTATGATAGCATGATTGCTAAAATTATTGTTCATGGCGAAAATCGTTTTGATGCTCTCATGAAAATGCAACGAGCTCTTTATGAACTCGAAATTGAAGGGGTTGTCACCAATGCTGATTTCCAACTCGATTTGATTTCAGATCGTCGAGTGATAGCAGGGGACTACGATACTTCATTCTTGATGGAGACCTTCTTACCACACTATCAAGAAAAAGAATAATGTAATACTCTTCGAAAATCTCTTCAAACTGCGTCAACGTCGCCTTGGATTATATATGTGACTGACTTCGTCAGTCTTATCTACAACCTCAAAGCAGTGCTTTGAGCAACCTGCGGCTAGCTTCCTAGTTTGCTCTTTGATTTTCATTGAGTATAAAAATAGTATAAGACTGAAAAGGGGGATGTATGGCTCTATTTAGTAAAAAAGATAAATATATTCGAATCAATCCCAATCGTTCGACTGTAAATCAACCTCAGATCAAGCCAGAGGTTCCAGATGAGCTCTTCTCCCAATGTCCAGGTTGTAAATATACGATTTACCAAAAGGACTTGGGGAGTGAGCGTATATGCCCTCACTGTGGCTATACCTTCCGTATTTCAGCTCAAGAGCGTTTAGCTTTAACCATTGATATGGGTACGTTTTTGGAAATGTTTAAAGGGATTGAGACTCAGGATCCTTTGAATTTTCCAGGCTATCGTAAAAAATTGACTTTGATGCGTGAAAAGACAGGTCTTGATGAGGCTGTTGTAACAGGAACAGCTTTGATTAAGGGAGAGAAGGTTGCCCTTGGCATCATGGATTCTAACTTTATTATGGCGTCAATGGGGACAGTTGTTGGTGAGAAAATCACTCGCTTATTCGAATATGCGACCGCTGAAAAATTACCTGTCGTACTTTTTACAGCTTCTGGCGGAGCACGCATGCAGGAAGGAATCATGAGCTTGATGCAGATGGCCAAAATCTCTGCCGCAGTCAAACGTCATTCCAATGCAGGTCTCTTTTATCTGACAATCCTTACAGACCCGACGACTGGCGGAGTAACAGCTTCCTTCGCTATGGAAGGGGATATCATCTTGGCAGAACCCCAAAGTTTGGTAGGTTTTGCTGGACGCCGTGTGATTGAAAATACAGTAAGAGAAGACCTACCAGAAGACTTCCAGAAAGCAGAGTTTTTACTGGAACATGGTTTTGTAGATGCAATTATTAAACGGCGAGAATTGCCAGATACGATTGCTCGATTAGTAAGACTACACAGGAGGGAGAGTTGATGAATATTGCGAAAATCGTTAGAGAAGCTCGTGAACAAACTCGCCTAACAGCCTTGGACTTCGCAACAGGAATTTTTGATGATTTTATTGAGTTGCATGGGGATCGCTCCTTCCGTGATGATGGTGCTATTATTGGTGGTATCGGTTGGTTAGGAGACCAAGCAGTGACTGTTGTTGGAATCCAAAAAGGTAAAAGTTTACAAGATAATCTTAACCGTAACTTTGGTCAACCTCATCCTGAAGGTTACCGAAAAGCCCTTCGTTTGATGAAGCAAGCAGAAAAGTTTGGTCGTCCAGTTGTAACCTTTATCAATACTGCGGGTGCCTATCCTGGTGTCGGAGCAGAGGAGCGTGGTCAAGGTGAAGCCATTGCTCGTAACCTCATGGAGATGAGCGACCTCAAAGTGCCAATTATTGCCATTATTATAGGAGAAGGTGGCTCTGGTGGAGCTCTAGCTCTAGCAGTGGCTGACCGTGTTTGGATGCTAGAAAACTCTATCTATGCAGTTCTCAGTCCTGAAGGCTTTGCTTCTATCTTGTGGAAAGATGGTACGCGTGCCATGGAAGCAGCTGAGTTGATGAAAATCACTTCACATGAACTTTTGGAGATGGAAGTCGTAGATAAGGTTATTTCAGAGAGAGGCCTCTCTGCCAAAGAGCTGCTAGCTCGTGTAAAAAATGAACTTCAAACAGAAATTGAACAATTAAAACAATTATCGTCGGAGAAACTTTTGGAAGAGCGTTATCAACGCTTTAGAAAATATTAAAAAGACAGCTAGAACTAAAAAAGGTTCTAGCTTTTTGCTTTCTCTCAAAAATTCATTTCAGGATTAAAAATTGACAGTTGAGGAAATAGAACTGAGAGTCATAAAAAAAGATGTATATTATATAATAAGGAATGATCATCTATAAGTGCTACAGAGAATAGACTAAGTTTTTATAGATTTTATGCTGTGTTTGGTCAGTATGTAACTGATAAACTGAATAAGGGGGTGTTATTTTTTTCCTCCATCAAGGTATTTTTAATTTTTTAAGGAGTGAGTATGAAAAAACTAGGGCATTTGGGAGTCTTTATCTTACTAGTATTTTTATCGGTTTATCTAACAGAGTTAGGAGTTGTGCATCTGACTAAGTTTTTAGGATGGGGGATAGATGGCTATTCTATTATTTTAGCAGTAAAGCAACTAGCTCTTTTAGGATTATTTATCTATTGGCTCAAAAAGAAAAAGATGCTATACATTTTTGAAAAAAATGCTTGGAGTTGGTCAACTCTCTTTTTCCTTGTAATCAGTCTAGTAGCTATTTATTGTCTTCGTCAGTTGGTGGATGCTTTTGACTTACGATTTCACTACTTAACTGACAATAAGTATATCTTTCAAGACCTTCTTTCGGTCCTATACTCCAATGGACAACCAACTTTTCTATCAACTATTCTTAAGTTTAGTTTAATAGTAGTCGTCGCACCTATATTGGAGGAGATAGTTTTTAGAGGGTATTTCATGAATACCTTCTTTCCAAACTCCAAGTATTATCTGGATGTTATCTTATCAGCCCTTATATTTGGAATCAGTCATTTGGTATTTTCCCATCGCGATCCCATCAGTTTGATCATTTATAGTTTAGGCGGTCTCTTCTTTGCTCTTGTCTACCGTTGGACTAAGAATCTAAAAATCACAATCCTGTGCCATAGTTTTTTCAACTTTCTCACTTATGCCAAGCCCATCTGGATATTTGTTTATAATTATGTCTATTACCACTTTTTTAGATAGTGGAAGGGAAAGAAAAAAGTGTTTGATAACTGTCAAACACTTTTTCTATATTATTTAATCTTCTTCTGTCACAAATTGACTGAGGAGTCCATTGATGAAACGGGCTGACTTTTGATCTGAAAAGCTCTTAGCAAGTTCAATAGCTTCGTTAACAGCTACGAGTTGAGGAGTATCAAATGAAGTGATTTCAAAAACTCCTAGGCGTAGTAAATTCTTTTCTACCAAAGTCAGACGATCGATGGTCCAACCAGTTTTCAAATGTTGTGTGATTTGTTTGTCCAGATCATCCTTTTTAGCTTGGACACCAGAAACGAGCTCTACAAGGAAGTTAGGAAGTTGTACGTCTGTATCTTCGCGATCATGTGTGTAGGCGAAGCGACAAGCAGTTTCTAGATCTGAACCAAATTCAAGACTCATCAAGGCTTGGAAGGCACACTTACGTAGTTCACGTCTAGATTCTAATAATGGACTAGTCATTGAGGAAGTCCTCGTCGAATAAGTCTTTCAATTCTGGTTTTGGTGTTTTATCTGGAACGATACCTGCAACGTGAATGTTGACAGCAGAGATTTCAACATCAGCCATGTTACGGACAGCATCCTTAACAGCTTTCTGGATAGCCATAGCAACCTTAGGAACTTTGACACCGTACTCTAGGTAGAGGTAGATATCAGCTGTGAGCTCATCGTTTGCTTCTTTTAGATATACGCCACGACCAAGAGAAAGTTTTGAAAGGGTGTCAGATACTGATTTGTTTGAAAAAGAGTGTACGCCTTCAACTTTCGCAGTTGCAATAGCAATGATTTTTTCAAGTACACGTGGGGCGATGACGATTTCGCCAAGTTGTTCTTCAATTCCCATAGAATGACCTCTTTCTAGTTTCTAGAGATTAGGCGCGAGAAACGTAAGTTCCTTCTGCAGTGTTGATAATCAATTTTTGACCTGCTTCGATGAAGTCTGGAACGTTTACGACAAGACCAGTTTCCATTGTTGCTGGTTTACCAGAACCTGTAACAGTAGCACCTTTGATAGATGGTTGTGTTTCAGCAACTGTCAATTCAACAGTAGTTGGTACAGTCACACCGATTACTTCAGTTCCGTAGAATTGGATTTTTACATCTGAGTTTTCAAGGATGTAAAGCAATTCGTTTTCAACATTCACAACAGGAATTTCGTATTGGTCATAAGTTTCTGTGTTCATGAAGTAAGCTGTGTCGTCCATTTTGTACAAGTATTGAGCTGGAACTGTTTCGATGATCGCTTGCTCAAATTTTTCTTCTGGGCGGTAGCTTGTTTCAAAAGTTGAACCAGTGCGGACATCACGCAATTTCATACGCATGATAGTGTTTCCTTTACCTGGTTTGTGGTGGCTAGCTTCCAAAACACGGATCAATTTTCCTTCAGCTGTTTCAAAAGTCATACCAGCCTTTAGTTTACTTGCTTCAATCATGATTTTACCTCTTTAATAAATAGTTTACTCTTTATTGTACCATAAAATGCAATAATTCTCAAATATCAGATGAGCTTGAATTAGTTGACTGGTACGATATTTCCTTCTTCATCTTTGGTTACGAGAACATACTTACCGTCTACCTCGATGTAAAAGTTCTTGCTTGCAGTTTGCCCGTTATTTTGAACAGGTGCTTGAGTTTGGGCTTGTTGGTTGAGTTGATTGCCAAGTGTTTGTCCTAGATTCATTCCCATAATCATGTTCATACCATTGCCATTGCCTTCATTGTTAGCAGCAGCGATGAGAGCTTCATTACGAGCACGACGTTCTTCAATCTCAATCGTATTGTACTTCATAGCGACAAGCTCGCTATCAAGCTTACGGACAATATCTAAGCTTTCTTGATCATAGCTCAAATCTTCAAGTAGAATGTTGGTTGTTTCAATTCCATAAAGTCCTGCCCATACCTTATTAACTTCTTGTTTTGCTAGCTCATTGAAAGTATCCTGATTGGCATTAAGGCTATAGATATCTACCTTGTTTTCATTGGTAAATTTAGCAATTGCAATGGCAATCTTTGGTGCGATATTTTGTCGAAGTGTTCCTTGAGCTACATTTTGTAATGTAAAGGCTTTATGGTCTTCAATCTGTTGACTAATGGAGCTAACATAGAATAGGACTGGATCAGCAACTTTGATATCAAATAAGCCGTAGAAGCGGATGTTAAGTAATTGTTGATAACGTTCACTGAAGTATTCTACAGCATTCTGTGTACCGAATTTATTTCCGGCAACGGGTTGCATACGAATAAAGATGATTTCTTGTTGGGTAATGACTTGACCACCAAACGAGAAGCGGTTTTTGAAATTTTCCCAAGTACCCTTTAGGCCACCTTTTTCAAGAAGCCAAGCATTGTCTCCAGAACGCCATTCGTGGCTACCAGCTTCTAAGACGTCTCCAAGGAAGGTACCGTTGTTCACTAGAATAGCGACATAGCCTTGAGGAACAATAACGACACTACCATCTGTTAGTAGTCCAGTGTTTTGATTGCTTTGTCTAGATTTGCCGTCTGGATCTTTTGAAAGAAGTTGGCCTTTAATGGCCAAAGCATCGGCTGTTAGGTTATTTGGAAGTACGATCGCTTCTTTAAATTTGCTATCGTTGAAACTATTAAGCCCTGAAGATAGGGCGGCACGAATAAATCCCATAATTTCCTCCTAATTATAAAGTTCGTCTTCATCCACAACATCGTAGGTATCGAGTACCCATTGGTTTGGACTACGTGTGAGCTCAGCTCCGCAGTATTCACATTGGCTAATAGCTGAGATTTTAAGTGGAGCGCCACAGTTTGGACAGTGGTCGCTAACAGCCTCATCTTGAACATTGTTTTCGGTTTGGCTACCATGTTTGCGGATAAAGTTCATTTGATAAACTGTAAATAGATCTTGTTGAGGGTCTCCTTCGATAACCTTACGAGTCTCATCATCGATAACATAGTCTCTGAGTGTAGATGACAAGATAACAACAAGGGTATCGTTACCATCAGGATTTTCATAGAAATCTTTGATGCGGATATTTTCAACATAGACTTTTTCTAAAACATTGGTTGTTTTTGCCCGAATATGATCTTCGAGTTGAGTACTATGTTGGGAATAGAGACTAGTACTTTCGAGAGAACGAACCAAATTCCAATCCTTTTTAGTCCAGGCTGCCTGTAACTGAATATAGACTTCTTTAACCCATGAAGCGAAGGCATCAGCATCAAAGTTTGGATCACCATATTTGACACGACTAACAGCTAGTGTGTTGTGTTCAACTCGGCGATGGCTAGGTGGATTATATCCAGTTGAACTACCGTAAGACTTGCCAGAAGATGAATTCTGGTCGCTTAGATATTTGATGAACATGTAGAGTAAGAATCCTCCGACACCAAACATGATAAGCATGTTCATACCAGTACCTAAAGAGCCACCTGAACTAGAGGAGCTGCTTCCAGAGCGATTGCTACTTCTATAAGAAGAGCTACGACTTGAGCTACTGCGGCTGCTACTTCTTGAACTACTTCGGCTAGAGCTACCACTTCGCGAATGGCCAACGCCAGCATCAATTGAGTTAAATGGTGTGAAGAAGAACAACAATAAACAAGTGGCGAGAAGAGTATATAACTTTTTCATATGTCTCCTAACTATGTGAGTACAAAGTGCAAGGCATCAAGCAATGACTGATGTCATCAACTTGTGACAGTTATATTGAGATTGATTATTGATCGTTTTTCAACTTCGCTAATTCTTGGGCAAGTAGTTTAAGGGCTACTTGTGGGTTGGCTTGACCCTTGGTTGCTTTCATGAGGAATCCTGTGAAGGCCTTGTCAGCGTTACGTTTTCCTGACTTGAAGTCGGCAACAGCGGCTTCGTTATCCGCAAAGACTTGGTGGATAATTGGAATCAAAACATCGGGATCTGAGATTTGAACCATACCTGCTTTTTCCACGTATTCACGTGCTCCACCACCATTTTTAGCTAGGTGAACAAAGACTTTCTTGGCAATCTTAGACGAGATAGTACCGTCTTCGATGATAGCAATCATTTCAACCAAGTTTTCAGGTGTCAATTCGATTTGTTCCAGTGTCTTACCTTCGGCATTCAAGAATTGAGCGACTTCACCTTGGAGCCAGTTAGAAACTTGTTTAGCATCACCACCGAGGGCGACAGCTTTTTCAAAGAAATCAGAAGTGACTTTATTGGCAGTCAACTGGCTAGCATCGTAGTCTGATAGACCAAGTTGAGATACGTAGCGAGCACGGCGTTCTTTTGGAAACTCTGGCAATTCAGTACGCATTTCCTCAATCCACTCATCAGAGATTTCAAAGAGTGTTAGGTCTGGCTCTGGGAAGTAGCGGTAGTCTGCAGCCCCTTCCTTGACACGCATGAGGATAGTTGCCTTGTTCGCTTCGTCATAACGGCGTGTTTCTTGGCGGATTTGACCACCTGAGCGAAGGATTTCAGCCTGACGTTGCACTTCGTATTCAAGACCTTTACGAACGTTTGAGAAGGAGTTGAGGTTTTTCAACTCTGTCTTGGTACCGAATTTCTCTTGACCATAAGGACGAAGGGAGATGTTGGCATCTACACGCATAGAACCTTCTTCCATCTTAACGTCAGAGATACCAGCGTATTGGATCACTTCCTTGAGGGCTGTTAGATAAGCGTAGGCTTCTTCTGGTGAGCGCATGTCGGCTTCAGATACAATCTCAATCAATGGCACGCCTTGACGATTAAGGTCGACATAAGAGAAACCATCCGTACCGTGGGTGTTCTTACCAGCGTCCTCCTCTAGGTGAGCACGCTCGATACCGATTTTCTTAGTTGTTCCGTCTTCTAGTTCCACTTCAATCCATCCATTGTACCCAATTGGCTCATCAAATTGAGAAATTTGATAGGCTTTAGGATTATCAGGATAGAAGTAGTTTTTGCGATCAAAGTGCATCTTCTTGTGGATGTCCATGTTGAGGGCAAGAGCTGCCTTGATACCAGCATCGACAACACCCTTATTGAGAACTGGCAGTACGCCAGGGAAAGACCAGTCAATCACGTTAGTGTTGGCATTTTGGTCATTTCCGAAGTGGGCAGAAGTAGGTGAGAAGATTTTTGAATTGGTGTTAAGCTCTACGTGGACTTCAAGTCCAATGACTGTTTCAAAGTTCATTAGTTATCACCTCCAAAAATCACGGGTTGTTGTTTGTGGTAGTCTGTTGTTGCTTCAAAAGCAGCAGCAGCTTGGTAGATAGTCTCTTCTGAGTATTTAGGACCAATCAATTGGAGCCCGACAGGTAGACCTTGGGCAAATCCTGCAGGAATTGAAATTCCTGGAAGTCCAGCCAAGTTGACTGGGATGGTCAAGAGGTCAGCCAAGTACATGGCAACTGGATCGTGGTTGAGTGAATCCAAATCAAAGGCCACGCTTGGAGCTGTTGGACCAAGGATGAGATCGTAATCTGCAAAGACTTTTTCAAAATCTTGGATGATGAGGGTACGAACTTGACCAGCCTTCTTGTAGTAGGCATCGTAATAACCTGATGAAAGGCTGAAAGTTCCAAGCATGATACGACGTTTCACTTCATCACCAAATCCTTGGCTGCGAGTATTAACGTAAATCTCGTCCAAGTTTTTAGCGTCTTCAGCACGGAAACCATAGCGGATACCGTCAAAACGTTGTAAGTTTGATGAAGCTTCTGATGAAGCGATGATGTAGTAGACTGCTACACCGTATTTAGAGTGAGGAAGGCTCACTTCTTCAACGATAGCACCAAGTTTTTCAAAGTGTTTAGCAGCGTTCAGAATGGTTTCCTTAACTTCTGGGTCAATCCCTTCGCCAAGGTATTCCTTAGGCAAAGCAATTTTCATGCCCTTGATGTCTTGACCGATTTTTGAAGTAAAGTCAGCAATGCGGACTGGAGCAGAAGTAGAGTCTTTTGCATCTTCGCTGGCAATAGCGTTTAGTAAGAGGGCATTTTCCTTAACAGTTGGTGCAAAAGGACCAATTTGGTCTAATGAGCTACCAAAGGCAATGAGACCGAAACGTGAAACTGTTCCGTAAGTTGGTTTGAGACCAACAATCCCGTTAAAGGCAGCAGGTTGGCGGATAGAACCACCAGTATCAGAACCGAGTGATAAACGGACTTGTCCAGAAGCTACAGCTGCAGCTGAACCACTTGATGATCCACCTGGAACCTTGCTGTGGTCCCAAGCATTTTTAGTAGCACCGTAGTAAGAAGTCTCACCTGATCCACCCATGGCAAACTCGTCCATGTTAGTTTTTCCAACAACGATCATGCCCTTAGATTTTGCATTGGCAACAGCTGTCGCATCAAAGATGGGCTCGTAGTTGTAGAGCATTTTTGAGGCTGCAGTTGTTAGGATACCGTCTGTAGAGATATTATCCTTAACAGCTAGCGGAATTCCTGAAAGGACATTGTCAGCGTCAATTCCAGTTTCGTCAATAACTTTAGCTTGAGCAAGAGCTTGATCTTCAGCGATAGTGACAAAGGCATTGATAGCCTCTTCACGCGCCTTGATATCTTCAATGGTTGCTTGCGTTAGTTCGGTTGCAGAAATTTCCTTAGATACAAGGAGGTTGTGCAACTCTTCAATCGTTTTATTGTTAAAAGTCATTAGGCATCTCCTCCATCATCCAGGATAGCTGGTACCTTGATATAGTAGTTATCTTTTTCAGGTACATTTTTAAATAAGCGATCACGGTCAGTTCCTTCTTCGGCTACGTCTGGGCGAAGAACGGTCTTACGATCTGCCATGGTAGTCGTTGGTTCAACACCAGTAGTGTCGACTTCACCGAGCAATTCGACCATATCAACAATCTTAGACAAGGTTGTCGCAAACTCAGCAGTTTCTTCTTCTGAGAATTTTAATTTTGAAAGATTGGCAACGTGAGTTACCTCTTCTTGCGTAATTTTCATCTGGTATCCTTTCGTGAAATGATGATTATTTATCTGTTCTATTTTACCATATTTTCCTATAAATAAGGTGAGCTAAGCTAAAAAGAAATAGAAATTGAAAAATGGTTTTTAATTCGATATAATGGTTGAAGTTAGAAGCAAGAACAGCATTGGTTTTTAGTCGGCAAACAAGATGCAGACATTGACCGATTCGAACAAGTTAAGGAGGACATATGAAAATTTGGGATTTGCTTTTTACCAGTAAAAAAACAGTCCCTCCTCATTTGGGGACGTGGTACTTCTTATTACCTACTTCTTTAGTAATCATAGCTGTTTTATCGATTCGTTTCGCATCATCTAAAGGTTACAGAAACTTTTGGTATTGGGGACAATTGATTCAGTTACTGATTATCAACGCTTGGTATATTTCGGCACGCCTGCCCTTGTCTGAGGCTCTCCCTTTTTACCATAGTCGCATGGCTATGTGGATGATTCTTTTTGCTCCTAACAAGACCTTTTTCAAACAATATTTTGCCTTAGTGGGAGTTTTTGGTTCTATCATGGCCTTGGTTTATCCAGTTTTTTATCCTTTTCCTTTCCCTCACGTTTCGTCCCTGAACAATGTTTTCGGCCACTGGGCCCTCTTAGCAAATTGCTTGATTTATCTTGTTAGATATTATAAAGTTGAAAATAGGGATATTTGGAAGATTTGCCAGATGACCTTTGGCGTCAATGCTATTATCTTTCTAGCTAATCTTGCAACAGGAGGGAATTATGGCTTCATGAGCAAGCCTCCTGTGATTGGGGATCATGGTAGTTTGCTTAACTATTTGATAGTAACCAGTTTGATGACAGGTATTCTCGTCCTTATCAATCAACTCGTCAAATATAAACATAAGAATAGTTAGCGAACAAATGAATTAATTATTCTAAGGAGATTTTATGCATCATTTTATTACAAGAACCCAAACCACACCACCGCCTATTCCGATTTTTTGGTACGGTGTCATGATAGGCCTTCTTGCCTTGTCTATTTATGCTTCTTTTACTTACTACAAAAATCCCAAATTTGTTCGATTATTTAAGTGGATTCAAATAGCGCAACTGCTAGCTCTTTACACTTGGTATATTGGTTTTAGCATTCCATTTTCAAATAGTCTGCCTCTTTACCATTGCCGTTTGGCCATGTTTGCAGTAGTTTTCTTGCCAGATAAATGGAAAACCAAGCAGTATTTTGCCCTTATGGGAGCTAGTGGGGCAGTATTTGCTTTGGGCTATCCGGTTTTTGATCCATATGATTTCCCGCATATTACCAGTTTTTCATTCCTGATTGGGCATTATGCTCTCTTGGTCAATTCCTTGGTCTATCTCATGAACCACTACGATAAGACCTTGCTGAAAAAGTATCGTATTATCGCCTACACTTTTGTTCTCAACCTTTTCCTAGTTGGAGTTAATCAAGTCACAGGTGGAAATTACGGGCTTTTAAATACCACGCCTTTTATCACAGATGCCCCTATATGGATAAAGTATCTTCTGGTTTCAATCATTCTATCTGCAGCTCTAGTACTCTTTGATATCTTGTTTAAGAAACGTTGGCAAAAGAAAATTGCTCTAGAAACGATTCATCTGTGAAGCGATATTAAGAGTGATAGATATAAATAATCAACAAAAGAATCTGAAGAGCAGGTCTACTATCTTGACCTGCTTTTTCTTGTGTAAGCAATTGAAAAACTCCCTAAAATCCGATATAATGGAGTGTTGAAAGGAATGTTAGAGTCCGATGTAACAAAGAACGATTATAAATTGAAATTATTAAAAAAGTAGAAAGAAAGAGAACTTATGAACATTCAAGAAGAAATTAAAAAACGCCGTACCTTTGCCATCATCTCTCACCCGGACGCGGGTAAAACGACTATTACAGAGCAATTGCTATATTTTGGGGGAGAGATTCGTGAGGCAGGTACTGTAAAAGGAAAGAAAACAGGAAACTTTGCCAAGTCTGACTGGATGGATATAGAGAAACAACGTGGGATTTCGGTAACGTCATCTGTGATGCAATTTGACTACGAAGGCAAACGCGTGAACATCCTAGATACTCCAGGGCACGAGGATTTCTCAGAAGATACCTATCGTACATTGATGGCGGTGGATGCGGCTGTCATGGTTGTGGACTCTGCCAAGGGTATCGAGGCCCAAACCAAAAAGTTATTTGAGGTTGTCAAACACCGTGGAATTCCAGTCTTTACCTTTATGAACAAGTTAGACCGAGACGGTCGTGAGCCACTGGATCTCTTGCAAGAATTGGAAGAAGTTCTAGGTATTGCGAGCTACCCGATGAACTGGCCAATCGGGATGGGGAAAGCCTTTGAAGGCTTGTATGACCTCTATAACCAACGTTTGGAACTCTACAAAGGGGATGAACGTTTTGCCAGCCTAGAAGATGGCGATAAACTCTTTGCTAGCAACCCTTTCTATGAGCAAGTCAAGGATGACATCGAGCTCTTGCAAGAAGCTGGAAATGAATTCTCAGAAGAAGCCATCCTTGCGGGTGAATTGACTCCGGTATTCTTTGGATCAGCCTTGACTAATTTTGGTGTGCAGACTTTCTTAGAAACCTTCCTCAAGTTTGCTCCAGAACCACACGGTCATAAGAAGACAGATGGAGAAATTGTCGATCCTTACGACAAAGACTTCTCAGGATTTGTCTTTAAAATTCAAGCCAACATGGACCCTCGTCACCGTGACCGTATCGCCTTTGTCCGTATCGTATCGGGTGAATTCGAGCGTGGTATGAGTGTTAATCTCCCTCGTACTGGTAAGGGAGCTAAGCTGTCAAATGTTACTCAGTTTATGGCTGAAAGTCGTGAGAATGTCACTAATGCCGTAGCTGGAGATATCATCGGGGTTTACGATACCGGTACTTATCAGGTTGGGGATACACTAACTGTTGGAAAAAATAAGTTTGAGTTTGAACCACTGCCAACCTTTACACCTGAGATTTTCATGAAAGTTTCTGCTAAGAACGTCATGAAGCAAAAATCTTTCCACAAGGGAATTGAGCAATTGGTGCAAGAAGGAGCTATTCAGCTTTATACCAACTACCAAACAGGTGAATACATGTTGGGTGCCGTTGGTCAATTGCAGTTTGAAGTCTTCAAACACCGTATGGAAAATGAGTACAATGCAGAAGTGGTTATGAGCCCAATGGGTAAAAAGACGGTTCGCTGGATCAAACCTGAAGATCTGGATGAGCGTATGTCTTCAAGTCGAAATATCTTGGCTAAAGACCGCTTTGACCAGCCTGTATTCCTTTTTGAAAACGACTTTGCCCTCCGATGGTTTGCAGATAAGTATCCGGATGTAGAGTTAGAGGAAAAGATGTGATTCAGTAAGTCTACTTGATTGCAAAGCAATCTAAGTAGACTACGGCAAGTTCTATAAGACTTGCCTAACTGCCTCACTAACTTAGTTTTACAAATGGAATCGATTTGTAAAACTAAGTGTCGTAATCTAATAAACGGCAAACACTATGGCGGATTACAAAAACGCTTCACTAGGCAAAGTCCACGAATGGTATCGATTCGTGGGCTTTTCTGTCGTAACAGAAAGGAAGCGGACTAGCTACCTGTCTTACTAACTGCGTTTGGCAAATAAAATCGATTTGTAAAACTCAGTGTTGTAGTAAAAAAGTACTTGCTTTGGAACCTTAAATCTATTGAAAAAGGCCAAGAAAAATATCTTCTTGGCTTTTCTTGTAGGCTGGTTTTAACAAAATTCCTAAACTCTGCCCTGGTGAGGGACGGAGTTTAGGAGGTCTTTTAGGTCGCTAATCGGTAAATAACTTCAGTATAGATATCCATTTTTAAACTTTATAAAATTTATGCATAAAAATATTTTTAAAATTTTTTAAGATGGTAGAAAAAATGAATTTTTCCGAGATAAAGTGCTGCTTGAAACAAAAAAATCCCTTAGACCAGGACGATTGATCCAGCCTAAAGGAATGGATAATTGGGTATTAGATACCGAAATTTTTCATAAAAATTGTGAAGAGTGCCAGTAAGATGAAGCTGATACTATTAAGTAACATATGGACCGAGATAGACATTTCCAAACGTCTGGTACGATAAGCAGTCCAAGTGAGGACGACTGACATCCAACCATAAATCAAGAAGGAAGGGAGATTAGAAGGCATATGTGCAAGGAGGAAGATTAGCCAACCAATGACATAGCCAAACTTTTCGTAGCCTTGGAAGAGTTTGGTAGGAATAATCCCGCGACAAATGATTTCTTCACAAATAGGTGCGATTAAAACGATGAGGAAGAAACTGCTAATCAGAGAGCTTTCAGAAACAAGGTTGTTAATTACTTGTTGATTAGCAGTTGTTGTTTGCTTCACGAGTTGTAACCAGATTCCACCCACAAGATTTCCAACATAAATAACTAGATAGCTTAAGACAATGCGAGGAAGATCGTTAATGGTGAGAAGTTTAGATTTTAAATCCAGCAACTTGTTCTTATGGGCTCCGTATAAAAAGATAGCAAGTACAAGAATCGAAATAAGGGACACAAGAATTGTTGACCAGATTGGATTAAACTGAATTTTAGTTAGTATAGCTAGAGTTAGCATAGGAGTCTGAGATAGAAAGATAGCTACTAACAAAATCCCAAACCAAGCGAGTCGCTTACGAAAATCTTTAAAAAAGTTCATTGATGTATCTCCTAAAATTTTTTTTTAATTATAACATAATTATTGCAAGGATTCTATTTGTTACCATAAGAGGAAGGTACAAACGACAAATAGAATATCCCGAATCAAATGACTGTAGAATGACACCTCTTCTCTTAAGTTTTTTGGAAATAAAAAACTGAGAAATAAAGCGCCAAGGCCAATATAAAAAGCGATGGATAAAATGGTGATTGGATTACGTAGGAAGATTAAAATGGAAATGATAATGATGGAAAATCTCACTTCCTTGCTACTGGAATTTTTTTGCAACCTTCTCCATTTTTTTAAGGGGAGAAAGGTAATAAGATCAACTCCAAAGAGAAAAAAGAAGGAGGGGAGGATGAGTTCTACAGCTTCCTTTTGAAGTAAGTTGACAGTAACGATAGTATCTGATAGAACCAGTCCAACCCCGCAGAGGTTGACCACAATCATCATACTATAAAATAAAAAGATAAAGCGACTCCTATCAATCAGTCTATCTCTTTTCAGGTTATGACTAGATAAATAATGCATAAAGGCACAAGACCCAGATAAGCCCAATAAAGTCAGTAGAAAATAAAAACAGGATTGTTTGAGGGCCAGAGAGGTTCCAGACCAAAAGATACAACTACAAAATGCCAGTTGGATTAAGGCAAAGAACAAGAGTAGTCGAATTGATTTTATGACTTTTTCCATAAAGTATCCCCTATATTTTTTTCTTATTATAGCTAAAAGATAGGAGAGAAAAATCCTTAAATTCCCAATTGTCGATTTTTAGAGCTGTCTTGTCTTTTGAAACTAAAAAATCCCCCTTCAAGGGTTCCTTGAAGAGGAGAGATAGGGTGTAAAGTTGATTGTTCTAACGTTTAGACCAAGTTCGCTTCATAAAGAGCAGTATGATTGGATAGATTTCAAGACGTCCTGCAATCATTGCAAAGGATAGTAGAAGTTTTGAAAATGGACTAAAAATTGAGAAACTTGCAGTTGTTCCTAAAATAGGACCGATATTGTTAAAACAACTGAAAACAGCACTCGTGACAACCATTAAATTATTGGTATCTAAACTGACGATGAAAATCAAACTGAGTAGAATCATGATATAAACCACAAAATACTTCAGGATCTTGTGCTGGGTATCCTTATCAATAACCGTTTGATTAACCTGAAGGGTTAACACACGGTGAGGTGATATGGTAGACAAGACTTGATTTTTAGCAATTTTAGACAGGATGACTCCACGGATGATCTTGAGACCACCAGCGGTAGAACCAGCAGAACCACCGATTGCCATCAGCATTAGCAAGATGTATTGAGAGAACAAAGGCCAGTTCGTGATATCTCCATATCCAAAACCGGTAGTGGTAATGATGTTAGATACTTGGAAGAAGGCCATCTCAAAGCTTTGAGAAACTCCGCTATAGAGGTGGAGCGTGTTGAGTGTGATTAGACCAGTAGATATAGCCACAATCAAGAGATATGCTCGGAGTTCTTCATCAAAAAAGAATTCCTTGATACGACGGAGCATGAGGTAGTAGTAGAGATTGAAATTGACACCAAACATCAAAACCCCGACACTTGTCAGATAGGTAATGAGAGAACTGTGATAGTGGGCAATTCCGTCATTATAAACAGTAAAGCCACCAGTACCAGCAGTACCCATAGCGATAACAAAACTATCGTAGAGTGGCATCCCAGCAAGGTAATAAATAACCACAAAGAGGGCGAACATAGCGAGATATAGGATGTAAAGGATTTGGGCTGTATTTTTTAGTTTAGACACAACCTTGCCAAATACTGGTCCTGGGACCTCAGCCTTCATAACTTCTAAGTGACTATTTTTAGCATTGTCCATTATAGCTAGGGCAAAAACCAGCACCCCCATACCTCCGATGAGGTGGGTAAAACTCCTCCAAAATAGAAGAGAACGACTTAAGACAGAAACATCATTTAAAATGGTTGCTCCCGTTGTTGTGAAGCCAGAACTAATCTCAAAGAAGGCGTCTATCATATTGGGAATTTGCCCTGAAAAGACAAAGGGAAGGGCACCAAAGAATGACCAGAGGATCCAACAGAGGGCTACAATTAAGACCCCTTCTTTTGCATAGATTCGCTGTTTTTTAGGCTTGCTGATGATGCCGAGAAGACCTAGCACAACAAGGATTCCGATGGTAGAGAAAAGTGCTGTAAAAACTTGACTCGATTCTCGATAATAAAGAGCAATGCTAACTGGAACTAAGAGTAGACCAGCCTCGATCAAGAGTAGCTTTGCAAGAAGAAATCGTACCATACTTCTATTCATAGCTTACCTCTCTAACAGATCATAAATCTTGGTGATATTTGATAGTAGTGTGATGACAACTAACTTATCACCGACTTGAAGGCTATCTTCACCTGTTGGGAAGATTGTTTTTCCGTTGCGGATAATAGCAGCAATTAAAATATCTTTTTTGAGTTTCAATTGAGACAAGGGTTTGCCAGTCATTTTATTGGCTTCCTTGATGAGAAATTGAAGAGTCTCAATATGTCCATTTGCAAGGTGGTGCATCGCTTGAAGATCTGAATATTGGGCATTGGCACGACCGTGGATAAAGTGCATGATAGTATCTACAGCGATGGTTTTTGGTGTGATAATACTAGAAAACTCAGGTGCATGGATAATCTCTAAAAGGCTAGTTCGATTGACCTTGGTGATGTTTTTCTGAACACCAACACTATCTAAGAACATAGATGTAATAATGTTTTCTTCGTCAACGCCAGTTAGAGTTGCGACAGCATCGTAGTGTTGGGCGCTTTCTTCTAGGAGGATATCTTTTGCGGTTCCATCACCTTGCACAATATAGAGTTTTGGATATTTTTGACTGAAAAATGCTGCACGATCTGGATTAAGCTCAATGACCTTGGTATCAATACGGCTATCTTTCAAAATACCAACAAGGTAGTAAGCGATTTTTCCAGCTCCAATAATGAGTAAACTTTTAACGACACGAGATTTGACATAGTTATGAAAAAGCATCATGTCTACACGGTTACCTGTAACAAAGATCCGATCCTTATCTTGGAGGACCATATCCCCACTTGGAATCATGAGCTTATGATCGCGCTCAATGGCACAAACGATAACATTACCAAACTTTTTACGGAAATCAGCAATAGACATCTGACAAATATTACTATCAATTCGAACCTTGAATTCCATCAAACTAACCAAACCACCTGCAAAACGCTCAACAGAAAGAGCATTTGGGAAATCGATGATATTAGCGATAGCACGAGCTGCAAGGAGTTCTGGATTGACAATAAGAGAAAATCCGAGAATATTTTTTTCTTTAAAGTAAGGGTTGGAATACTCAGGATTGCGGACACGGACGATGGTTTCTTTAGCCCCCATCTTTTTAGCTAAGACAGCAGAGACCATATTGACCTCATCATACTGAGTCATAGCGATGAAAATATCGCAGTCTTGAACATTGGCAGCTTCTAGCATGGCAAAGTCAGCCCCATTACCAGCAATTCCAATAATATCAAAACGGCTTGTCATATAATTAAGAACCGTTTCGTTCTGTTCAATTAAGACAACATCATGATTGTCAGCGACAAGTGAACGACAAAGGGCAGAACCAACTTTCCCCCCTCCGACAAGAATAATCTTCATATTAAATAACCTACTTTTTCAATATGTATCTATCATACTCTTTTTTAGAATAAAATGCACTCGGCAACCGACTCTTTTCATTATTAGGGTAGAAAATTGTCCCACTGATAATCTTACTTGTTAAAAATTTAAGATATAAATCAGCTATTTTCGTGTAATTCTAATGAATACATAAGCATTTTAAGCTAATGTAAATATGTTTGTAAAAAAATTGAAAAAATCAAGTCATTTCTATTGACATTCAAGCTGAAAGTGATATACTAAAACAGTAGTTTCGCTGATTTACTTCAAACCTGTTGTGAGGTAAGTTAACGATGCCTTAACCACGCTGTTTGCTGAGCTTGACTCCGAGCAGTGTGGCTATTTTTTTGCACTAGTGAGAGGAAACAAGGCATGGCAAATCATATTGTATTATTTGAACCCCAGATTCCACAAAATACGGGTAATATTGCTCGTACTTGCGCAGCAACGAATGCGCCCCTTCATATTATCAAACCGATGGGTTTTCCTATTGATGATCGTAAGATGAAGCGGGCAGGTCTAGATTATTGGGACAAGCTTGAGATTCATTTTTATGATAGCTTGGCTGATTTTATGGAAAAAATGGATGGTCATCTCTACCTGATTTCCAAGTTTGCAGAAAAAGTCTATTCAGATGCAGATTTCACGACAGAAGGAGATCATTATTTTCTCTTTGGGCGTGAAGATAAGGGCTTGCCTGAGGAATTTATGCGTGAGCATCCAGAAAAGTCTCTCAGAATTCCGATGAATGATGAACATGTTCGTAGCCTGAATGTATCTAATACAGTATGTATGATTGTCTATGAGGCTCTCCGACAACAAAACTTTGTGGGCCTCGAACTGGTTCACACTTATGAAACAGATAAATTGAAATAAACACTTAGATAAAATGCTTGCGCTTGCAAGCTTTTTTTGTTATCATAAAGGGGTCTTCAGGGCTGGGTGAGATTCCCGACCGGCGGTGACTTTTACTCGGAAATGTTCTTTTCCTTTTATACTTTGTTGCCAAGCTTTGCCTAACCAAAAGTTATGCCTACAGCTTGTCGCCTAGTCTAAAAGAAAAATCTCCATTTCCTTACTCTAAAAGAAGTCCGCGAGCGCAAGCTGATGTGGTGAGATTCCACAACCGACAGTATAGTCTGGATGGGAGAAGACGAAAGAATGGCTTTGTCTATTCTAATTGATTTTTTATAGGTAAATTGCAACCGCTTGCTTAAACAGAGTGAGGGGAAACTTTTGGAATTTAAAAATAAAAATAGAGGGTAGATAGAGGAATCCTTTCCAACTTCTTCTGATTTTATAGAAAATTGGAGGAACCTGTTATGACAAACACACGTCGACTTTCGACCATTGCAATTCTATCAGCGCTTTCATTTGTGTTGATGTACTTTGACTTTCCGCTTTTGCCAGCGGCATCCTTTTTGAGGATTGAGTTCAGTATTTTACCGGTCCTTGTGGGTTTGGTAGTCTTGGATTTACCAGCAGCTTTTGGAGTGCTTTTCCTTCGGTCCTTGTTGAAAATTCTTTTGAACAATCAAGGGGTTAGTACCTATATTGGTTTACCGATGAATATTGTTGCCTTGGGAGTCTTTGTGCTTGCTTTTGGTTTGATTTGGAAAAAAGAGCGAACAACCATGCGTTTCGTCCTAGCTTCACTAGCTGGTACGCTTGGTTTGACTCTAGCTATGCTAGTTCTGAACTACGTCTATGCTGTTCCTTTGTACGCTAAGTTTGCTAATTTTGATATTGAGAAAATCTTAGGATTGAGCAACTACCTGATGACTATGGTCTTGCCTTTTAATCTGATTGAAGGTATTATCTTTGCCATCTCTTTCTGGTTGTTGTTTGTCCTTTTGAAACCAACTTTAAAATACTATGAAAGATAAACAAACATATTTGATGAAGGGCTCTTTTGCCCTTTTGCTTTTTGTAATTTTAGGTTATATTGTCAAGTTTTACCCTAATATGCTGATTGGCTTTGATCAACCAATCCAGACTGCTATTCGAGGTGACTTACCTGCTTCCTTGACCGTTCTTTTCAGAACAATCACACATTTAATTGATATCCCAGTCATTATCACTTGGGTTCTCATTGTAGCTTTTATTTTTTACCGTAAGCAATGGAAACTGGAAAGTTATCTCATGCTGGGGAATTTGACTTTAGCTGGAATCTTAATCGTAACCTTTAAAAATATCTACCAACGACCTAGACCAGAAATAGTACATCTAGTAGAGGAAAAAGGTTTTTCTTTTCCTAGTGGACATTCTCTGGCAGTAACGATTATGGTTGGAACTTTGATTGTGATTTTGAGCCAACGGATTAAGAATACAACTTGGAGAAAAGTAGTGCAAATCTTGCTAAGTCTATATCTCGTTAGTGTATTGGTATCCAGGGTCTATCTGGGAGTTCACTACCCATCAGATGTGATTGCTAGCCTTTGTGTAGGCCTAGGAGTTTTGTTTATGGAGTTTCCTTTCTACGATAAACTGCGTTTTCAATGGCGCTTCAAAGGAAAGCAGAAGTAGGAATTGCCCCTTCTTGAGGAGATAAAATGGAAGTCAACATAAAAGATCTTCATCCGACTCAACTATACTTATCAGAAAAGAAGTTACAAGATATCCAGATGCTTTATCAGTCGAAAGAAAAGCCCAATATCAATCCAATTAGCGTTCTTGCATTTGGAAATTGCTTCTTGATTACAGATGGCCATCACAGGGCTTATCAGGCTTTGTTGCTAGGTCAGGATACAATTTCTGCTGAGTTTGATAGAGATGGAGGTGACGAACTATATCATCTCTATGCGCAAGCTTGTGAGAAAAGAAAGATATACTCTGTTCTTGATTTAAAAAATCATATCTTACCTCAAGATGATTATGAAGCAAAATGGTATAACTGGTGTGATGGTTTTAATCAAGCAGCGGAGCTAGTATTAGGAGTAGAAAATGATGACAAAAATCATTCAGATAGATGATTCCTTACGTTTAGTTCCCTATTTTTTAGCAGATCATCAGGATGCAGCTTTGGCCTGGTATCAAGATGTGGATTTGGTAGAACTTGTAGACGGCATTAGAATACCCTATAGTTCGGAAAAATTAAATGCTATGTATTCCTATTTAGAAAGACACGGGGATTTGTTCTGGATTGAGTTTCGAGAAAATGGAGAGTGGCTTCCAATTGGGGATGTAACCTTATCTCAGGAGAATCTTCCTATTGTGATTGGCAATCCGACTTATCAACATCAGGGACTTGGACGTAAGGTATTGAAGACTTTGATTGATCTAGCTCGGCAAAAGGAGTGGAAACAATTGAACGTTCAAGAAATTTACACTTTCAATCGGATTTCTAGAAGATGTTTTGAGTCTATTGGATTTGTGGAAAGTGGTGCTACTGAAAAGGGCTTGAGTTTTGTACTGACTTTGAGCGAATGAATTCTTTCCATCATGGTAGAAGATTTTGAAGATTAATTGCACCAAAAAAAGGTGTAACATAAAGAAATATCAAAAATAAAAATTTCTCTTGCAATTTTTTTAAAATAGTGTATAATAGATGGGTATGTGTAAAACATACTTGTGGGAGGTAAAAATCTTAAATTACCGCCAAAACCACAAAGGAGGATTTAAAAATGGCTAAAAAAGTCGAAAAACTTGTAAAATTGCAAATCCCTGCTGGTAAAGCTACACCAGCTCCACCGGTTGGACCTGCTCTTGGTCAAGCTGGTATCAACATCATGGGATTCACAAAAGAGTTCAACGCTCGTACTGCTGACCAAGCTGGTATGATCATTCCAGTTGTTATCTCAGTATACGAAGACAAATCATTTACTTTCGTTACAAAAACACCACCAGCTGCTGTTCTTTTGAAAAAAGCTGCAGGTGTTGAAAAAGGATCAGGTACACCTAACAAAACTAAGGTTGCTACAGTTACTCGTGCACAAGTACAAGAAATTGCAGAAACTAAAATGCCAGATTTGAACGCTGCAAACATTGAGTCTGCAATGCGTATGATCGAAGGTACTGCTCGTTCTATGGGATTCACTGTTGTTGACTAATCAATAACATCCCTATATAACCCGCAAGACTTCATCATTTCGAGAAGTGACGTGGGAGATGAAAATCGATTGAACCACTTACAAGGAGAATAGAAAATGGCTAAAAAAAGCAAACAACTTCGTGCTGCTCTTGAGAAGATCGACAGCACAAAAGCATACAGCGTAGAAGAAGCTGTAGCTCTTGCAAAAGTAACTAACTTTGCAAAATTTGATGCAACTGTAGAAGTTGCTTACAACTTGAACATTGACGTTAAAAAAGCTGACCAACAAATCCGTGGAGCAATGGTAT
This sequence comes from Streptococcus sp. HMSC074B11, assembly GCF_001808705.1. GTDB lineage: Bacteria > Bacillota > Bacilli > Lactobacillales > Streptococcaceae > Streptococcus. The sequence goes on along the minus strand of NZ_KV794273.1, from coordinate 277,256 downwards.
TGCCAAACGGTACTGGTAAAACAGCTCGCGTTCTTGTATTTGCACGTGGTGCAAAAGCTGAAGAAGCAAAAGCTGCTGGTGCAGACTTTGTTGGTGAAGATGACCTTGTTGCTAAAATCAACGACGGTTGGTTGGACTTCGATGTAGTTATCGCTACACCTGACATGATGGCTCTTGTTGGACGTCTTGGACGTGTCCTTGGACCTCGTAACTTGATGCCAAACCCTAAAACTGGTACTGTAACAATGGATGTTGCTAAAGCAGTTGAAGAGTCTAAAGGTGGTAAAATCACTTACCGTGCAGACCGTGCAGGTATCGTACAAGCGATCATCGGTAAAGTTTCATTTGAAGCTGACAAGTTGGTTGAAAACTTCAAAGCATTCAACGAAACAATCCAAAAAGCTAAACCAGCTACTGCTAAAGGAACTTATGTAACAAGCTTGACAATCACAACTACTCAAGGTGTTGGTATCAAGGTTGACGTTAACTCACTTTAATTAGTAATAATTTAACATGAAAGGTTGAAGACAGATCTGTCTCAACCTTTTTTCTGTTAAAAAATATAAATACGTATAAACTTTCTAATTCATTTAATATTGTAAAATATCTAGATAGAAAATTCAGAAAATTTGCTCTTTTCTCTTGAAAATTTTTGAAAAAATGGTATCATAGTAACAAGCTATTTTTAAGAGAAGAGAAAGGGGAACGATGGAGAAAATCATTTTAGACTCACCTAAGTCGGGATCGGATCTTGTTTTGGAAACACTTCGCGACTTAGGAATCGACACGATTTTTGGTTATCCTGGTGGAGCAGTACTTCCTTTATATGATGCTATTTATAATTTTAAGGGAATCCGCCATATTCTAGGTCGCCATGAGCAGGGCTGTCTTCACGAAGCTGAAGGTTATGCTAAGTCAACAGGAAAACTGGGTGTTGCAGTCGTCACAAGCGGACCAGGAGCTACAAATGCCATTACAGGGATCGCAGATGCTATGAGCGATAGTGTTCCCCTTTTGGTCTTCACAGGACAAGTTGCAAGAGCGGGAATCGGTAAGGATGCTTTTCAAGAAGCTGATATCGTTGGTATCACCATGCCAATCACTAAGTACAATTATCAGGTTCGAGAAACTGCGGATATTCCGCGAATTATTACAGAAGCTGTGCATATTGCGACTACAGGTCGTCCAGGGCCAGTCGTCATTGACCTACCAAAAGATGTTTCTGCGCTTGAGACAGACTTCATTTACTCTCCAGAGATAGATTTACCAAGTTATCAGCCAACACTTGAGCCAAATGATATGCAAATCAAGAAGATCTTGAAGCAACTCTCTAAGGCTAAGAAGCCAGTTTTGTTAGCTGGTGGTGGAATTAGCTATGCTGAGGCTGCAGCAGAGTTAAATGAATTTGCAGAGCGTTATCAAATACCAGTTGTGACAAGTCTTTTGGGACAGGGAACAATTGCAACTAGCCATCCACTTTTTTTGGGAATGGGCGGAATGCATGGTTCCTTTGCAGCAAATATTGCCATGACTGAGGCTGATTTTATGATTTCTATTGGTTGTCGCTTTGATGACCGTTTGACTGGAAATCCTAAAACCTTTGCTAAGAATGCAAAAGTAGCGCATATTGATATCGATCCTGCAGAGATTGGTAAGATTATCGCAGTTGATATTCCAGTTGTCGGTGATGCGAAAAAGGCTTTGCAGCAGTTACTAGCTGAGCCAAACGTTCGTAACAATACTGAAAAGTGGATTGAGAAAGTTACCAAAGATAAGAATCGTGTTCGTTCTTATGATAAGAAAGAACGTGTGGTTCAACCTCAAGCAGTTATTGAACGCGTCGGTGAGTTGACCAATGGCGATGCCATTGTCGTAACAGACGTTGGACAACACCAAATGTGGACGGCTCAATATTATCCTTACCAAAACGAGCGTCAATTGGTAACATCAGGTGGTCTAGGAACCATGGGATTCGGAGTCCCAGCAGCTATTGGTGCTAAGATTGCTAATCCAGATAAAGAAGTTGTTCTCTTTGTCGGAGATGGCGGTTTCCAGATGACCAATCAGGAATTGGCAATCTTAAATATTTACAAGATTCCAATCAAGGTCATCATGCTTAATAACCATTCACTCGGGATGGTTCGCCAGTGGCAAGAAGCCTTCTATGATGGTCGAACTTCAGAGTCGGTCTTTGATAGCCTTCCAGATTTCCAATTGATGGCTCAAGCCTATGGAATTAAGAATTATAAGTTTGATAATCCTGAAACTCTTGAGAAGGATTTGGAAGTCATCATGGAAGATGAACCAATGTTTATTGAAGTAGACATTTCTCGGAAAGAACATGTTTTACCGATGGTACCAGCTGGTAAGAGTAATCATGAGATGTTGGGGGTGAAGTTTAATGCGTAGAATGTTAACAGCCAAACTTCAAAACCGTTCAGGTGTTCTCAATCGCTTCACAGGAGTCTTATCGAGACGCCAAGTCAATATCGAAAGCATTTCTGTTGGCGCAACTGAAAATCCAAATGTGTCACGGATTACCATTATCATCGATGTTGCCTCAAATGACGAGGTGGAGCAAATCATCAAACAACTTAATCGTCAGATTGATGTAATTCGTATTCGTGATATTACGGATCAGCCCCACTTAGAACGAGAAGTAATTCTTATAAAGGTTTCAGCGCCTGCTGAAAAACGTGCAGAAATTTTGGCTATTATCCAACCTTTCCGTGCAACAGTAGTCGATGTAGCTCCAAGTTCCATTACCATTCAGATGACTGGGAATGCAGAAAAGAGTGAAGCTTTGATTCGAGTCATTCGACCTTACGGTATAAAGAATATCGCTCGTACGGGTGCAACTGGATTTACCCGCGACTAATACTCTTCGTAAATCTCTTCAAACTACGTTAGCGTTGCTTTGCCGTAGGTATATGTTACTGACTTCGTCAGTCTTATTTACAACCTCAAAGCAGTGCTTTGAGCAACCTACAGCTAGCTTCCTAGTTTGCTCTTTGATTTTCATTGAGTAAAAGAATCCAACTTAAATTTGTTAAACTAGCCTAACAGGCAATAAAAATAGAAAAGAGAGAAAAAACTATGGCAGTTCAAATGGAATACGAAAAAGATGTAAAAGTAGCAGCACTTGACGGTAAAAAAATCGCCGTTATTGGTTATGGTTCACAAGGACATGCGCACGCTCAAAACTTGCGTGATTCAGGTCGCGATGTGATCATCGGTGTACGTCCAGGTAAATCTTTTGATAAAGCAAAAGAAGATGGTTTTGACACTTACACAGTAGCAGAAGCAACTAAATTGGCTGATGTTATCATGATCTTGGCACCAGATGAAATCCAACAAGAATTGTACGAAGCAGAAATTGCTCCAAACTTGGAAGCTGGAAATGCAGTTGGATTTGCTCATGGTTTCAACATTCACTTCGAATTCATCAAAGTTCCTGCAGATGTTGATGTCTTTATGTGTGCTCCTAAAGGACCAGGACACTTGGTACGTCGTACTTACGAAGAAGGATTTGGTGTTCCAGCTCTTTATGCAGTATACCAAGATGCAACAGGAAATGCTAAAAACATCGCTATGGACTGGTGTAAAGGTGTTGGCGCAGCGCGTGTAGGTCTTCTTGAAACAACATACAAAGAAGAAACTGAAGAAGATTTGTTTGGTGAACAAGCAGTTCTTTGTGGTGGTTTGACTGCTCTTATCGAAGCTGGTTTTGAAGTCTTGACTGAAGCTGGTTATGCTCCAGAATTGGCTTACTTTGAAGTTCTTCACGAAATGAAATTGATCGTTGACTTGATCTATGAAGGTGGATTCAAGAAAATGCGTCAATCAATTTCAAACACTGCTGAATATGGTGACTACGTTTCAGGACCACGTGTAATCACTGAACAAGTTAAAGAAAACATGAAAGCAGTTCTTGCGGACATCCAAAATGGTAAATTCGCCAACGACTTTGTAAATGACTACAAAGCTGGACGTCCAAAATTGACTGCCTACCGTGAACAAGCAGCTAACCTTGAAATTGAAAAAGTTGGTGCAGAATTGCGTAAAGCAATGCCATTTGTCGGTAAAAACGACGATGATGCATTCAAAATCTACAACTAATTTTTAAGAATATAAACAGAAGGCGAGTTGGGGGGAACCTAACTCGCTTTTTATCTTGAAAACTCATCTAGGAGGAGATTATGCTAAGTGCAAAAGATGTGGTGAAAGCCCACAAGGTTTTGAGTGGTGTAGTAGCCAATACTCCACTTGACTACGATCATTATTTATCCGAAAAATACGGAGCGAAAATTTATCTTAAGAAGGAAAATGCTCAACGTGTCCGTTCTTTTAAAATTCGTGGAGCTTATTATGCTATCTCGCAATTGACAAAAGAGGAACGTGAACGTGGTGTAGTGTGTGCTTCAGCGGGAAATCACGCTCAAGGAGTTGCCTACACATGTAATGAGATGAAGATTCCTGCAACAATCTTTATGCCAATTACGACACCTCAACAAAAAATTGGTCAGGTTCGTTTTTTTGGTGGTGATTTTGTAACCATTAAATTAGTAGGGGATACTTTTGATGCTTCAGCCAAGGCTGCTCAAGACTTTACCGTAGCTGAAAATCGTACTTTTATTGATCCCTTTGATGATCCCTATGTTCAAGCTGGTCAGGGGACAGTAGCCTATGAAATTTTAGAAGAAGCTCGTAAAGAATCTATTGAATTTGATACTGTCTTGGTACCCGTAGGAGGCGGAGGTCTCATTTCAGGTGTTTCTACTTATATTAAAGAAACAAATCCTCAGATTGAGGTCATTGGAGTAGAGGCTGAAGGTGCTCGTTCTATGAAGGCAGCCTTTGAAGCTGGGGGACCGGTTAAACTTAAAGAAATTGATAAGTTTGCGGATGGGATTGCCGTGCAAAAGGTAGGGCAGTTGACCTATGAAGCAACACGCAAACATGTAGAAACTCTTATCGGAGTGGATGAAGGTTTGATTTCTGAGACCTTAATTGATCTCTACTCTAAACAAGGTATCGTAGCAGAACCTGCGGGTGCTGCTAGTGTTGCAGCTCTAGAAGTATTATCCGATTATATTAAGGGCAAGACCATTTGTTGTATCATCTCTGGAGGGAATAATGACATCAACCGTATGCCAGAGATGGAAGAACGTGCCTTGATTTATGATGGTATCAAGCATTACTTTGTAGTGAATTTCCCACAACGTCCGGGAGCACTTCGAGAGTTTGTAAATGATATCTTAGGACCTCATGATGATATTACTCGTTTTGAATATATCAAACGAGCTAGCAAGGGTACTGGTCCAGTACTAATAGGGATTGCACTTGCTGATAAACATGATTATGCGGGATTGATTCACCGGATGGAAAAATTCGACCCATCTTATATTAACTTAAATGGGAATGAAACCCTATATAATATGCTTGTTTAATATGCTATGAAATTTTTATCATATTATTTGCCTAACCTATTTACTAGTGCTATAATGTAAGTGAAGAAAGGGGGAGATTCCCATGGTTTTAAAAGTTATACTTGTTCTAATTATTCTAATGCTTATTGTAGGAGCTATATTAATGAGTTCAATCTATGTTGTTCGACAACAATCAGTAGCTATCATTGAACGATTTGGTAAGTATCAAAAATTGAGCAATAGTGGTATTCACCTAAGAGCACCATTTGGGATTGATAAAATTGCAGCTCGTGTACAACTGCGTCTCTTGCAAAGTGAAATCGTTGTGGAAACCAAGACTCAAGATAACGTATTTGTGACGATGAATGTTGCGACACAGTACCGAGTAAATGAACAAAATGTTACAGATGCTTACTATAAACTAATGAGACCTGAGGCTCAAATCAAATCTTATATTGAAGACGCATTGCGCTCATCAGTTCCTAAGTTAACTTTGGATGAATTGTTTGAGAAAAAGGATGAAATTGCATTAGAAGTTCAAAAACAAGTAGCGGAAGAAATGTCAACGTATGGGTACATTATCGTCAAAACGCTCATTACCAAAGTAGAGCCGGATGCGGAAGTCAAGCAATCGATGAATGAAATCAATGCTGCTCAACGTAAGAGAGTAGCAGCACAAGAATTGGCCGAAGCAGATAAAATTAAGATCGTAACAGCGGCCGAAGCAGAGGCAGAAAAGGATCGCTTACATGGTGTGGGGATCGCAGAGCAACGAAAAGCAATTGTTGATGGACTTGCTGATTCTATTAAAGAGTTAAAAGGAGCCAATGTTGAATTAACTGAAGAGCAAATCATGTCAATCTTGTTAACTAACCAGTATTTAGATACATTGAATAATTTTGCAGAAAAACAAGGTAATAATACAATTTTCTTACCAGCAAATCCTAACGGAGTTGAAGATATACGAACCCATATATTATCGGCTTTGAAAGCTAAGTAAATGTAATCTTAACGTCTTATTTGATTGGATATATGTTTTTTTATTGACAAATGCCATAAAAACGTATACAATTAAATATCGTAAAGAATAAAATAGGAGAAAAACATGGCTAAGACTAACTTTGAAAAAGTAGAATCAGTTGTTAGCTGGGTTCGTGATAAGAAGATCACTGGTTATCGTATTTCTAAAGAAACGAATGCACGTGAAATGTCTATCATTGCTCTAGCTCAAGGACGTGCAAAAGTTAAAAATATTTCCTTTGAAACAGCCCTTGGATTAATTGATTTCTATGAAAAAAATCATGAAAAATTTGAAGATTAATCTTTGGATACAAGCAGACTCTAATTAGGGTCTGCTTTTATTTATGGAACGGCGAAATAGCCATGCTATGACCTACTAAACAAATCTATCTGTTAGAATGAACTAGGTTGACAGTAGAGGAGTGATCTCACTCACTCATGAAAATCAAATATAAGATTAGGAATAGAGTTACAAGCATTACTTGCTCAGGAAATAGAAGAAGGGATAAAAGTGATTTTAAAGTATATAAAAAGAGGTCGGGATAAAAAACTCCGACCTTGATTTTTATATTCTTATGTTCATGAGCCTTTGACTCAATGTTGATTTGGGATTGAATAGGAAAACAACTCTTGGTTGAAGAGGTTTATTCAACCGCTTTTGTCTTAACCTAAATAGCGTTGTAAAAATTCTCTTGTACGTTCCTCTTTAGGATTTGTAAATAAATCTTCAGGTTTGCCTTCTTCTGCAATAACACCTTTGTCCATAAAGATGACACGGTGTGATACGTCACGAGCAAATTCCATTTCGTGGGTTACAACGATCATTGTCAAGCCTTCTTGAGCTAGTTCTTGCATGATTTTTAGAACTTCACCGACCATTTCAGGATCAAGGGCTGAAGTTGGTTCATCAAAGAGAATGGCATCAGGGTTCATAGAAAGTGCGCGAGCAATGGCGACACGTTGCTTTTGACCACCTGAAAGTTGCTTAGGTTTAGCTTGCAAGTAGCGCTCTCCCATTCCAACTTTTTCAAGGTTTTCTTTAGCAATTTTCTCTGCTTCTGATCGTTCACGTTTGAGGACAGTTGTCTGTGCAACAATCGTATTTTCAAGAACGTTGAGATTTTCAAAGAGGTTAAAGGATTGGAAAACCATGCCTAGTTTTTCACGATAGTGAGTGAGGTTATACCCTTTTTCAAGGACGTTTTCACCGTGATAAAGGATCTCACCTTCAGTTGGTGTTTCGAGAAGGTTGATAGAACGTAGGAAAGTTGATTTACCACTACCGGAACTACCGATGATAGAAATCACTTCTCCTTTATGAATAGTGAGAGAGATGTCTTTTAGGACCTCGTTTTGCCCGTAGGATTTTTTGAGGTGTTTGATTTCAAGGATTGGTTGACTCATTATTTCAAATCCTCCGTTTGCATTTGGTTAGCACCTGTCGTGTAGGTATCCATATCCATACGTTTTTCGATGAAGCGTAGGATACGCGTTACTGTGAAGGTGAGGACAAAGTAGATAACTGCGATGATGGTAAAGGTTTGGAAGTACTGGTAGGTTTGTGTTGCTACTGTGTTTCCTGAGAAGTAAAGTTCTACAACAGAGATAACGTTCAATACAGAAGTATCCTTGATGTTGATGACGAACTCATTACCAGTTGCTGGTAGAATATTTCGAACAACTTGAGGCAAAACAATCTTACGCATGGTCTGGTTATGAGTCATACCAAGTGCAGTTGCCGCTTCAAATTGTCCCTTATCAACAGCCAGAATACCACCACGGACGATTTCAGTCATGTAGGCACCAGTGTTGATCGAAACGATAAAGATAGCAGCTAGCGTACGGTCTAGGTTGATCCCGAAAGCTTGAGCAGTTCCATAGTAGATAACCATAGATTGTACAATCATAGGTGTTCCACGGAAAATTTCAATATAGATATTGAGAATCCAACCGATTAGTTTTTGGATACCAAAGATAAATTGGTTTTCAGATAGAGGTGCTGTACGGAAGACACCGATAGCAAGACCGATAGCGAGACCAACGATGGTACCGATAATTGAAATGAGAAGGGTAATACCAGCACCACGCAAGAGTTGTTGCCAGTTTTCAGTCAGAATTTTAGCGACTTGGCCAAAGAAATTACTGTTGCTTTCTTCAGTCGTTGTAGATTCTGCTGGTTGCTCTTTAATCATACGATCCATGAGCGCAACTTGTTCATCTTTAGAAATGGTTTCGATACTGGCATTGATTTGGCTGATACGGTCATCATCTTTACGAAGTCCAATAGCGATAGAGGTATCTTCTTCACCAGTTTTAAAACCAGGTTCAGGCTGAATCATTTTGAACTTAGCGTTTGCTGATTCGGCGGTGAGAGCTTCTGGTCGTTCAGAAACATAGGCATCAATGACACCAGCTTCAAGAGCTTGACGCATTTGGGCAAAATCTCCCATGGCAGTTTCCTTCTGAGCGCCTGAGATTTGTGAAATTAAGTCATAAAGGTAAACACCTTGTTGAGAAGTGATTTTTGCTCCGCTAAAGTCCTCTAGTGATTTGGCGTTTGCATAGGCAGAATCCTTTTTAACCAAAAGTACTGGTTCGCTAGTATAGTAGCTGCTTGAAAATGCAATTTCTTGTTTGCGTTCAGCAGTTGGGCTCATACCTGCAATGATCATATCAATCTTACCAGAAGTAAGGGCTGGAACAAGTCCTTCCCACTTGGTTTTAACAACCAAGGGCTCTTTGCCTAGGTCCTTAGCAATCTTTTTAGCTATTTGGACGTCGTAACCATTAGCATATTGGTTGGTTCCATCGATTTTTACAGCGCCGTTACTGTCGTCATCTTGAGTCCAGTTAAAGGGTGCGTAGGCTGCCTCCATACCGATGCGTAAATATTCATCGGCTTGGACCTGGCTAACTAGTCCTAAAGTAAGGGCTAGGCTAGCAAGGATAGTTAAGCATAATTTTTTCATGATTTCTCCTATTTCTAGTCTAAAATTGCTTCTCTCTATTGTATCGAAAAAGCGGAACTTTTTCAATCTTAGTAAACCCTTACTTGTGAAAAATGATATAATAGTGAAAAAACTTGAAAGGGAGTATACGATGAAAAAAAGATGGCTATTTACTTTGGTGTTTGCCTGTTTGCTATTGATACCACGCCTGGTCTTTGCTGTAGACTTTGATATCCTATCTTATAAGGGAGATTTGAATATTCATGCAGATAATACAGCAGTTTTCCAACAAACAATCACCTATCGTTTTAAAGACGATTTTAATGGTCAATCGGTCGGACTAGGAAAAGCAGGGAAAATGCCAGAAGGCTTTGAGATTGATGATGATCCAACTGTGCTAGTATCAAAGAATGGGGAAATTATAGAAGATGCCCTTTCCTACACAAAGGAAAATGGGAAAGGCTATCAAGTAATAATTTTAAATCCAGGAAAAGCTGGAGATACTGTACGTGTAACTATTACCTGGCAATTGAAAAATCTTCTTTTCTTATATCAGGATATTGCTGAGCTGAATTGGCAACCACTGACAGATAGTTCAGGAGACATCAAAGACTTAGAATTTCGAGTAACTTCAGATAGTCCGGCAGAGAAAGTCTTTTTTCATACTGGGAAGCTCCTCAATGAGGGTAGTATCGAAAAAGTAAATGATATTTATCGGGTGAAGATGAAAAATCTTCCTAGAAAACGTCAAGTTGAGCTACATGCCTATTGGCCCAGGGAGGCTTTCTCGGTAGCTCCAAGCCAAGGACTGGAAGAAGAGCGTTTAAGAGATTTTAAAAAAATTGAAATAGAAATAAAAGCTAGCAAAGTGCAAGCCAGCCTCATGATAAAGTGGATTTTTCCAATAATCTTTATCGTGTTATTGATGATGACCATCATGTATTATCGAGCATTTCGTAAACATACGGCCCTCAAAAAGGTACATCCCAAGGATCATCGACTCTACGAACCTCCAATGGACCTACCTCCAATGGTTTTGGCGGAGGCTATTTACTCTACCTCCTTGGAGGAAATCAGTCCCTTGAATAAGAAGAAGTTTGGCAAATTCTCTTTTGAACGATTGATTCAGGCGACTTTGCTAGACTTAGTTGATCGGGGGCATTTATCCATTTTTCAGGGTGAGGAGGAACCCTGTTTGAAAATCAATAGTGAAAAAGGCTTGTCGAATTTTGAAAAAGAATGCTTGCGGATGACTCTCTCAACTAATAAAGAACTAGCTCTTTCAGACCTTTTTCCAGAGTATCAAGTTTCTTCAGGACTATTCCATGGAGCTAAGGAAGCTGATGAGCAGCATATTCGAGAATTCGGCTTGCATCTCAAGCGTTCCTTCGAGAGACGGCTTGAACGTATGCAAAGTTGTGTTCGAGACAAGGTAAAAATTCTACGTCTTCCAAGCTATCATCGTCCTTTGACTGATAAAGAAAGTAGTCTTGTGAATGGGATGAAAGTCTGTTCAGCTATAACAGGTTTAATAGGCCTTCTTATCTTCTATTATAGCCTGCGAACACGTGGTTATTTTTCATTTCCTTTACTTTCCCTAGGTTTAATAGGCTTACTTGCCAGTGCCTTAGTTTATTTTGTGACTCGAGGTCCATCTCGTGATGGAGTCTTAAACGAAGAAGGGGCAGAAGCCTATTACCTTTGGACAAGTTTTGAAAATATGCTTCGTGATATTGCTCATCTTGATAAGGCTGAACTAGAGAGCATTGTACTTTGGAATCGTCTTTTGGTTTATGCAACTCTGTATGGATACGCAAAGAAAGTGAATAAGATCATGAAGCTCCACAATATTCAACTTGAAAACGAAACTATGAATCTTTATGTATCTTGTGGATGGGATAAACAGTTTCATACATCTGCTGCTCACATTAATCAATACACTTCGGTCGCAAATACAGCAAGTACCTTTTCTGTATCATCTGGAAGCGGTAGCTCTGGTGGAGGTTTCTCAGGCGGTGGCGGTGGTGGAAGTATCGGCGCTTTCTAAAGAAAACTCAACACAGTCTTTAAAAGTATGATATAATGGAGGATAGAAAAAGGAGTTATCTATGTATCTTATTGAAATTTTAAAATCTATCTTTTTTGGGATTGTTGAAGGAATTACGGAATGGTTGCCGATTTCAAGTACAGGTCACTTGATTTTAGCAGAAGAGTTTATCCAGTATAAAGATCAAAATGAAGCCTTTATGTCTATGTTTAACGTAGTTATTCAACTGGGCGCTATCTTAGCCGTTATGGTTATCTACTTTAACAAACTTAATCCCTTCAAACCAGGTAAGGATAAAGTTCAAGTTCGTAGAACTTGGCAATTATGGTCCAAAGTATTTGTTGCGACTCTCCCTCTTCTTCTAGTCTTTAAGTTTGATGATTGGTTTGATACTCACTTCCCCAATATGGTTTCAGTAGCCATTATGTTGATTGTTTATGGGGTTGCCTTTATCTATCTTGAAAAACGTAACAAAGCGCAAGCGATTGAGCCAACAGTCACAGAGCTAGACAAGTTGCCTTATAAAACGGCCCTCTATATCGGACTTTTCCAAGTCTTGGCTCTTTTACCTGGGACTAGCCGTTCAGGTGCAACTATCGTCGGTGGTTTGTTAAACGGAACCAGTCGTTCGGTGGTAACTGAGTTTACCTTCTATCTAGGAATTCCAGTTATGTTTGGAGCTAGTGCCTTGAAGATTTTTAAATTTATCAAGGCAGGAGAAGTTTTGAGTTTTGGTCAATTCTTCTTGCTCTTAGTAGCCATGGTAGTAGCTTTTGCAGTCAGCATGGTTGCCATTCGTTTCTTGACCAGCTATGTTAAAAAACACGACTTTACGATGTTTGGTAAATACCGCATTGTCCTTGGTAGTGTCTTGCTACTTTATACCTTTGTACGATTATTTGTATAAGAAAAAAACCTTGAGGGAAGATTCCTTCAAGGTTTTTAAAATCCTGTCATAGTGACTCCCAATAAGCGAACACCCTTGTCTTTATCGCTAAGTGTTTCGTAGAGTTGGATAATGCTTTGTGCGATTTCTTCAGAGTCTTGTGTTTGTTGGCTCAGTGTTTTTCGTTTTGTCAAAGTAGAAAAGTCAGCATAGCGGATTTTCAAAATGACGATTTTACCACTTTTTTCATGTTTTTGAAGACTAAGGGCCACTTTTTCCGAAAGGAGAGTTAGCTCTTTTTTTATATCTTCATCTAGACTTAGAATCTTACTGTAAGTTTTTTCTTTACCAATAGACTTACGGATACGATTTGATTTAACGGGAGAGTTATCTATACCTCGAGCTTTGCGATAAAGGTCAAAACCGAGTCTTCCGAAACGATCAATGAGAGTGATTTCAGAAATCTCTAAAAGGTCAGTACCCGTATATACACCCATTTGATGGAGTTTTTCAACTGTTTTCTTGCCAACACCGTGAAATTTAGCGATATCCATTTGTTGGAGAAAATCTACGGCTTCATCAGGAAGAATGACCGTCAAACCACGAGGTTTTTGATAGTCACTAGCCATTTTAGCTAAAAACTTATTATAAGATACACCGGCAGAAGCGGTCAGATGGAGTTCTTGCCAAATATCCTGCTGAATTAAGCGAGCAATCTTGACAGCAGACTTGATACCGAGCTTATTTTCAGTCACATCTAGATAGGCTTCGTCGATACTCATAGGTTCAATCCTATCCGTATAACGTTTAAAAATAGCTCGAATCTGTTGACCAACAGCAGTATATTTTTCGTAGTTTCCGGAAATGAAAACGGCTTGTGGACAACGTTCATAGGCCTCTTTGGAACTCATAGCTGAGTGGATGCCAAAGGTTCTCGCTTCATAACTACAAGTCGAAACAACTCCGCGACCTCCTGTTTTTCTTGGGTCACTACCGATAACAACGGGTTTCCCTTTTAGTTTGGGATTGTCTCGAATTTCTACCGCAGCAAAAAAGGCATCCATGTCAATATGGATGATTTTACGAGATAAATCATTCATTAGTGGAAAAATCAACATGGAGAAACCTCTCAGTGCTAGTTTGTTTAATTTTATTATACTCTTTTTCTGAAAAAATGAAAATCAAATAATCTCTTTCAAAAATATAATACAGTTTGCGGTATATTTTTAACTGTATTAGAAAAGAAAGTGTTAAAAAAGTGAGTTTTTAGTTGTTGAAATCGTTTACTGTGTGTTATACTGAATACATGAATGTAACAGATGACTGTTACTAGAAAGAAAAAAGAGGACATTAACATGGTTGTTAAGACAGTTGTTGAAGCACAAGATATTTTTGACAAAGCCTGGGAAGGCTTTAAAGGTGTTGACTGGAAAGAAAAAGCAAGTGTATCACGCTTTGTACAAGCTAACTACACACCTTACGATGGAGACGAAAGCTTCCTTGCAGGACCAACAGAACGTTCACTCCACATCAAAAAAATCGTAGAAGAAACTAAAGCACACTACGAAGAAACTCGTTTCCCAATGGACACTCGTCCAACTTCTATTGCTGATATTCCTGCTGGATTTATCGACAAAGAAAACGAAGTGATCTTTGGTATCCAAAACGATGAACTCTTCAAATTGAACTTCATGCCAAAAGGTGGTATCCGTATGGCTGAAACTACTTTGAAAGAAAATGGATATGAACCAGATCCAGCTGTTCACGAAATTTTCACTAAATACGTAACAACTGTTAACGATGGTATCTTCCGTGCTTACACTTCAAACATTCGTCGTGCTCGTCACGCTCACACTGTAACTGGTCTTCCAGATGCATACTCACGTGGACGTATCATCGGTGTTTATGCACGTCTTGCTCTTTACGGTGCAGACTACTTGATGCAAGAAAAAGTTAACGACTGGAACGCAATCGAAGAAATCGATGAAGAAACAATCCGTCTTCGTGAAGAAATCAACCTTCAATATCAAGCATTGCAACAAGTTGTACGCTTAGGTGACCTTTACGGAGTTGATGTTCGTAAACCAGCGATGAACGTTAAAGAAGCTATCCAATGGGTAAACATTGCCTTTATGGCTGTCTGCCGTGTTATCAACGGTGCGGCTACATCTCTTGGACGTGTGCCAATCGTATTGGATATCTTTGCAGAACGTGACCTTGCTCGTGGTACATTTACTGAATCAGAAATCCAAGAATTTGTTGATGATTTCGTTATGAAACTTCGTACAGTTAAATTTGCTCGTACAAAAGCTTATGACCAATTGTACTCAGGTGACCCAACCTTCATCACAACTTCAATGGCTGGTATGGGTAACGATGGTCGTCACCGTGTTACTAAGATGGACTACCGTTTCTTGAACACTCTTGACAACATCGGTAACTCTCCAGAACCAAACTTGACAGTTCTTTGGACTGACAAATTGCCATACAACTTCCGTCGCTACTGTATGCACATGAGCCACAAACACTCTTCTATCCAATACGAAGGTGTTACAACAATGGCTAAAGATGGATATGGTGAAATGAGCTGTATCTCATGTTGTGTATCTCCACTTGACCCAGAAAACGAAGAACAACGTCACAACATCCAGTACTTCGGTGCTCGCGTTAACGTTCTTAAAGCTCTTCTTACTGGTTTGAACGGTGGTTACGATGATGTTCATAAAGACTACAAAGTATTTGATATCGAACCAATCCGTGACGAAGTTCTTGAATTCGAATCAGTTAAAGCTAACTTTGAAAAATCTCTTGACTGGTTGACTGACACTTACGTAGATGCTTTGAACATCATCCACTACATGACTGATAAGTACAACTACGAAGCTGTTCAAATGGCCTTCTTGCCAACTAAACAACGTGCTAACATGGGATTCGGTATCTGTGGATTCGCTAACACTGTTGACACATTGTCAGCTATCAAATACGCTACAGTTAAACCAATCCGTGATGAAAATGGCTACATCTACGATTACGAAACAATCGGTGAATACCCACGTTGGGGTGAAGATGACCCACGTTCAAACGAATTGGCAGAATGGTTGATCGAAGCTTACACAACTCGTCTACGTAGCCACAAACTTTACAAGAATGCAGAAGCTACAGTTTCACTTTTGACAATCACATCTAACGTTGCTTACTCTAAACAAACTGGTAACTCACCAGTCCACAAAGGTGTATACCTCAACGAAGATGGTTCAGTGAACTTGTCTAAACTTGAATTCTTCTCACCAGGTGCTAACCCATCTAACAAAGCTAAAGGTGGATGGTTGCAAAACTTGAACTCACTTGCTAGCCTTGACTTTGGTTATGCAGCTGATGGTATCTCATTGACAACTCAAGTATCACCACGTGCTCTTGGTAAAACTCGTGACGAACAAGTTGATAACTTGGTAACAATTCTTGATGGTTACTTCGAAAATGGTGGACAACACGTTAACTTGAACGTTATGGACTTGAACGATGTTTACGAAAAGATCATGTCAGGTGAAGACGTAATCGTACGTATCTCAGGATACTGTGTAAATACTAAGTACCTCACTCCAGAACAAAAAACTGAATTGACACAACGTGTCTTCCACGAAGTTCTTTCAATGGATGATGCATTGAGCTAAGATTCATAAATAGTAAATAAAAACCAGTCATTTTGACTGGTTTTTTGCTATAAAAAAATATTTAAAAAAAGTTGGTCAAATTTGGTCAAATCTCTTGACTATTACTGACCAAAGTGATAAACTAAGAACATAAGGATAAGGAAATCCTTAGAAAACCTTGATTTTAAGGTAGTTGTGTATTCTATCTTAAGATCAAAGTATGGGTAAAACCTAGAAAAGAGGTGCAACCTATGTTTAACATTAGCATTTTTAGAAGTCCAATGACAAAATTTGTATCGGATAAAGAAAAACCTGAAATTATACGTAGAGTAGCAAATAGCTAGTCTAAATTTTTTAAAACAAAGGTCAGGGAAAGTCAAAGTGATTTGACTAACTAATTTTGAAAACAAACGAGGTATGAAATATGAATAACAACTTTAATAACTTTAACAACATGGATGATTTATTTAACCAATTGATGGGTGGTATGCGTGGATACAGTTCAGAAAACCGTCGTTACTTGATTAACGGCCGTGAAGTAACGCCTGAAGAATTCGCTATTTACCGTCAAACAGGTCAACTGCCAAGTGAAGGAAGTGACCAAGCTCAGTATGTTCAAGGTAAAGTCATGAAACAAGATGGTATTCTTGCAAAACTTGGACGCAACTTAACAGCTGAAGCTCGTGAAGGTAAGTTAGATCCGGTTATTGGACGTAATAAGGAAATTCAAGAAACATCTGAAATTCTTTCTCGTCGTACTAAGAACAACCCAGTCCTTGTAGGTGATGCTGGTGTCGGTAAAACAGCAGTAGTTGAAGGTTTGGCTCAAGCTATCGTGAATGGTGATGTTCCAGCAGCAATCAAGAATAAAGAAATTATCTCTATTGATATTTCAGGTCTTGAAGCTGGTACTCAATATCGTGGTAGCTTTGAAGAAAATATTCAAAACTTGGTAAAAGAAGTTAAAGAAGCTGGAAATATTATCCTCTTCTTCGACGAAATCCATCAAATCCTGGGTGCAGGTAGCACAGGTGATGGTCAAGGATCTAAAGGTCTTGCTGATATCTTGAAACCAGCTCTTTCACGTGGTGAATTGACAGTGATTGGTGCAACAACTCAAGACGAATACCGCAACACTATTTTGAAAAATGCTGCCCTTGCTCGTCGTTTCAATGAAGTGAAGGTCAATGCTCCATCTGCTGAAGATACCTTCAAGATTCTCCAAGGGATTCGTGATCTATATCAACAGCATCATAATGTTATCTTGCCAGATGAAGTTTTGAAAGCTGCCGTTGATTACTCAGTACAATATATTCCTCAACGTAGCTTGCCTGATAAGGCTATTGACCTTGTGGATGTAACAGCTGCTCACTTGGCAGCACAACACCCAGTGACAGATGTACATGCTGTAGAGCATGAAATTGAAGAAGAAAAAGCTAAACAAGAAGCTGCAGCTGCTAAAGAGGATTATGAAGCGGCATTAAATGCAAAAATTCGTATTGAAGAACTTGAAAAGAAAATTGCCAACCATACAGAAGATCACAAGGTTACAGCGACTGTTAATGACGTAGCTGAGTCTGTAGAACGTATGACAGGTATTCCTGTTTCACAAATGGGTGCTACTGATATCGAACGTTTGAAAGATATGGGTCACCGTTTGCAAACTAAGGTAATCGGCCAAGATAAGGCTGTTGAAGCAGTAGCACGTGCTATCCGTCGTAACCGTGCAGGATTTGACGAAGGGAACCGTCCAATCGGTAGCTTCCTCTTTGTAGGTCCTACTGGTGTTGGGAAGACTGAGTTGGCTAAACAATTGGCTCTTGATATGTTCGGTACTAAAGATGCCATTATCCGTTTGGACATGTCAGAATACAGCGACCGCACAGCCGTTTCTAAATTGATTGGTACAACAGCCGGTTATGTTGGTTACGATGATAACAACAACACTTTGACTGAACGTGTTCGTCGGAATCCATACTCAATCGTCCTTCTTGATGAAATTGAAAAGGCTGATCCTCAAGTCATCACCCTTCTCCTCCAAGTCTTGGATGATGGTCGTTTGACAGATGGTCAAGGTAACACTGTAAACTTCAAGAATACGGTGATTATCGCAACTTCAAACGCAGGCTTTGGTTATGAAGCTAACTTGACAGAAGATGCTGATAAACCAGAACTCATGGATCGTTTGAAACCATACTTCCGTCCAGAATTCTTGAACCGTTTCAACGCTGTGATTGAATTCTCACACTTGAGCAAGGAAGACCTTTCTAAGATTGTTGACTTGATGTTGGTTGATGTCAATAAGACACTTGCTAAGAAAGAGATCGACTTGGCAGTGAGTGACGCAGCCAAAGAATATATGACCGAAGAAGGTTATGATGAAGTCATGGGTGTTCGTCCACTCCGTCGTGTAGTTGAACAACAAATTCGTGACAAAGTCACAGACTTCCACTTGGATAATCTTGATGCTAAACACCTTGAAGCCGATATGGAAGATGGTGTCTTGGTCATTCGTGAGAAAGCCTAAATTAAAATTTTGAGTGTAAAAAAAGGACCAGTTGAAAAAACTGGTTCTTTTGTGTTAAATGACATGGCGTTCAAAGGCATCATCAGAGATTCCTTGTTGGAGAATCAATTTAGCCCATTCCTTAGCTGAAAATAGGCTGTGGTCCTTGTAGTTCCCGCAAGATTCAATGGTAGTTCCTGGGACATCTTCCCAAGTTGTTGTTTCTGCGATTTCCTTTAGCGAATCCTTGATGACAGCAGCGATTTCTGCGCTAGTATGACGTCCCCACATAATCATATGGAAACCTGTACGACAACCAAATGGTGAACAATCAATCATACCGTCAATGCGAGTACGAATGAGTTTAGCCAAGAGGTGTTCAATCGTATGAAGTCCAGCAGTAGGGATAGAGTCCTCATTTGGTTGAACCAAGCGGATATCAAAATTAGAAATGATATCTCCCTTAGGACCTGTTTCTTCTCCGATTAAACGGACATAAGGGGCTTTTACAATCGTATGGTCAAGTTCAAAACTTTCAACAATAACTTCTTTTGACATGGTATTTCCTTTCAATTTTCTCTTTTCATTATATCATAAAGATTTGCTTGAAAACTGCTAATCAAGAGATTTTTCAAATATGAATGCCATAAAAGAGTCTGACTGTAAAAAATAATTTTAAAATGGCAATTGTTTTCAATTCAATTGGAAAAATTCTGAAAATTGTATTGACACTTGGCTGAAAAGGGACTATAATGTATAAAAAGTCAAAAAGGAGTTTATTATGAAATTTTCAAAAGTAATGGCCCTAGCAGGAGTGACTCTGTTAGCATCAGGTGTTTTGGTAGCTTGTTCAGGCTCAGGCTCTAGTGCAAAAGGTGAGAAAACTTTTTCTTATGTTTATGAAACAGATCCAGACAGCCTCAACTATCTGACAACTGGTAAGGCTTCGGTTGCTAATATCACAAGTAATGTCGTTGATGGTTTGATGGAGAATGACCGCTACGGTAACTTCGTGCCATCTTTGGCAGAAGATTGGTCAGTTTCTAAAGACGGGTTGACTTACACTTACACAATCCGTAAAGATGCTAAATGGTACACTTCTGAAGGCGAAGAGTATGCACCAGTTAAAGCGCAAGACTTTGTAACAGGTCTTAAGTATGCGGCTGACAATAAGTCAGAAGCCCTTTATCTTGTTCAAGAATCTATTAAAGGTTTGGATGCTTATGTAAAAGGTGAAGTTAAAGATTTCTCAGAAGTTGGAATTAAGGCTGTAGATGATCAAACAGTTCAATACACTTTGAACAAACCAGAAAGCTTCTGGAACTCTAAGACAACCATGGGAATTCTTGCACCAGTCAATGAAGAATTCCTTACTTCTAAAGGAAGTGACTTTGCTAAAGCAACAGATCCAAGCAGTATTCTTTACAACGGTCCTTTCTTGTTGAAATCATTGGTAGCAAAATCTTCAGTAGAATTTGAAAAGAATCCAAACTACTGGGATAAGGACAATGTTCATATTGATAAAGTAAAACTTTCATTCTGGGATGGTCAAGACAATAACAAACTTGCAGAAACCTTTAAAGATGGTGGTTTCTCAATGGCTCGTCTCTTCCCAACAAGTGGAAGCTACTCTGAACTTGAAAAAGAGTTTAAAGATAATATCGTTTATACACCACAAGATTCTTCAACCTTCTTAGTTGGTACAAATATTGACCGTCAGTCTTACAAATATACTTCTAAGACTACAGACGAGCAAAAGACTTCAACTAAGAAAGCTCTTCTTAACAAAGACTTCCGTCAAGCCATCGCCTTTGGTTTTGATAGAACAGCCTATGCTTCTCAAGTTAATGGAGCAAGCGGAGCAACAAAACTCCTTCGTAACTTGTTCGTACCACCAACATTTGTTCAAGCAGATGGTAAAAACTTTGGTGAATTAGTTAAAGAAAAATTGGTAACCTATGGTGATGAGTGGAAAGATGTCAATCTAGATGACGCTCAAGATGGTCTTTACAATCCTGAAAAAGCGAAAGCAGAATTTGCTAAGGCTAAGACAGCTCTCCAAGCAGAGGGTGTTCAATTCCCAATCCACTTGGATATGCCAGTTGACCAAACGAATACTACAAAAGTTCAACGTGTTCAATCATTGAAACAATCACTTGAAGCAACATTAGGAACTGACAATGTCGTTATTGATATCCAACAACTTCAAAAAGATGAAGTCCTCAATGTTACTTACTTTGCTGAAACGGCTGCCGGTGAAGATTGGGACCTTTCAGATAACGTTGGTTGGTCTCCAGACTACATCGACCCATCTACTTACCTTGATATCATCAAACCATCAGTAGGTGAAAATACTAAGACTTACCTAGGATTTGATTCAGGCACAAACAATGCAGCTGCTAAACAAGTTGGTTTAGAAGATTACGAAAAGATGGTTGTTGAAGCTGGAAATGAAGACACAGATATTTCAAAACGCTATGATAAATATGCTGCGGCCCAAGCTTGGTTGACAGACAGTGCTTTGATTATTCCAACAACTTCTCAAACTGGACGACCAATGTTGTCTAAGATGGTGCCATTCACACTTCCATTTGCTTACTCAGGTAACAAGGGAACAAGTGAAGCACTCTTGTACAAATACCTTGAACTTCAAGATAAGCCAGTAACTGCTGATGAATATCAAAAAGCTCAAGATAAATGGAAGAAAGAAAAAGAAGAATCTAATAAAAAAGCGCAAGAAGACCTTGCAAATCATGTTAAATAATAAAAAAGAGGCCGGACAAAAAGTCTGGCCTTTTGATACCCTTCCTGAGACTTTAGTTTAGCATGTTGATTATTGGTTTAATCCCGGCATTGAAGTAGTAGATTAGAATTTCTAAGTCATGCCCCTGTTCATAGATAATCTACGTAAACATAAGGTATCTTTTATCTATAATATTAAACAGTTTTCCCGACTATTTATCATGTGTTTGGGATAAGGTTGCGATTGAGGTATTTAACCTGTTCAGTTGTTTCTCTACATATTTTTAAAAAGTTTGATAGAAACTATATAGAAAAAACTGAGGTGTTATTCTCAGTTTTTTCTATATTTTATTGCTGTCTTCGTGGATTTTGTTGGGGTTGGTTTTGTTGTTGAGAATTTGCAGATGAGTTTGGTTGCGTTGCATTTGGATTAGTAGTACCATTCGTATTTTCGTTTGAAGAGCTTTCACTTTCAGTTGTTGAAGTTGAACTTGAGCTAGAGCTCTCTGTTGTCGAACTTGCTTGAGTTGATTGTGGAACCCAGCTATTACGAGCACCGTTTTTAAAGACGTATTCACCATTGCGATACAAACCTTCAGGCATTGTCCAATCACCTGGGTTATCATCCTCTGAGAGATATGCCATCATTGAGCGGTAGATGTTTGCAGCTACTCTAAATCCATCTCCTACGATTGGAGTGAGACGGTTTGAATAACCGGTCCAAACGGCCATTGAATATTTACGGGTATATCCTACAAAATTTTCATCAGGTGTGACATAATCGTATCTCTTAATGTAATTTTCAATTTCATCATCTGTATAGTTTGATGTACCTGTCTTACCTGCTTGAGGAAGCCATGAAATATAAGCATCTCGACCTATACCAGAGTATAATACTGTTTTCATCATTTCTGTCATCATATAGGCAGTTGTTTCTTTCATAGCGCGAGTACCTTGATCAGAGAACTCTTTTGAACTACCGTCACTGAAGACAATTTTATTGATATACATTGGTTTGTGGTACATACCACCGTTGGCAAAGGCAGCAAAGGCAGCAGCCATTTTTTCGCTACTTGCACCATATTTTCTATTTGATTCAGTTGTATTACTTGAGATAGCATTAGCATAGACCATAGTTGGGTAGTCAATTCCAAGACCGCTTAAGAAAGATTTTGCTTTATCTAATCCAACTTTGTCAAGAGTTTCAACTGCTGGTACGTTCCGTGATTGTTGGATAGCTGTTTGTAGGGTGATATTGCCCAAATAGCCTCTATCCCAGTTGTAAAGAGGAGTGTTAGTACCAGGATAGTTGTAGGGAACATCTTTAAGCATATAAGCAGTTGAGTCATAGATATCATACTCTAGTGCGGGAGCGTAGTCCGTGATTGGTTTCATAGTTGAACCCCAGTCACGGTTTGTTTCCACTGCCTGGTTGGTACCAAAGGATACGTTGCTAGCTTGGTGGCGAGATCCGAGTTGGGCAATAACTTTACCGTTTGATACATCAACGATAGTAGAAGCCGCTTGGATATCATCATCAGGATAGTTTACGTATTGGTCAGTGTTATAGACGTCCCAAAGGTGTTTTTGTACCTCTTGGTCAACGTTGGTATAGACTTCCATACCTGTTGTTAATAGATTATAGCCTGTCTCTTGCTGAACTTGGTCAATAACCTCTTTAAGATAGTTATCCATGTACTGTGGATAGCTATTAACAGATTTTAGACTTTGAAGACCATCTGTGATTGGAGTATTGATGGCTGTTTCATATTGCTCGGCTGTAAGGTAACCTTGTTTTTGCATTTCTGACAAAACGAGGTTTCGTCTTTCAAGAGCTGCTTCAGGGTGAGAATAAGGATCGTATTGGTTTGGAGCCTGTGGCATACCTGCTAAGAGTGCTAACTGTGGAATGGACAAATCTTCGAGATCCTTACCATAGTAGTTCTCTGCAGCAGTTTGCATACCATAGTTACCATTTGACATGTAGACCTTATTGACGTAATAGGTCAATATTTCTTGTTTAGTTGCAGTTCGCTCTAGTTGGATAGCTAACCAAGCCTCTTGAACTTTACGGGATAGGGTTTGATCGGCTGTTGATGTTGAGAAGTAGGTCAATTTTATCAACTGCTGAGTCAAAGTCGATCCACCTTGAAGACCACTATTGCTTCGAAGGTTACGAAGGAAAGCTCCTGCTATACGAATGCTATCAATTCCTCTATGGTTAAAGAAACGGTGATCCTCGATAGAGACAATCGCATTGACAAGATTAGTAGGAATGTCACTACTTTGAGCATTGACACGACGTTCAGCACCTAAATCTGCGATGAGTTCATTTTTGCTATCATAAATTTTACTTGATGTCGTTGCAACAAGTTTACTCTCGGAAAGTTCAGGAGCCTTGTTTGCATAGTAAAGAAATACACCACCACCAAATAGGAAAGCTGCGATAAATAAGCTAATTACACCAATGCCAAGGTATTTAGCGATGCGTAAGATAGTTTGTTTGTTCATATTGTTTTACCACCTAGTAAATGTTGTTTGACTGTATCAAGGTAAGGAATTTGTGGAAAGGCAGACTGCTCAATCACATAACCGAATTCTTTGATATAGTCAAGCGGCATTGACTTTTTACCCATATCCTGATGATAAAAACGGATGAGGTCAAGTGCCGGCAATAAATACGTTTCTTGATAAGAAGAAAAATGAAGAAGGACAAAGCAAATCCCTTTTTGATCAAGGACTTGTTCCATATGCCGAATCTGATGAGGATGGAAGTTCTTCATCGGAATCGCATGTTTTTGCTTGGTTTCCTTGGCTTCGAAATCGATGTAAAACCCTTCATAAACTCCAGAATAATCGGTAGTTGATGCTTGTCTAAAATAAGCTTCAACAATCTTTGCACGACTACGCTGAGGATAGTCTACGCGGACAATCTGAACAGGAGTTGGTTTTTTATGGATAACAGCCAAACCGTGTGTCAGATAATACTCGTTTGTAGCATTGATCATCTTTTCAAAGGTCATCCCACGATTTGCGAAATTTTTAGTTTGTGAGGTGACTTGTTGTTTTTTTTTTGATGAAAGTTTATGAGGATAGTTGACCATAATTCTCCTTATTGGTACAATAACATCACTCTATTATACCATAAAGGTGCACAGAAAGGGTGAAAAAATGCATACAGCCTTGATTTTAGGCTATTCTAGCTTTGATTTAGGATTGTTTAATGAAAAAGATATTCGTTTAAAAATTATTAAAAAAGCCATTCGTAGAGATTTGGAAAAAATGGCAGACGAAGGATTGAAATGGTTGGTATTTACGGGAACTCTGGGATTTGAACACTGGGTTTTAGAGGTGGCCAGAGATATGAAAGATGACTTTGGTTTCCAACTTGCAACTATCTTTGATTTTGAGACTCATGGGGAAAACTGGAATGAGGGAAATCAGGTTAAACTTAGTGAATTTAAACAAGTTGATTTTGTAAAATACGCCTATCCGAACTATGAACACAAGGGTCAATTACGAGACTATCAACTTTTCTTACTTGAAAATACAGATGGAGCTTATCTTTTTTATGATGAAGAAAATGAAACAAAACTGAAGTATTTTTACGAACTGATGAAAAAGAAAGACAACTATATTACAAAAAGATTAACATTTGAGGAATTAAACGAAGTAGCTGAAAATTTTTCCGAAAATTGAGCCTTTGACCTTGCTTTTTGTTTGCCTTTTTTTATATAATAATACTAGCAACTGAGAATGGAGAGAGACATGGCAAGTATTATTTTTACAGCAAAAGATATTTTTGAGCAGGATTTTGGAAGAGAAGTACGTGGATATAGTAAAGCAGAGGTTGATGAATTCTTGGATGATGTCATCAAGGATTATGAAACTTATGCAGCATTAGTAAAGTCACTCCGTTTAGAAATTGCAGAGTTGAAAGAGGAATTGGCGAAAAAACCTCAAGTGACTCCAGTAGCTTCTGAACCAGCAGAGCTTGGAAGTACAACTTCTATGACAAACTTTGATATTTTGAAACGTTTGAATCGTCTTGAAAAAGAAGTATTTGGCAAACAAATCATGGATAATTCTGATTTCTAAGAATACTTCTGTTGTGCAATTTTTGGATAATCGCGTGAAGAGAGTTTCTTTTCATGAGGAAAGTCCATGCTAGCACAGGCTGTGATGCCTGTAGTGTTTGTGCTAGGCGAAACCATAAGCCTAGGGACGAGAAATCGTTACGGCAGTTGAAATGGCTAAGTCTTAGGATATGTCAGAGTAGACTTGAAAGTGCCACAGTGACGGAGTCTCTCTGGAAACAGAGAGAGTGGAACGCGGTAAACCCCTCAAGCTAGCAACCCAAATTTTGGTCGGGGCATGGAGTGCGCGGAAACGAACGTAGTACTCTGACTGCTAGCAGCTAGAGCTGCTAGTGGTAGACAGATGATTATCGAAGGAAGTGGTCCTAGTCACTTCTGGAACAAAACATGGCTTATAGAAAATTGCATATAGGTTGGGGCTGAGATATATTCTCAACCTCATTTTTTAAAGTGAATAAAGAAAGGTCTATAAAAGACTGAAATGAAAACAACATTTAATTTAATTGCGACTGCTGCTGCGGGTTTGGAAGCTGTAGTTGGACGTGAAGTGAGAGATTTGGGTTATGATTGTCAAGTTGAAAATGGGCGAGTTCGTTTTCAAGGTGATGTTAAAGCGATTATCCAAACGAACCTGTGGCTAAGAGCTGCGGATAGAATCAAAATTGTTGTGGGAACTTTTCCTGCAAAAACATTTGAAGAGCTCTTCCAAGGTGTTTTTGCTCAAGATTGGGAGAACTATCTCCCACTGGGAGCCCGTTTCCCAATTGCCAAGGCTAAGTGTGTCAAGTCAAAATTACACAATGAGCCAAGTGTGCAGGCAATTTCTAAGAAGGCAGTTGTTAAGAAACTACAAAAACACTATGCACGACCAGAAGGTGTTCCCCTGATGGAGAATGGCCCTGAGTTCAAGATTGAAGTTTCCATTTTGAAAGATGTAGCGACTGTTATGATTGATACGACCGGATCAAGTCTCTTTAAACGTGGTTACCGTACTGAAAAAGGTGGAGCTCCGATCAAAGAAAATATGGCAGCTGCGATTTTGCAACTGTCAAACTGGTACCCTGATAAGCCTTTGATTGATCCAACCTGTGGTTCGGGAACCTTCTGTATTGAGGCGGCTATGATTGCACGTAAGATGGCACCAGGTTTGCGCCGTTCCTTTTCCTTTGAAGAATGGAACTGGGTTAGTGACCGCTTGATTCAAGAAGTCAGAACGGAAGCCAGTAAGCAAATAGATCGAGAGATTGAACTGGACATCATGGGCTGTGATATCGATGGACGTATGGTGGAAATTGCTAAAGCAAATGCCCAGGCTGCAGGAGTATCTGATGATATTCTCTTTAAGCAGATGCGCGTACAGGATTTGCGTACGGATAAGATTAATGGAGTCATTATCTCTAACCCACCTTATGGGGAACGTTTGTCAGATGATGCAGGAGTAACTAAACTTTATGCTGAAATGGGTGAGGTTTTTGAACCTCTCAAAACTTGGAGTAAGTTTATCCTGACAAGTGATGAAGCTTTTGAAAGCAAATATGGTAGTCAAGCGGACAAAAAACGAAAACTCTACAACGGTACTTTGAAAGTTGATCTATATCAATATTTTGGTCAACGTGTCAAAAGAAATTTGACAGATTAGAAAGGAGCTGCCATGGATCAGAAGGATAAAAAAGAAGAAATGTTAGAACCGGAGAAAACCTCCCAAGAACCTCAGTTTGATTTTGAGGAAGCTAAGGATCTGACAGTTGGACAA
The DNA here is from genome assembly GCF_001808705.1 of Streptococcus sp. HMSC074B11. GTDB lineage: Bacteria > Bacillota > Bacilli > Lactobacillales > Streptococcaceae > Streptococcus. The sequence continues at coordinate 250,178 of NZ_KV794273.1, read as the reverse complement.
GTTATTCGAAAAAATGAAGAAATTGAAGCGGGAGTAACTCCTGATGATACGATTTTAGACAAATACATCAAACAACACCGTGAAGAAATCGAAGCTGATAAATTTACGAACATTCAGGCGAAGAAAGAGGAACTTCAAAGTCTCGATGATTTGATCCAAGAAGCTAAAGAAACGATTGATGAAGAGACAGAACCAGTAGAAGAAGTCTCTGAATCAGAAAAGTTTGCTGAAGAAGAGGGAGTAGCAACTGAAGAAGTTCTCCTTTCGCCACTAGAAGAAACTTTAGTTATGGATAAAAATCTTCTAGAGGAAGTATTTGAACCAGAACAGGTAGAAAATGAGGAAACTTTACAAGAAGAAACCCCAATTCTAGCTCGCTCTCTTCAAGAAGAGGATGAACCACGACGCAAAAAACTGTGGGTCATCTTGTCAGCTATTTTAGCGATTATTGTCTTGATTATGGGGGGTAGCTACTACGTTTATCGTCAAATTACTCGTTCTTCTCAAGAAATTCAGTCTCAGTCATCTGATGCAGGTTTGGTAAGCAATCAAGCAATTCTCGATCAATTTAACAGTCTCTATGACACTTTTTATACTGATGAGAATAAAACTGCCCTAAAAAATAGTCAGTTTAGTCAATTGAGTCAGCTCAAAGAGCTATTAGATAAACTTGAGGGTGCTAAAGAACATACTCTTGCAAAATCAAAATATGATAGCCTTGAAACACAAATCAAGGCAGTACAAGATGTTAATGCTCAGTTTGAAACACCAGCTATTACAGATGGTGTTCTAGATACAAATGCTACAGTAAAGGCAGATGCTAAATTTACCGAAGTTAAGACTGGGAATACTGAAATTGATAAACTGCTAGATAAGGCTATTAGTCTCGGTAAGAGTCAACTTTCAAGTTCTACAAGCTCTAGCAGTAGTCAATCAAGTTCATCAAGCCAAACAGAATCAAACTCAGCAACTGAAAGCAATGCTAGCAGCTCTGCTAATGCATCAACTTCAGCGGGTGAAACAGCCTCAGCAAATAATATCCTTAATAGTGGATTAGCAAGCAATGGTGTGAACCTACAAAGAAGTGTCAGTCGAGTACCGTACAATCAAGCTGCTGTTAGTGATAGTAGTAATCCTGCTTGGACTTTTGCAGATGGTGTCCTTGAACGAATTCTTGAGACTTCGCGTGCGCGTGGCTACATTACAGGCAACCAATATATTTTGGAACCTGTGAATATTGTAAATGGTAATGGCTACTATAATCTTTATAAACCAGATGGTACCTATCTCTTTACCCTTAATTGTAAGACAGGTTACTTTGTAGGGAATGGTTCTGGACATGCGGATGATTTAGACTACTAGTCAAATTGTTACAAAATTCTTTCTTTTCACAGATAAACATGATAAAATAAAACATATTAAACAAGAGGAGTGTCACATGACAAAAGCTAACTTTGGTGTTGTTGGTATGGCCGTAATGGGTCGTAACCTTGCCCTTAATATTGAATCCCGTGGTTATACAGTTGCTATTTATAACCGTAGTAAAGAAAAAACTGAAGATGTGATTGCTTGCCATCCTGATAAAAACTTCGTGCCAAGCTATGATATCGAAAGCTTCGTAAATTCAATTGAAAAACCACGTCGTATCATGCTTATGGTTCAAGCAGGACCTGGTACAGATGCGACGATTCAAGCCCTTCTTCCACACTTGGATAAAGGTGATATTTTGATCGACGGAGGAAACACTTTCTATAAAGATACCATCCGTCGTAATGAAGAATTGGCGAACTCAGGTATCAACTTTATCGGTACTGGTGTATCTGGTGGTGAAAAAGGTGCCCTTGAAGGTCCTTCTATCATGCCTGGTGGACAAAAAGAAGCTTACGACTTGGTGGCTGATGTTCTTGAAGAAATCTCAGCTAAAGCACCAGAAGATGGAAAACCATGTGTGACATACATCGGTCCTGATGGAGCTGGTCACTATGTGAAAATGGTCCACAATGGTATCGAGTACGGTGATATGCAATTGATCGCAGAAAGCTACGATCTTATGCAACACTTACTTGGTCTTTCTGCAGAAGATATGGCTGAAATCTTTACTGAGTGGAACAAGGGTGAATTGGACAGCTACTTGATTGAAATTACAGCTGATATCCTTGGACGCAAAGACGATGAAGGTCAAGATGGACCAATCGTAGACTACATTCTTGATGCTGCAGGTAACAAAGGAACTGGTAAATGGACTAGCCAATCAGCGCTTGACCTTGGTGTGCCATTGTCACTCATTACTGAGTCAGTATTTGCGCGTTACATCTCTACTTACAAAGAAGAGCGTGTACATGCTAGCAAGGTGCTTCCAAAACCAGCTGCTTTCAAATTTGAAGGAGATAAGGCTGAGTTGATTGAAAAAATCCGCCAAGCCCTTTACTTCTCAAAAATCATCTCATACGCACAAGGCTTTGCTCAATTGCGTGTAGCTTCTAAAGAAAATAACTGGAACTTGCCATTTGCGGACATCGCATCTATTTGGCGTGATGGATGTATCATCCGTTCACGTTTCTTGCAAAAGATCACAGATGCTTACAACCGTGATGCAGACCTTGCTAACCTTCTTTTGGATGAATACTTCTTGGACGTAACTGCTAAGTACCAACAATCTGTTCGTGATATTGTAGCTCTTGCTGTTCAAGCTGGAGTACCAGTACCAACATTCTCAGCAGCTATTACTTACTTTGATAGCTACCGTTCAGCTGATCTTCCAGCTAATTTAATCCAAGCACAACGTGACTACTTTGGTGCCCACACTTACCAACGTAAAGACAAAGAAGGAACTTTCCACTACTCTTGGTATGACGAAAAATAAGTAGGTCAGCCATGGGGAAACGGATTTTATTACTTGAGAAAGAAAGAAATCTAGCTCATTTTTTAAGTCTGGAACTCCAAAAAGAGCAATACCGAGTTGATCAGGTAGAAGAGGGACAAAAAGCCCTCTCCATGGCTCTTCAGACAGACTATGACTTGATTTTACTGAATGCTCATCTAGGGGATATGACAGCCCAGGATTTTGCAGATAAGTTGAGTCGAACCAAGCCAGCTGCGGTGATCATGGTCTTGGACCATCGAGAAGAATTGCAAGACCAACTTGAAACAATCCAGCGTTTCGCTGTTTCATACATCTATAAACCAATCATTATCGATGATTTGGTCAGTCGTATTTCAGCTATCTTCCGAGGTAGAGATTTCATCGACCAACACTGTAGTCAGATGAAAGTTCCGACAGCTTATCGCAATCTGCGTATGGACGTAGAACATCATACCGTCTATCGTGGCGATGAAATGATTGCTCTCACTCGTCGTGAATATGACCTCTTAGCTACCCTTATGGGAAGCAAGAAGGTTTTGACTCGTGAACAATTGCTGGAAAGTGTTTGGAAGTATGAAAGTGCGACCGAAACCAATATAGTGGACGTTTATATCCGTTATCTACGTAGCAAACTTGACGTAAAAGGTCAAAAGAGCTATATTAAAACCGTGCGTGGTGTTGGTTACACCATGCAAGAATAGAAAAGCAGTTGCAGTTTTGTAACTGCTTTTTTTGAGTCGTTGAAATGTTGACATATGATTTGATTTTTGCTACAATCATTTTGGAGGAAACAAGAATGAAATTTTTGAAAAAAATGATACAAGTTGGGCTTGCAGTATTTTTCGTAAGTCTGTTAGCAACAAGTACAGTATTTGCGGATGATTCGAATTCTGAAGGCTGGAAATTTGTTCAAGAAAATGGTAGAACTTACTACAAGAAGGGGGACCTCAAAGAAACCCACTGGCGAGTGATTGATGGCAAGTACTATTATTTTGACTATAATGGTGAAATGGTTATTGGATGGCAGTATATTCCCATGCCAGATAAAGGTAGTACAATTGGTCCTTACCCAAATGGTATCAGATTAGAATATATGCCAATGTCAAAATGGTATTACTTTAACCAAGATGGCGTACTACAAGAATTTGTTGGCTGGCAACAATTAGAGTTAAAAGATTCCTTAACCGTTGGGAAAAAACATGGTGAAGGCTGGGAAGGTCCAGAAGTTCTTAAATTAGCATACTACTACTTTGATCAAGATCATTCTTTAAAGACAGGTTGGCTTTATGATCAATCTAACTGGTATTACCTAGCAAAAACAGGAAATTCTGGGAATAAGAATCTTGGTGGTGAGAAAAGTTCTGGTTGGATTCAAGATGCTTCCACTTGGTACTATTTAGATCCAACAACTGGCATTATGCAAACTGGTTGGCAGTATCTTGGTAACAAGTGGTACTATCTCCGTTCATCAGGTGCTATGGCGACAGGCTGGTATCTAGATGGTTCAACTTGGTATTACCTAGATGCTCAAAATGGTGACATGAAAACAGGCTGGATTTATGTCGATAATACTTGGTATTACCTCCGTTCGTCAGGAGCTATGGTGACAGGTTGGTTCCAAGCTAATGGTAAATGGTACTATGCTTATAGTTCAGGTGCCCTAGCTGTAAATACCACAGTAGGTGGCTACCAGGTCAACTATAATGGCGAGTGGGTACAGTAATGAAAACAAGCGATTGTGAAAGGAAACAATCGCTTTTTTTGTGAAAATATAATAAAATAGAAAGGAATAAAGTTCTAAAATTTTATCTAGAAACAGATGATTTTCATCTGATAGTAGGATTAAATGACAAAAGAAGTTGGTGTCGGTCAGGCACATAGTAAAATTATTTTAATAGGAGAGCATGCAGTGGTTTATGGCTACCCAGCCATCTCTTTACCTCTTTTAGAGGTAGAGGTGACTTGTCGGGTGGTTCCAGCAGATACACCATGGCGTCTTTTTGAAGAGGATACCTTGTCCATGGCAGTTTATGCTTCTCTCGAGTATTTAAATATCCAGGATGCTTGCATCCGTTGTCAAATTGACTCGGCTATTCCTGAAAAACGGGGGATGGGTTCTTCAGCAGCTATCAGTATTGCGGCCATTCGAGCGGTATTTGATTATTACCAAGCAGAACTTCCACATGATGTGTTAGAAATTTTGGTCAATCGGGCGGAGATGATTGCCCATATGAATCCTAGTGGTTTAGATGCTAAAACTTGCCTAAGTGACCAGCCTATTCGTTTTATCAAGAATGTTGGTTTTGAAGAATTAACCATGGATTTGTCAGCTTATCTGGTCATTGCAGATACTGGAGTTTATGGACATACTCGTGAAGCTATCCAAGTCGTACAGAGCAAGGGCAAGGATGCCTTACCTTTCTTGCATGCACTAGGAGAGTTGACCCAGCAAGCAGAAGAAGCAATAAAAACAAAAGATGCCGTGAAGCTGGGAGAAATTCTAACCAAAGCCCATGGAAATCTAAAGGAAATTGGAGTTGGTAGCCCGGAGGCGGATGCCTTGGTTGAAACTGCTCTTGAACATGGAGCCCTAGGAGCCAAGATGAGTGGTGGTGGTCTAGGAGGCTGTATTATCGCCCTGGTTGCTAATGTAAGCCAAGCGCAAGAACTAGCAGAAAGATTAGAAGAGAAAGGAGCTGTTCAGACATGGATCGAAAGCCTGTAACAGTACGTTCCTATGCCAATATTGCTATTATCAAATATTGGGGTAAGAAAGCAGAAAAAGAGATGGTTCCTGCGACTAGCAGTATCTCTCTAACCTTAGAAAATATGTATACGGAGACGACACTTTCTCCTTTACCAGCAGATGCAAGCTCGGATGCCTTTTATATCAATGACCAGTTGCAAAACGAATTTGAGCATGCCAAGATGAGTAAAATCATTGACCGCTACCGTCCTGAAGGAGCAGGTTTTGTTCGTATCGATACTAAGAACAATATGCCAACAGCAGCAGGTCTTTCTTCAAGTTCCAGTGGCTTATCTGCCTTGGTCAAAGCCTGCAACGCCTATTTCCAACTTGGGCTGAATCGCAGAGAATTGGCCTTGGAAGCTAAGTTTGCATCGGGTTCTTCATCTCGTAGTTTTTATGGCCCTTTGGCAGCCTGGGACAAGGATAGTGGAGAAATTTATCCAGTTGAAACGGACTTGAAACTAGCTATGATTATGTTGGTCTTGGAAGACCAGAAAAAACCAATTTCCAGTCGAGATGGCATGAAGCTCTGTGTCGAAACTTCTACGACTTTTGATGAGTGGATTCGTCAATCTGAACAAGATTACAAGGATATGTTAGTCCATCTCAAGGAGAATGACTTTAAGAAAGTTGGTGAATTGACAGAGAAGAACGCCTTGGCTATGCATGCTACGACAAAAACTGCAACTCCATCTTTCTCTTATCTGACAGATGCTAGTTATGAGGCTATGGATTTCGTCCGTCAGCTTAGAGAACAAGGAGAAGCTTGCTACTTTACTATGGATGCGGGGCCTAATGTCAAGGTTCTTTGTCTAGAAGAGGACTTAGAACACCTATCAGAACTCTTAGGTCAGCGCTATCGCTTGATTGTATCAAAGACAAAGGATTTGAGCCAAGATGACGCTTGTTAGGACTTGTGGAAAGCTCTATTGGGCTGGTGAATATGCTATTTTAGAGCCGGGGCAGTTAGCCTTACTGAAGGCCATTCCCATCTATATGACTGCTGAAATTAATGCATCTGATGTTTATAGACTCTACTCAGATATGTTTACCTATAGTGTAGACATGCGACCAGATTCTTCCTATGCTTTGATTCAAGAAACAGTTGCCTTGGTGGAGGAGTATCTAACTGCCCAAGGAGTTGTACTGCAGCCTTTTTCTTTAGACATTCGTGGGAAAATGGAGCATGAGGGCAAGAAGTTTGGACTGGGTTCTAGTGGTAGCGTCATTGTCCTGGTCATCAAGGCCATGCTTGCTTTCTATGACAGACCGGCTGAAAGAGAACTCTTGTTTAAACTGGCTAGTGCAGTTCTTCTCAAACGTGGAGATAATGGTTCCATGGGGGACATTGCCTGTATCGTTTCAGAAGATTTAGTACTCTATCAGTCGTTTAATAGAGAAACAGTTGCACAATGGCTAGAAAAAGAAGACTTGCAGGCTGTATTAGACCGTGATTGGGGCTTTTCTATTAGGAGTGTTGAACCAGCGTTGAAATTTGATTTTCTGGTTGGTTGGACCAAGGAAGTAGCTGTATCTAGTCACATGGTCAAGCAAATCAAGAATAATATGAACGCTAACTTTTTGCAGGCTTCAAAAGAAATTGTAGCTAACTTGGTGAATGCTTTGCAGGTAGGTCAAGAAGAAACCGTTATTGACTTGCTAGAACAAGCTAGCCAACTCTTAGAAGGCTTGAGTTCAGATATTTACACACCTTCGCTCAGACAATTAAAAGATGCCAGTAGAGACTTAAAAGCCGTCGCTAAAAGTAGTGGTGCTGGTGGTGGAGACTGTGGGATTGCACTTAGCTTTGACCAAGATTCGACCACATTACTGAAAAAACGCTGGGCTGATTTAGGAATTGAGCTCTTGTATCAAGAAAGGATGGGACATGACGACAAATCGGAAGGATGAACACATCCGCTATGCCCTTGAACAAAACAGTACTTATAATAGTTTTGATGAAGTGGAGTTGATCCACTCCTCGCTACCCTTATACGACATAGATGAGATTGATCTTTCGACAGAATTTGCAGGGCGGAAATGGGACTTTCCTTTTTATATCAATGCCATGACAGGTGGAAGTGACAAGGGGAGAGAAATCAATCAAAAATTGGCCCAGGTGGCCGAGACCTGTGGAATTTTATTTGTGACGGGTTCTTACAGTGCGGCACTCAAGGATCCATCAGATGATTCTTTTGCCGTGAAGTCAAATCGTCCTGACCTACTTCTTGGAACCAATATTGGCTTGGATAAGCCTGTTGAACTAGGTCTGCAAACGGTCAAGGAGATGAATCCTCTACTCTTGCAAGTTCATGTTAATGTCATGCAGGAATTACTTATGCCAGAAGGTGAACGTCAATTTAGATTGTGGCAAAATAATCTGGCAGACTATGCTGAGCAAATCTCTGTGCCACTTATTTTAAAAGAAGTCGGCTTTGGTATGGATGTGAAGACCATTGCTAAAGCATACGATATGGGAATACGAACCGTTGATTTGTCTGGTCGTGGGGGGACTAGCTTTGCCTATATCGAAAATCGTCGTAGCGATCAACGGGACTACCTCAATGATTGGGGTCAATCAACTATGCAAGCACTTCTGAATGCCCAAGACTGGAAAGATAAGATGGAGCTTTTGGTAAGTGGAGGAGTGCGCAATCCACTAGACATCATCAAATGCATGGTCTTTGGAGCCAAGGCAGTTGGTCTATCACGCACTATGTTAGAGCTGGTAGAAAATTACTCTGTTGATGTCGTTATTTCCATTGTTGAAAGCTGGAAGGAAGACCTACGCTTGATTATGTGTGCCCTTAATTGCGCAAGGATTGAGGATTTGCAGCAGGTCGACTATCTCCTTTATGGAAAATTAAAAGAAGCAGAAGACCAAATGTGAGGAGGTCGGGATTTTTATCCCGATCTTTTTATCATTCCTCAGACTGATGTGACTTTTTGGTTTTGTGATACAATAAAATAGAGAGGACGGATACATGCGAAAATTCCAAATTTTTCTATTTATTGAAGCTTGTTTATTAACAGGAGCTCTGATTATGATGGTATCAGAGCATTTTTCCCGTTTTCTGTTGATCTTGCTCTTGTTTTTACTGCTGATTCGATACTATACTGGAAGACAGGGGAACAATTTTATTTTAGCAGCAGTGAGCATCCTATTTTTCTTTATCATCATGCTCAATCCCTTTGTCATCATGGCTATCTTTGTGGCTTTGATTTATAGTCTGTTCTTGATTTATCCTATGATGAATCAGGAAAGAGAAGACACCAACCTAGTCTTTGAAGAAGTAGTGACGGTGAAGAAGGAGAAAAATCGCTGGTTTGGAAATCTCCATCACTTCTCAAGTTATCAGACCTGTCGTTTTGATGATATCAATCTCTTTCGCCTTATGGGGAAAGATACCATTCATCTAGAACATGTCATTTTAAGCAATCATGATAATGTTATCATCTTGAGAAAACTGGTCGGTACGACTAGAATTATTGTACCAGTGGATGTAGAAGTCAGCCTTAGTGTTAATTCTCTGTACGGAGATTTAACCTTTTTTGACCAGCCTAAACGTGCTTTGCGCAATGAGCAATTTCACCAAGAAACCAGAGATTATCTCAAGAGTCCTAAGAGTATAAAGATTTTCTTAACAACCATGGTTGGAGATGTTGAGGTGGTGAGAGGATGAAAAAACAACCTTATATTTTAATTGGTCTCACCTCATTTCTCTTTGTTGCTTTTCTATTTCGAAACATTTTTAAGATTTTGGATTTGGAGTGGACTTCTCTTTTTCAGGATCTAGAAAAGGCAGAAAAAGTCCTTTTTCTAGCCCTGATGTTTAGTCTTGCCCTAGCCTTTTTATTAGTCCTATTCTGGACAATGGTTGATGAAATTTCGAGAAGAAGAATCCAAGCAAATCTCAAACGTCTCCTAGCTGGCAAAGATATAGAAAGTCTGGGAGATGCTGACTTAGACGCAAGTTTTAGAAATTTATCAGGTAAGCTCGGTTTGTTGACAGAAGCTATTCAAAAAGCGGACAATCAGGCCTTGGTCAAAGAAGAAGAAATTGTTGAAAAGGAGCGAAAGCGAATCGCGCGTGACTTACATGATACAGTTAGCCAAGAAATTTTTGCTGCCCATATGATTTTATCAGGGCTCAGTCAACAAGCTTCCAAATTAGACAGAGAGAAGATGCAAACACAACTCCAAAGTGTGACTGCCATTTTAGAGACAGCTCAAAGAGACTTGCGCATTCTTCTTTTGCATTTACGACCAATTGAACTGGAACAAAAAAGCTTGGTGGAGGGTATTCAGCTACTCCTCAAAGAGCTAGAAGAAAAAAGTGAACTGAAGGTAAGCTTTAAATATCAGGTAATTGCACTACCTAAAAAGATTGAAGAACATATTTTTCGGATTGTACAAGAATTGATTAGTAATACACTCCGTCATGCCCAAGCTTCATGTCTAGATGTTTACCTTTATCAAACGGAAACGGAATTACAGTTGAAGGTTGCAGACAATGGTCGCGGTTTTCAGCTAGATGATGTTGATGAACTAAGCTATGGTCTACGCAATGTCAAAGAACGAGTGGAAGATATGGCTGGGACAGTACAATTGATGACGGCTCCTAAGCAGGGTTTGGCAGTGGATATCCGCATTCCCTTGCTTGAGTGACTAACAAAAGGAAATGAAATGAAACTATTATTAGTAGATGACCACCAAATGGTGCGTCTTGGTTTAAAAAGTTATTTTGAATTACAAGATGATGTAGAGATTGTAGGAGAAGCAACCAATGGTGCGGAAGGAATTTCCATGGCCTTGGAGCTTCGTCCAGATGTGATTGTCATGGATATTGTCATGCCTGAAGTCAATGGGATTGATGCAACCCTTGCTATTCTCAAAGAATGGCCAGAAGCTAAAATATTAATCGTGACCTCTTACCTAGACAATGAAAAAATCATGCCAGTCTTAAATGCTGGGGCTAAAGGCTATATGCTCAAGACATCAAGTGCCGATGAATTGTTCCATGCTGTTCAAAAGGTGGCAGCTGGAGAGCTAGCTATCGAACAAGAGGTGAGTAAGAAGGTAGAATATAACCGCAATCATATTGAACTACATGAAGATCTGACAGCTCGTGAACGAGATGTCCTTCAACTAATCGCTAAGGGCTATGAAAATCAGCGCATTGCTGATGAGCTTTTTATCTCTCTCAAGACAGTCAAGACCCACGTATCCAATATTTTAGCAAAGCTTCAGGTTAGTGACCGCACCCAGGCAGCAGTATATGCCTTTCAGCATCACTTAGTAGGGCATGAGGATTTCTAGATAAATCTTTTGGAGTGAAATCGTATTTCTCTGTTCCAAAGGTAATTTTTTCTTTGAAATTAGTTTTTAATACTTTTTCTTGATAAATCGGATACATTTAGCCATAAAACAGTGATTTAGAATTAGCAAGTATCTCAAGCAGTTCTGAAAACTCGGTTCTGACTTGAAAAAAGTTACCAGTATATGATATAATAGACTGTATTTAAAAAAATTTTAAGGAGAAATGACAGAATGTCTGTATCATTTGAAAACAAAGAAACAAACCGTGGTGTCTTGACTTTCACTATCTCTCAAGACCAAATCAAACCAGAATTGGATCGTGTATTTAACTCAGTAAAGAAATCTCTTAATGTTCCAGGTTTCCGTAAAGGTCACCTTCCACGTCCTATCTTTGACCAAAAATTTGGTGAAGAATCACTTTACCAAGACGTTATGAACGCTCTTTTGCCAAACGCTTATGAAGCAGCTGTAAAAGAAGCTGGTCTTGAAGTCGTTGCGCAACCAAAAATTGACGTGACTTCAATGGAAAAAGGTCAAGACTGGGTTATCACTGCTGAAGTTGTTACAAAACCTGAAGTAAAATTGGGTGACTACAAAAACCTTGAAGTATCAGTTGATGTAGAAAAAGAAGTAACAGATGCTGACGTTGAAGAGCGTATCGAACGCGAACGCAACAACTTGGCTGAATTGGTGATCAAAGAAGCTGCTGCTGAAAACGGCGACACTGTTGTTATCGACTTTGTTGGTTCTATTGACGGTGTTGAATTTGACGGTGGAAAAGGTGAAAACTTCTCACTTGGACTTGGTTCAGGTCAATTCATCCCTGGTTTCGAAGACCAATTGGTAGGTCACTCAGCTGGTGAAACTGTTGACGTTATCGTAACATTCCCAGAAGACTATCAAGCAGAAGACCTTGCTGGTAAAGAAGCTAAATTCGTGACAACTATCCACGAAGTAAAAGCTAAAGAAGTTCCAGCTCTTGACGATGAGCTTGCAAAAGATATTGATGAAGAAGTTGAAACACTTGCTGAATTGAAAGAAAAATACCGCAACGAATTGGCTGCTGCTAAAGAAGAAGCATACAAGGATGCAGTTGAAGGTGCAGCAATCGATAAAGCAGTTGAAAATGCTGAAATCGTAGAACTTCCAGAAGAAATGATCCACGAAGAAGTTCACCGTTCAGTAAATGAATTCCTTGGAAACTTGCAACGTCAAGGTATCAACCCTGACATGTACTTCCAAATCACTGGAACTACTCAAGAAGACCTTCACAAACAATACGAGGGAGAAGCTGAGTCACGTACGAAGACTAACCTTGTTATCGAAGCAGTTGCCAAAGCTGAAGGATTTGACGCTTCAGAAGAAGAAATCCAAAAAGAAATCGAGCAGTTGGCTGCAGATTACAACATGGAAGTTGCACAAGTACAAAGCTTGCTTTCAGCTGAAATGTTGAAACACGATATCGCAGTGAAAAAAGCTGTTGAATTGATCACAAGCACTGCAACAGTAAAATAATCTATACAAGATAAAAGGCTGGGACAAAAGTCCTAGCCTTTTAATTGTCTTTGGATTGTCGAGCAAGACGCAGTGGTTGAGTGGGCTCTACTACGCTGATTTCATCAGCTTTTACAGCCCTACTCAACTGTGCGGAGGTGGGACGACGAAATCGAATTCTAACGAATTACCGATTTCTGTCCCACACTCTCTTGTGCTTTATTCTCCGAAAAATTCCTGCAGGTCTTCTTCAGTAATCCCAATCATGGCTGGAATATTAGACCAGTTGTCTTCGGTTAGAATGTAGGATTGTTCAGTGTCTGTTGAGATGGCAGTATCGGTTGCAAGTTGGTTTGTTTCATCGGCATCCTCCATTAGGTCAGCGAAACGTTCAATTAGATAGGTCTTACGAGCTGTTCCGATATGTTGAGTTGCATAGTCAAAGGCCTGTATTTCGCCTAGTAAAATCAGTTTACTTTTGGCCCGAGTGATAGCAGTGTAGATGAGATTACGCTCTAACATGCGCTTGCTTGCACTGGTGATAGGTAGAATAACGACGGGAAACTCGCTACCCTGTGACTTGTGGATACTCATAGCATAGGCTAAACGAATCTTGTACCATTCATTTCGAGGATAGGAAACCTCGTTACCATCAAAATCGATGACAATCTCATCCTGCTTGGACTCGGTGTATTTTCCTGGAATCAAGTCTGTGATATAGCCTAAGTCTCCGTTAAAGACATTGACCTCTGCATCGTTAACTAGGTGGATAACCTTATCTCCTGTTCGATAGTGACACTGAGGAGCTTCAAAGCTAAGCTGGTCTTTTTGTGGAGGATTAAGGAGGTCTTGCATGAGCTGGTTGATGGCATCAATACCTGCAGTTCCACGGTACATAGGGGCAAGAACCTGAATGTCGCGAGCAGGAATGCCACTTCTGATAGCAGCACCTAGGATTTTTTCAATGCTAGCAGGGATATGGTTACTAGCGATTTCAAAGTAGGAGCGGTCTGCTTTTTTCTGGGTAAAATCTGCAGGTAATATTCCCTGGCGAATCTGACTTGCAAGAGTGACGATGGTTGATTCTTCGCTCTGACGGTAGATTCTTTCCAAACGTGTTTGAGGGATGGTTGGTATCTGGAGTAAATCTGCTAGGACTTGTCCAGGACTGACAGAAGGCAGCTGGTCGCTATCACCCACGATGAGAATTTTACTGTTTGAAGAGATGTTGGAGAAGAGCTGGTTGGCCAGCCAAGTATCTACCATCGAAAACTCGTCAACAATGATAAAGTCAGCATCCAGATAATCTTCCAAATGGCTAGTATCGTCATCTCCAGTCATGCCCAGGTGGCGGTGAATGGTAGCGCTTGGTAGACCTGTCAATTCGTTCATACGACGGGCTGCGCGACCAGTTGGAGCAGCTAGGAGAATGGGTAAATTGCTCTTTTTCTTGAGGTCCAGTCCTTTCAAAAGAGCATAGACAGCGATAATGCCATTGATAACAGTTGTCTTACCAGTACCAGGTCCACCTGTAAGTATAAAGACCTTGTTTTGGATAGCATCACAGATGGCCTGTTTTTGAATACTATCATACTCAATCCCCAGTTCTTCCTCAACAGTTGCGATATGGTCTTGAATAGTCTCTAGATCCTGTTTTTTACTTTGATCTTTTTCGAGGATTCTGATGAGATGACTGCGAATCCCTTCTTCTGCAAAAAAGAGGCTATTATCAAAGATTTTGGTATCAATCTGCTGGACCTTATCTTCTTCAATCAGATAAGCAAGTTCTTGGGCAACTTGACTCGGATCTAGTTCGACTGGACGGGAGGATTCAAGAAGGTTGAGGGTTTGCTCCAACAAGTCCCTAGCTTCCAGATAGGTATCTCCTGTCTCCATGCAACCTTGAAAGAGACTATGGACAAGACCCGCACGGAAGCGCTCAGGAGCCTGGCTTTCAATTCCCAGTTCTTGGGCCAATTGGTCAGCGATGGTAAATCCCAAACCCTTGATATCCTCGACCAGTTGATAGGGATAGTTCTCGACAATCTCTAGCGTTTCTTCCTTGTAAAAGTCTTGGATCTGAAAGGCTAGCTTATTTGGGATGCCGTAATTAGCCAGTTTGGCTAAGACCATCTCTGTTCCGTAATTAAGACGAAGAGTTGAGACGAAGGCTTCACGATTTTTAGCAGAGAGTCCGGAGATAGACTGGAGTTTGTCTGGATTTTCTAAGATTTTGTCAATAGTGTTATCTCCGTAAATATCCACAATTTTCTGAGCTGTTTTGAGTCCAATTCCCTTAAAATGGCTGCTGGAGAAATACTTGACCAAGCCCTTACTAGTCGGCTTGGCTCTCTCATAGCGAGTCATTTGTAGCTGTTCCCCATACTTGGAGTGTTGGACAATTTGTCCCCAAAAGGTGTATTCCTCTCCTTCAATGATATCAGCCATGGTACCTGTGACAATGATTTCATAATCATCAAAGTCTTCAGCATTGGTATCCTCAATATCTAGAAGTAAAATACGGAAAAAATTGCTGACATTTTCAAAAATAATGCGTTCAATGGTGCCTGAAAAATAAACTTCCATAAAATTCCTTACATTAATTTCTGAGAAAATTTATCCCAGATTTAGTCAAAATAGAATGAGAAGAGGCTGAGATGGGAAATTCTCGGCCTCTTCCTAGTTTTTAAAATGTTCCGATACGTTTGAGTGGCCAGAAGCGGAATTTGGCTTCACCGATGATATCTTTTGCCTTAAAGGTACCAACATGTCGACTGTCGCTAGATACCAGACGGTCATCACCTAGGAGGAGATATTCTCCTTCCGGAACAGTGAAGGTAAAGCTAGTGTTGTAATTAACATCTAGGGTAAAGGCCTGAGCCTTTTGAGCTAAACTTCTAAAGTATTCGCCCTTTTTGCCGTCCCAACCAGTTCCAGTATAAGTGCTTTGGAGTTTATCTTCCTTGAAACTCTTAAGGTATTCTGCTAAATAGGGCTCATCAGTTTCTTGACCATTGATATAGAGCTTGTCGCTTTCATAACGGATAGTATCTCCTGGCATACCAATGACCCGTTTAACGATATCCTTGTTCCCATCGTCTTCATGAGCAACCACAATATCAAAACGATTGATTGGGAGATGTTTAACCACAAAGAGGATTTCTCCATCTGCCAGGGTAGGATCCATAGAATGTCCTTCTACGCGGACATTGCTCCAGAGAAAGAGACGGCTAAGACCTACTAGTGTAATAAGTAGGAAGATAACTCCCCACTCTTTTAAAAATGATTTTAAATATTTCATAATTTACCTTTCTAGCATTTTTTTTGCTTTTTCAGTATTTTTAAAGTGTAGTTTGGCGCAGAAGTTGAGTCCCTGCATACCATAGGCACGAAGGATTTGGCTAGCTACCTTATCAGAAGCCGTTCCAGCCCCACTTGGAAGTTGATAACCAAGTTCTCTACCCAGATTTTCGAGATTTTCTAGAAAGAGATCACGTGCAATGATAGAACTTACTGCGACAGCTAAGTACTTACCTTCAGCTTTTTCCTCTAGGCTGACTGGATTAGAAAAATGATTAGCTTCATTTTTTAAGTACTTCTCATAGTTTTGAGTACTAGTAAAGGCATCAATCACAATCTTTTCTGGCTGGACTCCCTTTTGGAGAAGGAGAAAAATGGCTTGATTGTGCAGGGCTACCTTGACAGAAACGGCATTGTAGCGCTCACCGATGACTTCATTATACTTGATTGGAGAAAGCAGTAGAGCTTGGTGCTGAATTTTTTCCTTAAGCAGAGGAGCAAGCTGACGAATCTTTTGGTCTGTCAGAGTCTTAGAATCCCCTACACCTAATTTTCGTAGGAAGTCATGCTGGTCAGGAGTCACAAAGGATGCTACTACAGCCAGACCACCAAAGTAGGAACCATTTCCTACTTCGTCAGTTCCAATCATCGGAAAGTTTTGTCCACTAGCTACTGGGCTGACCTGATAACCAAAAAAGCTGGCGTAACGTTCAGCAGCTTCTCCTTGCAAGAGCACTTTTCCTGATGTGTAGATGGAAACACTTGTCTGCGGAAGCTTCAAAAAATAGCGAATATAAGGATTTTTACTAGGAGTCAGTGCTTGTTCATATTTCTGAACAAAGGCTTGGATTTCCTTTTCGCTCGGAGTTAATGTAATACTTGCCATAACTCTTATTGTACCATAAAAGCCGTAGAATTGGTAAAAACTGACAAACTAAGTGAAATTTGGTATAATATCGTGAGGTGAATTTTATGGCAAATTTAAATCGATACAAGTTTACATTCGGAAAAAAAACATTGACCCTAACAACTGAGCATGACAACCTCTTTATGGAGGAAATTGCCAAGGTCGCAACAGAAAAATATGAAGCAATTAAAGAGCAAATGCCTGGGGCGGATGATGAGACAATCGCTATTTTATTAGCAGTCAATAGCTTGTCAACTCAACTCAGCCGTGAGATTGAATTTGATGATAAGGAACAAGAATTAGACGCCCTCCGTCATCAAGTTGTAGCGACTAAACAAGAACAGAGCAAGATTGAGGATTCCCTATGATTTCCGTCCTTCTCTTATTGGTTCTTGCATGGAGCTTTTATATCGGTTATCGTAGAGGTTTGGTTCTACAGATTTACTATTTTGTAGCAACTGTGATTTCAGCTCTTCTTGCAGGAAATTTTTATCAATCTTTAGGGAAAAAATTTGATTTGTTGATCCCATATGCAAGTCCACAGGAAGGACAGGGAACCTTCTTTTTCCCATCCGATCAACTTTTCCAACTGGACAAGGTCTTTTATGCAGGGATTGGTTACCTCTTAGCCTTTACTGTATTTTATTGCATTGGTCGTTTGGTGGGTCTCTTTCTTAATCTTCTACCGACTAAAAAGCTAGAGGGCCAATATTTCCGTATAGGTGCAGGTGTTTTATCTCTGGCTGTGACCTTATTTGTCCTCCAGATGATACTGACCATTCTTGCGACTGTTCCTTTACAAATTGTTCAAAATTCACTTGAAAACAGTTTTGTAGCTAAACATATCATCCAGAGTGTTCCCATCACTAGTCATGTGATTAAACAACTTTGGGTAACCAAAATAATCGGATAAAAGGGCGGGAACTATTCCTAGCCTTTTGTTTACAATTTCAATAGTTTAGGAGCCTTTTTGAAAAGAGTGAGAATTTTAAAAATTGTTCGCTCATTATGAAGGAAAATAAAATGAATAAAAAGATACTAGAAACATTAGAATTTAATAAGGTCAAGGCTTTATTTGAGCCTCATCTTTTGACCGAGCAAGGACTAGAGCAGTTGAAAGAACTTGCTCCGACTGATAAAGGAGACAAGATTAAGCAAGCTTTTGCAGAGATGAAGGAAATGCAAGAACTCTTTGTCGAGCATCCTCATTTCAGCATTTCTGCAACAAAAGATATTGCAGCGACCTCCAAACGTTTGGAGATGGGTGCTGACCTCAATATCGAGGAATTTCTCCTTCTCAAACGTGTCATCTTTGCCAGTCGTGAATTGCAGAATTTTTATGACAATCTTGAAAATGTACGTTTAGACCACCTAGCTAACTGGTTTGAGAAACTTCATGACTTCCCACATTTACAGGGAAATCTACAAGCCATCAACGAAGCTGGATTTATTGAGAACTTTGCTAGTGAGGATTTGGCACGAATCCGTCGAAAAATCCATGATAGTGAAAGTCAAGTCCGTGATGTCCTGCAAGACCTTCTCAAACAAAAAGCTCAGATGCTGACAGAAGGTATCATCGCAAGTAGAAATGGTCGTCAAGTTCTTCCTGTCAAAAATACCTATCGTAACAAGATTGCTGGTGTGGTTCATGATATCTCTGCCAGTGGGAACACTGTTTATATCGAACCACGTGAAGTGGTCAAGCTAAGTGAGGAGATTGCAAGTCTTCGTGCAGACGAACGCTATGAGATGATGCGTATCCTCCAAGAACTCTCTGAAAGAGTAAGACCTCATGCAGCTGAAATCGCCAATGATGCATGGATTATTGGACATTTGGACCTGATTCGTGCTAAGGTTCGCTTTATCCAAGAGACGGAGGCAGTAGTACCTCGAGTGTCTGAGGGACAGGAGATTCAACTGCTTCACGTTCGTCATCCTCTTGTAAAAAATGCAGTCGCAAATGATGTGCACTTTGGCAAAGAATTAACAGCTATCGTCATCACGGGTCCTAATACAGGTGGTAAGACCATTATGCTCAAGACCTTAGGTTTGACGCAGTTGATGGCCCAGTCTGGTCTGCCAATTCTAGCCGATAAGGGCAGTCGAGTAGGGATTTTCGAGGAGATTTTCGCAGATATCGGAGACGAACAATCCATTG
The DNA here is from genome assembly GCF_001808705.1 of Streptococcus sp. HMSC074B11. Taxonomy (GTDB): domain Bacteria; phylum Bacillota; class Bacilli; order Lactobacillales; family Streptococcaceae; genus Streptococcus. The sequence goes on along the minus strand of NZ_KV794273.1, from coordinate 231,387 downwards.
AGCAAAGTCTGTCAACCTTCTCTAGTCATATGACCAATATCGTAGATATTCTTGGTAAGGTCAATCAAAACTCGCTCTTACTACTTGATGAGCTTGGAGCAGGTACAGATCCTCAGGAAGGTGCAGCCCTTGCCATGTCAATCCTAGAAGACTTGCGCTTGCGACAGGTTAAGACCATGGCAACCACTCACTATCCTGAACTCAAGGCCTATGGGATTGAAACGGCCTATGTTCAAAATGCAAGTATGGAATTTGATACAGCTAGCCTACGACCAACCTATCGCTTTATGCAGGGAGTTCCAGGACGAAGCAATGCCTTTGAGATTGCTAAACGTTTAGGATTGTCGGATGTTATTGTAGGTGACGCTAGCAAGCAGATTAACCAAGACAATGATGTCAATCGTATTATTGAGCAATTGGAAGAGCAGACGCTTGAAAGCCGTAAACGTCTTGAGAATATTCGTAAAGTCGAGCAAGAAAACCTCAAGATGAACCGTGCGCTTAAAAAACTCTACAATGAGCTCAATCGTGAAAAGGAAACAGAACTCAATAAAGCGCGTGAACAAGCTGCTGAGATTGTTGACTTGGCTCTGGCTGAAAGTGACGATATTTTAAAAAAACTTCACAGTAAATCTCAACTAAAACCGCACGAGATTATCGAAGCCAAGGCTAAACTCAAAAAATTAGCCCCTGAAAAAGTTGACCTTTCTAAAAATAAGGTCCTCCAAAAGGCCAAGAAAAAACGAGCTCCAAAAGTTGGGGATGATATCATCGTTCTAAGCTATGGTCAACGTGGTACCTTGACCAATCAACTCAAGGATGGTCGTTGGGAAGCTCAAGTTGGCTTAATCAAGATGACGCTTGAGGAAAAAGAGTTTGACTTGGTTCAGGCTCAGCAAGAAGCACCAGTCAAGAAGAAACAAGTCAACGTCGTCAAACGTGCAGCAGGCAAAGGCCCACAGGCCAGACTAGACCTTCGTGGCAAACGCTACGAGGAAGCTATGGAAGCCTTGGATGCCTTTATAGACCAAGCTCTACTCAACAATATGGCCCAAGTTGATATCATCCATGGTATCGGTACAGGAGTCATCCGTGAAGGAGTAACCAAATACTTACAAAGAAACAAGCAAGTCAAGAGCTTTGGCTATGCACCACAAAATGCTGGTGGATCTGGAGCGACTATCGTTACCTTTAAGGGATAATGCGAAACGAATGAAAATTTAATAATTTTTTCTGAAAATAATTGACAAGTTCTGCTTTTTCTTGTAAAATAAGAAAAAATTAAATACAACACCGAATGAAGTTTAATAGAAGTGGAAAATCCTTCGATTTTTCATGACTGTAAATGGACGGAACTCTGGAGAGACCGTAAAGGCACCGAAGGGGCAAGGCAGGCAACTGCTCAAACTCTCAGGTAAAAGGACAGAGCAATGATAGAGCGCTTTTTGGCATTTATCGATGCATTCCAGAGTACATGTTTCTAGCATGTGCTCTTTCTTTTGGGGTTGATTAGATAGGAGAAATGCATGTTAAATTTGCTAAAAGAAATAGACGCTTTTGTATGGGGACCACCCCTTTTGATCTTATTGGTTGGTACAGGGATTTACTTGACCCTTCGTTTAGGACTTTTACAAATTTTGCGTCTCCCTAAGGCCTTCCAGCTTATTTTTACCAAAGACAAGGGACATGGTGATGTTTCGAGCTTTGCTGCCTTGTGTACAGCCCTAGCAGCAACTGTTGGTACAGGAAATATCATCGGGGTTGCAACGGCTATCAAGGTTGGTGGACCAGGTGCTCTTTTTTGGATGTGGGTGGCTGCTTTCTTTGGAATGGCAACCAAGTATGCAGAAGGACTACTTGCTATCAAATATCGAACCAAGGATGATCATGGTGCGGTAGCAGGAGGACCGATGCACTATATCCTTCTAGGGATGGGCGAAAAATGGCGCCCTCTTGCAATCTTCTTTGCTGTAGCTGGAGTACTAGTTGCACTTTTAGGGATTGGTACTTTTACCCAGGTGAATTCCATTACAGAATCCGTGCAAAATACGGCTAGTATTGATCCGACAATTACTGCACTTGTTTTATCTATTTTCGTAGGGATCGCAGTCTTTGGTGGGCTTAAGTCCATTTCAAAGGTGTCAACTACAGTTGTTCCCTTTATGGCTATTATCTATATTTTGGGAACATTGACAGTCATTTTCTTTAATATCGATAAAGTACCGGCAACACTTTCACTGGTTCTCACATCAGCTTTTAGTCCCATAGCTGCAGTGGGAGGATTTGCAGGAGCTAGTGTTCGGATGGCTATTCAAAATGGTGTGGCGCGTGGTGTCTTCTCAAATGAGTCGGGATTGGGTTCGGCTCCCATTGCGGCTGCGGCAGCTAAGACCAACGAACCGGTGGAGCAAGGTTTGATTTCTATGACAGGAACCTTTATTGATACCTTGATCATCTGTACCTTGACTGGTTTGACAATCTTAGTGACTGGGGTTTGGAATGGTAATTTAGATGGTGTTGCTCTCACTCAGTCAGCTTTTTCTACAGTATTTTCTTTCTTTGGACCTGCTCTTTTAACGGTCTTCTTGGTACTCTTTGCCTTTACCACGATTTTGGGATGGAACTATTACGGAGAGCGTTGTTTTGAATTTCTCTTTGGCGTTCGCTTTATCTGGCTTTATCGTGTGGTCTTTGTACTCATGGTCTTGCTGGGAGGATTTATCGAGTTGGATATGGTCTGGGTCATTGCGGATATTGTTAATGCCCTCATGGCTCTACCAAACTTGATTGCGCTCTTAGCCTTATCACCAGTCGTTATCGCTGAGACTAAGAAGTATTTTGAAAAATAATGTAAGATTGATATTACCATTTATAGATAAGACTAGCATCTGTTTGTGAGATGCTAGTTTTTTCACTACTAGGGCTAGTCTTTTATTTTATACTCAATGAAAATCAAAGA
>NZ_KV794273.1:184162-228328 GCF_001808705.1 Streptococcus sp. HMSC074B11 | reverse complement strand
GCGGTTTGAAGAGATTTTCGAAGAGTATTATGTCATAAGATGAATGAAATTCAATAGTACCTCTTTAATGATATCCTTTATTTGCACTTTTATTTATTGTATAATAGTCAGCATAAATCTGTTTTTATACTCAATGAAAATCAAAGAGCAAACTAGGAAGCTAGCCGCAGGCTGTACTTGAGTACGGCAAGGCGACGCTGACGTGGTTTGAATTTGATTTTCGAAGAGTATTAGTCTGATATGTCTTGTTTCATCTATGTGCGAAAGAGAAATAAACTGGAGGTGTTTATGTCAAAAGATATTCGAAAATTAGTGACTTCACAGGGAATAGCGAATCTAGCAGATGTCTTTTTTAGAGTCATTGTGATTGCGAATGTTTTTGTCTTATCTGGTTCGGTCATTTCAACCTCCCTAGTGCCAATTCTGATAGGTCTATCCTCCTTTTTAGCCAGTTTCTTAGTTCCATTAGTAACGAAGAGATTAGCTTTAAATCGTGTTCTTTTCTTGACTCAATTTGGTAAGACGATTCTGCTAGCGATTTTGTTTTTTCTACTCAAGCAATCTGAAACTATTTCCCTCCCTCTTTTATATGCTATTGTTACCTTAATCTCCGTTTTGGAAGGTTTTGCAGCGCCTGTTTCCTATGCGATTGTTCCACGATATGCAAGTGATTTAGCTAAAGCGAACGCAGCTATTTCTATGAGTGGTGAAAGTGTACAGCTAGTAGGTTGGGGCTTAGGAGGTTTCTTATTTGCGAGTCTGGGAATGAATCCTAGTCTGCTCATTGTGTTAGTTTTGTTTACAATTTCGACGATTTTGATGTTCGGTTTACCACTTGTCGAAAAAGAAGAGTTGTCCTCTGAAACAAGTCTTGAGACTTTAACAAAAGGTTGGCGATTGGTAGCTAAAGAATCAAGATTAGGCTTTATTGTCCAAGCCAATCTTTTAGAAATTCTAGCCAATGCTATCTGGGTATCTTCTGTTTTACTTGTGTTTGTGACTGAAATTTTACATCAGTCAGAAAGCTATTGGGGCTACGTCAATACAGCCTATTCCTTGGGGATTATCTTGGGAGGAGCTATTGTCTTCCGTCTAGCAGAGAAAGTTGTTACCTATAAATATCAAACTATGACCTTTTCTTTGTTAGCAACAGCACTAGTAACTCTTTTGATAGTGTTATTTCCAAATCCACCTATTTTTCTATTCCTATCTCTAGTAATTGGTTTTCTATCTCAAATTAAGGAAGTTCCTGAGAGCGTATTTTTACAGGAATCGGTTGATGAGAAGGAACTTGTGAATGTTTACTCCGTTATCGAAGTTGTCTCTACATTGGCCTTTTCTGTCTCTGTTTTTCTAATGAGTTTTATCACAGAATATTTTGGAGTATTTACTGGCTTTGGCTTGGCTATCTTCTGCTTGCTGGTAGAGTCTATCTTAGTTTTAAGAAACAAGCACCAGATAAATTAACAGTTATAATCACACATCTGGTGTGATTTTTTTGTTTTCATAAAAATTTTTTATCAGTGCAATTTAAAATATATATTATGCAAGGTATAGATTCTGTGTTAGACTTATTGTCAACGAAAAGCTAATGAGTCATCAATCAAGGCAAGGATTTGTTCAATAGGCTGATGAGATTTCGTAAGATTTTCGCAGAAACCATTTAATTACAAAACGAAAAGAGGTCCCCTTATGACAACATTTACTATCCACACAGTAGAATCAGCGCCAGCAGAAGTGAAAGAAGTTCTTGAAACGGTACAAAAGGACAACAATGGTTATATCCCAAATCTTATCGGTCTTTTGGCCAATGCCCCTACAGCCCTAGAGGCTTATCGCACTGTTGGAGCTATTAACCGTCGCAACAGTCTAACACCTGTAGAGCGCGAAGTGGTACAAATCACTGCAGCCGTAACTAACGGTTGTGCCTTCTGCGTCGCTGGCCATACAGCTTTTTCTATCAAGCAAATCCAGATGAATGATGACCTACTTCAAGCCCTTCGCAATCGTACTCCAATCGAAAGCGATCCTAAGCTGGATACCCTGGCTAAGTTTACCTTGGCAGTTATCAATACCAAAGGGCGCGTTGGAGATGAAGCTCTTGGAGAATTTCTTGAAGCAGGCTATACACAAGAAAATGCCTTGGATGTTGTTCTCGGTGTCAGTCTAGCAAGTCTTTGTAACTATGCCAACAACCTAGCTAACACACCGATTAATCCAGAATTACAACCTTATGCATAAGAGGAGGACAAAGTATGGGATTTTTTTCAGAAGAATTTTTAAGCTGGTTAGACCAGCACGCTGATGAAATTGACAAAAAATCATGTCAAGCTGGAGAAGAGCTGATTGAGAAAATTGCTGCAGAAGGCGCCTTTCGTGTAGGAGTACCAAAAGTTCTTGGAGGGCTAGATGGAAATGATCAAGATGTTATCGATATCCTTGCTGAACTCGCTCAACATTCCTTAACAGCCTCCTTTATCTCATGGGGGCAACGAACTTTAATAGACAATATTCTACATACTGACAATGCTTATTTCAAAGAAGTTTACTTGGAAAAACTCTTATCAGGAGAATATGCAGGTGCTACGGCCTTATCTAATGCGGTCAAGTATCTATCTGACTTAGAGGAACTAAATGTTCGAATCCTTGAAGAAAATGGAAATTATTATCTTAAAGGACGACTTCCTTGGGTAACCAATGCTCGTAAGGATCGCTTCCTCACTATTTTTGTAGCAGGATTTGCAGATGATCCGAGTACAAGTTATGTAGTAGCCGTACCATCGGACGCAGAAAACTTTAGTCGTTCCGAAGATTTGGAATTTGTCTCTCTTCAAGGAGGGAATACAGCAGCTCTGACTTTTAACAAGGTCCCTTTAAAGGAAGAGTGGATTCTATCCAAGGATGCTCATCAATTTTTAGCGCAAAATCGTCCAGCCTTTTTAGGCTACCAATTTGGCCTAGCCTTTGGTTTGGCTGAACGTTCACTCTCAGAAGTCGAAAAAGAATTGGGGAAACGAGGTGTCTTGAAGGAAGAGTGGCAACATCAGGTCGAACAGTTAGATGATATTCGACATTCTCTCTATCAAGGACTATCTGAGGAGTCCTATTTCGTTAAAAATCCTCGTGAGCTATTCCAGTTACGGATTGATATTGTTGATGTTGTTGCCCAAAGTCTCTTATTAGAACTACAAGCTGGTGGCGGTAGAGGATACTTTAGTAAATCGACATCCGGTTTCATACGTCGTTGGAATGAAGGTGCCTTTTTACCAATTGTTTCTCCTAGTGCAGTGCAATTGCGACATATTCTAGCGACAAACTAAAAATAAAGAAAATAAAAACGAGGTTTATCTTTTTAAACTTCGTTTTTTAATCCTCCATTTAAGCGCTTTTATGCTATACTGATAATAACATGACTATTGGAGGTTCACATGAAAAAACTCCCCTTGGCCTTTTCAGGGTGCTTATTGGGATTGGCTGGAGCAGGCAATCTCATATTAGATATTTTTCCACTATTATCGCACGTCTTTAGTTTGTCAGGCTTAATTTTATGGTTTTATTTTTTATACAGTCATCTTAGTGATTGGCAAGAAAGCCAGCAAGAACTTAAGAAAGCTCCTCTATTATCGGGAATGGCGACCTTTCCCATGGCAGGGATGATTTTATCAACCTACTTACTGCGAATCTTACCTACGAGTATGAGTATCATAGCGCAAGCTCTTTGGTGGTTTGCCTTTCTACTGGATGTAGGTTTAATCATCTATTTCACTAAAAATTATGTGCAGACTAAACCAAGAACGAGCGCAACGCCAAGTTGGACAGTTCTTTATGTAGGGATAGCAGTAGCAAGCTTGACCTACCCAGTGGTGGGCATAGTCGAGATTGCCTATGGGGCTTGGATTTTTGGATTTACCTTAACCCTTTTCCTTTATCCTCTGATTTATCAAGATTTGAAAAGTAATCCATTGCCACGGGCTTTACTGGGGCAAGAAGGAATCTATTGTGCTCCCTTTTCTCTACTGTTGGCCGCACTCGTTCGGATCGGAGGTTCAGGTCTTCATGGCTGGATTTTGCTAGTCATGATCCTTGCTTCACAAACTTTCTTTTTCTTTGTCCTCAGTCGTTTGCCAAGGATTTTAAAACAGGGATTTCAACCAGCTTTTTCAGCCCTAACCTTCCCAACTATCATCACAGCAACATCATTGAAAATGGCCCAAGGCATTCTGCAGTTTCCAGTCCTTAACCTTCTCGTTTGGCTCGAAACGATCATTTGTTTAACAATCCTTGTCTATGTATTAGTAGAGTATATGCGGTATTTAAGGAACTAAAAAAGCCCCTAGCACTGAGAAGTGTTAGGGGTTCTTCTATCGTGAATGTGTAAATCAATTAGTTCAGCTTATACCTACTGTTCTTCATGTTCGGATAAAAAATAATAAGTCATAGTACCGAAGATTGATCCTACTCCAAGTCCTACTAGTAGGAAAAGTGCGATCATTTTGAGTTCTAGAAACTGCAAGAAGAAATCTGTAATCGAGTGATTTTCAAGAAGTACTTTTTTGGAAAATAGGATAAATAAGTAGAGTGTTGGGATGCTAGTTCCAACTAACCAACTTCTTAACTTGATTTGGCGCTTGCTGTAAGTGATTTGTGGGATCTCGGATTGATCATCATCTTCTAAGTGGAGCCCTCTAGTAGAATATCTTGCCTTGAGACTGAGGGCAAAAATCATCAAGAAGTAGAGATAGGGCATAGCCATTCGAACTATCTCTATAAAGCGCCCAAACAACAGATAGAACAGGAAGAAAAAGAAGGAAGAGTAAAAGATTTGGACCATGGAACGGGCGCAAGCCTTGTAGATGACCTCTTGACGGCATTCATCAAAGGGGCCTTGGATATGAAAGAAATTTCGAACTAAGCGAGTGGTTAAGTCTTCTTTTTTCATGGTAGTGACCTCTTAATAACCTTGTTTTTGATTAGCTTCTTTAAAGAGTTGATAGAGAGTATAGAAGTAGATCAAGCTAAAAACGATACAGATGGTTAGAAATAGTAGATATCTCCAATCCATAGAATTTGTTAACAGTTGTGGGAAAGATACGAGGATAAAGCAGAGAGATGCGTTTAAGAGGCGTATTTTTTTTGATGTGATTTTCTGAAATCTTTGTCCTTTGTTCAAGACAGGAAGGGCTATGAGGAAGATGATCAGAAAAGGACGCGTAATTTGGCCATAAACTAGGAAAACTGTCATAAAGATACTGACCAAAATATGGCTGAGAATTAAAGTTTGTAGTGATTTCATAAGTTTCCTCCTAATCGTCGTCTTGATCTTCTCTAGCTTTTTGAATACGAAGAGTGATGACAATATGCACTGTTAATCCGAAAAAGAAGGTTGCAACGATGGTTGACAAGATGCTTCTTGTATTCAAAAGAGCGGTAAGATAGCTTTTGCTATCATCCATTAGGATATTGAGAAGTGGCATGCCAAAGAACATAAAGACTCCATAGAAAAGTCCAGCTTTAAGGCCAGGATTACGTAACTGTTTCTTTTCCTTCTGGCTCAACATATCAGGATCGATAGCAGCAATACCAGTTTTTTTAGTTTGAGTAGTGACATAGAAAGCACAAACCAAGGAAACCAGAAAAATAATGATTGGATATCCGAAAGCGACCATTTGGGGATATTTATAAGCAAGAACAAAGGGGATGAAATTGCCTAGAGTCATGAGGTAAAAGAGAATCATAAAGACTTTATTCCCGATGTGGTCAGCCTCGCGTCGTTTGTGTTCATCAAGTGGCCCTGAAATGCCATAGATACGTTTGATTAGTTTTTCATAGAGGGGTTCTTTTTTCATGGGTGATTTCTCCTAAATGAACGATGTTATTTTGTTTCTTTTACGAATTGATAGAGACAATAGAGATAAGTGATAGAAGAAAGGCTGGCGATAGTTAGCAATAGATAATATTTCCAATCGTTTGAAATAACCGTCAGTTGTGGCAAGGATATAATCATAAAGCATAGTGCTAAGTTGAGTATGCGCGTTTTTTGGGAATCTATCTTTAGATAAGTCAGTCCTTTGTTGAGTGCTGGAACAAAGACAAGAACAAGGACGGTATCGTAGATGGGCAAGTTTCCTGAAATGATGATGAAGGCGAGTAGAGAACTGAACAAAAGATGATAGGTAAGTAACGTTACTAGTGATTTCATAGGGTACCTCCTAATCCTTATCCTGCTCTTTTTTAGCTCTTGCGATCCGGCGGGAGATGAGGAACTGTATGCTCGCTCCGAAGAAGATAGAACCGAAAATGCTTGCTAAACCATTTCTTATAGTGAGAAGAGAATGGAAATAGTCCTGACCTTCACCAGTAATTATATGGAGAAGAGGGGTTATAAAAAACATCCATAGGCCAAAGAATAAACCCGCTTTAAGACCAGGGTAGTGTAGTTGCTTATTTTCTTTCTCACTTAACATATCTGGTTCAATAGTTGTAATCCCTGTTTTTTGCATTTGGTAGGTGACATAGCCAGCAGCGATGAGGGCAATCACTAAAATCAGAGGAGGATAGACTAGAGCCACTAGTTGAGGAAATTGATAGGCCAGAACAAGCGGAATAAGATTGCCGAAAATCATCAGATAAAAGAGAATCATAAAGACTTTATTTCCGATGCGGTCAGCTTCGCGCCGTTTGTATTCGTCCAGTGGATCAGAAATACCGTAAGTGCGTTTGATGAGCTTTTCAGTGAAGGTTTCTTTTTTCATTTTTCTTCTCCTTTTAAAAATCATCCTCCCAAAAGAGACTGTTGAGGTCAGTTTGGAGGCTTCGAGCGAGATTGAGACAGAGTTCCAGGGTAGGATTGTACTTGTCGTTTTCAATCATATTAATGGTTTGTCTAGAGACACCAATATCCTTGGCAAGTTCGAGTTGGGACTTTCCCAGTTCCTTGCGGAATTCTTTCACACGATTCATGCTTCCTCCTTTTTAGATTATGTCACATATATTTGACTACAGTATATTCTTTTAAGAACATAATGTCAACTATTTTTGACATATTTTTAAAAGAATCTTGGTAACAATATTTCCCTACGAGAATCTTCTAGCGATTTTATGCTATAATGAAGAAAAATAAGAGTGATTTGGATACCCTGAATGCTATCCAATAAAGAAAGAGCAGAAAATGAACCATAAGATTGCAATTTTATCAGACATTCACGGCAACACGACCGCCTTAGCTGGAGTGCTTGAGGACGCTAAAAATTTGGGAGCGACTGAATATTGGCTTTTGGGAGATATTTTTCTTCCTGGGCCGGGAGCAAATGACTTGGTGGCTCTTTTGAAAGAACTTCCCATTACAGCATCCGTTCGAGGGAACTGGGATGATTGTGTGTTAGAGGCTTTAGATGGGCAATATGGTTTAGATGATCCCGAAGAAATTCAGTTTCTCAGGATGACTCAGTATCTGATGGAGCGCATAAACCCCGAGCATATTGATTGGTTGAGAAAGCTACCTATGATAGCCAAGAAAGAAATCGAAGGCTTGCACTTCTCACTTTCTCATAATTTGCCTGAGAAAAACTATGGTAGAGATTTACTAGTTGAAAATAATACTGAAAAATTTGACCAGCTACTTGATGAAACTACTGATGTAGCCGTCTATGGGCATGTCCATAAACAACTTCTACGTTATGGTAGTCAAGGCCAACAAATCATCAACCCAGGTTCGATTGGTATGCCTTATTTTGATTGGGAAGGGCTAAAAAATCATCGAGCCCAGTATGCCTTACTTGAGGTTGAAAATGGTGAATTGGTCAATATCCAATTTCGTAAGGTTGCCTATGATTATGAAGCAGAGCTAGAATCAGCCAAGACCAAAGGTCTTCCTTTTATCGAAATGTATGAAGAATTACGACGTGAGGACAACTATCAAGGACATAATAGGGAATTACTTGCTAGCCTAAATGAAAAGCATGGCTATGTGGAGGATGTGAAAAATTATTTTGATTTTTTGTAAGAGTTGCTTTAACGAACAGATACTAAATAAACGATTGGACGAGCCAATCGTTTTTAATATATCTTATTGTAATTGAGATTGATCTGGTAGGTAAGAACCACCGAGATAGGTTTTGCTGAGTTTTTCAAGGGTTCCATCTTGGTAGAGTTCTTTGAGGACCTTGTCAAACTGGTCTTTAAATTCTTTTTGGTCACTTGAAAAGATGATGTAGTTGTTTGGATTATCATTGCTCTCCAAGTCGACTACGTTTAAGTCTAAACCTCGGTCTTGAATAATTTTTTGAACAGAGATTTTATCAAAGATTAGGAAATCAAATTCACCATTGGCGAGATCAGTCAGACGTTTAGCGACATCCTCACCAGAGTATTGGATGGTTGCAGGATTGTCGGAGTGACTTTGATTCCAGTCTGTAACAACTTTGGCAGTAGAAGTTCCTGTATCATCCTGGGTTGTTTTACCAGCGATATCTTGCAGAGAAGTAAGAGCCTTGTCTTTTCTGCTCACAAGAACCAAAGGGTTTTTAGCGATTGGGAGTGAGTAGAGGTATTTGTCGGCTCTCTCTTTGGTATAGCTCAAGTTGTTGGCAGCAGCTTGGTAACGGCCAGCATCCACTCCAGGGAAAATACTTTCCCAAGCTGTTTTTTGAAATTCAATCTTGTATTGATCCAGTTTTTCATCGACTGCTTTTAACACCTCAACATCATATCCGGTCAAATTACCATCTTTTTCAAAATCAAAAGGTGGGATGTCTCCAGCAGTTGCTACAACAATGGTTTTAGGACTAGCAGTGGAAGTAGAAGCACTATCCTGTTTAGATTGTCCACAGGCGACCAACAAGGGACTAATGGCTAATAATAAGATTAATTTTTTCATAAGAGTCTCCTTTACTTAATGGTATCTAGCTTACCAGACAATCAATCAGATATCCAATATATATTTTTTATGGAAGTGATAGAGAAATATTATAATTTCCAGTTTTGTAGTAAACAACTCAAGTAAGAAAAAAGATAATTTGTTTCACTAATGAAAAAACTCTGCAAGCTCTTTCAGAATGTGGTAAAATGGAAGCAATAGAAATAGAAAAGGAAATCAATTATGAAATTTCTTGAGTTAAATAAAAAACGTCATGCGACCAAGCATTTTATTGATAAACCTGTCGATCCGAAGGATGTTCGTACAGCTATCGAAATCGCAACCTTGGCACCAAGCGCTCACAACAGTCAGCCTTGGAAATTCGTCGTGGTTCGTGAAAGAAATGCTGAACTAGCAAAATTGGCTTACGGTTCAAACTTTGAGCAAGTGGCATCTGCACCTGTAACCATTGCCTTGTTTACAGATACAGACTTAGCTAAACGTGCTCGCAAGATTGCTCGTATTGGTGGTGCCAATAATTTCTCAGAAGAGCAGCTTCAATATTTTATGAAAAATCTTCCAGCAGAATTTGCGCGTTACAACGAACAACAAGTCAGTGACTACTTGGCTCTTAATGCTGGGCTTGTAGCTATGAACTTGGTCCTTGCTTTGACTGACCAAGGAATCGGATCAAACATTATCCTTGGTTTTGACAAATCAAAAGTCAATGAAGTCTTGGAAATCGAAGAACGCTTCCGTCCAGAACTTTTGATCACAGTGGGATATACAGATGAGAAGTTGGAACCAAGTTATCGCTTGCCAGTAGATGAAATTATCGAAAAAAGATAGGAAGAAAAAATGACAGTTATTGATTTTACAGCAGAAGTAGAAAAACGTAAAGAAGACCTCTTGGCTGACTTGTTTAGCCTTTTGGAAATCAACTCAGAACGTGATGACAGCAAGGCAGATGCTGAGCATCCATTTGGACCTGGTCCAGTAAAAGCCTTGGAAAAATTCCTTGAAATCGCAGACCGTGATGGCTACCCAACAAAAAATGTCGACAATTATGCAGGACATTTTGAGTTTGGTGAAGGAGAAGAAGCTCTCGGAATCTTTGCCCACATGGACGTAGTGCCAGCAGGTAGCGGATGGGATACTGATCCTTACACTCCAACTATCAAAGATGGTCGTCTTTATGCGCGTGGTGCTTCTGATGACAAGGGTCCTACTACAGCTTGTTACTATGGTTTGAAAATCATCAAAGAATTGGGTCTTCCAACTTCTAAAAAAGTTCGTTTCATCGTGGGAACAGACGAAGAATCAGGTTGGGCAGATATGGACTACTACTTTGAGCATGTAGGACTTGCAAAACCAGACTTTGGTTTTTCTCCAGATGCTGAATTCCCTATCATCAATGGTGAAAAAGGAAATATCACTGAATACCTTCACTTTGCCGGTGAAAATACTGGTGCAGCTCGTCTTCACAGCTTTACAGGTGGATTGCGTGAAAACATGGTTCCTGAATCAGCAACAGCAGTCGTTTCAGGTGACTTAGCTGACTTGCAAGGGAAACTAGACGCTTTCGTTGCAGAGCACAAACTCAGAGGAGAAATCCAAGAAGAGAACGGTCAGTACAAGGTGACTGTAATTGGTAAATCAGCCCATGGTGCCATGCCTGCTTCGGGTGTCAATGGTGCAACTTATCTTGCCCTCTTCCTAAGCCAATTTGCTTTTGAAGGACCTGCAAAAGACTATCTTGACATTGCTGGTAAGATTCTTTTGAACGACCACGAAGGGAAAAACTTGAAAGTAGCTCATGTGGATGAAAAGATGGGTGCTCTTTCTATGAATGCGGGTGTTTTCCGCTTTGACGAAACAAGTGCTGACAATACTATTGCCCTTAACTTCCGTTATCCAAAAGGAACAAACCCAGAGCAAATCAAGTCAGTTCTTGAAACCTTGCCAGTTGCTTCAGTTAGCCTTTCTGAACATGGGCATACTCCTCACTACGTACCAATGGAAGATCCACTTGTCCAAACCTTGTTGAATGTTTATGAAAAACAAACTGGACTTCAAGGTCATGAGCAAGTCATCGGTGGTGGAACATTTGGACGATTGTTAGAGCGTGGTGTAGCCTACGGTGCTATGTTCCCAGATTCTATCGATACCATGCACCAAGCCAACGAATTTATCGCCTTGGACGATCTTTTCCGTGCAGCAGCCATCTACGCTGAAGCTATCTACGAATTGATCAAATAATGATATAGAAGTCTGAGATTGTATGCTTAGACTTCTTTTTGGAGGAGAAAATGTCTCAAATCGAAAGAATCAAGCAAGCTATCATAGAGGATCCACAGAATGCCAGCTATACTGAGCAAGGCATCGAGCCACTCTTTGCAGCACCAAAAACAGCTCGTATCAATATCATTGGCCAGGCGCCAGGTCTCAAAACCCAAGAAGCAGGGCTATACTGGAAGGATAAAAGTGGGGACCGCTTGCGCGAATGGTTGGGTGTGGATGAAGACACCTTTTACAATTCAGGTTACTTTGCAGTCATGCCCATGGATTTCTACTTTCCAGGTCATGGGAAATCGGGTGACCTGCCACCTCGTCCAGGTTTTGCAGAAAAATGGCATCCAGAACTCTTGAAGGAATTGCCAGATATTCAATTAACACTCTTGATTGGTCAGTATGCCCAAGCCTACTATCTACATGAGAAAGTTAGTGGTAAGGTGACAGACCGTGTGCATCGGTTCAAGGATTATTTGCCTGATTATTTCCCTCTGGTGCATCCTTCACCACGCAATCAAATCTGGATGAAAAAAAATCCTTGGTTTGAGGCAGAAGTGGTTCCAGAATTACGAGCATTGGTACAAAAGATTATTCATCAATAAAGGAGAAAAAGGATGGATGCCTATCAACAAGTAGCTAATAAGTTACAAGAGTTGGGAATTACCTATGATGTGGTGGATCATCCACCTGCATTCTCGACAGAGCAGGCAGATAGCTATATTGAAGGCCTGGAAGGGGTTCGGACCAAGTCTATGTTTTTGACCAATAAAAAGAAAACCCAGTACTATTTGCTCATCATGGATGACAAGAAACCATTGGATATGGATGACTTTAAAGTTCAAGTGGGAGCTAATCGGATCCGCATGGCCTCATTGGATTCCTTGGCTGAGAAAATGAACCTACCAGCAGGAACAGTATCACCTTTTGGTTTGTTAAATAATGAAGAGAAAGACATTCATGTTTATTTTGATAAGGAGATCGTATCAGAGGATGTCATGACCTTCCACCCTAATACAAATGAAAAAACGATTTTTATTAAAACCCAAGACTTGTTTCGATTTTTAGAGTCGATTGGATTTACCTATGAGATAGTAATCTTACCTTAATGCCATTATAAAGGAGAAAAATGAAAGAAATTACTTTTAATGATTTTTACCAACTATACCAGAAAGAGTCGCTTTCTATATTGGATGTGAGAGAAGTAGAGGAATTTGAAGCTCTTCATTTAGAAGGTGCTCGTAATTTCCCTCTCAGCCAACTAGTGGATACTTATGAGCAACTAGATAAAACCCAGCCTTACTACGTGATCTGTAAGTCAGGAATACGTTCCGCACGTGCCTGCCAATTTTTAACAGAACAAGGCTATGAGGTTGTCAATGTCCAAGGTGGCATGGATGCCTTAGAATAAGAAAAATTTCCTTCGAAACCTTTTAAAAATGAGAAAGGACTCGAAGGATTTTTTTGCATTAAAATTCGGAAAATTGAAAACATTTCAGAATTGTTTCGTGACAGCCTTTTCTAGCCTTTAATCATGTTATACTAAGAAAGTATTTTATTTTTAATAAGGAGAGTTTATGGCTAAAAAAGGTGCTTTAACAGGATTACTCCTGTTTGGAATATTTTTTGGAGCAGGTAACTTGATTTTCCCTCCAACTCTAGGCGCACAGTCTGGAGAAAACTTCCTTCCTGCCATTGCAGGATTTGTATTTTCAGGTGTTGGGATTGCCGTCCTAACCTTAATCATTGGAACCCTTAATCCAAAGGGCTATATCTATGAAATTTCTAAGAAAATTTCACCATGGTTTGCGACAATTTATCTTGCAGCTTTGTACTTGTCGATTGGTCCATTCTTTGCCATTCCACGTACAGCAACGACATCATTTGAAGTTGGTATTAGTCCGCTATTAGATCAAGCAGATAAAGGTTTAGGTTTGATTGTCTTCACCATTCTATACTTTGTAGCTGCATACCTAATCTCCTTGAATCCTTCAAAAATCTTGGATCGTATCGGTCGAGTCTTGACTCCAGTTTTTGCCATCTTAATTGTTATTCTGGTTATCCTTGGAGCTTTCAAGTATGGTGGGAACGCACCACAAGCAGCTTCAGGAGCTTATCAAGCTTCCGCCTTTGGAGCTGGTTTCTTAGAAGGATACAATACACTTGACGCGCTTGCTTCGGTTGCCTTCAGTGTTATTGCAGTACAAACCTTGAAACAACTTGGTTTTTCAAACAAGAAAGAGTACATTTCAACCATTTGGGTGGTTGGAATTGTTGTAGCTCTTGGATTTAGTGCTCTCTACATCGGTCTAGGTTTCTTGGGCAATCATTTCCCAGTAACAGATGAAGCAATGAAGAGTGGAACTCCTGGAGTTTATATCTTGTCTCAAGCGACTCAAGAAATCTTTGGTTCTACTGCTCAGCTTTTCCTAGCAGTTATGGTAACTGTTACTTGCTTTACAACGACTGTAGGGTTGATTGTATCAACTGCTGAGTTCTTTAACGGACGTTTCCCACAAATCAGCTACAAGGTTTATGCGACTGTCTTTACCTTGATTGGTTTTGCCATTGCAAATCTTGGTTTGGGTGCTATTATTAAGTACTCTGTACCAGTTCTCGTTATTTTGTACCCGATTACGATTGCCATTGTCATGATTGTGATTGTGAACAAGTTTGTTGCTCTTTCTAAACCAGGAATGCAATTAACTGTTGGTATTGTCACATCCATTGCTATTGCAAGTGTTTTAGGATCTACTTTTAAAGTTGAGGTCCTTGCAAATATCGTGAACGCTCTACCATTTGCGGAGGCTTCTCTGCCATGGTTGGTACCAGCTATTATCGGTATTCTACTTTCTCTTGTTCTTCCAAATAAACAAGAAAGTGAAGCTTTTGAAATGGAATAGAAAAAAACTTGGCCGATGCCAAGTTTTTTCTATTTAGTCTTAGTTGCTTAGTTTTTTTCTGTATAACCAAGGTCTGTTAACATTTTTTTAGAGGCTTTAAAACTTACGTTTTTTCCAACGCCTGAGTATTCTTCTGGTAAAGCTTTTCTAAGTTCGTCAATACTTGCAACTGAAAGATCGATTTCAAGATCTTGAACGACTTTACCATCTTTAACTTCGATTGAGAAAGTTACCCCTTTAAGTCCCTTATAGCCTTTGTAGGTTTCTTCAAGAACACTTTTTACAGCATCTGCTGTACTATTGAGGACTTCAGGATCAGCGACATTATGAGCAGTTTGTTTGACAACATTATCACCGTCAACTGTATATGTTAAGGTTGATACGACACCAGGCTGAGAATCGTTCACAAAGGTAGCAGTTTTTAATTCTGATTTCTTTTCAGTAGTGCTAGATTCAGAAGTTTTTACCTCAGTTGTTTCTGGTGTAGAAGAGCTAGAAGAAGTAGTTGAAGATTGTTTTGAACATCCCAACAAGAATACCAAAGGCAAGGCTAAGAGAAGTGTCGTTTTGAAATATTTGTTCATTTTGTATTCCTTTCATCATAATACTTTACTTAATTTTACCATAGATTAATTTTAAAATCAAAGTATTTAAGTTTTTCTTTTTTGCACATACTAAGATGGGAAAAGTGATATAATGGTAACGAGAGGTGAAAAAATGAATCAAACTGTAGAATATATCAAAGAACTAACTGCTATTGCATCGCCAACAGGTTTTACGCGTGAAATTACGAATTATCTAGTTGAGACGCTTGAAAAACTAGGCTATCAACCAGTCCGCACGGCTAAGGGTGGAGTGAACGTTACCATTAAAGGGAAAAATGACGAGCAACAACGCTATGTGACTGCTCATGTGGATACTCTGGGAGCTATCGTCCGTGCTGTTAAACCAGACGGTCGTCTCAAGATGGACCGTATCGGTGGCTATCCTTGGAACATGATTGAAGGCGAAAACTGTACAGTCCATGTGGCTAGCACAGGTAAAACCGTATCAGGTACGATTTTGATCCACCAAACTTCTTGTCACGTTTACAAAGATGCTGGAACTGCGGAACGTACACAGGACAATATGGAAGTTCGTTTGGATGAAAAAGTTACCAACGAAAAAGAAACACGCGCACTCGGTATCGAAGTTGGAGACTTTATCAGTTTTGACCCACGAACTGTCGTGACTGAGACAGGCTTTATCAAGTCTCGTCATTTGGATGACAAGGTCAGCGCAGCTATTCTCCTTAATCTCCTCAAAGTCTACAAAGAAGAAGGGATTGAACTTCCTGTCACTACGCATTTTGCCTTTTCAGTTTTTGAAGAAGTGGGACATGGTGCTAACTCAAGTATCCCTAGTCAAGTTGTTGAGTACCTAGCAGTAGACATGGGAGCAATGGGAGATGATCAGCAGACAGACGAGTACACAGTCTCTATCTGTGTCAAGGATGCTTCAGGTCCTTATCACTATGAATTCCGTCAACATTTGGTTGCTTTAGCAAAAGAGCAAGACATTCCATTTAAACTAGATATCTATCCATTTTACGGTTCGGATGCTTCTGCAGCGATGTCAGCTGGAGCAGAGGTTAAGCACGCTCTTCTAGGAGCAGGTATTGAATCAAGCCATTCTTATGAGCGTACTCATATTGATTCTGTAGTGGCTACTGAGCGTATGGTGGATGCTTATCTCAAGAGTGAGTTGGTGGACTGAGATGTGCTTGATTTGTGATCGAATTGAACTCATCAAGTCTGGTGACAATCCCTACTTTGTCAAGGAGTTAGAAACAGGATATGTTGTCATCGGAGATCACCAGTATTTTGAAGGTTACACTCTATTCTTAGCCAAGGAACATGTCACAGAACTACATCATCTAGATCCAAGTGTCAGACTTCAATTTTTAGAGGAAATGAGTCTGGTTCAGGAAGCTGTCTCTAAGGCTTTTTCTGCTGAAAAGATGAATGTAGAGTTGCTTGGAAATGGAGATGCCCATGTCCACTGGCATATTTTCCCTAGACGAGCTGGTGATATGAAGGGACACGGTCTTAATGGTCGTGGTCCAGTCTGGTGGGTTCCATGGGAAGAAATGATTGCTGAAGAATATCAGGTTAAGGGAAGTAAATTAGAAGACTTGATTGCAAGATTATCTGAGACTTTAAACCAGAGGATTAAATGAAAGGATAACAGATGAAAAAAAGATACCTTATCTTATCAGGATTATTAGCCTTGACATTGGCAGCTTGTTCACAAGAAAAATCAGCGACTTCTGACGCAAAAGCTTCTTCAGAGCAATCAACTGTACAAGAAGGAACCGCGGGAAGTAAGTCGCAGGAAGCTAGTCAAAAGAAAGCAGAAGTGGTTAACAAAGGAGACCACTACAGCATTCAAGGCAAGTACGATGAGATTGTTGTGGCTAATAAGCATTATCCTATGTCAAAAGATTACAATCCTGGAGAAAATCCTACCGCAAAGGCAGAACTGTTAAAACTCATTGTAGCTATGCAACAAGCAGGTTTCCCAATTAGTGATCACTATAGTGGGTTTAGAAGTTATGAAACTCAAACTCAGCTTTATCAGAACTATGTAAATAAAGATGGCAAGGCGGAAGCTGACCTCTATTCTGCAAGACCTGGCTATAGTGAACACCAAACTGGCTTAGCTTTTGATCTGATTGGAACAAATGGAGACCTAGTCACTGAAGAAAAGGCTGCCCAATGGCTTTTGGACCATGCGGCTGACTATGGCTTTGTTGTTCGTTATCTCAAAGGCAAGGAAAAGGAAACGGGTTATATGGCTGAGGAATGGCACCTTCGCTATGTTGGTAAAGAAGCCAAAGAAATTGCAGCAAGTGGCCTCAGTTTGGAAGAGTATTACGGTTTTGAAGGTGGAGACTATGTTGATTAGTCGCAAAACATCTTGCAAGATTACTTAAAATTTGATAAAATGAATAATAATTAAATAGGAATCTGCAAGACTAGTATCTCAGGGGAAGTATCTCAGGGAGGAGAGCCGTGACTGAAAGCTCTCTATATGAAAGCTGGGTGAATTCACTTGCCTATGGATTCAGAATAAAGGTCTGACTTGTCAGATGAAAACGGATGGTACCGCGTGTCAACGCTCCGAGTGGAGTTTTTGGCATGTGGTTTTCTTTTATCTTACGAGAGACTGATGGAGGAATTATGTCAACTATTGAAGAACAATTAAAAGCGCTTCGTGAAGAAACGCTAGCTAGCTTGAAGCAGATTACTGCTGAAAATGAAAAAGAGATGCAAGAATTGCGTGTCTCAGTCCTTGGTAAAAAAGGGTCACTGACTGAAATCCTTAAAGGGATGAAAGACGTTTCTGCTGAAATGCGCCCTGTTATCGGAAAACACGTCAATGAGGCTCGTGATGTCCTAACAGCTGCCTTTGAAGAAACAGCTAAGCTCTTGGAAGAAAAGAAAGTGGAAGCTCAACTAGCAAGTGAAAGCATTGATGTGACACTTCCAGGACGTCCAGTTGCGACTGGTCACCGTCACGTTCTTACACAAACTAGTGAAGAAATTGAAGATATTTTCATTGGTATGGGTTACCAAGTTGTGGATGGATTTGAAGTTGAGCAAGACTACTACAACTTCGAACGTATGAACCTTCCAAAAGACCACCCAGCCCGTGATATGCAGGACACTTTCTACATCACAGAAGAAATCTTGCTCCGTACCCACACGTCTCCAGTTCAGGCGCGTGCGATGGATGCCCATGATTTTTCTAAAGGTCCTTTGAAGATGATCTCACCAGGACGTGTATTCCGTCGTGATACTGACGATGCGACCCACAGTCACCAATTCCATCAAATCGAAGGCTTGGTTGTTGGGAAAAACATCTCTATGGCTGACCTTCAAGGAACTCTTCAGTTGATTGTGCAAAAAATGTTTGGTGAAGAGCGCCAAATCCGTTTGCGCCCATCTTACTTCCCATTCACAGAGCCTTCTGTTGAGGTTGACGTTTCATGCTTCAAGTGCGGCGGAGACGGCTGTAACGTATGTAAGAAAACTGGTTGGATCGAGATTATGGGTGCCGGTATGGTTCACCCACGTGTCCTTGAGATGAGTGGTATCGATGCGACTGTTTACTCTGGCTTTGCCTTTGGTCTTGGTCAAGAGCGTGTAGCCATGCTTCGCTACGGAATCAACGATATCCGTGGATTCTACCAAGGCGATGTCCGCTTCTCAGAACAGTTTAAATAAGATTGAAACATGAAACACAATCCTATACAGTTCTAGTCATTTCCTCTCGGTGAGAAATGGCAAGAGCTTACTCGAAGAAAAAGAAAGGAATTGAAAAGGTCTCGATTGATGAGATCTTACGATCAGAATTATGTTAGTATCATACAAATGGTTAAAAGAATTGGTGGACATTGATGTGCCATCACAAGAGTTGGCTGAGAAAATGTCAACTACAGGGATCGAAGTAGAAGGTGTGGAATCTCCAGCTGCTGGTCTCTCAAAAATTGTCGTCGGAGAAGTCTTGTCTTGCGAAGATGTGCCAGAAACACACTTGCATGTCTGCCAAGTCAATGTGGGTGAAGAAGAAGCCCGTCAAATCGTCTGTGGAGCACCAAATGTGCGTGCAGGTATCAAGGTTATGGTGGCTCTTCCAGGTGCTCGCATTGCTGATAACTACAAGATTAAAAAAGGGAAAATCCGTGGCTTAGAGTCACTCGGGATGATCTGTTCACTTGGTGAATTGGGCATTTCTGACTCCGTTGTACCGAAAGAATTTGCAGATGGCATCCAAATCTTGCCAGAAAATGCTATTCCAGGTGAGGAAGTCTTCTCTTATCTAGACTTGGATGATGAAATCATCGAACTTTCTATCACGCCAAACCGTGCAGATGCTCTTTCTATGCGTGGGGTAGCGCACGAAGTAGCCGCTATCTATGACAAGGCAGTCAATTTTAAAGAATTTACTTTAACAGAAACAGACCAAGTTGCAGCAGACGCTCTTTCTGTCAGCATTGATACAGACAAGGCGCCTTACTATGCTGCCCGTATCTTGGACAATGTGACCATTGCACCAAGTCCACAATGGTTACAAAACCTCCTCATGAATGAAGGCATCCGTCCGATTAACAATGTCGTCGACGTGACCAACTATATCTTGCTTTATTTTGGTCAACCAATGCATGCATTTGACTTGGATACCTTTGATGGAAGCGAGATTCGTGTGCGTGAGGCTCGTGCTGGTGAAACATTGGTAACCTTGGACGGTGAAGAACGTGAGTTGGAAACAAATGACTTAGTCATCACTGTAGCAGACAAGCCAGTAGCTCTTGCAGGTGTCATGGGTGGACAAGCTACAGAAATCTCTGAAAAGTCTAGTCGTGTCGTTCTTGAAGCTGCTGTTTTCAATGGCAAATCTATCCGTAAGACAAGTGGTCGCCTCAACCTTCGTTCTGAATCATCTTCACGTTTTGAAAAAGGTATCAACGTGGCAACCGTTAATGAAGCCCTTGATGCGGCAGCAAGCATGATTGCGGAATTGGCTGGTGCGACAGTGCGGAAGGGCATCGTTTCAGCAGGGCAGTTGGATACATCTGATGTAGAAGTTTCTTCTACTCTTGCAGACGTCAACCGTGTCCTCGGTACAGAGCTTTCCTACGCAGATGTAGAAGATGTCTTCCGTCGTCTTGGATTTGGCCTTTCTGGAAATGCAGATAGCTTCACAGTAAGCGTACCACGTCGTCGCTGGGACATCACTATCGAAGCGGATCTTTTTGAAGAAATCGCTCGTATCTATGGTTATGACCGCTTGCCAACTAGTCTTCCAAAAGATGATGGAACAGCTGGTGAATTGACTGCGACACAAAAACTCCGCCGTCAAGTTCGTACTATCGCTGAGGGAGCAGGTTTGACAGAAATTATCACCTATGCTCTAACAACTCCTGAAAAAGCAGTCGAGTTTACGATTCAGCCAAGTCATTTGACAGAATTGATGTGGCCAATGACTGTGGACCG
Organism: Streptococcus sp. HMSC074B11; assembly: GCF_001808705.1. Taxonomy (GTDB): domain Bacteria; phylum Bacillota; class Bacilli; order Lactobacillales; family Streptococcaceae; genus Streptococcus. Next base: position 208,244 of record NZ_KV794273.1, on the reverse strand, counting down.
TTCAGTTCTCCGTCAAAATATGGTTTCAGGTATTTTGGATACAGTTGCCTACAACGTAGCACGTAAGAATAAAAACTTGGCTCTTTATGAGATTGGAAAAGTTTTCGAGCAAATCGGTAATCCAAAAGAAGAATTGCCAAATGAAATCAATAGCTTTGCCTTTGCCTTGACAGGCTTGGTTGCTGAAAAAGACTTCCAAACAGCAGCAGTTCCTGTTGACTTCTTCTATGCTAAGGGGATTTTAGAAGCTCTCCTTGCTCGCTTGGGTCTTGAAGTGACTTATACAGAAACTTCTGAAATTGCTAGTCTTCACCCAGGACGTACAGCCTTGATCTCACTCGGTGACCAAGTCCTTGGTTTCCTCGGTCAAGTACATCCTGTTACAGCTAAGGCTTACGATATTCCAGAAACTTATGTAGCAGAGCTCAACCTTTCAGCTATCGAGAAAGCTCTTCAACCAGTAGCTCCATTTGTGGAAATTACTAAATTCCCAGCAGTCAGCCGTGATATCGCCCTTCTCCTCAAAGCAGAAGTGACTCACCAAGATGTGGTTGATGCCATCAAATCTGCAGGCGTGAAACGTTTGACAGCTATCAAACTCTTTGATGTCTTCTCAGGTGAAAAACTAGGACTTGGTATGAAGTCAATGGCTTATAGCTTGACCTTCCAAAATCCAGAAGATAGCTTGACTGATGAAGAAGTCGCACGCTACATGGAAAAAATTCAAGCATCACTTGAAGAAAAAGTGAATGCAGAGGTGCGTTAACAGTCTATAATCCATCCCTAAGGATGGATTTTTTAGTACAAAAAATCATCAAGCTTTAGCCTGATGATGTAATCAACTTGGGGAATAAGTTATATGTAATACTGCTATATCTAGGTTAGCCATCCATATTTTTGGTCATCCAATCAGCTAAGAAGTGGTAAGTATCTTGTCGATTGATTTCGTTCAGAATTTCGTGACGAGCCTCTTCAACTACTCGGACGCTTACTTTCGAATGTGAAGCCTTTAGGAGTTTTACAAATCTTTCTATACCTTTACCATTTTCTCCCAGAGGGTCTTCTTGTCCTGAAATAACGAGAATGGGGAGTTGAGCTGGAATCTCATCGATTACCTGCTTACTAGCTACTTGATTAGAGAAGTAAAAAATGGATCTGTACATAGGAATAGTAGGGATGAATTGACAGAATGGATCCTTCAGATAAGCTTGGTTAGATTCTTCATTTTTTGAGAGCCAATCTACGGATGTTTTAGGATTTTTAATACTACGGTTAAAACTGTCAGTGGACAGGTAGGTTAGAAGTTTACTACGGTGTTTATTCCCTTTTATAAGTCGGATGCATTCTGTTAGGATGAGAGCAAATCGAGTTAGAAACTGAGGTTGTTGACCAGTCGCCATGATAATCAAGGCATTGATAGGTGGTTTTCGTTTAGCTACATAATAGCGACACATAAGAGAACCCATAGAATGCCCTAGAAGGACGATTGGAAGTTCTGGATAGCTTTCTTGAATAAAAGAGGTCACTCTTTCAATATCATCGATGAGTTCCTCGGGAGATTCAGGAAAGACTCCGAGTTGACTTGGATTTTGAGCAGTATGACCATGGCCGAGATGATCATGGCCGATAACAGTAAAGCCTTCTTTATTCATGGCTAGAGCAAATTCTTCATATCGTTCCACGTACTCTACCATTCCATGTACAAGCTGAAGAACGGCTTTTGGCTGTTCAGCTTCCCAAATGATTAAGTTATTGTTGTTTGGTTCGAGTTTAAGTCTTTTTTTCATATCAGATTCCTTGCCGATGATAATCTATAGTCTATCAAAAATATACCATAAAATAGCACGATAAGCTAGGCAGGATGATGAAGATTGCTAGTAACAATTCAGGACTGAAAATGAACATTTGAGGACATAGCCAACGGATTTATCAAGAAATGAGTATAATAAATTTATCACTTAAAATCTGGAGGACTAAAATGCTTGGTGATAAGCTAATAAAGTTCCTATCCAGAAAATATCCTTCTTGAAATCAAGATTTAAAAATGTACATAAATCATTGTAAAGGCTGTCAAAAAGGAGTATAATGAGTGCAATAAATTTCGGAGGTGGATGATGCTCGAAGTAAGAAATCTAGAGAAAAGTTTTGGGTCTAAGCAAGTTTTGTTTGGTGTTGACTTTCAAGCACGACCGGGGCGTATTTTGGGGCTGGTTGGGAAAAATGGAGCTGGGAAAACAACTATTTTTCACAGTATTTTGAAATTTTTAGACTATCAAGGGGAGATTGAGCTTGATGGTCAAGATATTCGTCAGGAGACTTATGCTCGCATTGGTTATCTCCCTGAAGAACGTAGTCTTATGCCTAAATTGACAGTCCTTGAACAAGTTCGTTACTTGGCGACCCTAAAAGGCATGGACACCAAGGAAATCAAAGAAAAACTCCCTCAATGGATGGAAAAACTGGAAGTCAAGGGAAAACTGACGGACAAGATTAAGAGTCTCTCAAAAGGAAATCAACAGAAAATTCAACTGATCATTACTCTGATTCATGAGCCAGATTTGATTATCCTAGATGAGCCTTTTAGTGGCTTGGATCCAGTTAATACCGAACTTCTTAAGCGGGTTATCTTGAAAGAAAAAGAACGCGGCGCGACCATTATCTTTTCTGACCATGTCATGACCAATGTCGAAGAGCTTTGTGATGATATCCTCATGATTCGAGATGGACGTGTGGTCTTGCATGGACCGGTTCAAGAGGTCCGCAATCAATACGGCAAAACACGACTTTTTGTTTCAAGTGAACGAAGCAAGGAAGAACTGGAGAGCCTTCCTCATGTCAAACAGGTTAGCTTGACCAAGCAAGGTAGCTGGAAGTTGATTTTAGATGATGAAAGTGCAGGTAGAGAACTCTTCCCAATCTTGACTCAAGGTCAATATATCGCGACTTTTGATCAACAAGCTCCAACAATCGATGAAATCTTTAAATTAGAATCAGGGGTGGAAGTATGAGAAATATGTGGGTTGTAATCAAAGAAACCTATCTAAGACATGTCAAGTCTTGGAGTTTCTTCTTTATGGTGATTTCGCCTTTCCTCTTTTTAGGTCTATCTGGAGGAATTGGTGTTCTCCAAGGTTCTTCCTTAGCTCAAAATAGTAAGGTAGCAGTAGTTAGTTCTGTGCCTCTTGTTACAGAAGAACTTAAATCGACCAATGGTCTTAACTTTGACTATAAGGATGAAGCAAGTGCCAAAGAAGCCATCAAGGATGAAAAAATAAAAGGCTATCTAACCATTGACCAGGAGAATAGTGTCCTCAAGGCAGTCTATCATGGTGAGACTTCACTAGAGAGTGGCATTAAGTTAGCAGTGACTGCTAAGTTGAATGAACTCCAATCTCAACTCAACCGTTCAGAAGCAAATTTGTCTCAGGAACAGGAAAAACGCTTGGCTCAAACGGTTCAATTTACAGAACAGATTGATGAAGCCAAGGAAAATAAAAAGATGGTTCAAACCTTTGCGGCTGCAGGACTTGGTTTCTTCCTCTATATGATTTTGATCACTTATGCTAGTGTTACTGCTCAGGAAGTAGCCAGCGAGAAAGGAACCAAAATCATGGAAGTGGTCTTCTCAAGCATTCGTGCTAGCCATTATTTCTACGCCCGCATGATTGCCTTACTTCTAGTCATTTTGACTCATATTGGTATTTATGTTGTAGGTGGACTTGGAGCTATTTTTTTCTTTAAGGATATGCCTATCTTGGCAAATTCAGGTATTCTAAATCACTTGGGAGAAGCATTTTCTCTAAATACCTTGTTGTTTGTCTTGGTTAGTCTCTTTATGTATGTGGTCTTGGCTGCCTTCTTAGGTTCTATGGTTTCTCGACCTGAAGACTCTGGTAAGGCCTTATCGCCTTTGATGCTTTTGATTATGGTAGGTTTCATTGGGGTAACTGTATTAGGAACTTCTGGTGATAATTTAATCTTGAAAATCGGTTCTTACATCCCATTCGTTTCAACCTTCTTTATGCCATTCAGAGCTATCAATGGTTACGCAAATGGACTAGAAGCTTGGATTTCGCTTGCTATAACAGTTATTTTTGCAGTTACTGCAACAGCCTTTATCGGACGCATGTATGCTAGTTTGGTCCTTCAAACAGATGATTTGGGGATCTGGAAAACCTTTAAACGAGCTTTGAGTTATAAATAAAGTCACGGACCTGTGAGTGTATCTCCCAGGTCTTTTATACTCTTCGAAAATCTCTTCAAACCATGTCAGCTTCCATCTGCAACCTCAAAACAGTGTTTTGAGCAGCCTGTGGCTAGCTTCCTAGTTTGCTCTTTGATTTTCATTGAGTATTAATTAGCTGAAATATTTCACATTATTTCTTCTAAATCTTTGACTATTAGGCAAAATTATCGTACAATAAAGAGTACATGATAAAATGAGATCAGAGTTTATCCACTCTGGCGTTAGTAGTAAAAAAGAGGAGAAACGCTTTGGAATTAGAAGTATTTGCTGGGCAAGAAAAAAGTGAACTATCTATGATTGAGGTGGCCCGTGCCATCTTGGAACTTCGTGGTCGTGATCACGAAATGCATTTTAGTGATTTAGTTAATGAAATCCAAAACTATCTTGGCACTTCAAACAGCGATATTCGTGAAGCTTTGCCTTTGTTCTATACAGAGTTGAACTTTGACGGAAGCTTTATCTCTCTTGGAGATAACAAGTGGGGTCTTCGTTCATGGTATGGTGTGGATGAAATCGATGAAGAAATCATTGCTCTTGAAGAAAGTGATGATGAAGAAGTAGCACCTAAGGCTAAGAAAAAACGCGTCAACGCCTTCATGGATGGTGATGCGGATGCTATTGATTACAGTGCAGATGATCCAGAAGATGAGGATGCCTACGAAGAAGATCCAGCTCTTTCTTATGATGATGAAAATCCAGACGATGAGAAGAATGAAGTGGAAGCCTACGACGCTGAAATCAATGAAATCGCCCCAGACGATCTAGATGAAGAAGTCGATCTGAATGAAGAAGACGACGAAGACCCTGAAGAAGAGGAAGAATAAAAACAAAAAGGTGCTGGAACAGAAATGGATCGATCAAGTTTCTATTTACTGGTCCCAGCTTCTTTTTTATTTTTCAGTTTGAATGAGTCTTGCAAGATAGAATGCCAAGTCAAAGATTTGTTCTATTTGACAAATGCTTCATTTTGAGGTAATATATTGTTCGGGCACCTCTTTTAGAGGTCGGAGCTCCCTAGTTATTAGGGAGCTATTTTTGTTTTTCCAGGAAGCTTTTCTTCTTGGTTTGTAGTTATTGATGAAGGTCTTGTTTTCTCAATCCCCTGTTAGTGAACAAGACCTTGAGCATTTTAGAAAGAGGAATCTATGTCTACGAAATATATTTTTGTAACTGGTGGTGTGGTATCATCAATTGGTAAGGGAATCGTTGCAGCGAGTCTAGGACGATTGTTGAAAAACCGTGGTTTGAAAGTAACTATTCAAAAATTTGATCCTTATATCAATATTGACCCAGGAACCATGAGTCCTTACCAGCACGGAGAAGTCTTTGTAACAGATGATGGGGCTGAGACAGATTTGGACTTGGGCCACTATGAACGTTTTATTGATATTAACCTCAATAAATACTCAAACGTGACAACTGGTAAAATCTACAGCGAAGTTCTTCGCAAGGAACGTCGCGGTGAGTATTTGGGTGCAACTGTCCAAGTTATTCCTCATATTACAGATGCCTTGAAAGAAAAAATCAAGCGTGCTGCCCTAACGACTGACTCTGACGTTATTATTACAGAGGTTGGTGGAACAGTTGGCGATATTGAATCCCTTCCATTTTTAGAGGCGCTTCGTCAAATGAAGTCTGATGTCGGAGCAGATAATGTCATGTATATCCATACAACCTTGCTTCCTTACCTCAAGGCCGCTGGTGAAATGAAAACCAAACCAACTCAACACTCTGTCAAAGAATTGCGTGGTCTGGGAATCCAACCAAATATGTTGGTCATCCGTACAGAAAAGCCAGCTGGACAAGGAATTAAAAATAAACTAGCCCAGTTCTGTGATGTGGCACCAGAAGCCGTTATTGAGTCATTGGACGTGGATCATCTTTACCAAATCCCACTTAATCTGCAGGCACAAGGCATGGATCAAATTGTCTGTGATCATCTGAAAATTGATGCACCTGCAGCAGACATGACAGAGTGGTCAGCCATGGTTGACAAGGTCATGAACCTCAAAAAACAAGTTAAGATTGCTCTTGTTGGTAAATATGTCGAGTTGCAAGATGCCTATATCTCAGTGGTCGAAGCTTTGAAACACTCTGGTTATGCCAATGATGCAGAAGTCAAGATTGATTGGGTCAATGCTAATGACGTAACTACTGATAATGTAGCAGAACTCCTATCTGAGGCTGATGGCATCATCGTACCAGGTGGTTTTGGTCAACGTGGGACAGAAGGTAAGATTGAAGCCATCCGCTATGCGCGTGAGAATGATGTTCCTATGTTGGGTGTCTGCTTGGGAATGCAGTTGACTTGTATTGAGTTTGCCCGTCATGTTTTAGGACTTGAAGGAGCTAATTCAGCAGAGCTTGACCCAGATACAAAATATCCTATCATCGATATTATGAGAGACCAGATTGATGTTGAGGACATGGGAGGTACCCTTCGTTTAGGGCTTTATCCATCTAAGCTAAAACGTGGCTCTAAGGCAGCAGCTGCTTATCATAACAAAGAGGTGGTACAACGCCGTCACCGTCACCGTTATGAGTTTAACAATGCCTTCCGTGAACAGTTTGAAGGAGCAGGTTTTGTCTTTTCAGGAGTGTCACCAGATAATCGTTTGGTAGAAATTGTGGAAATTCCAGAAAATAAATTCTTTGTAGCTTGTCAGTATCACCCTGAACTTTCAAGCCGTCCAAACCGCCCAGAAGAACTCTACACTGCTTTTGTAACAGCAGCGGTTGAGAACAGCAATTAGCAAAATCAGAACCTTTGAGAACAATCTCAGAGGTTTTTTGCTTGCAAATTTAGGATAAGATTTGCAAAACAAAAATATAGTGATATAATTAACATAAAAAAACAGGAGGAAATCTCATGAAAAAAATCACACTATTTAGTTTGTCTCTAGCAGGTCTAGCTTTACTAGCTTTCCCTCATTCAGGAAAGGCATTCGAGCTTGAAGAAGAGTGGGTTATTAAGGGTGGTGTTAAGTATCAAGAGGGCAAAATTCTACGATTTGAAAATGGACATGAAGTAGATATCAAAGTCTTAGATTTGCCAAAAACTGAGAAAATCGAGTGGAAAGTTACTTTAGATGGTCAAGACCAGACTGTCAATTTCCTAGCTCAAGAAGTGGATAGATCCAATATTGGTGAAGAAGGACGTTATCTGAATTTCTATGTTCCATATGGCTATAGAGGAGATATCAAGGTAGAGGCCAAGAGCGGAAATGAAGTAAAGACCTGGTCCACTAAAGTAGTTGATGATGTGTATAATGACGGTGGAAAGAGTGGTTACTACCGTATTGAAGAATCAAACGATCAATACACCTACCTTGATGCAAAATGGGACTATCAAACCAAGACCTACACTGCCACCTTACCAAAGACTGTCAATGGTCAAAAAGTATATGGTTGGGTAGACTATGACAATGGTGAGTTGAAACTTGCAAAACCAGAAACTATCAGTCATTACTATAAGGATGGAGGATCTTTCCAAGAACTTTATCCAATTGTAAAAGCAGAAAGCTGGCTTAAATCAAAACAAAACTGGTACTATCAAAAACAAGGCCAACTAGTTAAAGATGCTTGGATCAAGGATCAGGGAAGCTGGTACTTTATGGATGACAAAGGAGTTATGTTTAATCAAACTTGGCTCTATCAAGGTGGCAGTTGGTATGCCTTTAAGTCATCAGGAGCCATGATTTCAGCTAATTGGTTATATGATAATGGCTCTTGGTATTACCTAAAAGACTCAGGTTCAATGGCGACAGGATGGTTTAAAGATGGTGGCTCTTGGTACTACCTAAACAAGTCAGGTTCAATGGCAACAGGCTGGGTCAAAGATAGCGGATCTTGGTATTACCTAAAAGATTCAGGTGCAATGGCGACAGGTTGGGTCAAAGATAATGGTAAGTGGTACTATCTGGCTTCATCTGGTAGCATGCTTCGCAACACATACACACCAGACGGCTACTATGTAGATGCTAGTGGCGCTTGGAAATAAATGTTAAACAGAGAAAATCTACTGAGAAGGTAGGTTTTCTTTTTTTCATTTTCACAATTGTGAAAATCTGGAAAAAGAACACTATTTTTGATAAGATAGGAGTATGGATTTTGAAAAAATTGAACAAGCATATACTTATTTACTGGAAAACGTCCAAATCATTCAAAACGATTTAGCGACAAGTTTTTACGATGCCCTGATTGAACAAAATGGGATTTATCTAGATGGTCAAACCAATCTAGAGCAAGTCAAAAAAAATAACCAGGCCCTAAAACGATTGGCACTTCGGAAAGAGGAGTGGTTACGGACCTATCAATTTTTGTTAATGAAGGCAGCGCAAACAGAACCTCTTCAGGCTAATCACCAGTTTACCCCAGACGCGATTGGTCACTTGATGATTTTTCTGATGGAGCAACTGTGGCCTGCTGAAGATTTAAGTCTACTAGAGTTGGGCTCTGGGATGGGAATCCTGGGTGCTAGCTTCTTGACATCTATGAACAAAAAAGTAGACTATCTCGGGATTGAGATAGATGATCTCTTGATTGATCTAGCCGCAAGTATAGCGGAAGTTATGGATCTTCAAATGGGCTTTGTCCAAGGTGATGCAGTAAGGCCACATGTATTGAAAGAAAGTGATATCATTGTGAGCGACCTGCCGGTTGGCTACTACCCAGATAATCAGATAGCTTCGCGTTACCAAGTGGCAGCTGAGGATGAACATACTTACGCTCATCATTTATTAATGGAACAATCTCTCAAGTATCTTAAGACGGGAGGCTATGCTATATTCCTTGCTCCTAGCAATCTCTTGACGAGTCCTCAGAGTGATCTCTTGAAATCTTGGCTCACTGAACAGGCTCAATTAGTAGCTATCATAGCTTTGCCAGAGGATCTCTTTGCTCAGGGAGCCCAGTCTAAGACTATTTTTGTTCTACGAAAGAAAGCAGGAGAAGGCCTTGAGCCCTTCGTTTATCCACTTACTAGTCTTCGGGATCCTGAAATTTTGTTGGAATTTAAGGAAAATTTTCAAAATTGGTGCCAAGAACATGAAATCTAGTATAAATTTTGATATAATAGTTGAAAACGCTTAAAAAAAGGGGAAATATTATGACAAAAACCATTGCAATTAACGCTGGAAGCTCTAGCTTGAAATGGCAACTCTATCAAATGCCAGAAGAAAAAGTATTAGCAAAAGGGTTGATTGAACGAATTGGATTGAAAGATTCTATTTCTACAGTTAAATTTGATGGTCGTTCAGAACAACAAGTCCTTGACATTGACAACCATACTTTGGCTGTAAAAATCTTGCTTGATGACTTGATTCGTTTTGATATTATTAAATCTTATGATGAAATTACTGGTGTTGGACACCGTGTCGTTGCAGGAGGAGAGTACTTCAAAGAGTCTACAGTCGTGGAAGGTGATGTAATTGAAAAAGTTGAAGAGTTAGGTCTTCTTGCTCCATTGCACAATCCTGCGAATGCTGCTGGTATTCGTGCTTTCAAAGAATTATTGCCAGATATTACGAGTGTCGTTGTTTTTGATACTTCCTTCCATACAACAATGCCAGAGAAAGCTTATCGCTATCCTCTACCAACAAAATATTACACAGAAAACAAGGTTCGTAAGTACGGAGCCCATGGAACTAGCCATCAGTACGTTGCTCAAGAAGCAGCAAAACTCTTGGGCCGTCCACTTGAAGAGTTGAAGTTAATCACTTGTCACATCGGTAATGGTGCTTCTATTACAGCTGTTAAGGGTGGGAAATCTGTTGATACCTCAATGGGATTCACTCCACTTGGTGGTGTAATGATGGGAACTCGTACAGGGGATATTGACCCAGCCATCATTCCTTATTTAATGCAATATACAGAGGACTTTAACAAGCCTGAGGATATCAGTCGTATCCTCAATCGTGAGTCAGGGTTGATGGGTGTTTCAGGTAAGTCTAGTGATATGCGTGATGTAATTGCTGCTATGGATGCAGGAGATCATGATGCTACTTTGGCTTATGAAATGTATGTTGACCGTATCCAAAAACATATTGGTCAATACCTTGCAGTTCTAAATGGAGCAGATGCTATTATTTTCACAGCAGGTATCGGTGAAAATTCTACTAATGTACGTGAAGATGTTATTTCAGGGATTTCTTGGTTCGGTTGTGATGTAGATCCAGAGAAAAATGTCTTTGGTGCAACCGGAGATATTTCGACAGATGCAGCAAGTGTACGTGTACTGGTAATTCCAACGGATGAAGAATTGGTCATTGCGCGTGACGTTGAACGTTTGAAAAAATAACAGATCAAAAATCGACCTTCAATAATAAAGGTCGATTTTTTTGATCTAGGAAAACTACCATTTAGTCAGTGAAACTTCGCCACTATTGAGCCAAATCTTTTCACCGTTTGCTAATTCTATCTGCAGTTGACCTTGGTCAGAGATGTCACAGGCTTTTCCTGTGATTATTTCCTGATCCTTCTTGAAGGAAATTTCTTTTCCTAAAACGATTGAGCGTTTTTTATAGAGATAGAGGAGTTCATCGGCTTCTGTTTCATAGAAACATTTCCAGATTTCAGCAATTAATTCATTGCGAGTAATGGGAGTATGTTGAGAAAATAAGCTTCCAGCTTTAGTTTGTAGATTCTTTGGAAATTCAGCGATAGAAAAGTTGATCCCGACCCCAATGATAACATCTGTAACGAGTCCAGTTTCGACAGAGGTAATGGCATCTGTTAGAATACCAGCAATTTTTTTCTGGTTCAGATAAATGTCATTGACCCACTTGATATCCACGTCGATTAAACTAAGGTTTTTGATAGCCTTGTAGATAGCTCCAGCTGTTAGAAGTGTATAGGCTGGAAGATTCTGATAAGGGAGATTTGGTTGTAGGTGAAGGGACATGTAAATCCCCCCCTTATCTGGAGAATAATAAGGACGTTGAAAACGGCCACGTCCCATAGTTTGGCTAGTGGAAAGGTAGAGCCTATCCCCTTTGGCACCAGCTTCCATAGCCTCTTTAGCATCAGTTTGGGTAGATTTTGTTGAGGGTTTAAACTGGACAGTAATGGGACTATTCGCTTCGATTTCCTCAGGCAAGATAAGGTCTCCGTCCAGAAGTTTATACCCACGGTTTTTGATACTGTCAATCTCCAGTCCCTCTTGCTGGAGACGTTGGATAGCTTTCCATACGGAAGTTCGAGATAGATTTAATCTCTCAGCTATTTTTTCTCCGCTTAGATAATCAGTCTCAGTAATTAGTATTTTATAGACTTCTTGGTAGGATTTCATGCTAGACCCTTTCTGGAATAATTAGATTTATTGTACCATATTTTTAAAAAAGGGATAGCGATTTTCAAGTAATCTTAGCTAACTATAAAATTTTACCCAGTTTTAGTTAGGAGTATAGAGGTAAAGAGGTTTTCAAATCGCTTGAAAAATGGTAAAATGTTTTAATAGCTTATTTATCTGAATGTGATATTCAGAAGGAAAGGATCTGTTGTGAAATCAATAGGTGTCATTGAAAAGTTAAAAAGTTTATCGAAACAAGAAGGACTTCTTTTAGGAGTTATTCTGAGTATTTTTCTCCCTTTTTATCTTTTTGTTATTATTTTTATCTCTTACTTACTTTGGTTAGTATATACTGGGGAGATGAAGGGGATCTTGAAACGTTTGTCTCAACACCCTGTTTTGCTCTTTTTTATTGCCTATAGCACTGCAATTTCTCTTCTAGCACAAAATGTGATGGGAGTAGTTGCCTCAGTTGCAATGTTTCTGTTTGCAATCTTCTTTTACTATTACCAATCTCAATTGACTCCTAAATTTTTCAGGTTGACGATTGAAGGAGTTTTAGCCTCGAGTGTCTTGGCAGCAGTCTTTGCAGCCTTGGAACATTTCCAAATTGTAAAGAAATTTGATTATACCTTCCTCTCACCAAGAATGCAGGTTTGGCATCAAAATCGAGCGGAAGTTGCCTTCTTTAATCCCAATTACTATGGAATTATCTGTTGTTTCTGTATCATGATTGGTTTTTATCTGATTAGCACAACTAAGTTAAGGTGGTTACGAATCTTTTCTATGATTGCCATCTTTGCTAATTTATTCGGTTTAAACTTTACGCAGAATCGTACAGCTTTTCCAGCCATTATTTTTGGAGCGATTATTTATCTCTTCACAACCATTAAGAACTGGCGTGCTTTCTGGCTTAGTATTGGAGTTTTTGGGGTTGGTTTAGCCTTTCTATTTTCAAGTGATTTGGGTGTTCGAATGGGAACCTTAGATTCATCTATGGAAGAGCGTGTTTCTATCTGGAATGCTGGAATGGCCTTGTTTAAGCAAAATCCATTCTGGGGTGAAGGACCACTAACCTACATGCACTCTTTCCCTCGTATTGGAGCACCTTATCATGAACATGCTCATAGTATTTATATAGATACGATTTTGAGTTATGGAGTTGTTGGTACAGTTCTCTTGGGGATTGCTTCTGCCACTCCGGTACGAATGTTGATTGATATGAGTCAAGTACCTAGTAAGCGTCCTATCCTTGGACTTTACCTCTCTTTCTTGACAGTAGTAGCTGTGCACGGAATTTTTGATTTGGCTCTCTTTTGGCTTCAATCATCCTTTATTTTCCTTTTAGTGATGTGTAGTTTACCACTAAAACATAGTATGATTGATGAATTAGTTGATTAAGAAAAAGATAGTAGAAACTAACATTTTCTACTATCTTTTTTCCATTCAATTATTGAATAGCTTGAACCAAGTCTTCAGCTTGTTGTTTTAGGGAAGTAGCAACACTGTCTTCAAGGACTAATTTGCCATCTGCCCAAGCAGAATCATTGACACGAGCTGCAGTGAATTCACCAACAACTTGTGTACGGATGAATGGCAAGAGGTCTTTGTAGATTGTAAAGAGTTGTTCATGACCTGCATTTGCTACTGAAGATACAGTAACGATTTTATCTTGAAGAGCAGATGCTCCGCGTGTATCAGACAAGTCAATTGCGCGTGAAAGCCAGTCAAGCAAGTTTTTCACTGTTCCAGGGATTGAGAAGTTGTAGACTGGAGAGAAAATCCAGATAGCATCAGCAGCTAGAACAGCTTCACGAGCTGCTGCTACAGCTGGAAGAGTTGGAACTTCAAGTTCTTGATTAAAAAGTGGGATTGCTGAGTAGTCAAGGTAGCTAACCTCAGCTTTACCTGCAAGAGCTTTTTCAGCTTCTAGCGCCATTTGGTGGTTGAAAGAACCTTCACGAAGTGAACCAACGATAAATAATACTTTTTTAGACATAGGGAGTCTCCTTTAGATTTTAATCAAAGTTATCTCTGTTGTTATAAACAATGTTACAACAAAAGAGAATCATTTGCAAGAAATCTGCTCAGAAAATAAAAATCGATGATAGTCAAGATTATTTTTAGGAGTAGAGATTAGGAAAAGTCTGTGAAATCAATGATTCAAGCGTTATATATTTCTGTCATAAGAGAAGTTCCGAGACAAATCCTTCTCCTTTATTCACTTGTAATTCACTTGGATAGATGGTAAAATAGACGAGTGAAAATGAGACAGAAAAAAGAAAAAAATTCCTTATTATTTCAGTACAGTATTGGCTTGACCCTGCTGGCTCTAGTTGTGACTTCTTCTTTTCTCTATTTGGTGTGGCTTAGCATGAAGCCTTATCAGACAGCGAAGGTAGAAGGGGAAAAACTTGCCAAGCAGTATGCGAATCTAGAAACGGTCAGCCAGGTTGATTTCTTCAATGGTTTAGAGAGCTATTATAGTGTCCTTGGCCAAGACAAGAATCAAAAGTCAGTAGCTGTTTTAATTGAGAAAAATAGTCAAAAAATCTATGTGTATCAACTAGAAAGTGGCACTTCACAAGAAAAAGCAGAAGCAGTTGTCAGAGAAAAAGGAGCAACTGAGATTGACACGATTACCTTTGGACGGTATGCTGATAAACCCGTCTGGGAAATCAAGTCTGGTGGAGACTACTATCTAGTGGATTTTGAATCTGGTGCCCTAATCGAAAAGGAGAAACTATGAAATTATCTAAACGTGTCTTAGAAATGGAAGAAAGTGTGACTTTGGCTAGCGATGCAAGAGCAAAGAAATTAAAGGATGAAGGAAAAGATGTTCTTTTCTTAACTTTAGGTCAGCCCGATTTTCATACTCCTGAAAATATTCAAGATGCTGCTGTGGAGGCTATTCGAGATGGACGTGCTTCTTTCTATACGGTAGCTTCAGGTTTGCCTGAATTAAAAGCAGCGGTCAATACCTATTTTGAACGTTATTATGGTTATTCTGTAGCGGCTAATGAGGTCACATTTGCTACCGGTGCCAAGTTCTCCCTCTATACTTTCTTTATGGCTGTAGTCAATCCAGGCGATGAGGTCATTATTCCAACACCATATTGGGTCAGCTATGGAGACCAGGTTAAGATGGCAGAAGGTGTTCCAGTATTTGTCCAAGCCAAAGAAGACAATCACTTTAAAGTAACCGTGGAGCAATTAAAAGCAGCTCGAACAGATAAGACTAAAGTCTTGGTACTAAACTCACCATCTAATCCGACTGGGATGATCTATTCTCGTGAGGAATTATTAGCCATTGGAAATTGGGCTGTTGAACATGATATTCTCATCCTAGCAGATGATATTTATGGTCGTTTGGTCTATAACGGGAATGAGTTCGTTCCAATCTCTAGTCTGTCAGAAGCCATTCGCAAGCAAACCATCGTCATCAATGGTGTATCTAAAGCTTATGCCATGACAGGTTGGCGGGTGGGTTATGCAGTAGGTGATCCAGAAATCATTGCTGCTATGAGTAAACTAACAGGTCAAACGACTTCAAACTTGACTGCGGTGTCTCAATATGCAACGATTGAAGCGCTAACTGGACCGCAAGATTCTGTGGAAGTTATGCGTCAAGCATTTGAAGAACGTTTGAATACCATCTATCCACTCTTGTGTGAAGTCCCTGGCTTTGAGGTTGTCAAACCACAAGGAGCTTTCTATCTCTTCCCAAATGTTAAAAAGGCTATGGAGATGAAAAGTTATACCGATGTAACAGCATTTACAACGGCTATCCTTGAGGAAGTTGGTCTGGCCTTGATTACAGGTGCTGGATTTGGAGCACCAGAGAATGTTCGTCTCAGTTATGCGACAGACTTGGAAACTCTTAAGGAAGCCATTCGTCGTTTGCATCGATTTATGGATAAATAAAAATAAGATCTTCGTCGTCTTGACGGAGATTTTTTTGGATAAAACCTGAGATTTTTCTCTGATAGAATCTAGCTATCAGGCATTATTTGTGGTACAATAGTGGGTAATAATGTCTTTAGACAAGTTAAACAAAAAAAGGAAGATAAATGATGACAAAACGTGTAACAATTATCGAAGTAAAAGATTACGTTGGTCAAGAAGTCACTATCGGTGCTTGGGTTGCCAACAAATCTGGAAAAGGGAAAATTGCCTTCTTACAATTGCGTGACGGGACTGCCTTTTTCCAAGGTGTAGCTTTTAAACCAAACTTTATCGAAAAATTTGGAGAAGAAGTAGGTCTTGAAAAATTTGACACCATCAAACGCCTAAGCCAAGAAACATCTGTTTTTGTGACAGGGATTGTCAAAGAAGACGAACGTTCTAAATTTGGTTACGAGTTGGATATTACAGACATCGAAGTAATCGGTGAATCTCAAGATTACCCAATCACTCCAAAAGAACATGGAACAGACTTCTTGATGGACAACCGTCACTTGTGGCTTCGTTCTCGTAAGCAAGTCGCTGTCATGCAAATTCGTAATGCCATCATCTATGCAACTTATGAGTTCTTCGACAAGAACGGCTTTATGAAGTTTGATAGCCCAATTCTTTCAGGAAATGCGGCAGAAGATTCTACAGAACTTTTTGAAACTGACTACTTTGGAACACCAGCCTACTTGAGCCAATCTGGTCAGCTTTATCTTGAAGCTGGGGCTATGGCTCTTGGTCGTGTCTTTGACTTTGGTCCAGTATTCCGTGCTGAAAAATCTAAAACTCGTCGTCACTTGACTGAATTCTGGATGATGGATGCGGAGTACTCATACTTGACACACGATGAGTCACTTGACTTGCAAGAAGCTTATGTAAAAGCATTGCTTCAAGGTGTTCTTGATCGTGCTCCTCAAGCCTTGGAAACATTGGAACGTGACACTGAGCTTTTGAAACGCTACATTGCAGAGCCATTCAAACGCATCACTTACGATCAAGCCATTGACCTCTTGCAAGAGCATGAAAATGATGAAGACGCTGACTACGAGCATCTTGAACATGGTGATGACTTTGGTTCACCACACGAAACTTGGATCTCAAACCACTTTGGTGTACCAACATTTGTCATGAACTACCCAGCAGCCATCAAGGCCTTCTACATGAAACCAGTTCCTGGAAATCCAGAGCGTGTGCTTTGTGCAGACTTGCTTGCACCAGAAGGTTACGGAGAAATCATCGGTGGTTCAATGCGTGAGGAAGACTACGATGCCCTTGTGGCTAAGATGGAAGAGCTTGGTATGGATCGTACAGAGTATGAATTCTACCTTGACCTTCGTAAATACGGTACAGTACCACACGGTGGATTTGGTATCGGTATCGAGCGTATGGTGACTTTTGCAGCAGGTACAAAACACATCCGTGAAGCCATTCCATTCCCACGTATGTTGCACCGTATCAAACCTTAATAGCCATAAAAACGCCGTCTGGCGTTTTTATACTCTTCGAAAATCTCTTCAAACTACGTCAGCTTCACCTTGCCGTACTCAAGTACAGACTGCGGCTAGCTTCCTAGTTTGCTCTTTGATTTTCATTGAGTATTACTTTAAATGAAAGAGGTGGAGAAAATGTAGGCAAATCTCAGTAAGTCTTTTAGAAACAATCATATTACATATTGAAAGAGAGAAAACAATGTTTAAAAGAACTTACAAACGCAATATTCCACTCCTAGCAGGTCTGGAATTTACATCTTATTTTGGAATCACTAGTTTTTGGATTTTATTTTTCATTCAGAATGGTCTTTCCTTGCTTCAAATCGGTCTATTAGAGAGTATCTTTCATGGGACAAGTCTCTTATGTGAAATCCCATCTGGTATGTTGGCCGATCGATTTAGCTACAAGACCAATCTCTATTTGGCTCGCTTGGCCAGTATTGTGTCCTCTATGTTGATTTTGTTTGGTCAGGGGAATTTTTGGATGTATGCGATTGCCATGATGGTTAATGCTTGGTCCTACAATTTTGACTCGGGTACCAGTATCGCTTTCTTATATGATTCGGCGGTTGAAGCGGGTCAAAAGGACCGATATCTTCAGATTTCTAGTTTTTTGTCTGGTGTGGCAGAAGTCACCCGAACCCTAGGTACAGTTATGGCAGGCTTCTTTATTCATGGAGCATTGGCTTGGACCTATCTGATTGCTATTGGATTATCTTTTCTTTCTATAATCTTGATTTATTTGATGAAAGAACCAATGGCTAAGAGAGAGAAAAATGAAGTCTTAACCTTTAAAATGATTGTCCAACAAGTTCGTAAAGAATGGCAGGAAAAACCAGTACTCTTTTACTGGATGCTGACTTATCAGCTAATAGGGACACTCATGTGTATGTTTTACTTTTATTATCAGCAGAAAATAAGTGACTTAGCAGGATGGCAGGTTTCACTGGTTATGCTTATTGGTAGTGGGTTAAATCTTATAGCTGTTTATGTAGCTAGTCAAATCGGTAAAAAATGGAATAGTAATCGAGTTTTTCCGACTCTTGTTGCACTAACGGGCTTGGCCTTGTTGTTGGTGTTTTTAGGAACCCCCTTTGCTTTTCTTCTTGTATATCTTTTAACTGATACACTTTATGCAGTTTATCAGCCGATCTATTTCAATGACTTACAAGGTTATTTACCTTCCAGTGTAAGAGCAACTATGCTTAGTATCAATTCCATGCTCTTTAGTCTTTCCATGATTGTCATATTTCCACTGACAGGCTGGATGATTGATCGTTGGGGTCTTGTAGCAGTCTTTTTAGTTCTAGGTCTTATCTTGCTTTTAATTTATCCTATATTAATAATCAGTCTGACAAGGATGGGCAAGCTATTAGATAAGGACTTAAAAACTGAGTAAATCACGAAAACCTATTTGCCCAAAGGATCATCCTGTGGTACAATAGCAAGAGGAAAAGGAGAAGAGTATGATCGATGTAGAAGAAATTCTAAGTAAGATGAATCCCAATCAAAAGATCAACTATGATCGAGTCATGCAAAAGATGGTTCAAGTTTGGGAAAAAAATGAAGAAAGACCAACCATTCTCATGCACGTCTGTTGTGCTCCTTGTAGCACCTATACTTTAGAGTATTTGACCAAGTATGCAGATGTAACTATTTATTTTGCTAATTCAAATATCCATCCTAAAGCTGAGTATCACAAGCGTGCCTATGTGACAAAAAAGTTTGTCAGTGATTTCAATGAACGAACTGGCAACAAGGTCCAATATCTAGAAGCACCCTATGAACCCAATGAATACCGTAAACTGGTTCGAGGTTTGGAAGAAGAACCTGAAGGTGGCGATCGTTGCAAGGTTTGTTTTGACTATCGTCTGGATAAGACAGCGCAGGTGGCTATGGACTTAGGATTTGATTACTTCGGTTCTGCCCTGACTATCAGTCCTCACAAAAATTCGCAAACCATCAATAGTATCGGGATTGATGTGCAGAAAATCTACACAACTCATTATCTTCCGAGCGACTTTAAGAAAAATCAAGGCTATAAACGCTCTGTAGAAATGTGTGAAGAGTATGACATTTATCGCCAATGCTACTGTGGCTGTGTCTATGCCGCTCAAGCACAGAATATTGACTTGGTACAGGTCAAGAAGGATGCAACCGCCTTTATGGTAGATAAGGATATCGAAAAAGATTATTCGCATATCAAGTTCACTGTTACGAAGTTAGACATTTAAACGAAAACCTGCCACATTAGGCAGGTTTTTTGCTAAAATGTACTGGGATAGAAATAGATGGATCAATCTTTAAATTCCTAGCCTATGACTTGCGAGACTTCAATAAATCAGTTGAGACTTAAGATTTGTGGATAAAAATGAAGTTTTGTTCAAAGGAGCTTTTTGGGATTTAGAAGGCTGATAAACAGTTCAATTAGTCGCTACTCAAAGGCTTGTTGAAAACCAAAAAACGAGGTCAGGATTTTAATCCTGACCTCTGACAACTTTACCGATTCTTTAGTTCTACGTAGCGTTTGTACCAAATGTTGACATAGGCTTCTGAGAAAGGACCTCGCTCATTGTTAATCCAATCAACAAGAATCTTAACATGCTCTTTCAGAATATAGTCTAGATCAGAAGAATACTTCATTTTTCGCTTGTGTCGTTCATACTCCTCAACGTCCAAGAGGCGTTTCTCACCATCTGTAAAAACTTTAACATCCAAATCATAGTCAATGTATTTTAAAGCTTCTTCATCCAGATAGTAAGGACTAGCCATATTGCAGTAGTAGGAGATACCATTTTCACGAATCATAGCGATAATATTAAACCAATATTTCTTGTGAAAGTAAACAATAGCCGGTTCTCGAGTTACCCAACGACGACCGTCACTTTCGGTAACAAGTGTGTGGTCGTTGACGCCGATAATAGCGTTCTCTGTTGTTTTTAGTACCATGGTGTCCCGCCAAGTACGGTGGAGACTCCCATCATGCTTATAACTTTGAATTGTAATAAAGTCGCCTTCTTTTGGAAGTTTCATAACTAACCAACTTTCTACAATTTATAAGTTTATCGTTTACTATTGTATCACATTTTTGTTTAAAGTTCTTAGTTTTTTTATGAAAAAATTAAAGATATTCTCTTAGAGCGCTGGCTATATCCGAAAAATCATAGCCTTTTCGTGCTAAAACTTGGGTCAAACGCTGCTTGAGTTCGTATCCTTCATACTTACGCGAATATTTCCGATATTGCTTATCCAACTCTTTAAAGATTAGTTCCTGAACGGTTTCCTCTTCTATCTGGCTATCCAGTTGGTCAAAGGCTGTTTTAGCTTCTGGGTAGGAAAATCCTTTGTTGGTAAGATTTTGGATTATCTTGTCTTGTAGAGCGCGAGCAGGCAATTTACCCTGATATTTTTTCAATAGTTTTTCAGCTGTACGCTCTGCGACTTCCGTCATATCAAATTCTTGTAAGACTTCTTGGATAACGGCCTTAGCAACGCCTTTTTGAGAAATCTTCTGCATCAGCATATAGCTTCCCTTATCTCCTGAAAGCTGATTGGAATTGATGATAGCTTGTGCATATTGGCGGTCATTGATCCAGTTGTCGTCCTTTAGAGACTGAATGACTTGGGGAATGATTTTCTCATCAATTTCATGTTTGGCAAGATAATCTCTAACTTCTTTTTCAGTACGGGCCTTGAAGGATAAGTGGTAGAGAGCTAGATTTTTACTGTAGGAAAATTGCGCAAAGGATTGAATCTCAGTTAGTTCCTCAGCTGATATCTCTTTCCCTTTTGTCAACATAAAGCGAACAATGGTATCCTCTGTAATGTAGCAGGTTTGGTCGCTATCAAGTTCGAGCAGATAGAGTCTTTTTTTCTTTTCAAGTTTTGTGATTTTCATATTTTCCTCTTACCCAAATGCTTCAAAGGCAGCAACGAGTCGAAGTTTGTTGCTATCAACCAGCTCTCTCCCGTAATAGTCGAGAAATAGTTCAGCATATTTGGGGTCTTTTAAGTTGTAATTGAGGGACCAAATTACCCAAAAGAGATCGATATGCCGATCACTGAAATCAGCCGAACCAAGATCAATGAAGCAAGAGAAATGGCTAGCATCTTTTAGAATAAAGTTCGGTAGACAGGCGTCCCCGTGAATAAAGGCCTCTGTTTCTAGAAGGTGCCCTTGTTCTTGGATGAGTTGGAAGGCCTCTTCGCGACTGTTAATCTGGAATTGGGGTAGGAGTGCCTTGGCATAGAACTCCCCTTTTTCATAGTTTTTAAAGGCTCTGTCTTTATAGGTCTGTAAATGATTTTCTGATGGAAAATTTTGTGGGTTTAAGTTGTGAAGCTTTTTAAGAGCCTCGGCCAAGGTTCGGCAGATTTTTTCTGGCTGATCTAAAAAAGCGAGAGCATCATGACCAATAGCCTCTTTAGTCAGGAGGTAGTCTTTATCTGTAGATAGATAGTGGATAACTGGAGTTCCCAGTCCTTTGATTTCAAACCACCTTGCAATGCTAGCTTCTCGCTTTAATCTTCCCTTTTGATCTATTTTTAAATAGTAACCTGAGTCAAGATAAAGGACCCTTGCGCCTGAATGAGAAGAGCTGTCAGAGAGGCTTGTCCCCTCTATATAAGTTCGTAATTGCTCAGGAAAATCCAATGAGGAAAAAGATATCTTTGTATTCATGGTTTTATTGTAACATATTCTTAAACATTGAGAAACTACGTGGTATAATAGACTTATGAGTCTTAAAGTCAAACAAAAAATTCCATTAAAAATCAAGCGTATGGGGATTAACGGAGAGGGAATCGGTTTTTACCAGAAAACCCTTGTTTTTGTTCCAGGTGCCCTCAAGGGTGAAGATATCTATTGTCAGGTGACTTCTGTCAAACGTAACTACGTTGAGGCCAAACTGCTTGAGGTCCATAAAAAATCTAAGTTTCGAGTGGTACCAGACTGTACTATTTATAATGAGTGTGGAGGTTGTCAAATCATGCACCTGCATTATGATAAGCAACTAGAGTTCAAAACGGACCTTCTCCATCAAGCTCTGAAAAAATTTGCGCCTGCAGGTTACGAAAACTATGAGATCAGACCAACTATTGGTATGCAAAAACCAAAGTATTATCGAGCTAAACTGCAATTTCAAACGCGGAAATTTAAAGGTCAGGTCAAGGCAGGATTATATGCTCAAAATTCGCATTATCTGGTTGAATTAAAGGACTGCCTGGTTCAAGACAAGGAGACGCAAGCTATTGCTAATCGCATTGCTGAACTCTTGACCTATCATCAAATTCCTATTACAGATGAACGGAAAATTCTGGGTGTTCGGACCATCATGGTTCGTCGCGCACGGAAAACTGGGCAAGTTCAGATTATCATTGTGACTAATCGCCAATTAAATCTGACTCAATTTGTGACAGACCTAGTCAAGGATTATCCTGAAGTAGTGACTATCGCAGTCAATACCAATACTGCCAAAACTTCTGAGATTTATGGGGCCAAGACAGAGATTATTTGGGGGCAGGATAGTATAGGCGAGGGTGTATTAGACTATGAGTTTTCTCTTTCACCTCGAGCTTTTTACCAGCTCAATCCTGAACAGACTGAGATCCTCTATAGTGAAGCTGTGAAAGCTTTGGACGTAAATGAGAATGACCATCTGATTGATGCCTATTGTGGTGTTGGAACCATTGGTTTTGCCTTTGCTAAGAAAGTCAAAAGCTTGAGAGGGATGGATATTATTCCAGAAGCTATTGAGGATGCCAAAGAAAATGCTAAGCGCATGGGTTATACCAATACTCACTATGAAGCAGGAACTGCAGAAGAAATTATTCCCCGTTGGTACAAGGAAGGCTATCGTGCAGATGCTTTGATTGTGGACCCGCCACGTACAGGTTTAGATGACAAGCTCTTGGATACTATTGTCAAGTATGCTCCTGAAAAGATGGTCTATGTTTCCTGCAATGTGTCTACCTTGGCGCGTGATTTAGTCCGTCTGGTAGAGGTCTATGATCTACACTATATCCAATCTGTTGATATGTTTCCACACACGGCTAGGACAGAAGCAGTGGTCAAATTAACCAGGAGAAAGCGAGCTTCTAGATAAAAACGGTAACTGGAAAGTTTTTGAAAAGAAGACTTCTAGTTACAGAGTAAGATTTGCAAGCTATCTTTAAATATGATAAAATAAGTAGAAAATAAAATGAAAAAAGAGGTATGTGAAATGTCACGTAAACCATTTATCGCTGGGAACTGGAAAATGAACAAAAACCCAGAAGAAGCAAAAGCATTCGTTGAAGCTGTAGCATCAAAACTTCCTTCAGCAGACCTTGTTGAAGCAGGTATCGCAGCTCCAGCTCTTGATTTGACAACTGTGCTTGCTGCTGCTAAAGGTTCAAACCTTAAAGTTGCTGCTCAAAACTGCTACTTTGAAAATGCTGGTGCTTTCACTGGTGAAACTAGCCCACAAGTTTTGAAAGAAATCGGTACTGACTACGTTGTTATCGGTCACTCAGAACGTCGTGACTACTTCCACGAAACAGACGAAGATATCAACAAAAAAGCAAAAGCAATCTTTGCAAACGGTATGCTTCCAATCATCTGTTGTGGTGAAAGCCTTGAAACTTACGAAGCTGGTAAAGCAGCAGAATTCGTAGGTGCTCAAGTTTCTGCTGCTCTTGCTGGATTGACTGCAGAACAAGTAGCTTCAACAGTTATCGCATACGAGCCAATCTGGGCTATCGGTACTGGTAAATCAGCTTCACAAGACGATGCACAAAAAATGTGTAAAGTTGTTCGTGACGTTGTAGCTGCTGACTTCGGTCAAGAAGTAGCTGACAAAGTACGTGTTCAATACGGTGGTTCAGTTAAACCTGAAAACGTTGCTGAATACATGGCTTGTCCAGACGTTGACGGAGCTCTTGTTGGTGGTGCATCACTTGACCCAGAAAGCTTCTTGGCATTGCTTGACTTTGTAAAATAAGCCTTAAATATCTGAGACAGACAGTTCCCCCTCTCGAGGTTTTGGCTGCCTGTCTTCTTTTTAGTAAAAAGGCGTGCGAAAGCACGCTCTTTTCTGCATTTTATACTCAATGAAAATCAAAGAGCAA
>NZ_KV794273.1:127686-184062 GCF_001808705.1 Streptococcus sp. HMSC074B11 | reverse complement strand
TGGTTTGAATTTGATTTTTGAAGAGTATTAGAAGAAAAAGAAAGGAGAATCATGCTTTATATTTGGTCTTATCTCAAACGCTATCCCAAGTGGTTAGTGTTAGACTTTCTCGGGGCGATTTTCTTTGTCATTGTCAATCTAGGTTTACCAACAGTTTTGGCCCGCATGATTGACCAGGGAATCAACCAAGGTGATCAGGATAAACTCTATTTTTGGGCCGTAATCATGTTGGTTATTATCGTCTTGGGAACATTTGGACGGGTTGTTCTGGCTTATGCTGCTAGTAAATTGACCACGAATATGGTTAAGGATATGCGGGATGATGTCTATGCTAAGCTGCAAGAGTATTCTCATCACGAATATGAACAAATCGGTGTATCTTCACTAGTTACTCGTATTACCAGTGATGCCTTTGTCCTCATGCAGTTTGCGGAACAAACTCTTAAGTTGGGTGTTATCACTCCCATGATGATGCTGTCGAGTATTCTCATGATTTTCTTGACCAGTCCTTCACTAGCTTGGATTGTTGCTTTTTCCGTTCCTTTTCTAGCTGTAGTAGTCATTTATGTGGCGGTGAAAACGCGTCCCTTATCTGAAAAACAACAGAAAACTTTGGATAAGATTAACCAGTATGTCCGTGAAAATTTGATGGGGCTACGAGTGATTCGTGCCTTTGCTCGTGAAGATTTTCAAGAAAACCGTTTCGAAGAGAAAAATGCGATCTATGCGGATAATTCAAATCGTTTGTTCAAATTGACTGGTTTGACAGAGCCGCTTTTTGTGCAAATCATTATTGCCATGATTGTAGCTATCGTTTGGTTTGCTCTAGATCCTCTCAAGCAAGGAAGTTTGCAGATTGGGGATTTGGTGGCCTTTATCGAGTATAGTTTCCACGCTCTCTTGTCCTTCCTTTTCTTGTCAAACCTTTTTACCATGTATCCTAGAACGGCCGTATCCAGTGAACGCTTGAAGGAAATCATGGATATACCGATTTCCATTGATCCAAATGAGGACGGAATTCAAGAAACAGAAACCCAAGGTTATCTAGAATTTGATAATGTAACCTTTGCCTATCCTGGGGAAACAGAAAGCCCTGTTTTGCATAATATTTCCTTTACTGCTAAACCGGGAGAAACCATTGCTTTTATCGGTTCGACTGGGTCAGGTAAGTCTACTCTGGTTCAGTTAATTCCTCGTTTTTATGATGTTACACTGGGGAAAATTAAGGTCGATGGTGTTGATGTCCGGGATTACCGTCTCAAATCACTCCGCCAGAAAATTGGATTTATTCCACAGAAGGCTTTGCTCTTTACTGGGACTATCGCAGACAATCTCCGTTACGGGAAAGAAGATGCCAGTCATGAGGACTTGCACCAAGCAGCTGATGTAGCCCAAGCCAAAGACTTTATCGAAAGTCGAGAAGAAGGTTTTGCAACGCATCTGGCTGAAGGGGGAAGCAACCTATCAGGTGGTCAGAAACAACGCTTGTCGATTGCCCGAGCAGTCATCAAGGGTCCAGATATCTACATTTTTGATGATTCTTTCTCAGCCTTGGACTACCGTACAGATGCTATCTTGCGCCGTCGTCTCAAGGAAGTGACGCAAGATGCTACGGTATTGATTGTTGCGCAACGTGTTGGAACTATCATGGATGCTGACCAGATTATCGTCCTTGATAAGGGCGAAATCGTTGGTCGTGGCCGTCATGAAGAATTGATGGAAACCAATGACATCTATCGAGAAATTGCTGAGTCGCAGTTGAAAAATGCGTCTCTGACAGAAGAATAGGAGGTAAAGGATGAAACAACAATCTAGTCTAGCTCGTCTATGGAGCTATTTAAAAGCCTACCGTTTCTCTGTTTTCTTTGCAGTCTTCTTGAAAATAGTCAGCGTCATTATGAGTGTTATCGAGCCTTTCGTATTGGGGCTTGCTATTACAGAGTTAACCAGCAATCTTCTTGCCATGGCAAATGGTGTTGCAGGAGCAGGGATTAATACCAGCTATATCGCAGTGATTCTGATGATCTATCTCTTGCGTGGTCTTTTTTATGAGTTGGGGTCTTATTACTCAAACTACTTCATGACCAATGCTGTCCAGTCCATGATACAGGATTTGCGAAATGAAATGAGCGAAAAAATCAACCGCATCCCTGTGTCCTACTTTGATAAGCACCAGTTTGGGGATTTGCTGGGACGTTTTACTAGTGATGTAGAGACCGTATCTAATGCACTCCAACAATCTTTCTTGCAGATTGTCAACGCAGTCTTTACCATTCTTTTTGTTATGGGAATGGTCCTCTATCTAAATCTTCAGTTGGCTATCATTGTTATCTTGTCGATTCCAGTGACTTATTTTGGTGCTAAAACGATTCTGAATCGTTCACAGCCGTACTTTAAACAGCAGGCAGCTATATTGGGACGAATGAATGGATTTGTGCAAGAAAACTTGACAGGTTTTAATGTTTTAAAACTTTTCGGACGTGAAGAAAACTCTCAAGAGAGATTTGAAAAGATTACGGATGAATTGCAACAAGTCGGATTTAAGGCGAGCTTTATTTCAGGATTGATGATGCCTGCCCTTCATATCGTGTCTGATTTAACCTACCTGATTGTTGCAGTATTAGGTGGATTGCAGGTTATTGCAGGGCGTTTGACGATTGGTAATATGCAGGCCTTCGTTCAGTATGTGTGGCAGGTCAGTCAACCAATCCAAAACATCACTCAATTAGCAGGACAAATGCAAAGTGCTAAGTCTTCGCTTGACCGTGTCTTTGAAGTTTTGGATGAAGAGGAAGAAGTCCAAGCTGCTGGAGTGAAAGAACTAGCACCATTGACAGGTCAAGTTAGCTTCAAGAATGTCGATTTCCAATACGTGGAAAACAAACCATTGATTCGCAATTTCAACCTAGATGTTAAACCTGGAGAGATGGTAGCTATCGTTGGACCTACTGGAGCAGGGAAAACAACCTTGATTAACCTTCTTATGCGTTTTTACGATGTGACAGCTGGTGCCATTTTAGTGGATGGCCAAGATATTCGTGACCTGTCTCGTCAGGACTATCGTCGCCAGTTTGGCATGGTCTTACAGGATGCCTGGCTCTATGAAGGAAGCATCAAGGAAAATCTTCGCTTTGGAAATCTTGAGGCAACAGATGAAGAAATCGTTGAGGCAGCTAAGGCGGCCAATGTTGACCACTTTATCCGCACTCTTCCTGGTGGCTATAACATGGAGATGAATCAGGAGTCTAGCAATATCTCTCTTGGGCAAAAACAGTTGTTAACTATCGCGCGTGCTCTCTTGGCAGATCCTAAAATCTTAATTTTGGACGAAGCGACCTCATCAGTCGATACTCGTCTAGAGCTCTTGATTCAAAAGGCCATGAAACGTTTGATGAAGGGTAGAACAAGCTTTGTCATTGCCCATCGACTTTCGACTATTCAGGAAGCTGACAAAATTTTGGTGCTGAAAGATGGACAGATAATCGAACAGGGAAATCATGAAAGTCTTTTAGCTGCAAAAGGTTTCTATTATGACCTTTATCAAAGTCAATTTTCGAATAAAAACAGAGAAAATAGCTAGAATAAATAGCTATTCGTTTTCTTAAATTATCAGTCAATTAGAACTTTTTTAATATGAGTTAATTCCCTTGCTTTTGTCTACTGGGAGTAGTATACTAAAATAGTAATCAATAAAGATGGTTACAAAAAATAATTATGAGGTGAGAAAAATGGTAGAATTGAAAAAAGAAGCAGTAAAAGACGTAGCAACATTAACTAAACCAGCGGCAGAAGCGCTAGTAAATACAAAGGAAGTTTTGAATCAAGCAGTAGCAGACTTGTATGTAGCCCATATCGCTCTTCATCAAGTCCACTGGTACATGCGTGGTCGTGGTTTCCAAGTATGGCATCCTAAGATGGATGAATACATGGATAGTCTTGATGGTTACCTTGACGAAATCAGCGAACGTTTGATCACTCTTGGTGGCAAACCATACTCTACTCTGACAGAGTTCCTTCAACACAGTGAAATCGAAGAAGAAGAAGGAGAATTCCGCAACGTAGAAGAAAGTTTGGAACGTGTTCTTGAAATTTATCGTTACCTCATCACTCTTTTCCAAAAAGCTTTGGATGTAACTGATGAAGAAGGCGATGATGTAACAAACGATATCTTCGTTGGTGCTAAGGCAGATCTTGAAAAAACAGTCTGGATGCTTGCGGCAGAATTAGGACAAGCACCTGGATTGTAAGATACTCTATTTTGTCAAAAATCCGTAGAGAATTTCTACGGATTTTTTCTATTTCGAAGGGCGTTCCAAAACAGTCTTTTTTCAAGATTTTTGATAAAATAGAACTATCAATGAAAAGGATGAAAGCATGACAAAGAAAATCGTAGCCATCTGGGCACAAGATGAAAAGGGTGTAATCGGAAAAGAGGATCGCTTACCATGGCATTTGCCAGCAGAGTTAAAACATTTTAAAGAAACAACCTTGAATCATGCTATCTTGATGGGGCGTGTCACCTTTGATGGGATGGGGCGTCGCTTGCTTCCAAAACGGGAGACCTTGATTTTGACACGTAACCCGGAAGAAAAGATAGATGGGGTTACTACTTTTCAGGATGTCCAGTCTGTTCTCGACTGGTATCAGGGGCAAGACAAGAATCTCTATATTCTCGGTGGGAAGCAGATTTTTCAGGCTTTTGAACCCTATTTGGATGAAGTAATTGTCACTCAAATCCATTCTCGGGTGGAGGGAGATACTTATTTTCCTGAAGAGTTTGACTTGTCCCTTTTTGAGACAGTTTCAAGCAAATCCTATACCAAAGATGACAAAAATCCTTATGATTTTACCATCCAATACCGCAAGAGAAAGGAAGTCTAATGGAACGTAGTATATTTGGTTTTTTCACAGCCATGCTGTGTTTGGTCTGCTTGCTTGCAGGGGTACAGGCTTTTCGTAAAAAGCGTTATGGACTTTCTGTCCTGCTCTGGTTAAATGCCTTTACCAATTTGGTCAATAGTATCCATGCTTTTTACATGACCTTATTTTAGATAGAATGACAGTATAGAATAGAACGGAAGGAAATCATGCCTACAACTAGGAATAATGATATGATGGTTTATTGCTCATTTTGTGGCAAAAGCCAAGAAGAAGTTAAAAAAATAATCGCTGGGAACAATGCCTTTATCTGTAATGAATGTGTGGAGTTGGCTCAGGAGATTATTCGTGAGGAGTTGGCTGAGGAAGTCTTGGCAGACTTATCTGAAGTACCAAAACCAATCGAACTCCTAAACATTTTGAACCACTATGTGATTGGTCAAGATCGTGCCAAACGTGCTCTGGCAGTGGCTGTATATAACCACTACAAACGCATCAATTTCCATGACACTCGTGAAGAGACTGAAGATGTTGATTTGCAAAAATCAAACATTCTAATGATTGGCCCAACTGGATCAGGGAAGACTTTCCTTGCTCAAACTCTTGCTAGAAGTTTGAATGTACCATTTGCCATTGCAGATGCAACAGCACTTACTGAGGCTGGTTATGTTGGTGAGGACGTGGAAAATATCCTCCTCAAACTCTTGCAAGCAGCTGACTTTAACATCGAACGTGCAGAACGTGGAATTATCTACGTAGACGAAATCGACAAGATTGCTAAGAAGAGCGAAAATGTTTCCATCACACGTGATGTTTCTGGTGAAGGTGTGCAACAAGCCCTCCTCAAGATTATCGAAGGAACTGTAGCTAGCGTACCACCTCAAGGAGGACGTAAACATCCACAACAAGAAATGATTCAAGTGGATACCAAGAATATCCTCTTCATCGTGGGTGGTGCCTTCGATGGAATCGAAGAAATTGTCAAACAGCGTTTGGGAGAAAAAGTCATTGGTTTTGGACAAAACAACAAGGCCATTGACGAAAACAGCTCATACATGCAAGAAATCATCGCAGAAGATATTCAAAAATTCGGAATTATTCCTGAGTTGATTGGGCGTTTGCCTGTCTTTGCAGCCTTGGAGCAGTTGACCGTAGATGATTTGGTTCGCATCTTGAAGGAGCCAAGAAATGCCTTGGTCAAACAATACCAGACCTTACTTTCTTATGATGATGTTGAGCTTGAATTTGACGACGAAGCCCTCCAGGAAATTGCCAACAAAGCTATCGAACGCAAAACTGGTGCGCGTGGTCTTCGCTCAATCATTGAAGAAACCATGCTAGACGTTATGTTTGAAGTTCCAAGCCAAGAAAATGTGAAAACAGTTCGTATCACAAAAGAAGCGGTTGACGGAACGGCTAAGCCAATTCTAGAGACAGCCTAGAGGTGACTATGGAAATCAATACACAAAATGCTGAGATTTTGCTGAGTGCAGCCAACAAGTCCCACTATCCGCAGGATGAACTTCCTGAAATTGCTCTTGCAGGTCGCTCAAATGTTGGGAAGTCAAGCTTCATCAACACCATGCTTAATCGTAAGAATCTAGCTCGTACTTCTGGAAAACCAGGAAAAACACAACTACTCAATTTCTTTAATATTGATGACAAGATGCGTTTTGTGGATGTGCCTGGTTATGGTTATGCCCGTGTTTCCAAAAAGGAACGTGAAAAATGGGGTCGTATGATTGAAGAGTACTTGACTACTCGAGAAAATCTTCGAGCGGTTGTTAGTCTTGTAGACCTTCGCCATGATCCGACGGCTGATGATGTACAGATGTACGAATTTCTTAAATATTACGAAATTCCTGTCATCATTGTGGCGACTAAAGCAGATAAGATTCCGCGTGGTAAATGGAATAAGCACGAATCAGCTATTAAAAAGAAATTAAACTTTGATCCAAGTGATGATTTCATCCTCTTTTCTTCAGTGACAAAAGCAGGAATGGACCAAGCTTGGGATGCTATTTTAGAAAAATTGTGAGGAATACAAATGGCAAAAACAATTCATACAGATAAAGCTCCAAAGGCAATTGGACCTTACGTTCAAGGAAAAATCGTTGGCAACCTTTTGTTTGCTAGCGGTCAAGTACCTCTATCTCCTGAAACTGGAGAAATCGTAGGAGAAACGATCCAAGAACAGACTGAACAAGTTTTGAAAAACATTGGAGCTATTTTGGCAGAAGCGGGAACGGATTTTGACCATGTTGTTAAAACAACTTGCTTCTTGAGTGATATGAACGACTTTGTACCTTTCAATGAGGTATACCAAACAGCCTTTAACAAGGAATTTCCAGCTCGTTCAGCTGTAGAAGTAGCTCGTCTTCCTCGCGATGTAAAAGTCGAAATTGAAGTCATCGCAGAGATTGGATAAGCGAGTTGAAGTTTGGTTCTTCCAAACTTCTTTTGATATAAGGAGACAAAGATGACAAAGAAACAACTTCACCTGGTGATTGTTACAGGGATGAGTGGTGCAGGGAAAACTGTAGCCATTCAATCTTTTGAAGATTTAGGATATTTTACGATTGATAATATGCCGCCTGCCCTCTTACCAAAGTTTTTGCAGTTGGTTGAGACCAAGGATGATGATCATAAGTTGGCCCTAGTAGTGGATATGCGTAGTCGTTCCTTCTTCTCAGAGATTCAGGCTGTCTTGGATGAATTGGAAAACCAAGATGATTTAGACTTTAAAATCCTCTTTTTGGATGCGGCAGATAAGGAATTGGTGGCACGCTATAAGGAAACTAGAAGAAGCCACCCTCTGGCAGCAGATGGTCGTATTTTGGACGGAATTAAGCTGGAACGTGAACTCTTGGCACCATTAAAAAATATGAGTCAAAACGTGGTAGACACGACAGAGTTAACTCCACGTGAACTTCGTAAGACCATTGCAGAGCAGTTTTCGGACCAAGAACAGGCTCAGTCCTTCCGTATTGAGGTTATGTCTTTCGGGTTTAAATATGGCATTCCTATTGATGCTGACTTGGTATTTGATGTCCGTTTCCTCCCAAATCCCTACTATCTACCAGAACTCCGTAATCAGACAGGTGAGGACCAGGCAGTTTATGATTATGTTATGAATCATGAGGAATCTGAAGATTTCTACCGTCATTTGTTAGCCTTAATTGAACCAATTCTACCAGGTTATAAAAAAGAAGGAAAATCTGTTTTAACCATTGCAGTGGGTTGTACAGGTGGGCAACACCGAAGCGTTGCCTTCGCTAAACGATTAGCCAATGATTTGGCGAAAAATTGGCCTGTAAACGAAAGCCATCGTGATAAAGACCGAAGAAAGGAAACGGTAAACCGTTCATGAGAAAACCAAAAATTACGGTGATTGGTGGAGGAACTGGAATCCCTGTTATTTTAAAAAGTTTACGGGAAAGAGATGTGGACATTGCAGCCATTGTAACTGTTGCTGATGACGGAGGTTCTTCAGGTGAGCTGCGTAAAAATATGCAGCAGTTGACACCACCTGGAGATTTACGCAATGTGCTTGTTGCCATGTCAGATATGCCAAAGTTCTATGAGAAGGTTTTTCAATACCGCTTTTCGGAGGATGCAGGTGCCTTTGCTGGACATCCGCTGGGGAATATTCTCATAGCAGGGCTTTCTGAAATGCAGGGTTCAACCTATAACGCCATGCAATTGCTGAGTAAATTTTTCCATACGACAGGTAAGATTTATCCATCTAGTGATCATCCCTTGACCTTGCATGCAGTCTTTAAAGATGGTTCAGAAGTAGCTGGGGAAAGTCATATTGCAGACCATCCAGGCATGATTGACCATGTTTATGTTACCAATACCCTGAATGATGAAAAACCGCAGGCTAGCCGTCGAGTTGTCAATACCATTCTTGAGAGTGATATGATTGTCTTAGGGCCTGGTTCACTCTTTACCTCCATTTTGCCGAATATTGTCATTGAAGAGATTGGACAAGCCCTTCTTGAAACCAAAGCAGAGGTGGCTTATGTTTGCAATATCATGACCCAACGTGGTGAGACTGAGCATTTTACAGATAGTGATCATGTGGAAGTCTTGCATCGTCATCTTGGTCGCCCCTTTATTGATACCGTACTTGTTAATATCGAAAAGGTTCCAAGAGACTATATGGACACCAACCGTTTCGATGAGTATCTAGTTCAGGTTGAGCATGATTTCGATGGTTTGCATCAACAAGTCCCCCGTGTCATTTCATCCAACTTCCTACGCTTGGAAAATGGTGGTGCCTTCCATGATGGGGATTTAATCGTGGATGAATTAATGCGCATCATACAGGTGAGAAAATGAGTTTCACAGTAGCAGTAAAAGAAGAAATCCTAGGTCAACACCACCTGAGTCGCTATGAGTTATCAGCCATTATCAAGATGTCTGGAAGCGTAGGTTTGTCTAGTTCTGGCTTGACCTTGTCCGTTGTTACAGAGAGTGCCAAGCTTGCCCGCCATCTCTATGAATCGTTCTTGCACTTTTATGGTATCAAGTCGGAGATTCGTCATCATCAGAGAAGTAATCTTCGAAAAAATCGGGTCTATACTGTGTTTACAGATGAGCAAGTTCAAGAACTTTTAGCGGATTTGCGTCTGGCTGATTCTTTCTTTGGTCTGGAGACGGGAATTGATCCAGATATTTTAGGAGATGAAGAAGCAGGTCGTGCCTATCTCTGTGGTGCATTTTTAGCAAATGGGAGTATTCGGGATCCCGAGTCAGGCAAGTATCAGCTGGAAATTAGTTCAGTTTATCTAGATCATGCCCAAGGGATCGTTTCGCTCTTACAGCAGTTCTTGTTAGATGCCAAGGTGATTGAACGAAAAAAAGGTGCAGTAACCTATCTCCAGCGAGCAGAAGATATTATGGATTTCCTGATTTTAGTAGGAGCTATGCAGGCACGTGATACTTTTGAAGGTGTTAAGATTCTCCGAGAAACTCGAAATGACCTCAATCGTGCCAATAATGCAGAGACAGCTAATATTGCTCGTACGGTTTCAGCGAGTATGAAAACCATCAACAATATCAGTAAAATCAAAGATAGAATTGGTTTGGATAATCTGCCAGCAGACTTGCAGGAAGTTGCCCGTCTGCGTATCCAGCATCCAGACTATTCTATTCAAAAGTTGGCAGATAGTCTGACCAATCCCTTAACCAAAAGTGGTGTCAATCATCGCCTGAGAAAGATCAACAAAATCGCAGAGGAACTGTAAAATATAATATATTGATGTTCAAAAAAGATATATCGAGATTGATGTTTAAAAATTTTTAAAATAACCTCAAATTTAAAAAATTCTACTGAAGTTTCATTCAGTAGAATTTTCATTTTCATAGGATTCGTTGTTTTAAGAGATTAAGGTTCTAGATAGAATACTAAAAATTTCAAATTTTTTTTTTAATCTTCATTAAATTGCGTAGTTATAGTTTTCTTAAAAATTAATAGATAATTATGTATTTTCTTTATAAAATCTTTAAATTTATATTTTATTATTGAAGTGTAAATTTAAGGAGGATCAAAATGGGAAAAAATATTTTAGAGACACGGAATTTGTCAAAGAAATTTGGGAATCAACTTGTAGTGAATAATATTTCATTACAAGTGAAAGAGAATTGTATCTACGGATTACTTGGTCCAAATGGTGCTGGGAAATCAACTACACTAAAGATGATAACAGGAATGCTCCACAAATCGTCCGGAGATATTATCTTTAATGATCATATATGGAGTAGAAAGGATCTCGAACAAATTGGTGCTTTGATAGAGTTACCTCCGTTGTATGAGAACTTAAGTGCAAAAGAAAATTTAAAAGTAAGAACAATGTTACTTGGATTACCTGAATCAAGAATTGATGAAGTTCTACAAATCGTTGGTCTATCAAATACAGGTAAAAAAAGAAGTGGAAAATTTTCTTTGGGAATGAAACAACGATTAGGAATTGCAATAGCACTGTTAAATAATCCTAAATTATTAATTTTAGATGAACCAACCAATGGCTTAGATCCATTGGGAATTCAAGAATTAAGGGAGATGATTCTTGGCTTCCCAAAACAAGGCATTACAGTAATTCTATCCAGCCATAATATTTCCGAAGTTGAGCAAGTTGCAGATTATATCGGGATAATATGTGAAGGTGAATTAAAATACCAAGATATAAAAGACTCTCAAGAAAGTTTAGAAAATTTATTTTTGGAAGTAGTAAAGAAGGAGAATTAAAAAATGATGAATTATATTCTTGGTGATTATTTAAAATATAAAAGAACTTTTTTAAAAAAAATAATCTATATAATACCTATATCTTTGATAATTTTATCTTATTTACTGGTACCACCATATTTTACAATAGATTCATATAATTGGTGGTATACTATAATTATGCCAATCACTTATGCACTGATTCCTGCTTTAATGAATCGATACGAAGATAAAAAAATAAAATATAGGGCAGTTTATCCTCTCAGTATTGATTTGCGAAAGATTTGGATATCAAAAATTATAGTGGCAAGCTGTTTGATTCTGATGGCCAGTTTGGTTCATTTGATAGCAGTTTTAATTGTACAATTTATTTTTGGAGATCAAATATTTTTAAGCTATAGCTTTAGTACTTTATTAGTCTCAAGTATATTATTAGTGGTATCAAGCATATGGCAAATTCCATTTTGTCTACTATTAGCTAAAAAGTTTGGTTTTTCTACTAGTCTTATGATAAATGGTTTATTAGGTGTTGCACTTGGAATTGTGTTTTCTGCTGGAAATTATTGGCTGTTATCTCCATATAGTTGGAGTATAAGAACGATGGTTCCAATGCTGAAAATTATGCCAAATGGACTACCAGCAGATGGAGGAAATATGATGTTAAACACATCAATTTTTCCTCCATGTATCTTCTCAATTCTGTTATTTCTTCTATTATCTTACTTATCATCTATTTGGTTTGCAAAACAGGAGGTAAGATAGTGATAAATATTTTAAAATCTGAGTTATATAAGATAAAACATACTTGGTTACCCTGGTTATATCTGTTACTCCCAATACTATTTGTGATTATGATATATGCTGGTTTTAAATTTACGGGCCTAAGTAGGTATTCAATAGAGGATGTCACATTAAATTATTTGATTACATTAGGTGCATTGTTCCCGATTGTTATTGGTTTCATTACTGCAAAGGTAATAGAAATGGAAGCAGAAGCTGGTTGCTTTCAAATAATGTTAACTGGTTCGCAATCAAGAACTAGTATGTATATTGGTAAGTTATTATCTTTATTGTTGTGTGCATCACTATCACTTATTTTACTCCAAAGTAGTTTTTTGATGCTTTTTAATTATAAAGAATTTTATGATTTGGTATTGGAATCAGTCTTAATGATTATAGGAGTTGTTCCGTTATATTTAATACATCTGGTTATTAGCCTCAGATTTGGGAGTGGAGCCTCTATTGGTCTTGGTTTCTTTGAAACTTTGATAGCTCTACTTGCTGTTACAAGTATGGGGGATAATATTTGGTATTACTTACCAAGTTCATGGCCTTCAAGGCTTTGTGGTCTTTATTTTGTAGATAAAATTTCAGGTGAAAACTCATTTTATTTTGAATTTTTTAAATGGTCTTTAGTTGCAACACCAATAATAGTTGTAATGTTATTTGGAAGTTTGATTTGGTTTAATAAATGGAACGGCAGAACTAATATGGAATAGAAATGAAGGTGGTAATAAGATGGTGAAAATATTAGCTATAGATGATGAAATGGATCTTTTGGTTTTAATCAAAAATATTTTAACACAAAAATTATATCATGTAGATATTTTTCAAAATCCAACAGAAGTACCTATTTCTAAATTATCAGAGTATGATTTAATCTTGTTAGATATAATGATGCCAAAAATCGATGGTATATCTTATTGTAAATCTATTAGAGATAGAGTAGACTGTCCCATCTTATTTTTAACTGCAAAATCTTTGGAAAGTGACATTGTTTCGGGTTTTTCAACAGGAGCTGATGATTACATTTTAAAACCTTTTGGAGTAAATGAATTAATTGCGAGAGTTGATGCCCATTTACGTCGAGAAAACCGAGAGAGACATTTAAGTTTAAATCTTGGAGAAATTAGATTTGATTTATCAGCGAATATAATTTATGTGAATGATAAGAAAATTCCTTTTACAAAATCTGAGTATCGAATTTGTGAACTTCTAGCACGTAGACGTGGACAAGTATTTTCAAAGGAACAGATTTATGAGATGATATTTGGATATGATGGAATAGGTAATTCTTCAGCTATTTCAGAACATATTAAAAATATTCGCGCAAAATTACAGAAGGAAGGTGTATCTCCAGTAGTAACTGTATGGGGGATTGGATATAAATGGGAATAAAATTAAAAGGGCAATCGCTAAAAATAATATTTTTAGAATATCTAATAAGTGTAGGAATTGTATTGTTTCTTTCATTTGGTTTAGTAATTCTGATGTTCACCACCATGTATTCATTAGGATTTATTTTACCTGCTGATTACACAGAAAATCAGATTTATGAGAGGAAGAATGCGATAGCCAATACAGAGACCTTTGATAAAAATCTTATACCAGATAATGCCTCATATCTATTAATTTCAAAGGATGGAAATATCATTACTAGTTCAATGAGTAAAGATGAAGAAGATCGAGCAATTCGATACTATAATAATGAGAGAGTATATAATACCCCATCTTATAGCTATATAGAAATTTTACGAAATGACGGTTATTGTATTATTCAATATTCAGTAAAACCCTATTTTACAAATAAATTCATGGCAAAATATTTTCCTAATGTCAATGTAGTGTATGTCAGTATTCTTATTTTAGTTAGTTTACTAAATACATTGGTTGTTACAATAGTATGGGCTAAATATCTTGTGAAACAACTCTCACCTATATTTGCTGCTTCCGAAAAAATATCAGAACAAACTTTAGATTTTGACCTGCATTATTCAAGAGTCAAAGAATTTAATGAAGTTCTATTTAGTTTAGAGAAAATGAGAAATGCTTTGCAAGAGTCATTAATCAAAGAGTGGATACAGGAAGAAAATAAGCAAAAACAGATTTCTGCTTTGATACATGACTTGAAAACCCCAGTATCTATTGTTCAAGGAAATGCTGAGTTGCTTAAAAAGACATCTGTGACAGAGGACCAGAGTATTTATATAGATTATATACTGAGGAATAGCAATAGAATATCTGAATATATAAAAACACTTCTAATCATGAATAAGAATTCTAATGCCACTGAATACCAGCCACAATCGTTGGCAGTAAAAACTGTATCAGAACAATTGGTAACAGTTTCTAAAGAACTAATGTCAATTAATTCTAACAATCTAAAAACTAATGTAGTAGTTGAAGATGGTATAATGAGTGTAGACTTGAAACTCTTAGAGAGAGCATTGCAAAATGTCTTAGCGAATTCAATTGAAAATAATAATGGAATAGTTACATTGGAATTGAATCTAAAAACTGTAGATGACTTTTTAGAAATATCAGTATTAGATAACGGGAAAGGTTTTTCTGATATCGATTTAATTCACGCAAAAGAACAGTTCTATCGTGGAGATTATAGCAGGCATTCTGCAACTAATTATGGTATTGGACTATTTATTACTGAACAAATAATCAAATTACATGGTGGATCAGTAATCTTGAAAAATAGAGAAGCTTGTCGTGGTGCTGAAGTTAAATTTATATTACCGATACAGAATGATAAATGAGCCATATTAACACTTAACTTATGTAATAATTAATCTAACAGCTCTAACATCAAACTTTATAACATGTTCATAACTGTATTTAACGTCAATTTGTAAATTTTAACTTCGAACTTTCACTACAAATTACACTAAGATAGAATATTATCTAGTATTACTCATACGGTGCACAGAGTTTGTTAGTCTGAATATGTCGGAATGAGGGGCAATATTAAAAAACTAATCAATAAGTATTAAACTTTCTATAAAAAGCAAATAAAGGTGGTTAGTGGAAAAGTTTTTAAAATCATAAAAACGCATAATAGCAAGTTCTTTAGATACTTGTTATTATGCGTTTTATCATGAAATTTCACTTGATTTTTTAATAAAGTTGTAATTTTGACATTATAGACTTGTAGAGTGTTTTGGTTGTACTTTTTGTTCGGGGTCGATATAGTTGATAGCATTATTAACAGCAGTTGGTGCTTCACCTAGACCGGTCGCAATCAAGTCAATCTTACCTTCGTAGTAGCAACAGTCACCGATAGCGTAAATTCCAGCTTGGCTAGACTCCTGCTTGCTATTGACGATAATCTTGTGACGGTTAAGGTCAAGTCCCCATTTTTTAAGATTACCGACAGAAGATTTAAAGCCATAGTTGACAAAGAGGTGGTCCAATTCAATGGTTTCGGTTTCATCGGATTTGACTTTTGTAATTTCAAGCTTGTCTAAAGTTTTTCCATCTCCAAGAAGTTGACTCGGAACAAATGGTGTTTTGATAGTTACAGAAGACTCTTGCAAGGCTTGTACGCTATGCTCAAGTGCACGGAAGTTATCGCGACGGTGCACAAGTGTAGTTGAAGCAATCTTTTCAAAAGCTAAAGCCCAGTCAACGGCAGAGTCACCACCGCCCAGAATGGTTACCTTCTGACCAGCGTATTGTTGAATATTAGAAACGTGGTAGCGGATATTGTCATAGCCTTCAACACCTTCTAATTCGAGTGGACGTGGTTTGAAAGCACCTCCTCCCATAGCAATAATAACGGTTTTAGAAGTATGGTTTCCCTTATTGGTTGTAATCTTAAAAACATCATCCTCTTTTTCAATCTCAAGAACAGTTTCATTGAGGTGAACAGGCGTCTCAAACCCTTCAAGTTGTTCCAAAAGGCGGTTAGTCAATTCTTCCCCTGTGAGGTTTGGAAAACCAGGAACATCGAGAATTTGTTTTTCAGGATATAGGATAGCAGGCTGACCACCTAGTTGAGGAAGAGAATCGATGATTTGTACTTTGGCTTGACGAAGGTGAGCATAAAAGGCTGCGAAAAGACCGACAGGTCCACCTCCTACAATGGTAATATCATATAGTTCAGACATGGTTTCTCCTTAATTCATTTCTATCATTTTATTCTATCATATTTTCTACCAATTTAAAATGAAGTAGGGGGAAGAAAATTTTCATATAAAATGATATAATGAAGAGTAGCTTTTTTATGGAGAGGAGGCCTAGAATGAATTTTCAACAATTATCTAATCTTCAATACTGGTCTAGTTTATTTTCCAGTCCTTGGAGTATTCTGATAAATGTGATTGATATTCTTATCGTTGCCTATATCTTATACCAATTTACAAAATCAATTGCAGGAACCAAGATTATGATCCTGGTTCGAGGTGTTTTAGTGTTTATCTTAGCTCAGATAGCGGCAAATACCCTAGGCCTGACAACTATTTCCTGGTTGATCAATCAATTGATTACTTACGGTGTTATCGCAGCGGTTGTTATTTTCTCTCCAGAAATTCGGACAGGTTTAGAGCGATTAGGACGTGCGACTGATTTCTTTTCAAGTACACCAATGAGTTCAGAAGAACAGATGATTCAGGCCTTTGTTAAAGCAGTTGAATATATGAGCCCGCGAAAAATTGGAGCACTGGTATCAGTTCAGCGTGTCAGAACCTTGCAGGAATATATATCTACTGGGATTCCTTTAGATGCTAAGATTTCTGCAGAACTCTTAATCAATATCTTCATTCCAAACACACCTTTACATGATGGTGCAGTCATTATAAAAGGTGATCGTATAGCTGTAACATCTGCTTATCTTCCACTTACTGAAGACACTGGTATTTCTAAGGAGTTTGGAACGCGACACCGTGCAGCCATTGGTTTATCTGAGGTTTCTGATGCTCTCACTTTTGTGGTATCAGAGGAAACTGGAGGTATTTCCATTACCCATAATGGTGTCTTTAAGCATGATTTAACAATGGAAGAATTTGAGGAAGAGCTACGTCGTATCCTGATTCCGGAAAATTCACAAGAGCCAAGCTTAACAGAGCGTATATTAGGAGGCTGGAAGAATGAAAAAAAATAGTTTATATATCATCTCCTCACTCCTCTTTGCTTGCGTTTTATTTATTTACGCTACCTCTATAAATTATCAAAATAATAATAATGCAAGACCGGCTCGAACAGAAACCTATACCAATACGGTCGTAAATGTACCGATTGACATTCAGTACGATAGTGAGCAGTACTTTATTAGCGGTTTTAGTTCAGAAGTAACGGTATTTTTAACTGGATCCAATCGAGTGACCTTGGCTAGTGAGATGCAAGAAAGCACTCGTAAATTTAAGGTTACTGCAGATTTAACACAGGCGTCAGAAGGAACCGTTGAAGTTCCCTTGACCATTGAGAATCTACCAAGTGGTTTAACAGCCCTAGCAACACCGCAGAAAATCACCGTTAAAATTGGGAAGAAAGCAACAAGGGATAATTTACCAGTCACTCCACAGATTGACTCTGGTAAGATTGATGAACGAATTCTCATCGATAGTGTGACTGTTTCAGATGAACGCGTTTCGGTTACTAGTGATGCTGATACCTTATCCAAGATTGATAAGATTGTGGCTGTTTTACCAACTAGTGAAAAAATTACAGGAAATTATACAGGTTCAGTTCCTCTACAAGCTATTGATAAGAATGGAACAGTTTTACCAACGGTGATTACACCGTATGAAACAACCATGAAGATAACAACGAAACAAGCTAGATCAGCAAGTAGTTCTAGCTCAGCAACGACAAGCTCATCTTTGGGCAGTTCGTCTTCAACTAGTTCTGAAACCAAGTCAGACTCTTCAAAAAAAGATTAATAAAACAATAGAAAAGGATAAAAAAATGGGTAAATATTTTGGAACGGACGGAGTCCGTGGAGAAGCAAACGTAGAACTTACGCCAGAATTAGCTTTTAAATTGGGACGTTTTGGAGGTTATGTTCTCAGTCAACATACGACTGAAGCACCAAAAGTTTTTGTAGGACGTGACACTCGTATCTCAGGTCAAATGCTAGAAGCGGCTTTGATTGCTGGTCTCCTTTCAGTCGGAATTCACGTTTATAAGCTTGGAGTTCTTGCAACACCAGCAGTAGCATATTTGGTGAAAACTGAAGGAGCGAGCGCAGGTGTCATGATTTCAGCTAGCCACAATCCAGCCCTTGATAACGGGATTAAATTCTTTGGTGGTGACGGCTTTAAACTTGACGATGATAAAGAAGCAGAAATCGAAGCCTTGCTAGATGCCAGTGAAGATACTCTCCCACGTCCAAGTGCAGAGGGCTTAGGTACGGTTGTTGACTACCCAGAAGGTTTACGTAAGTATGAATCCTATCTTGTTTCAACTGGAACTCCTCTTGAAGGGATGAAGGTTGCCTTGGACACTGCTAACGGAGCAGCTGCAACCAGTTCTCGTCAAATTTTTGCAGACCTAGGTGCTCAATTAACAGTTATCGGTGAAACACCAGATGGCCTTAACATCAACTTGAACGTTGGTTCAACTCATCCAGAAGCTTTGCAAGAACTTGTAAAAGAAAGCGGGTCAGCTATTGGTTTAGCCTT
The DNA here is from genome assembly GCF_001808705.1 of Streptococcus sp. HMSC074B11. Lineage (GTDB taxonomy): Bacteria > Bacillota > Bacilli > Lactobacillales > Streptococcaceae > Streptococcus. Next base: position 165,543 of record NZ_KV794273.1, on the reverse strand, counting down.
TGATGGTGATAGCGACCGTTTGATTGCTGTTGATGAAAATAGCGAAATTGTCGATGGTGACAAGATTATGTACATCATTGGGAAATACCTCTCTGAAAAAGGTCAATTGGCTCAAAACACGATTGTGACAACAGTTATGTCCAACCTCGGTTTCCATAAGGCCTTGGATCGTGAAGGAATCAATAAAGCAGTCACTGCTGTTGGAGACCGCTATGTAGTTGAAGAAATGAGAAAATCTGGCTACAATCTCGGAGGTGAGCAGTCAGGTCACGTTATCTTGATGGACTATAATACTACTGGTGATGGTCAGCTTTCAGCTGTTCAATTGACCAAGATCATGCAAGAAACAGGTAAGAGTTTGTCTCAATTGGCCTCAGAAGTGACAATTTACCCACAAAAATTGGTCAATATCCGTGTGGAAAATACCATGAAAGAAAAAGCTATGGAAGTTCCTGCTATCAAAGCTATTATCGAGAAGATGGAAGAAGAAATGGCAGGAAATGGTCGCATCCTCGTTCGCCCAAGTGGAACGGAGCCACTCTTGCGTGTCATGGCTGAAGCCCCAACCACTGAGGAAGTAGACTATTATGTAGACACTATTGCTCAAGTTGTTAAAACTGAGATTGGTATTTAGTAAATCTAGCAGAAAATAAAAAAATATGGTACAATGGCAACTATATTGTACCAATGGAGATGAAAATGAATTTAAAACGTGAACAAGAATTTGTTAGCCAGTATCACTTTGATGCGCGTAACTTTGAATGGGAAAATGAAAATGGAGCACCTGAAACTAAGGTAGATGTAAACTTCCAGTTGCTTCAGCATGATCAAGAAAATCAAGTTACCTCTTTAGTAGTTGTTTTGAGCTTTATGATTGTCTTTGATAGATTTGTCATTAGTGGAACGATTTCTCAAGTCAACCATGTTGAAGGTCGTATTATCGATCAACCAAGTGATTTCAGCCAAGAAGAGGTTGAGACACTAGCTCGTCCATGTTTGGACATGCTTAATCGTTTGACTTATGAAGTAACAGAAATTGCCCTTGATTTACCGGGAATTAATTTGGAGTTTTAAGAAATGAAATTAGCGGTCATAACAGACTCATCTGCTTTTCTACAAGCGGAAGCCTTGCGGAAAGAAGATTTATTTGTGCTAGACATTCCTGTGAATATCGATGGACAGGAGTATGTTGAAGGTGTAAATCTAACCGCTCAAGAATTTTATGAAAAAATGGCTTCAGCAAGCGAATTACCAAAAACGAGCCAACCAAGTATTGCCAAGTTGGATGAAATTTTATCATCATTAAAAGCTAAAGGCTATACACATGCCTTAGGTCTTTTCCTATCTTCTGGAATATCAGGATTTTACCAAAATATCCAGTATATGAAGGATGAATATGAAGGGTTAACCATTGCCTTTCCTGATACCCGTATTACAAGCGCTCCCCTAGGCTATATGGTTGAAAGTGTCTTGAAATGGGCAGAGCAAGGAGATGGCTTTGAGTCTATCTTAGATAAAGTAACTGAACAAATTGAAAATACCTCAGCCTTTATTATGGTGGATGATCTTGACCATCTAGTTAAGGGTGGACGACTCTCTAATGGTGCGGCTATTTTGGGGAATCTCCTTAGTATCAAGCCAATCCTTTGCTTCAATGACCAAGGTGTGATAGAAGTATATGAAAAGGTTCGTACAGAGAAAAAGGCTACAAAACGCTTGGTTGAAATTGTTAAAGAAGCAACAGCTAATGGGAATTACCAGATTACTGTCATTCACGGGAATGCTCCTCAAAAAGCAGCAGATTTGCGTCAGCTTTTGATTGATGGTGGAGTGGCTACAGATGTTTCAATTGCAACTTTCGGTAGTGTTATTGGGACTCACCTGGGAGAAGGAAGTATTGCTCTGGGCTATACACCCATAATCTAGACTGTTTTTAGGGATAGCTAAGGTCCTTTGTATCTTAGCAATTGAACACGGACTACCTGCTTCTTGAAAAAAGCTGCCTGTCTTGCCTTTCGTGGAAAGTCAGTGCCATTCCCTATTTTTCATAGGCAGCTAAGGTCCTTTGTATCTTGATAATTGAACACGCCTGAAACCCTGTGTGAAAAAGATAGTTCTTCCAAGGAGTAGATACTCCTTGCTCAGACCTCCTATTTTCACTTTGTGTTTTTACAGGCTTTGTATCTTAAAAATTGAACACGGACTACCTGCCTCTTGAAAAAAGATGCCTGTCTTGCCTTTCGTGGAAAGTCAGCGCCATTCCCTATTTTTCATGGGCAGCTAAAGTCCTTTGTATCTTAAAATTGAACACGCCTGGAACCCTGTGTGAAAAAGATAGTTCTTCCAAGGAGTAGATACTCCTTGCTCAGACCTCCTATTTTCACTTTGTGTTCTTACAGGCTTTGTATCTTAAATAGGAGTAGAGATTGAGATGAGTATTCGAGTAATTATTGCTGGTTTTAAGGGAAGAATGGGCCAATCTGCTTGTCAAATGGTTTTGTCTGATCCTGAACTTGAACTGGTAGCGGTTTTAGATCCTTTTGAGTCTGCATCTGACTGGCAGGGAATTCCAGTATTCAATGATAAGAATGACTTGGCAGGTTTTGAGGCAGATGTATGGGTTGACTTTACAACACCAGCTGTTGCCTATGAGAATACACGCTTTGCTCTTGAAAATGGATTTGCTCCAGTAGTTGGAACAACAGGTTTCACTAGTCAAGAGATTGAAGAACTAAAAGAATTTTCTCGTTCTAAAAACTTGGGTGGCTTGATTGCTCCTAACTTTGCTTTGGGTGCTGTCTTGCTCATGCAATTTGCGGCACAAGCTGCAAAATACTTCCCAAATGTAGAGATTATTGAGCTTCACCATGACAAGAAAAAAGATGCTCCGAGCGGAACAGCTATCAAAACAGCGGAATTGATGGCAGAAGTTCGTGAGTCTATCCAACAAGGTGCTAGTGATGAGGAAGAACTCATTTCAGGGGCACGTGGAGCCAACTTTGATGGTATGCGAATCCACTCAGTCCGTTTGCCAGGTTTGGTAGCTCATCAGGAAGTTATATTTGGAAATCAGGGAGAAGGATTGACTCTACGTCATGACTCCTATGATCGTAGCTCCTTCATGACAGGAGTGAATTTGGGAATCAAAGAAGTTGTCAAGCGTCATGAGCTTGTCTATGGATTAGAACACTTATTATGAGATTAACACAAATGCCTTCTGAATTTCAGAAGGCTTTACCAGTATTAGAAAAAATTAAAGAAGCAGGCTTTGAAGCCTATTTTGTTGGAGGCTCTGTTAGGGATGCCCTACTCAATCGTCCCATCCATGATGTGGATATTGCGACATCATCTTATCCAGAAGAGACCAAGCAGATTTTTCCACGGACAGCTGACATTGGCATTGAGCACGGAACAGTTTTGGTTTTAGACGGAGACGAAGAGTACGAAGTTACCACTTTTCGAACAGAGGATGTCTATGTAGACTATCGGAGACCGAGTGCAGTTTCCTTTGTCCGCTCTTTAGAAGAAGACCTTAAGCGCCGTGATTTCACAGTTAATGCCTTTGCCTTGGATGAGACAGGGGAAATCATTGATTTATTTGAGGGTCTGAAAGACTTAGAGAATCAAGTTTTACGAGCAGTTGGTGTAGCTAGTGAGCGTTTCAACGAAGATGCCCTACGCATTATGCGCGGATTTCGTTTTCAAGCCAGTCTTGGTTTTGAACTCGAGCAAGAAACCTTTGAAGCCATGAAGACCTTAACGCCACTCTTAGAGAAAATTTCTGTGGAACGTACTTTTGTTGAATTTGATAAACTTCTTCTGGCTCCTCATTGGCGAGTAGGTTTATCTTCCATGATTGAAAGTCAAGCTTATGATTATCTTCCAGATATGGGAGGCAGTCAGGAGCAACTCCAATCTTTGTTTGACCTAGAGGCTGATTTTACCTTCGAATCTTCTGAACAAGCCTGGGCTGCACTTTTATGGGTTTTAGAAGTGGAAGATGCTCAACAATTTTTGAAACATTGGAAAACTTCGCGTCAATTTGCCAAGCAAGTTCAAGATTTGCTAACAATCTTAGAACTTCGTGAAGAAGGAGAACTAAGCAAGCGCGATTGTTACCGCTTTAATCTAGATTTACTTTTACAGGCTGAAAATCTTCGTCAGGCTCAAGGAAAAGAAGTCAATCCACAGGCCATCACAGAAACTTATCACAGCCTAACTATCCATGATAAGAAAGAAATTCAAATCAATGGTGGGATTTTGATCAAAGAATATGGCTATCAACCAGGACCAGAAATGGGAGAAATTTTAGCAGAGATTGAGTATGCTATTGTGGATGGAGATTTGGAAAATAACTTGGAAGCTATTCATGCCTACTTGAGGGAGAAAAAATGAGTGATTTTACTGTTGAAAAACTAAGTAAATCCGTTGGGGACAAGACCGTCTTTAAGGATATTTCCTTTATCATTCATGACTTGGACAGAATCGGTCTTATCGGCGTCAATGGAACTGGGAAAACAACCCTTTTAGATGTTCTTTCAGGAGTTTCAGGTTTTGATGGTGACGTAAGCCCTTTTTCGGCAAAAAATGATTACAAGATTGGCTATTTGACTCAGGACCCAGATTTTGATGATAGCAAAACTGTCTTGGATACTGTTTTATCGAGTGATTTGAAAGAAATCCAGTTGATCCGTGAGTATGAATTGCTCATGCTCAACTACAGTGAGGATAAGCAAGCCCGTTTGGAACGGGTTATGTCGGAGATGGATTCTCTCCAAGCTTGGGAAATTGAGAGTCAGGTCAAGACAGTTCTCAGCAAGTTGGGAATTCAGGATTTATCAACTCCCGTTGGAGCCCTGTCAGGTGGTTTGCGAAGACGGGTTCAGTTGGCCCAAGTGCTGTTAGGAAATCATGATCTTTTGCTTTTGGATGAACCAACCAACCACTTGGATATTGCCACCATTGAGTGGCTGACCCTCTTTTTGAAAAATTCCAAGAAAACGGTTCTCTTTATCACCCACGATCGTTATTTCCTAGATGCGCTTTCGACGAGAATTTTCGAGTTGGACCGAGCTGGTTTGACCGAATATCAAGGAAATTACCAAGACTATGTTCGTCTCAAGGCTGAACAGGATGAGCGTGACGCAGCTCTTCTTCACAAAAAAGAGCAACTTTATAAGCAAGAATTGGCCTGGATGAGACGACAACCACAGGCTCGTGCAACCAAGCAACAAGCTCGGATCAATCGTTTCCATGATCTGAAAAAAGAAGTCTCAGGAACTACAGCTGAGACAGACTTGAGCATGAATTTTGAAACTAGCCGTATCGGTAAAAAGGTCATCGAGTTTAAGGATGTTTCCTTTGCCTATGACGACAAACCGATTTTGCAAGATTTTAATCTTTTGGTACAAGCCAAAGACCGTATCGGAATCGTTGGTGACAATGGTGTTGGGAAGTCAACCCTTCTTAACCTCATTGCAGGAAGTCTTGAGCCAACAGAAGGCCAAGTTATCATCGGCGAAACGGTTCGCATCGCCTATTTCTCTCAACAAATCGAAGGCTTGGATGAGAGTAAGCGGGTTATCAATTATCTGCAGGAAGTGGCAGAAGAGGTTAAAACCAGCGGTGGCTCTACGACCTCTATCGCTGAGTTACTAGAACAATTTCTCTTCCCGCGTTCAACACACGGTACTTTGATTGAGAAGTTGTCTGGTGGTGAGAAAAAACGACTTTACCTCCTTAAACTACTCCTCGAAAAACCCAATGTGCTCCTCTTGGATGAACCAACAAATGACCTAGACATTGCGACCTTAACAGTTCTAGAAAATTTCTTACAGGATTTTGCCGGCCCAGTTTTGACAGTTAGTCACGACCGTTATTTCTTGGATAAGGTGGCGACTAAGATTCTTGCCTTTGAGAATGGCACCATCCGTCCGTTCTTTGGCCACTATACCGACTATCTGGATGAAAAGGCCTTTGAAGCAGAAGCGGTAACGCAAAGTCAAAAGGCTGACAAGGAAAAAGTGGTCAAAGTCCGTGAAGAAAAGAAACGCATGACCTACCAAGAAAAGCAGGAGTGGTCAAGTATTGAAAGCGATATCGAAAACTTGGAGAACCGCATTGCTGAGATTGAAGAAGAAATGCTAGCAAATGGTTCTGACTTTGGGAAACTAGCTACCCTTCAAAAAGAGTTAGACGAGAAAAATGAAGACTTACTGGAAAAATATGAACGCTATGAATATTTAAGTGAGTTGGTATAATGGAAGAAACAATTATTAAATGGAGTAGTAAGAAAATCGTTTTGAGCTTTGTTCTTTACCTACTAGAATTGGCTCTTCTACTTTGGATCTTTTCGTTTTTGCTGAGCTATCCCGAAGAACCACCTATGGGATTGGTGGCTTTAATTCTCTTTATTGTTTTCTTAATCATCATCGTTGGCTTCATTTTGTATCAACGTTTGCGACTGCTTTTTTCTGATAAAGAGTATTTGAAATGTACGGCTCAAGGATTTTTCTATAAACCATATCCAAAGAAAGACTGGCAGTTTTATTCTTGGGGACAAGTTGAAAACTTTGCCCTCACGAGAATTAAAGGTAGTAGACATTCAAGTGATTTTTATATGATTGAGGTTCATTTTTTTGATCGAGAACTTTTGAAAAGTACCTCTTTATGGGGACGTCTACGAACTAGGTTTACTACCAAGAAGAATTCTAACGTTTTAAAAATTCCAATCTACTTGCTGGATGTCGGTTTACCGCGAAGAGTATTTGAAACCATGTCCTACTTTGAGCGAGAGTGGCGCATCGAACAAAATCGTCAAGGCAATCACAAATCTAAAAGCAAAAAGAAGGAAAGATTTCATTAAACGAGCAATAGTTACAGATTTGATTAGAAGCCTTGGGCTCAGTTTCCAGGGTTTCTTTCTATTTCTCTTTTCTAAGATTTATGGTATAATAGGGAGTAAAAACTTAAAAAGAAAGAAATGCTATGAACTTAAAAGATTACATTGCAAGTATTGAAAATTATCCACAAGAAGGAATTACATTCCGTGATATCAGCCCTTTGATGGCTAACGGCAATGCCTACAGCTACGCTGTTCGTGAAATTGTTCAATATGCTACTGACAAAAAGATTGATATGATCGTAGGACCAGAAGCACGTGGATTTATCGTTGGATGTCCAGTTGCTTTTGAGTTGGGAATTGGTTTTGCACCTGTGCGTAAACCAGGAAAATTGCCACGCGAAGTGATATCAGCTGACTATGAAAAAGAATATGGTGTTGATACTTTGACTATGCACGCAGATGCTATCAAACCAGGACAACGTGTTCTGATCGTAGATGACCTCTTGGCAACAGGTGGTACTGTTAAGGCTACAATCGAAATGATTGAAAAATTGGGTGGAGTCGTAGCAGGTTGTGCCTTCTTGATCGAACTTGATGAGCTTAAAGGTCGTGAAGCTATCGGAGATTACGACTACAAGGTGCTTATGCATTATTAATGAAAAACAGTCCCTAGGGCTGTTTTCTCTTCATCTGATATAAAAAAAGGCTATATCTAGTTAGAGAAAAACTATAATTGAAAACTATATCTTCTTACAGTATAATAAAGGGAAGGACTTTCGTCAGCTGATTTTTCATTTGACGACTGTATGTTCACTTGAGCCTAAACTTGATACAGTAAGGAGATTTCCATGCCGATTCGAATAGATAAAAAATTACCAGCAGTTGAGATTTTACGAACGGAAAATATTTTCGTCATGGATGACCAGCGGGCGGCTCATCAGGATATTCGACCACTGAAAATTCTGATTTTAAACTTGATGCCACAGAAGATGGTTACAGAAACTCAGCTTTTACGACATTTAGCTAATACTCCTTTGCAGTTAGATATTGATTTCTTATATATGGAAAGTCATCAGTCGAAAACAACTCGTTCTGAACATATGGAGACTTTTTATAAGACTTTTTCGGAAGTTCAAGACCAGTATTTTGATGGCTTGATTATCACAGGAGCACCAGTTGAGCATCTCCCTTTTGAAGAAGTGGACTATTGGGAGGAATTTACTCAGGTCATCGATTGGTCAAAGACTCATGTCTTTTCAACCCTGCATATTTGCTGGGGAGCACAGGCTGGCCTCTACTATCGTTACGGCGTAGATAAACACCAGATGGCTCAAAAACTTTCGGGAATTTATCCTCAGGATGTTTTAAAAGAGGGTCATCTTTTGCTGAGAGGTTTTGATGATTTGTATGTGTCTCCTCATTCTCGTCATACAGAAATTCTCAAAGAAGACATTGTAAATAAAACAAATTTAGAGATCTTAGCATCTGGAAAAGAGGTGGGAATCTCTATCCTTGCAAGCCGAGATTTAAGAGAAGTTTATAGCTTTGGACATTTGGAGTATGATCGTGATACGCTAGCCAAGGAATATTTTAGAGATCTAGATGCTGGTTTAGATCCCCATATACCAGAAAATTATTTCAAAAATGATGACATCCATGAACTTCCTTGTATGCGTTGGAGTTCCTCAGCAGCTCTCTTTTTCAGTAACTGGGTAAATTATGCAGTTTACCAAGAAACGCCTTTTGAGTGGAAGAGTGCAGAAGAAGATGTGTCTCATTTTGGATATTTATAAGAGGAATTATGACATATTTAGATGCTTTCAAATCAGGGAACTTGGTGCTACCAAGTGCTCTGCTCTTAAACTACAATCAACTTTTCTCATCAAGCGATGATTTCTTAGTTTGGCAATTCTTTTACCTACAAAATACAACAGCTTTAGGGGAATTGTCCCCAAGCCAGATTGCTGAGAAAATAGGCAAGCAAGTCTATGAAGTCAATCAAGCAATTTCACGCTTGACCGAAAAAGGCTTACTCCAATATCGTACGATTGAACTCAATGGAGAAATAGAAGTTATTTTTGATGCGACTTTGGCTTTAGAGCGCTTAGACCAACTTTTTGAAAAGCAAGAACCAAGCCAAGTGGCACCCGTTAAAAATGATTTGAAAGACTTGGTGGAAACCTTCCAACAAGAACTAGGGCGTCTCTTGAGTCCTTTTGAGATCGAAGATTTAGAAAAGAGTTTGAAAGAAGACGGAACCAGTGCGGACTTGATCAAAGAGGCTCTACGTGAGGCCGTTTTGAATGGAAAACCAAATTGGAAGTATATCCAAGCTATCCTACGGAACTGGCGTCATGAAGGCATTAAGAGTGTAGTCCAGGTAGAGGCGAAGCGTCAGGAGAGAGAAGCGACTAATCCTCAAAATGTTCAAGTTTCTGCAGATTTTCAAAATGCTATGGATCTTTGGAAAGATTAATTTTAAATATTGATAATAAAAAAATGCCTACAGGCTAGAAAAAAATCTGGCTTGTGGGCATTTTTTGTGCGTTTTATACTCAATGAAAATCAAAGAGCAAACTAGGAAGCGAGCCGCAGGTTGCTCAAAACACCGTTTTGAGGTTGTGGATAGAACTGATGAAGTCAGTAACACATATACGGCAAGGAGAAGCAGACGTGGTTTGAAGAGATTTTCGAAGAGTATTAATTGATTAGTTAGCCAGTCCCCAGACACTAAGAGAGCGTTCTGTAACTGGGAAATCTCCATAACCTTCAGCATTGATGGTTACTTGGTCAGGATGGTTACCAAGCAAATCAACAAAGGTTTGGTCAGCCCATTCCTGACCGACGAACATGATTTTGGAATTTGCTTTGGCATTAGAAATCGCGATGGCAAGTGGTGATTGATTGTCAGCTCCTGAACGAATCCAACCGATACAATTAGGGTCATCAAAGTAGTCGGTTTGCTCTCCATAAGCCAACTCTTTTCGGATAGCTAGCAAACGGTCGAGGACATCCTTGAAGTCTTCTTGAGCATATTGACCAGAAATACCATAGTAGTCTCCATAAAAGACACATGGGAGCCCCTGCTCACGCAAAAGAATGAGGGCATAGGCTGCTGGTTTAAACCATTCTTCAACAGTGGATTCAAGTGCTTGGCCACGTTGAGTATCATGGTTATCGACAAAGGTTACAGCTCGGTCTGGATTGAGTTGTACTAGACTATCCTCAAATATGGTTGCCAAATCATAGTTTTCTCCAGCTTTGCTTGCTTCAAAGAGATTTTGGTGAAGGCGAACATCGACAAGATCAAAGCGTTCTTCAATTTTTTCAAGGTAGTCCAGATTTGCTTCCTTGTCTGGATTCCAGAATTCTCCAAAGACATAGAAATCTTGGCCATATTTTTCTTTGATATCGCGAATGAAATTGCGCATAAAGAAAGAGTCAATGTGTTTGACTGCATCCAAACGGAAACCAGTTACACCAGTTGTTTCCATAAACCAATCTACCCAATCGTAGATATTTTTTATCACTTCAGGATGTTTGAAATCTAGATCGGCATACATGAGATAGTCGTAATTGCCATTCTCATTGTCGACTAATTCCTCATGAGCCCAGCCTTTGTTGTCTCCCTGTATCAGATAGATTCCAGATTTACGGCGTTTAGCATCGTAGTCAGTTCCAGTAAAGTGGTACCAGTGCCAGTGGAAGTCATTGTAGGTATCTTGTCGTCCATCAAAAGTAAAACCAGTCCAGCCATTGATGGTAAAAGGTTCTCCTAGTTCCACAGTTCGATCTTCTGGATCCACTTCGATAACTTGAAAAGATTCTAAATGGTCAGCGGCTGCCTTATGATTTAAGACGATATCAGCCATTGGTTGAATCCCATGAGATTTTAAAGTTTGGATGGCATGAAGATAGTCTTCCTTAAAGCCATACTTAGTACGTACAGTACCCTTCTGATTAAATTCTCCAAGGTCAAACAAGTCATAGACGCCATAACCAACATCTTTTTCATTTGTTGCTTTAAAAGCAGGTGGCATCCAAATGTGACTAATGCCTAAGTTAGCTAGGTGTTCAGCGTCGTCAGCTAGGCGCGTCCAGTGTTTTCCATCGTGGGGTAGATACCATTCAAAATATTGCATTAAGGTTTGATTTTTCATAGTTTATCCTCTTACTTACAGTGATGAGAATTATTGTAGCATAAATTCAGCTTCTACGCAAACGTTTGCGCTAGAATTAAACTCTTTAAATTTTATGTCTATTTTTCAACTAGAAGTGTTGAAATATATAAAATAAAAATAGTAGGATTAATGGGAGGAAACATTCTCTCAGATAGGGCAAGATGATGGATGAATCAATAGTTTCTATTTTGTGAATTGTCACAAAATTTGTTATAATAGTGTTTATGAATAAAGTATTCGTCAGTAGACGTGTTGAAAAAAAACTAAACCAAGGTCTAGTACTTTTGGAGGAAATTGATTTTCCAGAACTATCTGAAACTGATCAAGAAGTCGAGTTATTGAGTCAAAACAAGCAGTTTTTGGGCAAGGCCTATTTATCTCGTCAAAATAAGGGGATTGGTTGGTTTGTAACGAACCAGAAGCTTTCTTTTAACCAAAAATTCTTTGAAAGTTTGTTTGAAAAAGCCAAACAAAAACGTTCTTCTTACTATCAAGATGATTTGACAACTGCCTTTCGTTTGTTTAATCAAGAAGGCGATGGTTTTGGTGGAATGACTTTGGATCTCTATGGAGATTATGTTGTTTTTTCTTGGTATAACTCCTATATCTATGGACTTCGCCAACAGATCTTAGCAGCTTTTGCTCAGGTTTTCCCTGAAGTCTTAGGTGCCTATGAAAAGATTCGTTTTAAAGGTCTAGACTATGAGTCTGCCCATATCTATGGTCAAGAAGCACCAGAAAATTTTACAGTTCTTGAGAATGGTGTCCTCTATCAAGTCTTTATGAACGACGGTCTTATGACAGGCATCTTCTTGGACCAACATGAAGTGCGTGGTAGCTTGGTTGATGGTTTAGCCATGGGCAAGTCCTTGCTAAATATGTTTTCCTACACAGCAGCTTTCTCAGTTGCTGCAGCCATGGGAGGAGCTAGTGAAACAACCTCTGTAGACCTAGCCAAACGTTCAAGAGAACTGTCAGAAGCTCATTTTCATGCCAATGGACTCAGTCTTGACAGTCATCGTTTCATTGTTATGGATGTCTTTGAATACTTTAAATACGCTAAACGTAAGGGCTTATCTTATGATGTGATCGTTCTTGATCCACCTAGCTTTGCCCGTAATAAAAAGCAAACTTTCTCTGTAGCTAAGGACTATCACAAGTTGATTTCCCAGAGTTTAGAGATTTTAAATCCGGGAGGTATGATCATTGCTAGCACCAATGCTGCCAATGTTTCCCGTCAAAAATTTATAGAACAAATCGACAAAGGATTCGCAGGAAGAAAATATCAGGTTCTTCAAAAGTATGGACTTCCAGCAGACTTTGTCTACAATGAAAAAGATGAAAGTAGTAATTACCTCAAGGTGATTAGCATGAAGGTAACTAAATGAAATTAGTCGTTTCAGTAATGCCAAAGAGTTTAGAAGAGGCGCAAGGAATCGATGCCATGCGGTATATTGATGCTGATATCATTGAGTGGCGTGCCGATTTCCTACCAAAGGAAGCTATTTTACAGGTAGCCCCAGCTATTTTTGAAAAATTTGCAGGTCGCGAACTCCTCTTTACCCTACGAACTCGTGCTGAGGGAGGCGAAATCGATTTGGATTCGGCAGAGTATGTACAAATTATCAAAGATGTAGCTCAACTCTATCAACCAGAATATATTGATTTTGAGTATTTTTCTCACAAGGATGTTTTTGAAGAGATGCTTGATTTTCCAAATCTAGTCTTGAGTTATCATAACTTTCAAGAAACTCCAGAGAATATGATGGAAATCTTATCCGAGCTAACCAGTCTAACTCCGAAAGTGGTTAAAGTATCGGTTATGGCTCAAACAGAACAAGATGTATTGGACCTTATGAACTTTACACGTGGCTTTAAAACATTGAACCCAGAACAAGAATATGTGACGATTTCTATGGGGAAAGTGGGTAAGGTTTCTCGTATCACTTCAGATGTGACGGGTTCTAGCTGGTCTTTCGCAAGTCTGGACGAAGCCAGTGCTCCAGGACAGATTTCACTTTCTAGCATGAAAAAAATTCGGGAGATACTAAATGAAGATTGATGGCTACACACGTTTAGCAGCTGTAGTCGCCAATCCTATCAAACATTCCATTTCTCCCTTCATTCACAATCAAGCTTTTGAAGCAACTCATACCAATGGTGTTTATGTAGCTTGGGAAGTAGAAGCGACTGACTTGGCAGAAACAGTTGCAAATGTTCGTCGCTATCAGATGTATGGGATCAATCTTTCCATGCCTTACAAGGAGCAGGTGATTTCTTATCTGGACCAGTTGAGTGAAGAAGCTCGGTTGATTGGTGCTGTCAATACAGTGGTGAATCGAGAGGGAACTTTAATCGGATATAACACAGATGGCAAGGGATTCTTTAAGAGCTTGCCTTCTTTTAAAATATCTGGGAAAAGAATGGTATTGTTAGGATCAGGCGGTGCAGCCAAGGCAATTTTGGCGCAGGCAATCTTGGATGGAGTCAGTCAAGTTTCTGTCTTTGTACGTTCGGCTTCAATAGAAAAAACAAGACCTTACTTAGAAAAACTACAAAATGAAACAGGGTTTAAAGTAGATTTATTTGCTTTAGAAGATGTTTCTGAACTGCAAGCAAGGATAATTGATTCGGTTTTACTGGTAAATGCGACTAGTGTTGGCATGGATGGAGTATCTCTGCCAATCCCATCAAGTGTCGTTTTACCAGAGAAGCTTTTAGTAGCTGATGTGATTTATCAACCCTTTGAGACACCATTTTTAAATTGGGCAAGAAACCAGGGCAATCATGCTGTTAATGGCCTGGGTATGTTGCTTTACCAAGCAGCTGAAGCTTTTCAGTTATGGACCGGAAAGGAAATGCCAACCGATCAAATCTGGGAATTACTAAAACAAAAGTATCAAAAATGAAAAAAGGAGAACTGCTATGAAAATCAAAATAGACCTTCCCCACCATCCTTATGATATTCAGATTGAAAAAGGATGCCTGTCTCAAGCAGGAAAATGGTTGAGGAAACTTTGGCAACCGCAAGAAGTCGTTATCATTACAGATAACCATGTGGCTTCTCTCTATGCAGAAAAAGTAAAATTGAGCTTAGAGGATGCTGGTTTTCAAGTGGCAGTTTTTGACTTTCTAGAGGGTGAAGAGCGAAAAAATCTAACCACGGTTCAAAAGGCTTATGAATTTCTAGTTAAGCAAGACTTGACTCGCAGTGATGGCATCGTTGCACTTGGTGGCGGAGTGGTCGGAGACTTAGCTGGCTTTGTAGCCTCAACCTATATGCGAGGTATTCACTTTGTTCAAATTCCGACTAGCTTGACAGCTCAAGTTGACTCTTCAATCGGGGGTAAGACAGGAGTGAATACTCCTTTTGCCAAGAATATGGTGGGAACTTTTGCCCAGCCAGATGGTGTTTTGATTGACCCAAACGTTCTTGAAACCTTAGGGAAGAGAGAATTGATTGAAGGAATGGGTGAAGTCATCAAGTATGGCTTAATTGAAGATCCAGAACTCTGGGACTTATTATCTGAAATGGATGGTTCTGTAGAGAGTATTTTGGAGCATTCAGAAAGTTTGATTGAGCATTCTTGCCAGGTCAAGCGAAAGATGGTAGTTGAGGATGAATTGGACAATGGTATTCGTCTGTATCTCAACTTTGGCCATACAATCGGTCATGCTATTGAAGCAACTGCTGGTTATGGACGTGTCATGCATGGTGAGGCAGTAGCGATGGGAATGGTTCAGGTTTCTAAGGTAGCAGAACAAAAAGGCCTTATGCCAGCTGGAATAACCCAGTCTATCCGAGAAATGTGTCAGAAATTTGGCCTTCCTGTTGATTATGAAAACTGGGACCTTGATAAGCTTTATCAGGCTTTGACTCATGATAAAAAAGCGCGTGGCAACACTATGAAATTAGTCTTGGTACCAGAGCTTGGTTCAGCGACGATTCACCCAGTTTCTCTGGAAGAAATGAAAGATTACTTAGTGAAATAAGGAGAATGTATGAGATATTTAACAGCAGGAGAATCACATGGTCCTCGTCTGACAGCAATAATTGAAGGAATCCCAGCAGGTCTTCCTTTAACTGCAGAAGATATTAATGAGGATCTCAAACGTCGCCAGGGTGGATACGGACGTGGTGGTCGTATGAAGATTGAAAGTGACCAAGTTGTCTTTACTTCTGGTGTTCGCCACGGGAAGACGACAGGGGCTCCTATCACCATGGATGTCATTAACAAGGATCATCAAAAATGGCTGGATATCATGTCTGCTGAGGATATTGAGGATAAACTTAAAAGTAAACGAAAAATCACACATCCTCGCCCAGGTCACGCTGACTTGGTAGGAGGTATCAAATACCGCTTTGATGATTTGCGAAATTCTCTGGAACGTTCATCTGCTCGTGAAACGACTATGCGGGTTGCAGTTGGGGCTGTTGCCAAGCGTCTTTTAGCTGAGCTTGATATCGAAATTGCTAATCATGTTGTTGTTTTTGGTGGCAAGGAAATTGATGTTCCAGAAAACTTGACAGTCGCGGAGATTAAGAAACTGGCTACTCAGTCAGAAGTTTCTATCGTCAACCAAGAACGCGAGCAGGAGATCAAGGATTATATTGATCAGATTAAACGTGATGGAGATACCATTGGTGGAGTTGTTGAAACAGTTGTCGGTGGTGTTCCAGTTGGTCTTGGTTCTTACGTCCAATGGGATCGTAAACTAGATGCACGATTAGCTCAAGCGGTTGTATCAATCAATGCCTTCAAGGGTGTGGAGTTTGGACTTGGTTTTAAAGTAGGTTATCTCAAGGGCAGCCAAGTCATGGATGAAATCCTCTGGTCATCAGAAGATGGCTATACTCGTCGTACTAATAATCTCGGAGGTTTCGAAGGTGGTATGACCAATGGCCAACCAATTGTTGTCCGTGGGGTCATGAAACCAATTCCGACTCTCTATAAGCCATTAATGAGTGTCGATATTGAAACCCATGAGCCTTATAAGGCAACGGTGGAGAGAAGTGATCCAACCGCTCTTCCAGCAGCAGGTGTTGTTATGGAAGCAGTCGTAGCAACAGTCTTGGCTCAAGAAATCTTAGAGAAATTTTCATCTGATAATCTAGAAGAATTAAAAGAAGCTGTTGCAAAACATCGAGAGTATACAAAGAATTATTAAGGAGTTCTTATGGCAAAAACCATCTATATCGCAGGCCTTGGTTTGATTGGTGCTTCCATGGCACTCGGAATCAAGCGGGATCATCCTGATTATGAAATTTTAGGATACAATCGTAGTCAAGCGTCTAGAGATATTGCTTTGGAGCGAGGAATGATTGATCGTGCGACGGATGATTTTGCCAGTTTTGCTCCACTTGCAGACGTCATCATTCTTACCCTGCCGATCAAGCAAACCATTGCCTTTATTAAGGAATTGGCCAACTTGGACTTGAAAGAAGGTGTCATTATTTCCGATGCTGGATCGACCAAGTCAGCTATCGTGGCTACAGCTGAGAAATGTTTTGCTGATAAGTCCGTTCGCTTTGTTGGAGCTCATCCCATGGCAGGAAGTCACAAGACAGGAGCGGCTTCTGCCGATGTTAATCTCTTTGAAAATGCTTACTATATCTTCACGCCATCTAGTCTGACAACTTCGGATACGCTCGAAGAAATGAAAGACTTGCTGTCGGGACTTCATGCACGTTTTATTGAAATCGATGCTGAAGAACATGACCGAGTGACTTCTCAGATTAGTCATTTTCCTCATATCTTAGCATCAGGATTGATGGGACAAACTGCAAGTTATGCTGAAGAGCATGAAATGGCTCGACGCTTTGCGGCCGGTGGATTTCGAGATATGACTCGGATTGCCGAAAGTGAGCCTGGTATGTGGACTTCTATCCTCTTATCCAATCGGGATACCATTATTGGACGCATCGAGGACTTCAAGGGCCGTTTGGACGAGATTGGACAAGCTATCAGTAAGGGTGATGAAAACCAAATATGGAACTTTTTCAATCAAGCGCGTGAGCAACGTCAAGCTATGGAAATCCATAAACGTGGCGGAGTAGATAGCTCATTTGACCTCTATGTAGATGTTCCCGATGAAGAAGATGTTATCTTGCGCATCTTGGAATTGCTAAGAGGAACTTCCTTAGTCAATATCCATATCAATGAGGAAAACCGTGAAGATATTCACGGGATTCTGCAAATTTCCTTTAAGAATGCTCAGGATTTAAAACGAGCTGAACAAGTCATTACAGAAAATACCGACTACACAGTCGTTATTAAATAAGGAGGACAATTATGTCAAATATTTATGATAGTGCAAATGCACTAAGTCGTGGACTACGCGAATTGCCTGAATATAAGGCAGTTAAAGAAGCTAGAGATGCCATCCAAGTGGATGCAGAAGCAAGCAAAATTTTTGCAGATTATATTGCTTTTCAACATGAAATCCAAGTCATGGCACAAACTGGTCAAATGCCCGACGCTTCTTTCCAAGAAAAAATGGAAAGCTTTGGTAAGCAGATTCAAGGTAACGCTCTTTTATCAGCTTTCTTTGCCAAACAGCAACAACTTTCTATTTATCTATCTGATATTGAAAAAATCGTATTTGAACCAATTTCAGAACTTTTAAAATAAGAATTCACCTCATAAAGTCAGGAATTTTTAAGAAATTTCTGACTTTTTATGATAAAATAAGAAAAAGTATTGTCAGTATGAGGTCTAGTATGAAGTTAAAAACAAACGTTAACCATTTGAATGGTAGCATTCGCGTACCAGGTGACAAATCCATCAGTCATCGCTCTATTATTTTTGGAAGCTTGGCTGAAGGTGAGACTAAAGTTTATGATATCTTGCGTGGTGAAGATGTCCTATCAACCATACAAGTATTTCGGGACCTCGGTGTTGAGATAGAGGACAAGGACGGTGTCGTTACCATTCAAGGTGTTGGCATGGATGGTTTGAAAGCCCCTCAGAATGCTCTGGATATGGGGAATTCTGGGACCTCTATTCGCTTGATTTCAGGCGTCCTTGCTGGTGCAGAATTTGAAGTAGAAATGTTTGGAGATGATAGTCTTTCTAAACGCCCCATGGATCGTGTGACCCTTCCTTTGAAAAAAATGGGAGTTAGCATTTCTGGTCAGACAGAGCGAGACTTGCCACCTTTGCACTTAAAAGGTACAAAAAATTTAACACCTATTCATTATGAATTGCCAATTGCCTCTGCCCAAGTCAAGTCAGCCTTGATTTTTGCGGCTTTGCAGGCTCAGGGGCAATCTGTCATCATTGAGAAGGAGTGCACTCGTAACCACACAGAAGATATGCTGCATCAATTTGGTGGAGACTTGAGTGTTGATGGTAAGAAAATCACAGTCCAAGGACCACAGAAACTAAGTGGACAAACAGTTGTCGTACCAGGAGATATTTCTAGTGCAGCCTTTTGGTTGGTGGCAGGTTTGATTGTTCCTAATTCTCGTGTCGTGCTGAAGAATGTGGGCATTAACGAAACTCGTACAGGGATTATTGATGTTATCCGTGCTATGGGTGGGAAATTAGAACTTACTGATGTTGACCCGATTGCTAAGTCTGCAACTTTGACTGTTGAGACGTCAGACCTAAAAGGAACAGAGATTGGTGGAGCCTTGATTCCACGTTTAATTGATGAATTGCCTATTATCGCTCTCCTTGCTACCCAAGCTCAAGGTCAAACAGTCATCAAAGATGCAGAAGAACTCAAGGTTAAAGAAACTGATCGCATTCAAGTTGTCGCAGACGCTTTAAATAGTATGGGAGCAGCTATTACTCCTACAGCAGACGGCATGATTATCAAAGGGAAATCTGCTCTTCATGGAGCCAGAGTAAATACCTTTGGTGACCACCGTATCGGCATGATGACAGCCATAGCAGCTCTTTTAGTGGCAGATGGAGAGGTCGAATTAGATCGTGCTGAAGCTATTAATACTAGCTACCCAAGCTTCTTTGATGATTTGGAGACCTTGATTCATGGCTAAGGTTTTACTAGGTTTTATGGGTGCAGGAAAATCTACTATTGCTAGAGGATTAGATCCTGACTTTGTAGACATGGATGCCTTGCTGGAAGACCGACTGGGGATGCCGATTACTCGTTTCTTTGAAGAAAAAGGAGAAGCAGCCTTCCGTCAGGTAGAATCAGAAATTTTAGCTGATTTATTAAAAATAGACCAAGTCGTGTCAACTGGGGGAGGAGTAGTCATTTCTCCGCGTAATCGTGCCTTGCTCAAGCAAAATCCAGACAACATCTACCTAAAAGCAGATTTTGAGACCCTGTACCAGCGAATTTCAGCCGATGAGGACAATCAACGCCCTCTATTTTTAAAGAATAGCAAGGAAGATTTGGCTGCGATTTTTAAAGAAAGACAGGCTTGGTATGAGGAAGTGGCTAGTAAAGTTATCGAGGTGTCCAAGCTAAGTCCAGAGGAAATTATAGAGGAATTGACATGAAAATTGCCTATCTAGGTCCTAAAGGATCTTTTTCGCACCATGTGGTGCAAACGGCTTTTCCTCATGAGGAACTAGAGCCTTTTTCAAATATTACGGACGTTATCAAGGCTTACGAACAGGGCTTAGTAGACTTTTCAGTGGTGCCAGTTGAAAATTCTATTGAAGGTAGTGTTCATGAAACCTTGGACTATCTTTTCCACCAGGCTCGAATTCAAGCTGTGGCGGAGATTGTACAGCCAATTCATCAACAGTTGATGGCGGTGCCAGGGCAAGTTAAAATAGAGAAAATCTTTTCTCACCCGCAAGCTTTGGCACAGGGGAAGAAATTTATTGATGAGCATTATCCAGACGCTCAACTGGAGGTCACTGCCAGTACAGCCTACGCTGCGCGCTATGTTTCCGAGCATCCAGATCAGCCTTTTGCTGCCATTGCCCCCAAAAGTTCTGCTGGAGAATACGGGCTGGAGCTAATCGCTCAAGATATTCAAGAGATGGAAGCTAATTTCACTCGCTTTTGGGTTTTGGGTGCAGAGTTGCCACAGATTCCTTTACAAGATGCAACTGAAAAAATGAGCCTAGCAATAACCTTACCAGACAATTTACCTGGTGCACTTTACAAGGCACTCTCGACCTTTGCTTGGCGAGGGATTGACTTAACCAAGATAGAAAGTCGTCCCCTAAAAACAGCCTTGGGCGAATACTTTTTTATCATTGATGTGGACTATGCTGATAAAGAACTGGTCCATTTTGCTCAAAAAGAACTAGAAACGATTGGAATCCAGTATAAAATACTAGGAGCTTACCCTATCTATACCATACAGGATAAAGGGAAGGAGAAGGAATGACTAGAGAGAATCCTTTGACACATCATGAAAAACTGAGATATGACTATCTTTTGAAAAACATTCATTATTTGAATGAGAAAGAAAAGAGAGAATTTGCCTTTTTACAAGCCAAGTTAGAAGGTCAAAAAGATTCAGCAGAAGTTTTCAATCCAGAAGTCAAAGAACAACTTCTTTCAGACTCTGGTATCGACCTGCCAACCTATGCTAATCGTAGTCGTTCTAGTCGCCGTAGTAGTGGAGAACAACTGGAAACGAAGATTCCAAAAGCTAAGAAGCAAAAGAAAAAAAGAGGTTTTCGTTTTAAACGCTTATTTGCTTGGTTAGGGATGATATTGCTTTGTGTAGCAGTAGGAATGATCGTCATGTTCTTAAAAGGCTTCCAATCGGCGAACCCTAATAGTTCAAATGGGCCCAAAGATGCCAAAGCTGCTCAGGTTGAAGTCTTCAATGGACAAGATACGCGTGATGGGGTTAATATTCTGATTTTGGGTACGGATGGCCGTATTGGACAGAATAGTGCAGAAACACGGACAGATTCCATTATGGTTTTGAATGTAAGTGGCAAAGATAAAAAATTGAAGCTCGTTAGCTTTATGCGTGATAATTTGGTCTATATTGATGGGTATAGCCAAGTCATCAATGGTCAAAAACAGACCGACCATAAATTAAACTTGGCCTATGAATTAGGGGAACAAGAAGGTAAACAAGGAGCTGAAATGGTCCGCAAGGTGCTCAAGGATAATTTTGATCTAGACATCAAATATTATGCACTTGTCGATTTCCAAGCCTTTGCGACAGCCATTGATACGCTTTTCCCTGACGGGGTGACTATTGATGCCCAGTTTTCAACTCTAAATGGGGTTCCAGTTACAGAAGCGACTGTAGGCGATGACTTGCATGCAACGGAAACTGAGTCACCGACTCAAACCATTCGAGTTGGAAAACAACAGATGAATGGTTCGACTCTTCTGAACTATGCACGTTTCCGTGATGATGATGAAGGGGATTATGGCCGTACTCGTAGACAACAGCAGGTCATGACAGCTGTCTTGCAGCAGATTAAGGATCCTACAAAACTTTTCACCGGCTCAGAAGCACTCGGGAAAGTTTTCGCCATGACCTCTACAAACCTTCCATATACCTTCTTATTGACCAACGGTTTATCAGTCCTTGAAGGAGCGCAGAATGGTATTGAAAGATTGACAGTCCCAGAACTTGGAGACTGGGTAGACGACTTTGACGTATACGGCGGTCAATCCCTTCGAGTGGACCAAAAAGCTTATCAAAATAAATTGGCCCAGATGGGATTTAGATAAAATGTAAAATGAATCAGAGCTTGAGGTACCTATGAAAATAGGTATCTCAGGCTTTGATTTTTCACATGGTCAGATGGATTTATAAACTATTTTTATGGTATAATAGAATGATGTATTCTATAGAAGAGGAAGAGAATAAGATGAGTGATTTAAAGGCAATTCAAGCTCGTAGCCTAGAGATGGCTGAATATTTTGTCGCCTTTTGTAAAGAACACGATTTACTCTGTTATTTGTGTGGTGGAGGAGCTATTGGAGCTCTACGAAATAAAGGTTTTATTCCTTGGGATGATGATTTAGACTTCTTTATGCCCCGCAAGGATTATGAAAGATTAGCAGAGTTATGGCCTCGTTTCGCGGATGAGAGATATTTCCTATCAAAGAGTGATAAAAACTTTGTCGATCGCAATCTATTTATCACTATTCGAGACAAGGCAACAACTTGCATAAAGCCTTACCAGCAGGATTTGGATTTGCCACATGGATTGGCTCTGGATGTTCTTCCATTGGACTACTACCCTAAAAATCCAGCTGAACGTAAGAAACAGGTACGTTGGGCTTTGATTTATTCGCTCTTTTGTGCACAAACCATTCCAGAAAATCATGGAGCTCTCATGAAATGGGGCAGCACTATTTTATTAGGATTAACTCCTAAAGCCCTTCGTTATCGTATCTGGAAAAAGGCTGAGAAAGAAATGACCAAGTATGGTCCAGCTGAAAGTGATGGCATCACAGAGTTATGCTCAGGTCCAGGCTACATGAAGAAGAAGTATCCAATTCAGGCCTTTGAAGATAGCATTTTCTTACCATTCGAAGGAACAGAAATGCCTATTCCAGTTGGTTATGATGCCTATCTCAGTACAGCATTTGGTGACTACATGACACCACCACCAGCTGACAAGCAAGTGCCTCACCACGATGCCCTTATAGCAGATATGGATAAGAGCTATACAGAATATAAGGGAGAATATGGTGGATAAGAAGAAAATTTTATTTTTTATGTGGTCCTTCTCTCTAGGCGGAGGTGCCGAAAAAATCCTTTCTACGATTGTTTCAAACTTGGATCCGGAAAAGTATGATATTGATATCCTTGAAATGGAACATTTTGATAAAGGATACGAACCTGTGCCTGAAAATGTGAGAATTTTAAAAGCTTTTCAAGATTATCGTCAACCAAGATGGTTAAGAGCGCTTTTATGGAGATTGAGAATTTATTTCCCAAGGTTAACAAGACGCTTACTTATAAAAGATCAATATGATGTAGAGGTTTCCTTTACTATTATGAATCCTCCTCTTTTATTTTCTAAACGACAAGAAGTGAAGAAGATTTCTTGGATTCATGGAAGTATTGAAGAATTTTTAATAGATAGTTCGAAGCGTGATTCTCATAGACGACAATTGGATGCTGCTGATAGGATAGTAGGAATTTCAAAAAAAACCAGCAATTCTATCAAAGAAGTTTATCCAGATTACTCACAGAAATTAGTAACAGTCTATAATGGTTATGATTTTGAAAGCATTTTGGAAAAATCAAAAGAGAAGGTGGCTATTGAGATAGCTCCTCAGAGTATCTGCACCATTGGACGTATTGAAGAAAATAAAGGTTCTGACCGAGTAGTAGAAGTTATACGACTGTTGCACCAGCAAGGCAAGAAATACCATCACTACTTTATAGGTGCTGGTGACATGGAAGAGGAGCTGAAAAAACGAGTCAAAGAGTATCAACTTGAGGATTACGTTCATTTCCTTGGTTATCAAAAAAATCCGTATCAGTATCTTTCTAAGATGCAAGTTCTTTTATCTATGTCCAAACAGGAAGGTTTTCCTGGAGTCTATGTTGAGGCCTTGAGTTTGGGAGTTCCCTTTGTATCTACTGAAGTAGGCGGTGCAGAGGAGTTATCTCAGGAAGGACGATTTGGTAAAATCATTAAAAGCAATCAAGAAGCAGCTCAAGCAATTGAAAACTATATGACAGTTGCATCAAGCTTTGATGTTAATGAGTCTAGCCAATTTATTCAACAATTTACGATTGCTAAACAAATTGAACAAGTAGAAAAACTAATAGAGGAGTAGCATGGAAACTGCATTAATTAGTGTCATCGTTCCAGTCTATAATGTGGCGCAATACCTTGAAAAATCAATAGCATCCATTCAGCAACAAACCTATCAAAACCTCGAAATCATTCTCGTTGATGATGGGGCGACAGATGAAAGTGGTCGCTTGTGTGAAAAAATTGCTGAACAAGATGAACGAGTTTTGGTTTATCACAAGGAAAATGAAGGCTTGTCTCAAGCTCGAAATGATGGATTAAAGCAAGCCCACGGAGACTATGTTATTTTTATAGATTCGGATGATTATATACATCCTGAAATGATTGCTAGCTTATACCAACAATTAGTCAAAGAAGATGCAGATGTTTCTAGCTGTGGTGTTATGAATGTCTATGCCAATAGTGAGAGTCCGCAAACTGAAAATCAGGATGATTATTTTATATGTGATACAGAAACATTCCTCAGAGAATATTTAATTGGCGAGAAAATACCTGGTACTATTTGTAACAAACTCATCAAAAAGGAAATTGCAGCACAGTTAACTTTTCCAAAAGGCTTGATTTATGAAGATGCCTATTATCATTTTGATCTCATTAAAGTAGCTAAAAAGTATGTTGTGAATACCAAACCGTACTATTATTATTTCCACCGAGGAGATAGTATTACTACCAAACCATATGCGGAAAAAGACTTAGCTTACATTGATATTTATCAAAAATTTTATACTGAAGTCGTCAAGGAATATCCAAACTTAACAGAAGTAGCTTTCTTTAGACTGGCATATGCACATTTCTTTATCTTGGATAAAATGCTTCTAGATGATAATTTCAAAGAGTTTAAAGACTATCCACTGATTTATGGCTACTTAAAAAAACATGCCTTTGCTATTTTCAAAAATACCATTTTTAGAAAAGGAAGACGTATTAGTGCTTTAGCCTTATTTGTAAATGTAAGATTGTATAGAATATTATTGTTTAAAAATATTGAGCAGTCGAAAAAAATTAATTAGAAAAGGAGGGCTGAGATGGTTGATGGCAAACGAATGTTGCTAACGGTTACGATTCTAAGCTATATCGTAACCATAATAAGTGGAATCACTTATTTGTTTACCAGTAACAACGTAGGACTTCTGACAACTTTGCTTTTGCTCTTAATTAGCAGTCTGCTACTTTGCTGGAATAATATCAAATACTATTTGATTCACTTTATATTCTTTATCACAATTTTTATATTTTTGGTATCCAGACCCACCATTGATTATTTTAGAGATGGAGCGCTAGATACCTATCAACCAATTGCTTATCGATTTGCTTTCCTAGTTGTCATTGTTTCTATCTTAGGATTAACTATAGGTGGCTTTATAGCGAATTATTATCTTGTCCGAAAAAGCAAAGCTCCTGTAAAAGTGGAAAAAACAGTAAATGTCAATTATATAAAAAAATTACGTTTTGTGTCATTGAGTGTATTTTTACTCACCTATCCATTTTATTTTCTTAGACTATTTGAGCGCTTGCTATACCGTTTGCAAACTTCTTATTACAATTATTATGCAAATTTTGAAAGTCAATTGCCCTACTTTACCTATATCTTATCGACTTTCACGGTTTATGCCATGTGTGTTTACTTAGCAACCAAACCTAAAAAGTCACATGCGACAATGGTTTTAGTTGCCTATATCGCGGCTAACTTGATTCACTTAGTAATTGGTACCAGAAATCCCTTTATTCTAAGTTTGATTTTTGCCTTTGTTTACTACTTTATGCGTGAACAAACGGAGAAAGGTAAATGGATCGGTTTCAAAGAAAAAATGGCTATTTATCTTGGAACACCTGTTCTCATGCTTGCGATGGGAGCATTAAACTATGTTCGTGATAATGCTCAAGTGTCCCATAGTGGAGTTTTTGATTTATTACTCGATTTCATTTATAAACAAGGAACTAGTTTTGGAGTTTTAGCTAGAGGATTCCTGTACAATAGCAGTCTTCCTTATAGAGACTTCCGAAATTTCACTTTTGGTCCGGTTGTTGACTATTTTGCGAGAGGTAGTATCGGAATCATATTTGGTGCTAAACCATTTGAACATACGACAAATAGTATTGAACTAGCGATTGACAGTAATAGTTATGCCCACAATTTATCTTATCTTGTTCTAAATAAAGAATATTTAAGAGGCCATGGTATTGGAAGTAGTTATATCATGGAATTGTATACTGATTATGGTATGTTGGGACTATCTCTACTAAGTATCTTACTTGGTATGCTCTTTATAGCTATGTTGCAAGTGGCATATCGCTCAAGAACAATCTTATTTGCATTATCTTTGCTAATCTTGAATAATTTATTCTTTATGCCTAGAAGTAGCTTTTCAGAGAGTTTCTTTAATCTTTTTACAATGCAATTCTGGGGAATTGTTCTTATTATCATTTTCGTGGCAAAAATGCTTACAAAAGAAAATCATCACTTAATCAAAAAAGGGGAAATACATGTTTGAACATTATTCTGTAGCTGATTTGTTCGCAAATCTTTATAAAAAACGTAAAGTGAATTTGCTAGCTTTACTAGCTTTATTTGCTCTCATAGCTGTACCATTTACTTTAAAAGCTGTTAAAAATAAAAATACAGTCAAAGATTCTACTAGTTATTCTACTTATATCACCTATAAGATAACTGCTCCAGAAACATCATCAAAAACAATTTTGAATCATCAAGTTGGTGGCTATAGTGACTTCTATGCAAAACTAATTGATGGTAATCTCAATGGTGCCTTTCTTTTCAATGATGTTGATTCTGATAAGATGAAAGAAATTGCAAAAGATTTAGATACTACAGAAACAGCATTGAAGAATTCTGCAAGTGACTATTGGACAAAAAAATTAACGATTAACCCATTGATTGATGATGCAGGTGTAACTGTTAAAATTTTAACTCCAAGTAAGGAAGTAAATGATTTCCTTGAAAGCAAGTTTGATTCATTGATTGACAAATTCAAGTCTACCTATACAGACGTTAAGATTGAAAAACTTGAAACAGTTAACTCTAAAGAATTGACTCCGAATGGAGAAGTTGCTCTTGGCTTTAACTTGAAAAATCTTATCTTGCGCTTAGTGATTATTGGTATTCTCTGTGTTATCCTAGTGATCATGGCGAATGTTCTAGTTTACCTTTTCAACCCAACTATCAATCGTGCAGGCGATTTCTCTGCTTATCAAGTAGACTTCGTTTCAACTATTACAACTCTTGAAAATCTTTCTGAACTATTGAGTTACAAGTGTCAAGGTCAACCACTAGCAATCGTAAGTTCAGATAATCGTATTTTGAATAAACTACAATCAGAATACAAATTGAATCTTGAAGGCGTTCAGTTTGTTCACTTGCAAAATGTTAAAGATCTTCTAGCAATTGAGAATGTCCTTTTTGTAGAAGAATATGGTGTTACTCGCTATAAGAAATTTGAAGAAAGTATGCAAGAAGTGAGAAATCTAAACCGTTCAGTTTTAGGTGTGATTACTTTTGCACTCTAATGATTTGATATACATAAAGAATTAAAAATCATCCAAGGCAAAGGAGGACTCGAATAGTCCTCCTTTGTCTTTGGGAAAAATTCAGATTTGACAGAATGGTGTAGAAAAGACTTCCTAGAGGATTTGGATAAGATTTCGTCAGGGAGGACAAACATGGCTTGAGGAACAGATTTCCCAGTCAAATAGGTTTTTTTAACTAACTTTATGATATAATAAATCAACGAGGTAAATTGAATGAAAAGTATAAAATTAAATGCCCTGGCTTATATGGGGATTCGTGTTTTAAATATTATTTTCCCAATTTTGACGGGTACCTATGTTGCGCGTGTTCTAGATCGAACAGACTATGGTTATTTCAACTCTGTTGATACCATCCTGTCTTTTTTCTTGCCCTTTGCAACCTATGGAGTCTATAATTACGGACTTCGAGCTATTAGTAATGTAAAAGATAATAAGAAGGAATTAAATAAAGTCTTTTCAAGTCTTTTTTATTTGTGTGTAGCTTGTACGATTATTACAAGTGCCGTCTATCTTTTATCGTATCCTTTATTCTTTAATAGTAATCCTGTTATCAAAAAGATTTTTTTGGTAATGGGTGTTCAACTCATTGCACAAATATTCTCGATTGAATGGGTGAATGAAGCTCTTGAAAATTATAGTTTTTTATTTTATAAAACAGCCTTCATCCGTATTCTCATGTTGGTATCCATCTTCATGTTTGTAAAAAATGAGCATGATATTGTTATCTATACACTGATTATGAGTCTTTCAACTCTGATCAATTATCTCATTAGTTATTTTTGGATTAAAAGAGATATCCAGTTTGTTAAGGTTTCTTTGGAAGAATTTAAACCTCTCTTTCTTCCTCTGACGGCCATGCTGATCTTTGCCAATGCCAATATGTTATTCACCTTCCTTGATCGTCTCTTTTTGGTAAAAACCGGAGTTGATGTAAATGTCAGTTATTATACGATGGCACAACGGATTGTAACGGTTATCGCAGGTGTTGTTACAGGTGCGATTGGAGTCAGTGTTCCTCGCTTGAGCTACTATCTAGGTATTGGAAAAAAAGAAGAGTATGTAAATTTGGTGAATCGAGGAAGTCGCATTTTCAACTTCTTCATCATTCCACTTAGTTTTGGATTGATGATTTTAGGGCCAAATGCAATCCTTTTGTATGGTAGTGAGAAGTATATTGGTGGTGGCATCTTAACATCCCTCTTTGCTTTTCGCACGATTATTCTTGCCCTAGATACTATTCTAGGCTCTCAAATTCTCTTTACAAATGGATTTGAAAAAAGAATTACAGTTTATACCTTATTTGCTGGTGGACTGAACCTAGTTCTTGATAGTCTCCTCTACTTTAATAATATTATTACACCGGAGTATTATTTGATTACGACGATGTTATCGGAAAGTTTTCTCCTAATACTTTACGTTATCTTTATTCATAAGACCAAGCTCATTAATCTAGGGCATATCTTCAAATATACGGTGCGTTATTCTCTTTTCGCATTGACATTTGTTCCGATCTACTTTTTAGTTAATCTTGTTTATCCGGTCAAAATGGTTATCAACCTACCTTTCTTAATCAATATGGTGATCATCATGGCCTTATCAGCTCTTAGCTACATTGGTTTGCTCGTTTGGACCAAAGATAGTATCTTTTATGAATTTTTAGGTCATGTCATCTCGCTCAAAAAACGTATTAAAAAATCTTAGGAGGAATAGATGAGAAGATTAAGTATCGAAGAGGCTAAACAAATTGAACTTGATATTTTAGCTTTTATTGACTCGTTTTGTAAAAAGCATGATATTGATTATTTTATCAATTATGGCACCTTGATTGGAGCTATTCGTCACAAGGGTTTTATCCCCTGGGATGATGATATAGACCTCTCTATGACACGTGAAAACTACGAACGTTTTATCCAGTTATTTCATCAAGAACAATCGAAATATAAGATTTTAGCTTTGGAAACCGATGATCACTACTATAATAATTTTATAAAGATTGTAGATTCGACAACGAGAATAGTGGATACACGAAATACAAAAACTTATGATTCTGGAATTTTCATTGATATTTTTCCAATGGATTCTTTCGACGATACTAAAGTTATCGATGTGTGCTATAAGTTGGAAAGTTTTAAATTATTATCCTTCAGTAAGCACAAGAATATTGTTTATGGAGATAGTAAATTAAAAGACTTGATTCGTTCCTTCTTCTGGTTTATACTTCGTCCTATTTCTCCCCGTTATTTCGCGAGTCAAATTGAACAGCAAATTCAAAAGTATAGGGTAAAAGATGGTAAATATATCGCTTTTATTCCTTCCAAGTTTAAGGAAAAAGAAGTCTTTGCCAAAGAAGTATTTGAAGATTTGATTGAAGTTCCTTTTGAACATTTATTGCTTTCAGCACCGAAACAATACGATGCTATTTTGAAGCAGTATTATGGTGATTATATGACTCTTCCACCAAAAGAAAAACAGTTTTATAGTCACGAATTTGAAGCCTATAAATTGGAGGATTAAATGCAGTACTTAGAAAAAAATGAGATTAAAGAAATTCAACTAGGTATTTTGGACTATGTTGATGAAATTTGTAAGAAAAATGATATTCCTTATTTCCTTAGCTATGGAACCATGTTGGGAGCTGTTCGTCATAAGGGAATGATTCCTTGGGATGATGATATCGATATTTCACTGTATAGAAAAGACTATGAGCGTCTATTAAAAGCAATTGAGGAAGACCAACATCCTGTATATCGAGTCCTTTCCTACGACACCTCTTCATGGTATTTCCATAATTTTGCTGCTATTTTAGATACAACAACAGTTATTGAAGATAACGTAAAATACAAGCGTCATGATACAAGTTTGTTCATTGATGTCTTTCCAATCGATCAATTTTCAGATTTGAGCATCGTTGACAAGAGCTATAAATATGTTGCCTTGCGTCAGCTTGCCTATATCAAAAAAGAACGTGCGGTTCACGGAGATAGCAAATTAAAAGATTTCCTTCGCTTGTGTACTTGGTATCCTCTTAGACTAGTTAATCCGAGATATTTCTATAAGAAAATAGATGAGTTAGTTAAAAATAGTGTGACAGACAATCCTACTTATGAAGGAGCCATTGGAGTTGGAAAAGAAAAAATGAAAGAAGTCTTTCCAGCAGGAACCCTTAAAGAACTGATTTTAACAGAGTTTGAAGGTCGAATGGTACCTATTCCAAAGAATTACGATATCTTTTTAACCCAGATGTATGGGGATTACATGACTCCGCCATCAAAAGAAATGCAGGAGTGGTATAGCCATAGTATAAAGGCTTATCGAAAGTAAGAGTTTAAACTTTTACAAATAGAAAAGTTAACAGAATATTCAATTAAATAAAGGGAAATATAATTTATATGAAAAATTTAAAAATAAAAAATATACTATTATACAGTTGTCTTCTATATACCTTAGTGATACTATCTTTATCGAAACCAGCTTTTGCTGATACTATTTCTACTGGTGGAGGTAATAGGATCCATTTTATTAATTTGAAATCAAAGTCAGGAAGTGATGCTATCCTCTTGGAAAGCAATGGACATTTTGGTTTAATTGATATGGGTGAAGACTATGATTTTCCAGATGGAAGTAATCCACTCTATCCAGATCGTTGGGGAATTAGTAGGGAGAATGAAGATACAATTGAGGACAGACTTTTCCGCCATTTAAAACAAGTTGGTGTTAAAAAATTAGATTTTGTTTTAGGAACCCATGTTCATAGTGATCATATTGGTACTGCAGATGAAGTTTTAAAACGTTACTCTGTTGACAGATTTTATCTCAAAAAATATTCAGACGAACGTATTACAACACAGTGGAGATTGTGGGATAATCTCTATAATTATGATAATGCAGTGAGAACAGCTCTAGAACGTGGTGTAACTCTTATTCAAGATATTTCTGATCAGGATAGTCATTTTAAATTGGGTGATATGGATATCCAACTATACAATTATAAAAATGAGTATGGTCCTGATGGGAATTTAAAAAGAGTCTATGATGATAACTCTAACTCAATTGTTGCTGTGGTGAATGTAGCTGGTAAGAAAATCTATCTAGGTGGAGACTTAGATAATGATCAGGGGGCTGAAGATAGATTAGGTCCTGTAATTGGTAAAGTAGATATGATGAAATGGAATCATCATTATGATGCCACGATTTCAAACACAGTTAACTTTATTGAAAATTTGTCACCTAGCATAGTTGTTCAAACAAGTGGAGCAGATATTAATCGTCAATCAACAACTAATTTGCTTCGAGAAAAAAATATACAAATTATCAAGGCTTATAGTAAAACCAAAGATGCGACAGTATTTGATATCAGCGATAGTGGTTTTTCAAATGTATCAGACTCTTTCCCTGATATTCCTACAGTATCAGAAAAGTGGTATAAGGAAGATGGCTACTGGAAATATCGTCTATCTGATGATCAAATGGCTATTGGTTGGAAAAAAATTAATGGGGTTTACTATTTCTTTAATGGACAAGGCCAAATGCAGGCTGATAGATGGCTTCATCTGAAAGATTCTAAAGAAAAAATAGATGGAAACTGGTATTATCTCAACAACGATGGAAGTATGCAGGTATCAGGTTGGTTTAAGCATGATGGGACTTGGTACTATATCACATGGTCTGGTGCTAGAACATACAATGAACTAGCTGAAATAGGTGGCAAAAAGTACCTATTTGATAAAGATGGTAAAATGCTTACTGGCTCACAAGTCTTTAATGGTAAGAAAATGTTCTTTGCAAGTAGTGGGGCATTACAGTCAGATGAGACAGGCTCTGGATGGCAAAAAATTGAATCAAACTGGTACTACTTTGATGAAGAAGGAAAACAAATAGTTGGTAAAAAAGAAATCAATGGAGTAACCTACTACTTTGATAATAAGGGAGTTATGCAAACAGGTTGGGCCTTGATTGAAGGGCATTGGAACTATTTTGCAAGTTCCGGAGCGATGAAAACAGGCTGGATCAAGGATAAAGATACTTGGTATTACTTGGATAAAGAAGGTGTCATGCTAACTGGGCTCCAAGAGATCGAAGGTACTCGCTATTATCTCAATGCAAGTGGGGCTATGCAAACTGGCTGGAAATGGTTTGACAATCATTATAGCTACTTCACAAGTAGTGGAACGATGAAGACAGGCTGGTTAAAAGACAAGGAACTTTGGTACTATTTAGATAAAGAAGGTATCATGCAAACTGGCCTACAAGAAATTGAAGGTGCTCGCTATTATCTAAATGCAAGTGGGGCTATGCAAACAGGTTGGAAATGGTTTGATAATCATTATAGTTACTTCACAAGTAGTGGAGCAATGAAGACAGGCTGGCTCAAAGAAAACGATCTTTGGTATTATCTAGATAAAGAAGGTATCATGCAAACTGGTCTTCAAGAAATTGATGACACTCGCTATTACCTCAATGCAAGTGGCGCTATGCAAACAGGTTGGAAATGGCTTGATAATCATTACTACTACTTTGCAACTAGCGGAGCTATGAAGACAGGCTGGTTCAAAGATAAGGACACATGGTACTATCTAGACAAGGAAGGCATCATGCTAACAGGTCTTCAAGAGATTGATGGCTCTCGTTATTATCTCAATACTAGCGGCGCAATGGAGACTGGTTGGAAACAGTTGAATGGCAACTGGTACTATTTCCAAGCAGATGGTTCACTTCTAAGAAATGGAACAACACCTGATGGCTACAAGGTCAATCAAGATGGTATTTGGAGCTTAAATCCTGTAAAAGAGGATGAAGTTCAGGGAAATCAAGAAGATCCTAAGAAGGATTCTGATAAGCCGGTAGATAAGGAAGAAAAATCAGCAGATGCTCAAGAAACTTCGATTTTGAAGGCAGATAAAGAATAAGTGCTTTCTACCTCATACTAAGTCTTTGAGAAAGTTCCCTATGTGCTAGTATTTCAGTCATTACCTAGCTTTCTCATGAAATAGTATTTATATACATCTCAAAGAATCGATCAATGTTTTTAGAATGAGAATATTGATCAGCTTTGGGATGTTTTTTGATTCTTTACCCCTAAATTATTGAAAACATTCTCTTAGTCTTCAAATCGAAATATTTTGATAAGAAATTTTAAAAAACACCGATTAGATAAATAAGAAAAATTATGGTATAATAAAACGATACAAAAAAGGAGTATATATGGACATTTCAGAAATCCGTCAAAAAATTGACGCCAATCGTGAAAAATTAGCTTCTTTTAGGGGGTCTCTTTGACCTCGAAGGGTTAGAAGAAGAAATTGCCATTTTGGAAAACAAAATGACAGAACCTGATTTTTGGAACGATAATATTGCGGCCCAAAAAACGTCGCAAGAATTAAACGAACTAAAAAATACCTACAATACCTTCCATACCATGGAAGAGTTGCAGGATGAGGTTGCAATCTTACTAGACTTTTTAGCAGAGGATGAGTCTGTTAAGGATGAGTTGGTGGAGAAGCTAGCTGAGCTAGATCAGATGATGACTAGCTACGAGATGACCTTGCTCTTATCAGAGCCTTATGATCATAATAATGCTATTTTAGAGATTCACCCAGGATCTGGTGGAACAGAAGCTCAAGACTGGGGCGATATGCTCCTTCGTATGTACACTCGTTATGGTAACGCTAAAGGCTTTATGGTTGAAGTCTTGGACTATCAAGCTGGTGATGAAGCAGGAATTAAGTCGGTGACCTTGTCTTTTGAAGGGCCAAATGCTTATGGACTTCTCAAGTCAGAAATGGGAGTTCACCGTTTGGTACGTATCTCACCATTTGACTCAGCTAAGCGTCGTCACACCTCGTTTACTTCTGTAGAGGTTATGCCAGAGTTGGATGATACTATTGAAGTTGACATCCGAGAAGATGATATCAAGATGGATACTTTCCGCTCGGGTGGAGCAGGTGGACAAAACGTCAACAAGGTTTCAACAGGTGTCCGCTTGACCCACATTCCAACAGGGATTGTTGTTGCATCGACTGTTGACCGTACTCAGTATGGAAACCGTGACCGTGCGATGAAGATGCTTCAGGCAAAACTCTATCAGATGGAGCAGGAAAAGAAAGCTGCGGAGGTAGATGCCCTTAAGGGGGATAAGAAAGAAATCACATGGGGAAGCCAAATCCGTTCCTATGTATTTACCCCTTATACCATGGTGAAGGATCACCGTACCAGTTTTGAAGTTGCGCAAGTAGATAAGGTCATGGATGGAGACTTAGATGGTTTCATCGATGCCTATCTAAAATGGCGTATTAGTTAAAAGAAAGGAAGTCACATGTCGATCATTGAAATGAGAGATGTTGTCAAAAAGTATGACAACGGGACAACAGCCCTACGTGGCGTCTCTGTGAATATTGAACCAGGAGAGTTTGCCTATATCGTAGGTCCTTCAGGTGCAGGTAAGTCAACCTTTATCCGTGCCTTGTATCGTGAGGTTAAAGTTGAAAAAGGAAGTTTGCAGGTTGCAGGTTTTAACCTCGTGAAGATTAAAAAGAAAGATATTCCGCTCCTTCGTCGTAATGTTGGAGTTGTCTTTCAGGATTACAAACTTTTGCCAAAGAAAACCGTTTATGAGAACATTGCTTACGCAATGGAGGTTGTCGGTGAAAGCCGTCGCAATATCAAAAAACGTGTTATGGAAGTTTTGGATCTTGTTGGTTTAAAACACAAGGTTCGTTCATTCCCTAATGAATTGTCAGGTGGTGAGCAGCAACGTATCGCCATTGCTCGCGCTATCGTAAACAATCCTAAAGTTTTGATTGCGGATGAACCAACAGGTAACTTGGACCCAGATAATTCATGGGAAATCATGAACCTTTTGGAGCGCATCAATCTTCAAGGGACAACTGTTTTGATGGCCACTCACAATAGTCAAATCGTAAATACCTTGCGCCACCGTGTCATTGCCATCGAGAATGGTCGTGTGGTTCGTGACGAAGCGAAAGGAGAGTACGGATACGATGATTAGTAGATTTTTCCGCCACCTATTCGAAGCTTTAAAGAGTTTAAAACGTAATGGGTGGATGACCATTGCTGCTGTCAGTTCAGTAATGATTACCTTGACCTTGGTTGCTATTTTTGCCTCAGTTATCTTTAATACTGCAAAATTGGCAACGGATATCGAAAACAACGTACGTGTCATGGTTTATGTCCGTAAAGACGTTGAAGACAATAGTGAAACCATCGTCAAAGAAGGCCAGACAGTCACTAACAATGACTACCACAAGGTTTATGATGCCCTCAAGGCTATGCCAGCCGTTAAAAATGTAACCTTCTCAAGTAAAGAAGAGCAGTACCAAAAGTTGACTGAAACCATGGGTGACGAGTGGAAGGTTTTTGAAGGAGATGCAAACCCTCTTCATGATGCCTACATTGTCGATACCAATTCACCAAGTGATGTGAAACCAGTCGCTGAAGAAGCTAAGAAAATCGAAGGAGTTTCTGAGGTTCAAGACGGTGGTGCCAATACGGAACGTCTCTTCAAGTTGGCTTCCTTCATCCGTGTTTGGGGATTGGTCATTGCAGGACTCTTGATCTTCATCGCAGTCTTTTTGATTTCAAATACCATCCGTATTACTATCATTTCACGTAGTCGTGAAATCCAAATCATGCGTTTGGTTGGTGCTAAAAATAGCTACATTCGTGGGCCATTCTTGCTAGAAGGTGCCTTCATTGGGCTATTAGGAGCAACTATTCCATCAATCATGGTTTACTTTATCTATAACCGAGTCTACCAATCAGTTAACCCATCTTTGGTTGGACAAAATCTATCTCTGATTACCCCAGATGCTTTTATTCCATTGATGATCGGTCTCTTGTTTGTCATCGGAATCTGTATCGGTTCACTTGGTTCAGGAATCTCCATGCGTCGATTCTTGAAAATCTAAGTAAGATAGTTTACTAAAATCTATAAAAGTAGGATACCATCAGGCTTGACCGAGTCAGATGGTCCTACTTTTTATGTTGAACTTATAAAGCATACTCTTCAAAAATCTCTTCAAACCACGTCAGCTTCCATCTGCAACCTCAAAATAGTATTTTGAGCTGCCTTCGTCAGTTCTATCCACAACCTCAAAACAGTGTTTTGAGCAACCTGCGGCTTACTTCCTAGTTTGCTCTTTGATTTTCATTGAGTATCAGTTGCTTGCCAATTTTTGGGAAACAGTGTATGATAGGAAAGGACCTTTTTGATAAAAGAGTGATAGGGACTAGATAAAAGATAACTTTTATCTCTACAGTAATATCTAGCTCTTTTGACTTAACATAAATAATGAATGAGGATAAAATGAAACAATTTTTGGAAAAAGTGAGTATACTTTCCCTGTCGTTAGTATTGATCACATCATTTTCAATATCAAGTGCCCTACCAGCCATGTTTGACTATTATCAGGGCTATTCGACCGGTCAGGTCGAGCTCTTGGTTAGCCTTCCATCCTTTGGGATTATGGCCATGCTCCTCTTAAATGGAGTTTTAGAACGGATTTTTCCAGAACGTCTCCAATTAACCCTGGGACTTTTGATCTTATCAATCAGTGGAACAGCTCCTTTCTGGTATCAGGGCTATTACTTTGTCTTTGCGACACGCTTGCTATTTGGGATTGGTGTGGGGATGCTAAACGCCAAGGCTATCTCTATCATCAGTGAACGATACCACGGCAAAACTCGTATCCAGATGCTTGGTTTTCGTGGCTCAGCTGAGGTGGTGGGAGCCTCTATCTTGACCTTGGCAGTCGGTCAACTTTTGGCCTTTGGGTGGACCGCAACCTTCCTAGTCTATGCAGCAGGTCTAGTGGTTCTTGTACTTTTCCTTCTCTTTGTCCCTTATAACAAAGAAGAAGTTCATGAGTCCAAGCAAAAGACAGAAGAAGTAGTAAGATTGACTCGCTCTATGAAACAGTTGATTTTCTTTCTAGCCATCGGGGCTGCAGTCATTGTATGTACCAATACAGCCATTACCTTCCGTATTCCTAGTCTCATGATTGAGGCAGGCTTTGGAGATGCTCAATTGTCAAGCCTGGTACTCAGTGCCATGCAGTTGATTGGAATTCTGGCGGGAATTAGCTTTTCTTTCCTCATCTCTGCCTTTAAGGAAAAACTTTTATTGGTTGCGGGTGTAACCTTTGGTATCGGGCAAATCATCATTGCTCTCTCACCTTCTCTCTGGGTAGTCGTTGCAGGTTCGGTCTTAGGAGGATTTGCTTACAGTATCGCTCTTACGACAGTCTTTCAATTGATATCTGAAAGAATCCCAGCAAAACTCATCAACAAAGCAACTTCCTATACTGTTTTGGGATGTAGTTTTGGTGCGTCATTAACACCCTTTGTTCTTTCAGGAATTGGCTTAGTAACAACGAATGGTCGAATGACCTTTATCATTCTAGGAGCATGGATGATTGTAACATCAATCCTTGTTTCTCTCCTATTGAAAAAAGAAGGTTAACAAAAAGAGGTTGGGCAAAAAGTTATTACAATCAGAAAAACGCATAATATCAGGTGTTGAAAAGCCTTGATACTATGCGTTTTATTTTTTTCATTTTCTGATAATACTCTTCGAAAATCAAATTCAAAC
>NZ_KV794273.1:95712-127586 GCF_001808705.1 Streptococcus sp. HMSC074B11 | reverse complement strand
TTGCTCTTTGATTTTCATTGAGTATAAAATTGAGTTTTTGCTCAACCTTTTTTTAGTGGTCAGGCGAACATTTGCCAAAAGTAATCAATGATGTAGGTCAATCCATAAGTGTAAACAACCAGGGTAAAGGGCTTGGTCAAGATGATGATGGTCATGTAGCGCTTGAAGCTCATCTTGGTCAGAGCAGCCAGCATACAGAGAAAGTCCGCTGGGCTAACTGGCCAAATCATCATAAAAATAAAGAAACGGTCAAAACGATTGCCCTTATCCAACCAGCCAATGTACTTATCATAGGTGCGCTTGCTGACGACAGACTGAACAAAGGGGGCTCCGTAGAGACGCACCAAGTAAAAGATAATGGCGCAACCAATAACAATACCAATATAGTTGTAAATCGTCCCCACGATATGCCCGTAGATAAAGACACCGGCAACGGATGTCAGAGCACCAGGAATGATAGGAACAACCGTCTGCAAAATCTGTAAAAAGATAAAGAGTGGTGGCCCCCAGATACCGGCCTGTTGGATAAAGGCAGATAGGGTTTCCTTAGAATGCAAGACTCCAGCCTGATAGGCCCAGATACAGAAAATCAAAGTACCAACTCCACCGATGATGGAAGAAATATTGATTGCTTGCTGTAGAAGGGGAGAAACAGCTTTCATTTCTTTATCGTGTGACATGTAAACTCCTCTTGTGTAGTATGATTCTACTATACCATATTTTAAGGAGAAAGACTATATGGGAAACTTCGTGTGACTTAGTCTCAAGTATGGTAAAATGGGAATAAGAAAATGACAGCTTAGAATGAGGAAAATCATGTTAGGATTGAAGTTTAATGGCACTTGGCGCAACTACCAAAAGCAGGTCTTGGATAACTTCCAAGAATACCAGGCAGATGGCCATGTCCACTTGGTGGCAGCACCAGGTTCTGGTAAAACAACCATTGGGATTGAGTTGATTGCCCGCTTTGATAAGCCAGCTCTGGTTTTAGTGCCGACGGTTACCATTCGGGAACAATGGGTGGATAGGATTCGTCAGGCCTTTTTAGAGGATGAGGACCAAGTCACAAGTCTCGTGTCTCAAAATCTCAAGGACATGAAGCAAATCACCATCGCCACCTACCAAGCTTTTCACAGTGCTATGCAACAGGTGCAATCTCAAGAAGAGAATGGTGAGACAGTGGACTTTGGCGGTTTTGATCTTATTGCTAGTCTTAAGGAGCAGGGAGTTGAAACCCTCTGTCTGGACGAATGCCATCATTTGAGAAATGAATGGTGGAAGAGCCTAGAAGACTTCCGTAAAAACTACCAGCAACTGAAAGTCATCTCTCTCACTGCGACACCGCCTTATGACAGTGAACCAGAACTCTGGGAACGCTATCTCCAGATGTGTGGCGAGATTGACCAAGAAATCACAGTGCCAGAACTGGTCAAGGAAGACACTCTTTGCCCTCATCAGGACTTTGTCTATATCTGTTTTCCGACTAAGGAAGAGGACAAACGCTTGGAAAAGTTTGAAGACACCAAGTGGCAGTATGTCAGCCAACTAGTCGTTAATCCTGACTTCCAAGAGTTGATTCGGAGTTCCAAGGTTCTCAAAGAGGAAATTTCAGCGGATATGCTCCTTGAGAATCCCAAGTATCTCTCAGCACTCCTCATTTATCTACAGGCTCAAAAGATGGAAATTCCCAAGCATCTACGAGATTTATTAGGAGCTGAGGGCTTGCCTGCCCTTAATTATTATTGGATCGAAGTCCTCTTGCAAGGCCTTCTCTATCAGACTCCTGACTGGTATGAGGATCCGCAGGAGACAAAGAAAAAAATAGAAGCAGAACTAAAATCAAGAGGACTGATTGAAAAACGTCAGGTTTTCTTGGTCAAATCCAAGGCCAATGACCAAATCCTCAACCAATCATTGGGGAAATTATCTGGAATTGCTGATATCTTTGCGACCGAGTATGCTAGCCTCGGAAAAGACTTGAGACAACTAGTCCTAGCAGACTATATCCGTAAGGACTTTGCTAACTATCTAGGAGATGATCAGGCACCCATCACTCAATTAGGTGTCCTACCTTACTTTGAAACCATTCGCAGAAGTGCACAAAAGCAAGGTCTTTCTGTCCCTATAGCAGTCCTTTCTGGAAGTGTGGTTATCATACCTGCCATTGTCAAGGCTGAACTCGAAGCACTCATCCCAAACACTAGCTTGACCTTCTCTGCCATCGGAAAACTTGACCAAGGGACCTATCTCCAAGTAGGTTTTCCATCCAGCTTTAAGGGGATGGTCGCAGCAGTGACCGAGCTTTTCCAACGTGGTTCTATCCAGGTCTTGGTCGGAACCAAGTCTCTCTTGGGAGAAGGATGGGATGCGCCTTGCGTCAACTCTCTCATCCTCGGAAGTTTTGTCGGAAGCTTTATGCTCAGCAATCAGATGCGGGGCCGTGCCATCCGTATCTGGCCAGAACATCCAGATAAGACTAGTAATATCTGGCACCTAGTAGCCATCAAACCTTACAAAAATCCAGTCTTTTCTAAGGAGGATCAAGAAGAACAAGACCTCAATCCTTATCAAGACCTCCAAACCCTTGCCCGTCGTATGGACCATTTCCTTGGCTTGTCCTATAAGGAGGATACCATCGAGACAGGGCTGGATCGCTTGGACT
Source organism: Streptococcus sp. HMSC074B11 (assembly GCF_001808705.1). Taxonomy (GTDB): domain Bacteria; phylum Bacillota; class Bacilli; order Lactobacillales; family Streptococcaceae; genus Streptococcus. Next base: position 124,924 of record NZ_KV794273.1, on the reverse strand, counting down.
TTCCTGAGTTCCCATTTAAGAAAAAGAAACTCGAAGACTATAACGAGAAGATCATGGAACTATCCAAAGATCGTGCCTCCCTTCGCAAAAAATGGCAGGAGGCGTTAGTAGTTGCGGATAAACTAGAGATTGTCAATGAGGTAGCGACGGATCGTAAGCAAATCCCTCTCTTGACACTAGTGGATGCTGAAAAGTGGGTTCGCTATTCTTTCTTATTGATTGCAGTTAATCTCCTCCTCTATCTTTTTAAAACAAATGGTATTCGTCTTGCTTGGTTAACGACTATTAGCCTTGTTTTGCTTACTATTGCTTTAGTCCGTTATTTCTTTTACAAGAGTCCTTATGTACGCCTACGTCAGGTGGGTGAAGGTATTCGTAATGCCATGCTAAAGATGGGGCATCTTTCCGATGATCAGTCGCGCGTGCAGGTGGAAGAAGATAAGGATAGCTATCGCGTTTTTGCCTATCTTAAGGGTGGCAGTATGCGAGACAAGGAACTCTTTTCTCAGACATTAGGAGAATTCTTTGCACCCGTGGACAATCAACGCTACCTCTTAGTCGCTAAAAAAGTACCAGCCGGCCAATCCAAGTATTTCGTAGTCCCTAGCCTCTTTGAAAAACGCAAGGAAGAAGCACAGCTCTTTTTAGACGCAGTCGCACCTCAGCTAGGTGATTACCAGCTAGTCTACACCCGTAACGAAGCAGGTAGAAAAATCTTACTCGAAGCCCGACTCAAATCCCTAGCCAACAAAAATGACCGCCTCATCACCAAGAAGAAGGTTAAAAGTGCTTTGAAGTAGGGGGGAATTTTTACTTAAAACATGGTATAATATCAGTTATGAATAATAACAACCAACGTGCCCTTTGTCAGCAACTCTGGGCGGAAAATAAATACCTTGTTTTGAGCCATTCCAGCAATATTTACAATGAGATTCGCCAATACTTGAAGAATGAACAGGTGGAGGTGAGTCAGGTTCAAGAGATGATTGACCGTGCCTGCCAGATTCCAGAGCACAGGGGTCAGGTTTGCAACGCCTTTCAACATATTTGGGGCTATTTTAAAAAGCAAGCCAGCCTTGATGAGCGTAGAGACTATATGCTCTTGTTGGATCGCTATCGCTTTGGTCAAGCTTCCAAGCAAGACTTGATCGCTAAGACTCGAGAGTTGCTTAAATGTTACCCAAATGCTTATCTGCAACATTCTACCTTGCTGAAAGGAGACTCCCATGAGACTTTGGCATGAGGCTTTGATTTCACAACTTCCCCGTCCTCAGCTCTTGGGACAACATCGAGAGTGTTGCGCCCTTCGTGGCAATGGCTGGGGCAGAAAGCATGCGACGGTTGATTATGTCTTTACCCACTCGCCCTATCGTCTCTATGCCTATCATCGCTTGATCATGGAGGAGATGGCTAGCCGTGGTTACAATGTCAGTCCAGAGTGGCTGGACAAGAACTATCGTGGCAAGACCTGTCCTCCGTATGAAGACTTAGCAGAGGAAAAGCTGAAAAGTCCTATCTATAGTGAGCATGACCATGCCTACTATGAGGAGTGTCTGGCTAATCTCCGTGACAAGGGGATAGACCTATAGTCTTTTCTAATAGCAAGCCATAGTCAGTTCTCGGTTCACTAATATTTTGTTCTAAACGTAAATATTTAAAAACTATATTAATCATTGTCTATCAAAGGATTTGGGGAATCTTCTCCAAATCTTTTTTTGTGCTTTAAAAAGTGATATAGTTTCAAACTATATCAAAGCCTAATTTTTTACAATTATACAGACGCTTTCTTTTCTGTTAAGATAGTTTCAACAACAATTTTTGGAGGACAAAACATGTCAACTACAATTATCGGTTTCCCACGTTTGGGTGAATTCCGTGAATTAAAATTTACAACTGAAAAATACTTTAGAAAAGAAATCTCAGAAGAAGAACTTTTGGCTGCGGCTAAAGAATTGCGTGCAAAACACTGGAACATCGTCAAAGAAAAAGGCATCACTGAAATCCCATCAAATGACTTTTCTCACTATGACAACTTCCTTGATGCTGCCTTTCTTTTCAACGTAGTTCCTGCATCAGTACAAAACTTGGACTTGTCTGATCTTGAACGTTACTTTGCTTTGGGACGTGGTTACCAAGGAGAAAAAGGGGATGTTCGTGCCCTTCCGATGAAAAAATGGTTCAACACTAACTACCACTATATCGTTCCAAAATTTGAAAAAGACACTCAAGTAAAATTGGCTGGTCACAAGATTTTTGATGAGTTCCAAGAAGCTAAAGAACTTGGTCTCAACACTCGTCCTGTCCTTGTAGGTCCATTCACTTTCCTTCAATTGTCAGACTTTGAAGAAGGTGTGAAAGCAGAAGACTTCGTAGATAGCTTAGTAGCTGCTTACCAAGATGTTTTTGCTAAATTGGCTGAACTTGGTGCGACTCGTATCCAACTGGACGAAGCTGCTCTTGTGAAAGACTTGACAGCTGAAGAAAAAGCTCTCTTCTTGAACCTCTACAACAAACTCTTGGCTGACAAAAAAGGTCTTGAAGTTTTGCTTCAAACTTACTTCGGTGACGTTCGTGACGTTTACGCTGATCTTGTGAACTTGCCAGTAGATGCTATCGGTCTTGACTTCGTTGAAGGTAAGAAAACTCTTGAACTCGTTAAAGGTGGTTTCCCAGCTGACAAGACTCTTTATGCAGGTATTGTTAATGGTAAGAACATCTGGCGCAACAACTACGAAAAGAGCTTGGCTGTTCTTGAGCAAATCCCAGCTGAAAATATCGTTTTGACTAGCTCATGTTCACTTCTTCATGTGCCATTTACAACTGCTAATGAAGAATTTGAACCAGCTATCTTGAACCACTTTGCTTTTGCAGTTGAAAAATTGGATGAGATTCGTGATTTGGATGCTATCCGCAACGGTCAAGGTGCAGAAGCTCTTGCAGCTAACAAAGAACTCTTTGCGGCTGAACGTGTTGGTGAAAATGCGGAACTTCGTGCTCGTATCGCTGGATTGACAGACGCAGATTACACTCGTTTGCCAGCCTTCGCAGAACGTGAAGCTATCCAAGAAGATGCCTTCAAACTTCCAGCCCTTCCAACAACAACAATCGGTTCATTCCCTCAAACTAAGGAAGTTCGTGCTAAACGTTTGGCCTTCCGTAAGGGTGAATTGTCTCAAGAAGAATACGATGCCTTCCTTGCTGAAACCATTGACGAATGGATCAAATGGCAAGAAGAAGTTGGATTTGACGTGCTTGTACACGGTGAATTCGAGCGTAATGACATGGTTGAGTACTTCGGTCAAAACTTGTCAGGTTACCTCTTCTCTAAGAATGGTTGGGTACAATCATACGGTATGCGTGGGGTTAAACCACCAATCATCTGGGGTGATGTGACTCGTCTCAACCCAATCACTGTCAAATGGTCTAGCTACGCACAAAGCCGTACTGATAAACCTGTTAAAGGTATGTTGACTGGACCTGTTACTATCCTTAACTGGTCATTCCCACGTGAAGACATCTCTATCAAGGATTCTACTCTTCAAATCGCTCTTGCAATCAAGGATGAAGTTCTTGACCTTGAAGCTGCAGGTGTGAAAATCATCCAAATCGACGAGGCTGCTCTTCGTGAGAAATTGCCACTCCGTCGTAGCGACTGGTACGAAGACTACCTTGACTGGGCTATTCCAGCCTTCCGCTTGGTACACTCAACAGTAGCACCAGATACACAAATCCACACTCACATGTGTTACTCAGAATTTACAGATATCATCCCAGCTATCGACAACATGGATGCCGACGTTATCTCATTTGAAGCTAGCCGTTCAAACCTTGAAATCTTGGACGAACTCAAAGCGAAAAATTTTCAAACAGAAGTTGGACCTGGGGTTTACGATATCCACTCACCTCGTGTGCCTAATGAAGGCGAAATCGACCACACCATCGAAGCCATCCTTGCTAAAGTACCAAGCAGAAAAGTTTGGATCAACCCTGACTGTGGTTTGAAAACACGTGGTATCCCAGAAACTAAAGAAAGCTTGATCCGCCTTGTTGAAGCAGCTAAAGCTGCGCGTGAGAAATTGTAAGAAAAGACATTTCTCCATACATGGTTGATCAGTAAGAAATCAACTAGAAAAGGTTCATACATATGTCACGTCAAACACCGTCCCTCTCATTTGAAGTTTTCCCTCCAAACCCAGCAGTAGGCAATGACAAAATTATTGCAGCCCTGAAAGATATGCAGGACTTGGCCCCACACTTCATCAGTGTGACTGCCAGCAATAATAAATTTAATATCAAAGAGACGACGGTTCGTTTGGCTGATTATATCCAAAATGACTTGGAGATTCCAACCATTGCTCACTTGCCAGCCATTTACTTGACCAAGGATAAGGTGGCTGAGACCATTGCGGATTTGGATAAGGTGGGAGTACAGAAAATCTTGGCCCTTCGTGGAGATATCATTCCAGATGTTGAGCCTCAAAAAGATTTCCGTTATGCGACAGACCTGATTGAATTCATCAAGGAGCAGGCCCCACACTTTGATATCATTGGTGCTTGTTATCCTGAGGGACATCCTGATTCGCCAAACCAAATCTCAGATATTCAAAATCTCAAGAAAAAAGTGGATGCAGGCTGCTCAAGTCTTGTAACTCAGCTTTTCTTTGACAATGAGCGTTTCTACGATTTCCAAGACAAGTGTACCTTGGCTGGGATTGATGTGCCCATTCATGCAGGAATCATGCCAATCCTCAACCGTAACCAAGCGCTTCGTCTCTTGAAGACTTGTGAGAATATTCATCTTCCACGTAAGTTTAAGGCTATCTTGGACAAGTATGAGAATGACCCTGAGTCACTCAGAGCAGCAGGACTTGCCTATGCCGTGGACCAAATCGTGGACTTGGTAACGCAAGACGTAGCAGGCGTGCATCTCTACACCATGAATAATGCAGATACTGCTCAGTACATTCACCAAGCAACCCATGCCTTGTTCAATCATCAACCTCAAGGATCATAATCAATAAACCATTCCTCTTTTCATAGAGGAATGGTTCCTTTTTAATAGAAAAGCCAGCACTTTTTAAGAAAAATATGATAAAATAGACTCTGTACGTACTTGATACAAAGATGAGGGTATAAAATAATACAATGCATTCAAACTGCAAGGTTTAGCGACACGAGCGAGTCAAATCGATATTATTTGACGAGGGAGTTAGTAAAGCATTTAGCTAATCGCCTAATAGCGGTTAGCGTGAAAGGTTTAGATGTTTTAGCATCAAACCTTTCTGATGACTAACGGTAGGAAGAGCGACACGAGCGAGTCAAATCGATATTATTTGACGAGAGAGTTAGTAAAGCATTTAGCTAATCGCATGATAGCGATTAGCGTGAAAGGTTTAGATGCTTTAGTATCAAACCTTTCTAATGATTTGTATCTTGATTTTTGTAGGCAAGGCGTATAATATTATCAATCCAAAGGGGATTAAAATGACAAAACAAGTGTTTCAAACGACTTTTGCGGGTCGTGAGTTGATCGTAGAGACTGGTCAGGTTGCTAAGCAAGCAAATGGCTCTGTTGTCGTGCGTTACGGTGAGTCAACTGTCTTGACGGCAGCTGTCATGTCTAAGAAGATGGCAACTGGGGATTTCTTCCCCCTTCAAGTCAACTACGAAGAAAAAATGTATGCAGCTGGGAAGTTTCCTGGTGGCTTTATGAAACGTGAAGGACGTCCTTCAACAGATGCGACTTTGACAGCGCGTTTGATTGACCGTCCGATCCGTCCAATGTTTGCGGAAGGTTTCCGTAATGAAGTGCAAGTGATCAACACTGTGCTTTCTTACGATGAAAATGCATCTGCACCAATGGCAGCTATGTTTGGTTCATCCTTGGCCTTGTCTATCTCAGATATTCCATTTGATGGCCCAATCGCTGGGGTACAAGTGGGTTATGTTGATGGGGAAATCGTCATCAATCCTACTCAAGAACAAGCAGAGCAATCGCTTCTTGAATTGACAGTAGCTGGTACAAAACACGCTATCAACATGGTAGAGTCAGGTGCCAAAGAATTGTCAGAAGAAATCATGTTGGAAGCTCTTCTTAAAGGACACGAAGCTGTCAAAGAATTGATTGCCTTCCAAGAAGAAATCGTTGCGGCAGTCGGTAAGGAAAAAGCAGAAGTAGAATTGCTTCATGTAGATGAAGAATTGCAAGCTGAAATCATCGCAGCCTACAACAGTGACCTTCAAAAAGCGGTCCAAGTAGAAGAAAAATTGGCTCGTGAAGCTGCAACTCAAGCAGTGAAAGACCAAGTCACAGCAGTTTACGAAGAAAAATATGCTGACCACGAAGAATTTGACCGTATCATGCGTGATGTGGCTGAAATCTTGGAACAAATGGAACACACAGAAGTACGCCGTTTGATCACAGAAGACAAGGTTCGTCCTGATGGTCGTAAGGTCGACGAAATCCGTCCTTTGGATGCGGTTGTTGACTTCGTTCCACGTGTGCACGGTTCAGGTCTCTTTACTCGTGGACAAACTCAGGCCCTTTCTATCTTGACTTTGGCGCCAATGGGTGAAACGCAAATCATCGATGGTTTGGATCCAGAGTACAAGAAACGCTTTATGCACCACTATAACTTCCCACAATACTCTGTAGGGGAAACAGGTCGCTACGGTGCGCCTGGTCGTCGTGAAATCGGTCACGGTGCTCTCGGTGAGCGTGCTCTTGCTCAAGTATTGCCAAGCTTGGAAGAATTCCCATACGCGATCCGTCTAGTAGCAGAAGTGTTGGAATCAAACGGTTCTTCTTCTCAAGCCTCTATCTGTGCGGGAACACTTGCCCTTATGGCTGGTGGTGTACCAATCAAGGCGCCAGTAGCTGGTATTGCTATGGGTCTCATCTCAGATGGAAATAACTACACAGTCTTGACAGATATCCAAGGTTTGGAAGACCACTTTGGAGACATGGACTTTAAGGTTGCAGGTACTCGTGACGGGATTACAGCCCTTCAAATGGATATCAAGATCCAAGGGATTACTGCAGAAATCTTGACTGAAGCTCTTGCCCAAGCCAAGAAAGCTCGTTTTGAAATCCTTGACGTCATCGAAGCTACTATTCCAGAAGTTCGTCCAGAATTGGCTCCAACTGCTCCGAAAATTGATACCATCAAGATTGATGTGGATAAGATTAAGATTGTCATCGGTAAAGGTGGAGAAACCATCGACAAGATCATCGCTGAAACAGGCGTTAAGATTGATATCGACGAAGAAGGAAATGTGTCTATCTACTCGAGCGACCAAGCTGCCATTAACCGTACCAAAGAAATCATTGCTGGTTTGGTTCGTGAAGCGAAAGTGGACGAAGTCTACCATGCCAAAGTTGTTCGTATCGAGAAATTTGGTGCCTTTGTCAACCTCTTTGACAAGACAGATGCCCTCGTACACATCTCTGAAATGGCTTGGACACGTACCAATAATGTAGAAGATTTAGTTCAAATTGGTGATTTTGTAGATGTGAAGGTTATTAAGATCGATGAAAAAGGTCGTGTAGATGCTTCTATGAAGGCACTCTTGCCACGACCGCCAAAACCTGAACGTTCAGAAGAAAAAGGGGATAAAGGTCCTCGTCATGGCGATCGTCCTCGTCACCACCACAAAGACCACAAACCTAAGAAAGAAACTACAGAAACACCAAAAGACTCAGAATAAGAAAAGGAGAAATGTATGGGATGGTGGCGTGAAACCATTGATATCGTAAAAGAAAATGATCCAGCGGCTCGCACTACCTTGGAAGTCTTGCTGACTTATCCTGGTGTCAAAGCCTTGGCTGCTCACCGTCTCTCTCATTTTCTCTGGAAGAATGGCTTTAAGCTTTTAGCTCGCATGCATAGCCAGTTTTGGCGTTTTTGGACTCAGATTGAGATTCACCCTGGAGCTCAGATTGAATCAGGTGTCTTTATCGACCATGGGGCAGGACTTGTGATTGGGGAGACAGCCATTGTTGAAAAAGGGGTTCTTCTCTACCACGGGGTAACTCTTGGTGGGACAGGGAAGGATGTTGGCAAACGCCATCCGACCGTTCGTAAAGGAGCTCTCATCTCTGCTCATGCTCAAGTCATTGGTCCTGTAGAAATCGGTGAAAATGCCAAAGTCGGTGCTGCAGCAGTTGTCGTAGCAGATGTTCCTAGTGATGTAACAGTTGTCGGTATTCCGGCCAAGATTGTCCGAGTTCATGGGCAAAAGGATGAACCAACCATTCACGAAGTTGAAGTAAAACGGGAATACTACGTCAATAAACTTGAGCAGGCGAGAGATGCCAGTCATAGATCGTCAGGTTTGTAGAGGATATCTATATGATTCAAGCAAGAAACAAGTTAAGCCAAGAGGAGTTATCTGAGGCGAAAAAACTAATTAACTGTTGCCAAAACTATGACGGTACCTATCGTGATCCCTATCTCTCTAACATGCTTAATTTTGACCCAAACATGCCCGCCTTTTTCCTTTATTACGAAAAAGGCGAACTTGTTGGCCTATTAACGGTTTATGCAGATGATCAAGATGTGGAAGTGACAATACTGGTTCATCCAGATCATCGCCGTCAAGGAATTGCGCGTGCATTGTTTACTAGTTTTGAGAGAGAAACAGCTTCTTTTCCGATTCATTCAGTCACTTTTCAGACAGAGCGTGTTTTTCTAGACCGCCATCTTGATTTTGTTAGCAACTGGGGACTGGTTGAGGATGAAGAGACAGAAACTTGGTTAGGTAAGGATAGAAGACCTTATCCGTTAGCAAAACTTTCCAATCTTGAAGTTTTGTTAGCAGATTGTTCGTATCAGGATCAAATTAGTCAGTTAAAATTTCAGGTATTTTCAGAGGAGCATGAATCTAGAGAAGTTGTGGATAGATATGTCGCTGAAGCTCTGAAAGATCCAGAAAGTCGCTTATATATTTTATTAAAAAACGGCCAGGTTATTGGAACTTGCACGGTTGATTTATCAAGCGATACGAATTACTTCTACGGTTTAGCAATATCGGAACCTGAACGTGGAAAAGGCTACGGAAGCTATCTAGCAAAATCCCTTGTCAACAAACTGATTGAGCAAAATGACAAGGAGTTTCAGATTGCCGTGGAAGATAGCAATGTAGGAGCCAAACGTTTGTATGAAAAGATTGGCTTTGTTAAACAGACCCAGGTGGTTTATCTGAATGCGAAAGAGTAATAAATGCTATTAGAAGAATTTGAAAATGTGCCTGCTGTTATAGAGCCAACTAATCGAAGCCTCCTTAGTGGTGGAGAAATCTGTGATACCATTATCTTGTCTTTTAATGGAGAAATCCTTGAACGAGTAAAGCAGATAGATGGTGTCTACGAAGGTGGTTATCTTACCAATCTAAATGGCAAACTGCCATGGTATATCTATGAAAAAGATGGGAGTAAGATAGCAGTTTCTATGGCTCTTATTGGAGCTCCAATGGTTGTTGGACTCTTAGAAGAACTCAAAGCAAGAGGATTTAAGAACTTTATCGTTTTAGGATCTTGCGGAGTTCTAGACCAGTCTATTCAAGCAGATAAGATTATCCTACCAAGCTCGGCTTTACGTGATGAAGGTACTAGTTATCACTATGCTCCAGCAAGTGATGAAATAGTCTATGAGCAATCTTTACTCTTAACTATGGAAAAAGCCTTGGATAAAGCTGGCATTGAGCATATTCGAACAAAGTCTTGGACCACAGATGCCTTCTATCGTGAGACAGCTGCTAAAGTCAAACGAAGACTAGCAGCAGGAGCTAGAGTTGTAGATATGGAAGCTTCAGCTATCATGGCCTGGGCCCAATATCGACTAGCCAATGTCTATCAGTTTTTCTACACAGCTGACTATGTCGACCATCAAAATCACGAATGGGATGCTAGACGCGAGGATAGAAAAGCGGATGCTATGACTTTCTTTGAGATAGCCCTAGTTATTGCTCAAGAGTTAGTTGACTAGTCTTTACGATAAATTCGAAACAAGAAAGGAAGGGAGCCTAACGGAAAACATAGCAATAAAACTTCCGTAGTGACTCCCTTCATCTTTTTACTGTATTCTTCTTTTATGTTTAGAAAGGAGCAAGGAAATCCGATTTGTGACAGGCAATCGGACTAAAATTTAGTTGAACAGTTAGTTATGAAAATATCTGTTTATGAATTTTAGCTTTCCTGACTATTATTTTATGATTAAAATCTATGACACCATGTCTCGTGATTTACGAGAATTTGTCCCGATTACAAAGGGAGAGGTTCTCATGTATGTCTGTGGGCCAACTGTATACAACTACATTCACGTAGGGAATGCCCGCTCGACAGTAGCCTTCGATACCATTCGTCGCTACTTTGAGTACCGTGGTTATGAGGTTGCCTACATTTCCAACTTTACCGATGTAGATGACAAGATTATCAACCGAGCCAAGGAAGAAGGCATCACACCTCAAGAAGTAGCGGACAAGTACATTGCTGCCTTTCGTGAGGACGTGACGGCTTTAGGCGTGAAGCCTGCAACTCGTCATCCTCGTGTAGTCGAGTTTATGGATGATATTATTCGTTTTGTTGTTGATTTGATTGAAAAGGGCTATGCTTATGAGAGTCAAGGAGATGTCTATTTCCGTGTGGAAAAATCTCATAACTATGCTAAGTTAGCTAATAAAACACTAGAAGACTTGGAACTAGGTGCTTCAGGTCGTACAGATGAGGAAACAGTTCGCAAGGAAAACCCTGTAGACTTTGCTCTTTGGAAATCTGCTAAACCAGGTGAGATTTCTTGGGACAGTCCTTGGGGACCTGGACGTCCAGGCTGGCATATCGAATGTTCGGTCATGTCAACGGAGATTTTGGGTGATACCATCGATATTCACGGTGGTGGAGCTGACCTTGAGTTTCCTCACCATACCAACGAAATTGCCCAGTCTGAAGCTAAAACAGGCAAGACCTTTGCCAACTACTGGATGCACAATGGTTTTGTCAATATCGACAATGTCAAGATGTCTAAGTCTTTGGGGAACTTCATTACGGTACACGATGCTCTCAAAACTATCGATGGTCAAGTGTTGCGTTTCTTCTTTGCGACCCAGCACTATCGTAAGCCAATCAACTTTACGGAAAAAGCAGTGCGAGATGCAGAGACCAATCTCAAGTATTTGAAGAACACGTACGAGCAACCATTTACTGGAACTGTAGATGCGGGGGAGTTGCAAGCTTTTAAAGATAAGTTTGTAGCTGCCATGGATGAAGATTTCAATACAGCTAACGGAATCACCGTTGTCTTTGAAATGGCCAAGTGGATCAACTCAGGAAACTATGATGCGGCTGTCAAGGAAACTCTTGCTGCCATGTTGGAAGTCTTTGGAGTGGTCTTTGTTGAAGAAGTTTTGGATGAAGAGATTGAAGCCTTGATCCAAAAACGTCAAGAAGCACGTGCAAATAAAGACTTTGCAACAGCTGACCAAATTCGTGACCAACTAGCTGCACAAGGGATTAAATTGCTTGATACCAAGGATGGAGTGAGGTGGACACGTGATTGATGTCAATCTCATTAACGGGATTGCTCTAGCCTTTGAAGGAGATGCGGTTTATTCTATGTATATCCGTCGCCATCTCATTCTCAAAGGCATGACCAAACCCAATAAACTTCACCAAGAGGCAACCAAGTATGTGTCGGCCAAGGCTCAGGCACACTTGATTTCCCTCATGCTGGAAGAAGAAGTCCTAACGGAAAAAGAGGAAGAAATCTATAAACGGGGCCGCAATACCAACAGTCATACCAAGGCTAAGAATGCGGATGTGGTAACCTACCGTATGTCCACGGGTTTTGAAGCGGTCATGGGCTATCTTCATATGACAGAAAATGTGGAGCGCCTCGAAACCTTGATTTCTTGGTGTATCCAAAAAGTGGAGGGCTAGAAATGATTGCAAAAGAACTACTGGATTGGTTTCCTGATGGTAAAATCTTAGATCAGCCAGTTGATAAAGAGGGTTATCTAAGTCTACCTCTGTCAAATTATCAGTGGCTTTTGCTTGAGGAAGCTAGTCTTAGCGAGCGTGAAAAACAACTGGTGGCTCTCTTAACCAAACAGGAGCAAACCATTTCCCTCAATCCCTGGTATAGTTATCTCATTGAAGGCAAAGGACAGGCACCGCAAAACTTTAAAAAATTGCAGCTTGTCTATTGTCACCTATCCTATTTCCAACAGGAAAATTTAACGTCTTGGTTAGAGATGATGGGAACCCTCTTTCCAAATTGTCAAACAGTGCTTCAGGTGGGAGCGCAGGATTACATTTTTGTTCTCCAACAGGATAAGTACACATCCGTTCGCTCTATCTTGATGGATACCTTGGAAGCCGTAGAATATGACTTTGGAGTACGTTTATCCATCATGTTAGGTCAGGTCTGGTCACAAACTGGACATCAGGCTCTGTCAGATCTCATCAAAGCAGAACGTGACTTGTTCAAAAACTGGTGGCGACAAGGACATCAAGGATTTCATACTTTTTCTCAACTCTATCTGTGGAGTATGGGTGAAAGAATTGTGGATCTCCTAGTTATCAAAGAATATCTGCATCAGATGATTGTGGACCAGGATCAGATTCAGGAAATCATCCTTTCACTGTGGGAAAACAGTGCAGTCCTGACTAAAACAGCACAGCAGCTCTATCTGCACCGCAATTCTCTCCAATATAAGATTGATAAGTGGGAAGAACTGACAGGACTGCAGTTGAAAGAATTGACTGATTTGACCTTGTGTTATCAGTTGATTTTACCAGATATTATTTAAAGTTTTGTGCAAGTTGCACAGAACTTTTTTATTTTTTTGGTCACCTTGCCATAGAAATGTAAAGCGTTTTCATCTATAATAAAACTATCAAATGACAAAAGGAGTTCACCGAAATGGTAGAATTAAATCTTAAAAATATTTACAAAAAATATCCAAATAGCGAACACTACTCAGTTGAAGATTTCAACTTGAACATTAAAGACAAAGAGTTCATCGTTTTCGTAGGACCTTCAGGATGTGGTAAATCAACTACTCTTCGTATGATTGCAGGTCTTGAAGACATCACAGAAGGTACTGCATCTATCGATGGCGTGGTTGTCAATGACGTAGCTCCAAAAGACCGTGACATCGCCATGGTATTCCAAAACTACGCTCTTTACCCACACATGACTGTATACGATAACATGGCTTTTGGTTTGAAATTGCGTAAATACAGCAAAGAAGACATCGACAAACGTGTACAAGAAGCAGCAGAAATTCTTGGTTTGAAAGAATTCTTGGATCGTAAACCAGCTGACCTTTCAGGTGGTCAACGTCAACGTGTTGCCATGGGTCGTGCGATCGTCCGTGATGCAAAAGTATTCTTGATGGACGAACCTTTGTCAAACTTGGATGCTAAACTTCGTGTATCAATGCGTGCTGAAATTGCTAAAATCCACCGTCGTATCGGAGCTACAACTATCTACGTAACTCACGACCAAACAGAAGCGATGACACTTGCAGACCGTATCGTTATCATGTCAGCAACTAAAAACCCTGCTGGTACAGGTACTATCGGACGTGTTGAACAAATCGGTACTCCTCAAGAAGTTTACAAAAACCCAGTGAACAAATTCGTAGCAGGATTTATCGGAAGCCCAGCTATGAACTTCATCAATGTTAAATTGAACGGTGACCGCATTGTTGCTGACGGATTTACTTTGAAAGTTCCAGAAGGTGCTTTGAAAGTTCTTCGTGAAAAAGGCTACGAAGGTAAAGAATTGATCTTCGGTATCCGTCCAGAAGATGTGAATGCAGAACCTGCTTTCCTTGAAACATTCCCAGAATCAGTTGTGAAAGCAACAATCTCTGTATCAGAATTGCTAGGTTCAGAATCTCACCTATACTGCCAAGTTGGTAAAGATGAATTCGTTGCAAAAGTTGACGCTCGTGACTACTTGCAAGCTGGTGCAACAGTTGAACTTGGATTTGACTTGAACAAAGCTCACTTCTTCGATGTAGAAACTGAAAAAACAGTTTACTAAGATAGATTTGAATCAATGAGCACTACTAGATTTTTTCTGGTAGTGTTTTTTTATTAAGTTTAGCAAACTCTTACAGAAGAGGCTTTTCTAGTTTTCATATCCTCAAAAAAGTGTTAAAATGGTAGGAAGAATTGGAGAGTATGCATGCCAAAAGAAGTAATTTATTCAGGCGATGAAGTTGTCGCTTTAACGCAAAAATATTTATCGAAAGAAGATGTGGCTTTTGTCCATAAGGCCTTGGTTTATGCTGTTGAATGCCATAGTGGCCAGTATCGTAAATCAGGTGAGCCCTACATTATTCATCCCATTCAGGTAGCTGGAATTTTGGCTAAACTCAAGTTAGATGCTGTTACAGTTGCCTGCGGTTTTTTGCATGACGTGGTAGAAGACACAGAAGCTACCTTGGATGACTTAGAGCGTGAGTTTGGCCATGATGTTCGAGTGATTGTGGATGGTGTTACCAAACTTGGTAAGGTTGAGTACAAGTCTATCGAAGAGCAGCTGGCTGAAAACCACCGCAAGATGCTTATGGCCATGTCAGAGGATATCCGTGTTATCTTGGTCAAACTTTCTGACCGTCTGCACAATATGCGCACCCTCAAACATCTTCGTAAGGACAAGCAGGAGCGTATTTCTAGAGAAACCATGGAAATCTATGCACCGCTTGCTCACCGTTTGGGGATTTCAAGCGTTAAGTGGGAACTAGAAGATCTCTCTTTCCGCTATCTCAATCCAACTGAATTTTACAAGATTAGTCACATGATGAAGGAAAAACGTCAAGAACGCGAAGCCTTGGTCGATGAAGTTGTGACAAAACTTGAGGAATACTCTTCTGAGCGCCATCTTACAGGGAAAATCTATGGCCGTCCAAAGCATATCTACTCTATTTATCGCAAGATGCAGGATAAGAAAAAACGCTTTGAAGAGATCTACGACTTAATTGCCATTCGTTGTATCCTAGACACTCAGAGTGATGTCTATGCTATGTTGGGATATGTCCATGAGCTTTGGAAACCAATGCCTGGACGTTTTAAGGACTACATTGCCAACCGTAAGGCCAATGGTTACCAGTCCATCCATACAACTGTTTATGGGCCAAAGGGACCTATTGAATTCCAGATTCGAACCAAGGAAATGCATGAGGTTGCTGAGTACGGTGTTGCGGCTCACTGGGCCTACAAAAAAGGAATCAAGGGTCAGGTTAATAGCAAGGAATCTACCATTGGAATGAATTGGATCAAGGAGATGATGGAGCTCCAAGATCAGTCCAATGATGCTAAGGATTTCGTAGAGACGGTCAAAGAGAATTATCTGGCAGAAGAAATCTATGTCTTTACTCCAGATGGGGCGGTTCGTTCACTTCCAAAGGATTCTGGACCGATTGACTTTGCCTACGAAATCCATACAAAGATTGGGGAAAAAGCAACAGGTGCTAAGGTAAATGGTCGTATGGTTCCCTTGACTACCAAGCTAAAAACGGGTGATCAGGTTGAAATCATCACCAATCCAAATTCCTTTGGACCAAGTCGTGACTGGCTCAACATGGTTAAAACCAGCAAGGCTCGTAACAAAATTCGTCAGTTCTTTAAGAACCAAGACAAAGAATTGTCCATCAATAAAGGACGTGAAATGCTGATGAGTCAATTCCAGGAGAATGGCTATGTGGCTAATAAATTCATGGACAAGCGTCATATGGATGAAGTTCTCCAAAAAACTAGCTATAAGACAGAGGAAGCTCTCTTTGCGGCTATTGGATTTGGGGAAATTGGTGCCATCACAGTCTTTAACCGTTTAACTGAAAAAGAGCGCCGTGAGGAAGAACGCGCCAAGGCCAGGGCAGAAGCTGAAGAGTTGGTCAAGGGTGGCGAAGTCAAGGTTGAAAACAAGGAAACCCTCAAGGTGAAGCATGAGGGTGGTGTTGTCATCGAGGGAGCCTCTGGTCTCTTGGTGCGGATTGCCAAATGTTGTAACCCTGTTCCAGGTGATGATATCGTCGGCTACATTACTAAAGGTCGTGGTGTTGCTATCCACCGTGTTGACTGTATGAATCTTCGTTCGCAGGAAAACTACGAGCAACGTCTATTAGATGTTGAGTGGGAAGATCAATTCTCAAGCAAGGAATATATCGCTCATATCGATATTTACGGTCTCAATCGTACTGGACTTTTGAACGATGTTTTACAGGTCTTGTCAAATACAACTAAAAACATCTCAACGGTCAATGCCCAGCCTACCAAAGATATGAAATTTGCGAATATTCACGTTTCATTTGGGATTTCTAACCTTTCAACTCTGACAACGGTAGTTGATAAGATTAAGAGCGTACCAGAAGTCTACTCTGTTAAACGGACCAATGGTTAAGTTGGGGCGATAGATCTAGAAAGGCTATTATGAAAATCATTATTCAGAGGGTCAAAAAAGCCCAAGTTAGCATTGAAGGTCAGGTATATGGACAAATCCAGCAGGGATTATTACTCCTAGTTGGTGTTGACCCTGAGGATCAAAAAGAAGATTTGGATTATGCAGTGAGAAAACTTGTCAATATGCGTATCTTTTCAGATACCGAAGGCAAGATGAATTTATCAGTCAAGGATATCCAAGGAGAAATACTCTCCATCTCTCAATTCACTCTTTTTGCCGATACTAAAAAAGGGAATCGCCCAGCTTTTACAGGTGCTGCTAAGCCTGATGTTGCAGAGGCTTTCTATCAAGATTTTAACCGAGAACTAGCCAAGGAAGTTCCTGTGAAAACAGGTATTTTCGGAGCAGATATGCAGGTGGAACTGGTCAATGATGGTCCAGTAACCATCATCCTTGATACCAAAAATAGATAAGAAAAACCAAGCCCGCTAGCTTGGTTTTTTGCTGATAAAGACTTTAGTTCATTTTTTCAACATAGAGTTGTTTGGCGATTTCGAGGCTGACTTGAAGTTCTTCATTGTTGTGAATCAGAGTAAAGGTATTAGAGAAGCCATCGAACTGCTTGACTTGGAGTTGTTCTCCAATATGGATGGCATGTTTTTCCAAATATTGGAGGATTTCAAAGCTATCATGAACTCTTGTCAGAAGGTAGTTTCCTACTTCTTTGATATCAGAAAGTGGCAGGTTATTAACCTCGACTAGAAGCTCACCCTTAGCAGGAATGGTTCCTCCATGGGGACAGGTCTTTGGAAAGCCTAACATACTCTCCAGTCTCTCCACAAAAAGGTCTGAAACTGTATGCTCTAATACCTCAGCCTCATCGTGAATCTGATTGCTGGTATAGTCTAGATGGTGAACTAGAAAGACCTCTATCAGTCGATGCTTACGATAAAGCTCAGAGACCAGCTTTAAACCAATATCCGTTAGTATATAGCCATTTTCTTTATTTTTTAATATAAGGTTTTCGGATTGCATGCGCTTGATCATCTCAGTTACCGCAGGAGGTGATACCTGCATCCGAGCAGCGATTTCCTTGTTGGTAATCTTAGGAACTTCCATGCCAATCTCATAAATACATTTTAAGTAATCTTCTTTATTTGGTGTCATTCGCATTTCCTTGGTTATTATCTCTATCTAGTATACCAAAAAAAGCTAGATTTCTCTAGCTTTCTGTCTTGTTACAAGTGGGCTTTCTTTTAGTCAAGCGACTTTGCTGCTTCAATGGCTGCTTCAAAGTTTGGCTCGGAATTGATATTGTCCACATACTCGACATAACGGATAATATTGTCAGCATCAAAGACAAAGACTGCGCGAGCAAGCAGATGCCATTCATTGATTAAGAGGGCATAATCACGTCCAAAGGAATGGTCGAAATAGTCTGAGAGCATGATGGCATTTTCAATACCTTCAGCACCACACCAACGTTTTTGGGCAAATGGAAGGTCCATAGATACCGTTAGGACAACAGTGTTATCCAAATTTGCCAACTCTTGGTTAAAGCGACGAGTCTGAAGTGAGCAGATGCCTGTATCGATAGAAGGGATGACACTCAAGATTTTTTTCTTGCCTTCAAAGTCAGCCAGTGTTTTTTTAGAGAGGTCAGTCGTTGTGAGAGAGAAATCAAGTGCCTTGTCGCCCACTTGTAGTTGTTTTCCTGTAAACGTAACAGGGTTTCCAAGGAATGTAGTCATAAGCTACTCCAATCTTTTTTCTTTCATTTTACATTAAATGTTCAGACTCTTCCAATAATTTGACCGGATTTTGAATCAAAAAAAACGCCAATTCAAGGTGACTGACGTTTTTAAAATGATTATTTAGCTAAACCTTCAGCAATCTTGTCAAGGTTGTATTTCATCATGTTGTAATAGCTATCGCCTTCTTTACCTTCTTCAGCGATTGAGTCCGTAAAGATTTGAGCATAGATTGGGATGTTTGTGTCTTTTGAAACAGTCTTCATTGGACGATCATCGACACTGGACTCAACAAATAGTGATGGGACTTTCATTTGGCGAAGTTTTTCAACCAAGGTCTTGATTTGGTCAGGAGTTCCTTCTTCTTCAGTATTGATTTCCCAAATATAGGCACTTGGGACACCGTAGGCTTTAGAGAAGTATTTGAAGCATCCTTCACTGGTTACGATGAGTTTTTTCTCAGCAGGAATATTGTCGAATTTAGCTTTAGCTTCCTTGTCAAGTTTGTCTAGCTTATCAGTATATTCTTTGAGATTTTTTTCGTAAAATTCTTTGTTGCTAGGGTCTTTAGCGCTCAATTGTTTTGCGATGTTTTTAGCAAAGATGATCCCATTTTCAAGGTTGAGCCAAGCGTGTGGGTCTTCTTTGCCTTTTTCGTTTTGACCTTCAAGGTAGATAACATCAACGCCTTCGCTGACTGCAAAGTAGTCTTTGTTTTCAGTTTTCTTGGCATTTTCTACCAATTTTGTAAACCAAGCATTTCCACCTGTTTCAAGGTTGATACCGTTATAGAAAATCAAATCAGCTTGAGAAGTTTTCTTGACGTCTTCAGGTAGTGGTTCGTATTCGTGTGGGTCTTGACCAACAGGAACGATACTGTGAAGATCAATCTTGTCACCAGCAATATTTTTAGTAATATCAGCGATGATTGAGTTTGTGGCAACAACTTTTAGTTTTTGACCAGAAGCTGCATCTTTTTTTCCACTAGCACATGCTACAAGAGCAATGACGGAAAGAAAGAGAACGAGTAATGTACCTAATTTTTTCATTAGATCCTCCAATTTATTGGGGCTTTGCCCCTTATTTTAACAAATGTTTATTTTTCAGTTTCAAATATCGTTGTTTTGGAGCGATAAAGAAGCTAATGAGAAAGAAACTAGCAGCTGTAAGCACGATACTAGAACCTGCCGCAACGTTAAAGCTATAGCCGATAAAGAGTCCCAAAACTGAAGCTGTAGCTCCAAAGGTTGAGGAAAGGAAAATCATACTTTTCAGGCTATTAGCATACAGATAAGCAGTTGCAGCTGGGGTAATCAGCATGGCTACAATCAGGATAGTTCCGACACTTTGCATGGCTGTCACAGACACGAGAGTTAGGAGTACCATGAGTAAGTAGTGATAGAAATTGACAGGCATTCCCATGGCTTTAGCCAAGAGTTCATCAAAGGACGTTATCAAGAGTTGCTTGAAGAAAATCCAGATTAACAAGAGAATGGCTGCCCCTACACCCATAGTAATAAACATATCTGTATCTTGAACAGCAAGAATATTACCAAAAAGGATATGGAAAAGGTCAGTTGAACTTTTAGCGACACTAATCAAGATGATACCGAGGGCTAAGAAAGAAGAAAAGGTAATGCCGATGGCGGTATCGCTTTTGACAATCGAGTTTCCCTTGATGTAGGTAATGATGATAGCAGCTAGCAGTCCAAAGACAATGGCTCCGATAAAGAAGTCAATGCCCAAGATGAAGGAGAGGGCTACACCTGGTAAGACAGCATGTGAAATGGCATCTCCCATGAGTGACATCCCACGTAGAATGATGAAACATCCTACAGCTCCAGCTACGACCCCGATAACAATAGCTGTTATCAAGGCATTTTGTAAGAAATGGAATTTTTGCAATCCATCGATAAATTCTGCAATCATAGGTCACCTCCATTGAAAAAGAGTCGATTACCGTAAGCTTCTTTGAGATTGGCTTGGGTAAAGGTTTCTTTGGTCGGACCAAAAGCAATCACTTCTCGATTGACAAGCAAGACTTGATCGAAGTAGTTGGGAACCTTGCTGAGGTCGTGGTGGACGATGAGAACCGTCTTCCCAGCTTTTTTCAGATCTCTCAGCGTATTCATGATGATTTCCTCACTGACTGAGTCAATCCCAACAAAGGGTTCATCTAAGAGGATATAGTCGGCTTCCTGCACCAAACATCTGGCAATCAAGACCCGCTGGAACTGACCTCCAGACAGTTGACTGATTTGACGTTCAGCGTAGTCAGCTAGGTCGACGATTTCAAGGGCCTCTTGCACTTTCTTCCAATGTTTAGCATTTAAACTTCGAAAGAGAGGAATAGAGGGAAATAGTCCTAACGAGACGCATTCCTTGACCTTGATGGGAAAGTTGTAGTCAATATGAATTTTTTGCTCGACATAGGCAACTCGATGTAAGGATTTTTTAACTTCCTTGTCATCGAGAAATGCCTGACCTTGATGTGGGATAATTCCCAGCATACCTTTTAATAATGTTGATTTCCCAGCGCCGTTTGGACCGATGATTCCGGTAATCGTTGGTCCTTGGAGCACTAGTGAAATATCCTTTAGTGCCAACGTTTCTTTGTAGGAGACACTGAGGTTTTCGATACGTATCATATAGTTGTATTCCTCCTGGATTTTAATATACCTTAATTTTATTTTTAAGTCAAGTTAATTTTGGTAAAAATTTAAAATATTAATGATGAAATCAAATAGGAGGAGGCGGCATTTTTAATTGCATTCCCCAGGGATTTTTGCTAAGCTAGGAATAAGTGAAAATAGGAAAGCGAGAACAAGATGACACGTTATCAAGATGATTTTTATGATGCTATAAATGGTGAGTGGGAAAAAACTGCCGTCATTCCAGCTGATAAATCGAGAACAGGTGGTTTTATCGACCTTGACGAAGAAATTGAAGAGTTGATGCTAACGACAACCGACAAATGGTTGGCAGGTGAAGATGTGCCAGAAGATGCTATCTTGGCAAACTTTGTCAAGTACCATAGTATGGTCAGAGATTTTGACAAACGAGAAGCAGATGGAATCAAACCAGTCCTTCCTTTGCTTAAGGAATACCAAGATTTGAAAAGTTTTGCGGATTTTGCAAGTAAATTGGCTGAATTTGAGCTAGCTGGCAAACCAAACTTCCTTCCATTTGGAGTATCACCAGACTTTATGGATGCTAGAATCAATGTTCTTTGGGCTAGTGCTCCAGGAACAATCTTGCCAGATACAACCTACTACGCGGAAGACCATCCACAGCGTGAGGAATTATTGAACCTTTGGAAAGAAAGTACTGGTAATCTCCTCAAAGCCTATAACTTCTCAGATGAAGAAATCGAAGATTTGCTAGAGAAACGATTGGAATTGGACCGTCGCATCGCAGCTGTCGTCCTTTCAAACGAAGAGAGTTCAGAATACGCCAAACTCTACCATCCATACTCTTATGAAGATTTCAAAAAATTTGCGCCTGCCCTTCCATTGGATGACTTTTTCCAAGCAGTGATTGGGCAAGTACCTGACAAAGTCATCGTAGATGAAGAGCGTTTCTGGCAAGCAGCAGAGCAATTTTATAGTGAGGAAACTTGGCCTTTGCTCAAGGCAAGCTTGATTTTGGGTGTAGTCAATCTTTCAACGAACTATTTGACAGATGAGATTCGTGTCTTGTCAGGTGCTTATGGACGTGCCCTTTCAGGAGTTCCAGAAGCCCAAGACAAGCGCAAGGCTGCTTACCACTTAGCGCAAGGACCATTTAAACAAGCCCTCGGCCTTTGGTATGCCCACGAAAAATTCTCTCCAGAAGCCAAGGCAGACGTAGAGAAAAAAGTCGCGACCATGATTGACGTTTATAAGGAACGTTTGGCAAAAAATGACTGGCTAACTCCTGAAACACGAGAAAAAGCCATTGTCAAACTCAATGTCATCAAGCCTTATATCGGTTATCCAGAAGAATTGCCAGCTCGCTATAAGGATAAGGTAGTGGATGAATCTGCTAGCCTCTTTGAGAATGCCCTAGCCTTTGCGCTTGTGGAAATCAAGCACAGCTGGAGCAAGTGGAATCAGCCGGTTGACTACAAGGAGTGGGGAATGCCTGCTCATATGGTCAATGCCTACTACAATCCACAAAAGAACTTGATTGTCTTCCCAGCTGCTATTTTACAGGCGCCATTCTATGATTTGCATCAGTCATCTTCTGCTAACTACGGTGGGATCGGTGCAGTTATCGCCCATGAAATTTCTCACGCCTTTGATACTAATGGAGCTTCCTTTGATGAAAATGGTAGCCTCAAGGATTGGTGGACTGAGAGCGACTATGCAGCCTTCAAAGAGAAAACTCAGAAGGTTATCGACCAGTTTGACGGCCAAGAATCTTACGGCGCAACGATTAACGGTAAATTGACCGTATCAGAAAATGTTGCTGACCTAGGAGGAATCGCTGCAGCGCTAGAAGCTGCTAAGAGAGAGCCAGACTTCTCAGCTGAAGAATTCTTCCATAACTTTGCGCGTATTTGGCGAATGAAAGGCCGTCCAGAGTTGATGAAACTGATGGCTAGCGTTGATGTGCACGCCCCAGCTAAACTCCGTGTTAACATCCAAGTGCCAAACTTTGATGACTTCTTTACAACCTATGATGTCAAAGAAGGCGACGGCATGTGGCGTTCACCAGAGGACCGTGTGATTATTTGGTAATACAAAAACCAAGGATGATTGTCCTTGGTTTTTATGTTTTAGAAAAATGGATTAAAGGTTTTTTCGTGAGCGATGGTAGTAGCAGGTCCGTGCCCTGGATAGACATCGTAGTTTGGGAGAGTAAAGAGCTGGGTTTGGATACTATGAAGGAGTTGTTCCATACTACCAGTTGGCAAATCTGTTCGACCAATGGTTTCTCGGAAAAGGGCATCACCCGTTAAGACCAAGTGCCCATCTGGAAAAACAAATGAAACTCCTCCGATAGAGTGGCCTGGAGTTGGTAATACAGTGAAGCGGAACTCCTCAATCTGGTATTCTTCATGAAAGACAAAGGTGTGTTCAGCCGGTTTGCAGATGACATCCGCCATATCGTCGTGTCGAGGAAGGCCAGAAAGATTGTCGACAGGAGTAAAGAGCCAAGCAGCTTCGCTTTCTGCCACATATACGGGAGGATTTCCGAAAGTATCTCTGACCAAGTCTAGACTCATAATATGGTCGTAGTGGGTATGGGTCAAGAGGATAGCGCAGACTGGTTTATTGATGGTCTCGATAGTCTTGCGAATAGCCTCCCAATGGTTACCCGGATCAACAACAATCAGGTGTTGGTCTCCTTCAAGATAATAAGTATTTTCATAGGCAACAGGGTTCACAGTTTTGTGGATTTTCATAGGATTTCCTCTTTCAAAGCATTTACTCCTACTAGTATAACACAGAAGAATAAAATAAGAAATCAATAAAAAAGTCCCTTCAGAGAAGAGACCTTGTTCTTGATTAAAAATGATTTTTCCAGGCATGGAAACGAGCATCCAGCAGGAGTTGTGTCAGATTTTTTAAGATTTCAACTTGCTCAGGCTCTAGAGTCTGAGCTTGAGAAACAAGTTGTCGAACATGGTCAATAGCATTTTTAGAAGACAGTTCATTAATGGAGCTGATTCCAGATTCTAGAATGGTACCAAAGAAGAGATCAAAGTAGAGTTCTAGTTCTTCATCGGGCACACTATCCACCCATTCTTTGAGAGTGTCTTTGATTTGGAGACTTTCGCTACTGATGGCCTCTAGTTGGACAAAGTGGTGTCCCTCTGTCAGCCAACTAAAGGTACTGTGTTGGGCGATACCGCCGAGAGCTGTAGACTTGACGACGATAGGTGTATCAGGGACTTCTAGCATCATGCCAATGACAGATCCCTGTGGGACATAGCGGCGAATTTTTGGAATAACATCTTGATAACCAGTGGTTTCAGTCAGATGAGCCTGCAAACCAGGGGCATCGTAGGTATAAATCGCAGATATCTTTTCCTGCAATTCAGGTTGGATTTGACTAGCAGCATAGATGGCTAGATTCCCACCTTTAGAATGTCCAGCAAGCATGACTTTTTGTTTTGGATGTTGGGTAAAGAAATCCTCTAGGTATTCAAGAGCGTGCCTTTGGGCAGGGATTTCCTTCATGTAAGTCATATGGAAATCTTCCTTCCAGCCAATAATACTGTCGTCTGTGCCACGAAAGACAATGAGATAAGTATCTAGGTTCAGACGATAGGTCATAGCAGCGAACTGCTTTTGAAGTTCTGTGTCGACCTCGTTGACAAAATTAGAAAGTTTGCTATTTTTAAAACGTTTGTGTTGGGATAACTGATCGAGGAGCTGAAGTCGTTCTTTATTGGTCAACATGGTACTTTCTCGAGGGACACGTGTTGCAACATCGCTTAAACGATTGACAGGCTGGTCCAATAGATTATCAAAAGAAAGATAGGTCAGCTCTGTCAAGGCAAGTATATCTAGTTCATTTAAGGGAATATCATAAAAAGAATCGTATTGAACGTCAGTTAGGTAGTCAAAAATATTGGCCATGAGAATTCCTTTCTTAACTTTTATCATATCAGATTTACATCAATTTCGCTAGTAGTGAGAAGAATTTTGCTATAATATAGAAAAAGGAGGAGCAGATGCACAAGATTTTACTAGTAGAAGATGATCCAGTTATTCGTCAGCAAGTTGGGAAAATGCTCTCCGAATGGGGTTTTGAAGTAGTTATGGTAGAAGACTTTATGGAAGTTCTGACACTATTTGTTCAATCTCAACCTCATCTGGTTCTCATGGATATCGGCTTGCCTCTCTTTAATGGTTATCACTGGTGCCAGGAGATTCGCAAGATTTCCAAAGTTCCTATTATGTTTCTGTCATCAAGAGACCAGGCTATGGACATCGTTATGGCTATTAATATGGGGGCAGATGATTTTGTGACCAAGCCTTTTGACCAGCAGGTACTGTTAGCTAAGGTACAGGGGTTGTTGCGTCGTTCCTATGAGTTTGGAAGGGATGAAAGTCTCCTAGAGTATGCTGGAGTTATTCTCAATACCAAGTCTATGGATGTGCATGTCAATGGAAAACCTATCAGTTTAACAAAGAATGAATTTCAGATTTTGCGGGTTTTATTTGAACATGCGGGAAATATCGTAGCGCGTGATGATTTGATGCGGGAACTCTGGAATAGCGACTTTTTTATCGACGACAATACCTTGTCTGTTAATGTCGCTCGTTTGCGTAAGAAATTGGAGGAAGAAGGTTTGATTGGTTTTATCGAAACTAAGAAAGGGATAGGGTACGGATTGAAACATGCTTGAACTTAAAAGTTTTTTTCTAGCTTATATCCGTTCGCGTAGCCGTTTTTTTGCTTTTATTCTGTTATTGACGGGTCTCATCTTTCTTTTTGATGTCCTATTTGTTAGTCAAGTGCCCTACTTTAACTATTTCTTCTTTCTATCTACATTTTTGACATTTTTGTTTTTGGTCTATGATTTCTTGATAGAATTGCAACGTTATCGTAAGGAATTGCTCTATGGCGAAAGAAAAGCTAAGTCACCAATGGAAGTCCTTCTAACTGAAAAATTAGAGAAAAGTGAATCTGAACTCTATCAAAAGAAATCAGATGCTGAAAACCGCTATAATGATTTGGTGGACTACTATACTCTCTGGGTGCATCAGATAAAAACACCAATTGCAGCCAGTAAACTCCTTGTAAGTGAGGTGGCAGATCGCCAACTGAAACAACAGTTGGAGCAGGAAATTTTTAAGATTGATTCCTATACCAATCTCGTACTCCAATATCTACGCTTAGAAAGCTTCCATGATGATTTGGTGTTGAAGAAAGAAAATATAGAAGATTTGGTCAAGGAAGTCATTCGCAAATATGCCCTTTTCTTTATCCAGAAAGGTCTAAGTATTAATCTGCATGACTTAGACAGGAGCATTGTGACGGATAAAAAATGGCTGTTGGTAGTTATTGAACAAATCCTTTCAAATAGCCTCAAGTACACAAATGTAGGTGGAATTGAAATCTACATGGAAGGTCAGGAACTTTGCATTAAAGATACTGGGATTGGTATCAAAAATAGTGATCGGTTGCGAGTCTTTGAACGTGGATTTTCAGGATATAATGGTCGAATGACCCAGCAGTCATCTGGACTTGGGCTCTATCTAACCCAGAAAATCAGCCAAGAATTAGGACATCAAATTCAAATAGAATCCGAGCTTGGGCAAGGAACAACTGTGAGGATTAAGTTCTCTGAAGTGAATTTACTGATTGAATGAAAAGAATTGTGAAGAGCTTGGAAGAAACCTTTCAAGCTCTTCTTTAGACCTTGATATGGTGAGAAAAACGGCTTCAATTAGATAAAAAATGTAATCTTACAAAAATGTAAGATTAAAGGCCTCTTTTGTAAGGTTATGTTATGGCAAGCCATCTTTTTTTGGAGTAAACTTAGAGCATAAAGAAAAAGGAGAGAAACCATGAAAACAATTTTACAAAAGAAACAAACAAGTAAGCCGAGTCCAAAGGATATCGAGCGAGTTCAGCTTGGCATCGAAATGATGCAAGCTCAGTTTCAATTAATGGGATATTAAAAAGGAGAAGTTAAAATGACACTATTAGATGTAAAACACGTTCAAAAGATTTATAAAACTCGCTTTCAAGGCAACCAAGTAGAAGCCCTGAAAGATATTCACTTTACCGTTGAAAAAGGCGACTACGTTGCTATCATGGGTGAGTCTGGTTCTGGTAAATCAACCCTACTCAATATTCTTGCTATGCTTGACAAGCCAACGCGTGGGCAGGTCTTCCTAAACGGAACTGACACAGCTACCATTAAAAATACTGAAGCATCAAGCTTCCGTCGTGAAAAGTTAGGTTTTGTCTTCCAAGACTTCAATTTGTTAGATACGCTTTCTGTTAAAGACAATATCTTACTCCCTTTGGTATTGTCTAGAAAGCCTATTACAGAAATGATGAAAAAATTGGTCGTGACGGCCGAAAATCTTGGCATCAATCAATTGCAGGAGAAGTATCCTTATGAAATCTCTGGAGGGCAAAAACAACGGGTTGCAGTTGCACGGGCTATCATCACAGAACCAGAAATTCTTCTTGCGGACGAGCCAACAGGTGCCCTAGACTCTAAATCATCTGCAGCCCTCCTTGATATCTTTGATCAGATCAATGAACAAGGACAAACCATTCTCATGGTGACCCACTCAACAGCAGCTGCTAGCCGTGCAAAACGTGTTCTTTTCATCAAGGACGGTATTCTCTATAATCAAATCTATCGTGGTGAAAAGACGGATCGTCAGATGTTCCAAGAAATCTCTGACACCTTGACTGTTATGGCAAGTGAGGTGAACTAGTATGTTTCGATTAACCAATAAGTTGGCCATATCCAACTTAATTAAAAACCGCAAACTCTATTATCCGTTTGCTTTGTCTGTCATTTTGGCAGTCACTATCAGCTATCTCTTTTACTCCCTAGCCTTTAATCCTAAAATTGTGGATTTACGTGGTGCATCTGCTATTCAATTTACCCTACAACTAGGGCTTGTCGTTGTGACACTTGCATCTGCCATTATCGTGCTTTATGCCAACAGTTTTGTCATGAAAAATCGCTCAAAAGAACTGGGTGTCTATGGTATGTTGGGACTAGAAAAGCGCCATTTAATTGGTATGACCTTTAAGGAACTCTTGATATTTGGGCTACTAACAGTCACTGCTGGTATTGGAATTGGTGCCCTCTTTGATAATCTGATTTTCGCTTTACTGCTCAAACTTGCAAAGATGAAGGTAGAGCTGGTAGCCACCTTCCAATGGTCCGTAGTACTTTCAATCCTTCTGGTATTCGGTTTTATCTTTTTAGTCATCGTTTTCTTGAACGCTGTACGCATTATCCGTATGGATGCTCTGCAACTCTCTCGTGAAAAAGCAAAAGGTGAGAAGAAGGGGCGTTTCCTAGTTCTTCAGACACTTGTAGGGCTAATTACTCTAGGTGGTGGCTACTACCTAGCACAAAGCGTAAAAGATCCAGTTTCAGCGGTCTTAACTTTCTTCATAGCCGTTATGCTGGTCATTTTTGCAACCTACCTCCTATTCAATGCAGGTATTACAGTTTTCTTGCAGTTGCTCAAGAAAAACAAGAGATATTACTACCAACCAAATAACCTCATCTCTGTTTCTAACCTTATCTTCCGTATGAAGAAAAATGCTGTCGGATTAGCAACCATTGCCATCCTTTCAACCATGGTTTTGGTTACTATGTCTGCAGCTACTAGTATCTACAACGGATCTGAGAATATGAAAAAACTCATGTATCCTCACGATTTTGATGTTAAGGGACAAAATGTAGAAGTTGAGGATTTAGACAAGCTTTTGACTCAATACGCTAGCGAAAAGAACCTAACCATCAGCAATAAGGACGTCCTCAGTTATGCAAGTTTCGGTCTTTCTAGTCAAGACGGGACCAAATTAACCATCTTTGAAAAAGGGCAAAATAGTGTTATGCCCAAGACAGTCTTCTTAGTTTTCGACCAAAAAGATTACGAAAAGATGACTGGTCAGAAATTGAATCTCACTGGAAATGAAGTAGGGCTATGGGCTCGAAATGACCAACTTAAAGGACAGAAAGCATTTAGTCTGAACAATCAGAACTATACGATCAAGGAAGCAATCCAGCAGGATTTTGCTATGAATCATGTTTCAAATCAATATGTTCTCTTGGTATCGGATTATAACTATCTAGTTGTACCAAATCTTCAAAGCTTTTTGGAACAGTATCAGGATTCTGCCGTATACACTCAGTTCTACGGTGGTATGGATGTAACTGCTAGTCAAGAGGAACAGTTAAAGCTAACTGATGATTTTGATGCGTATGTGAACAATTTTAGTCATAATCTCAAGAGTGAAGATGCTATGGTTTATAATGGAACTACTAAAACTGATGCAATTGCTGAAATGAACGCTCTCTTTGGTGGAATTCTCTTTATCGGTATTTTCCTCTCTATCATCTTTATGATA
>NZ_KV794273.1:89820-95612 GCF_001808705.1 Streptococcus sp. HMSC074B11 | reverse complement strand
CTACTATAAACAAATCTCAGAAGGTTATGAGGATCGTGAACGCTTTGTCATCCTGCAAAAAGTGGGCTTGGATCAAAAACAAATCAAACAAACCATTAACAAGCAGGTCTTGACTGTTTTCTTCCTCCCTGTAATCTTTGCTTTCCTACACTTGGCTTTTGCCTATCATATGTTAAGTTTGATTCTTAAGGTTATTGGGGTAGTAGATACAGCTATGATGTTAAGTGTAACACTTTCTATTTGTGGTATCTTTGCCTTCATCTACGTACTTATCTTTATGATTACTTCAAGAAGCTATCGTAGAATTGTTCAAATGTAAAAATAGAAACATCAAAAAAGAGAGTGGGACAGAAATCGTTAATTCGTTAGAATTCGATTTCGTCGTCCCCCCTCCGCACAGTTGAGTAGGGCTGTAAAAGCTGATGAAATCAGCGTAGTAGAGCCCACTCAACCACTGCGTCTTGCTCGACAATCCAAAGACAATTGAGAGGCTAGGACTTTTGTCCCAGCCTCTCTTTTAGTAGCTGGGATTTTGTACCAGGTTTTATATCTTATTTCTCAACACGTGATTTGTTGGCGATATCAGCTAGGATTGCTACTACAAACTCATCATGTTTAAACATTAAAACGGTATCTACTTTCAGAGGAGATATCGTTTTTCTTCTTCGGATAAGGATACAAAAATTTCTTCCTTTCTCTATCTTTTAAATTAATTGATTTCTTCAGAGAAAGACTGTAAAATTTTTGATATAATATCAAGGATGGACTGATGGATATTTAATACTCTTCGAAAATCAAATTCAAACCACGTCAGCGTCGCCTTACCGTACTCAAGTACAGCCTGCGGCTAGCTTCCTAGTTTGCTCTTTGATTTTCATTGAGTATAAAGGATAATTTTCAAAAGAATGACAGGTGAGAATTAAAAATATGTAAGATTGGACAGAAGTCTCTCTACTATCATCCATGCAGAAACAAGATTATATGAAATAAAAGGAGTAACCAATGTCCGGAAACTATTCAACACGTGAATTCCGCGAGAAACTATATGATGACCTTCATGTTCGATTAAGAGATACACTGATTTTGATGTGTGCGATTTTTATTGCCTCTATAGGTCTAAATATGAACTCAACAGCTGTCATTATTGGAGCCATGCTGATTTCCCCTCTTATGACACCGATTGTTGGACTGGGGTTTGGTTTAGCTATTTTTGATACGCGTTTAATCAAGCAATCTCTAGAGGTTTTATTTACTCAAGTATTGGTCAGTTTGCTTGTATCGACTCTGTATTTCTGGATTTCGCCTTTATCTTATGCAAGTAGCGAGTTGATCGCACGAACCTCTCCAACCATTTGGGATGTTCTCATTGCTATTGCTGGTGGGATAGCAGGTTTCATTGGTTCAAGGAAAAAAGAAGCAAACAATATCGTACCAGGAGTAGCCATCGCAACAGCTCTGATGCCACCTATCTGCACTGCAGGATATGGTTTAGCTAATGGAAATGTACGATTTTTATTTGGGGCTCTTTATCTTTTCTTGATCAACTGTGTCTTTATCATGTTAATCAACATTGTTGGAACAAGAATTATGATGAGAAAATCTCCCTTAAGTTCATTTAAAGAGCTAAACATTAAAATGAGAATTGGTT
Source organism: Streptococcus sp. HMSC074B11 (assembly GCF_001808705.1). Taxonomy (GTDB): domain Bacteria; phylum Bacillota; class Bacilli; order Lactobacillales; family Streptococcaceae; genus Streptococcus. The sequence continues at coordinate 93,964 of NZ_KV794273.1, read as the reverse complement.
TGATTTCCTTGATTGTATTATTGGTTCTTCCAGCCAGCTATTCAGCAGTCACTCTGACGATGGATCAAGCACGAAAAGAAGGGATTAAACAGTTTGTAGGCAAAGAGTTCGCTAATCATACGGTCATTAATCAAGTCTACAAGTCAAGGAGCAATGAATTAGTCTTGACTGTTGTTGGAGATCCGATTTCAGAAGAAGAATTAGAAACCATCCGCCAAAAACAAGCCTCTTACGGTATTCAATCTGTTCAATTAAAAGTCAATCAAGTCCATAATTCGACAAAATTAGATAGTGAGGCGACCAAGGAATTTTACGAAACAATTAACCAGTATATCGATCAAAAACTCTCTGAAAAAGATTCACAAAAAGACCTCATAAAAGAAAATGAGGCAGACAAGGACTGAGGATAGTCAACTTATCTAACTCATGGAAGCAAATCCTGGGAGGATATCCTATATCCAAAAGTTAATGGATAAAAGGATTGTTGATGAGGATACTATTTGTGGTGGCTTGACCAATCATTACTAACTCAGGTGAAACAAAATATAAAAAGCAACAACGTTTTCAGTTGTTGCTTCTTTATTTAGCTGGAATTTTTATCCCAGGTTTTATCGTTTATTTTTCAACTCGTGATTTGTTAGCGATGTCTGTAAGAATCAATTCTACAAATGCATCTACCGGCATAGTTTCAGTTTCTTTTTGACCATAACGGCGAACGTTTACAGCCTTCTCTTCCATTTCCTTGTCTCCAACGATTAATTGGTAAGGAATCTTTTGAGTTTGAGACGCACGAATCTTGAACTGCATTTTTTCATTGCGCTCATCCACGTCTGCACGGACACCACGGTCACGGAGCTTCTTAGCCACTTCCCAAGCGTAGTCCACATGTTTCTCGTTAGATACTGGGATGAGGGTTACTTGGTGTGGTGCCAGCCATGTTGGGAAGGCACCTTTGTAGTTCTCAATCAAGATCGCTGTGAAGCGTTCCATAGTTGAGATAACCCCACGGTGAATCATAACTGGACGGTGTTCTTCACCATCAGCTCCGATATATTTAAGGTCGAAGCGTTCTGGGAGCAAGAAGTCAAGCTGGATAGTAGAAAGAGTTTCTTCTTTACCAAGGGCAGTCTTAACTTGGATATCCAATTTTGGTCCGTAGAAGGCTGCTTCACCTTCAGCTTCAAAGTAGTCAAGTCCCATGTCATCCATAGCTGATTTCAACATACGTTGAGCATTTTCCCACATCTCATCGTTATCAAAGTACTTGTGAGTATCTTGAGGGTCACGATATGATAAACGGAAACGATAGTCAGTCAAGTTGAAATCTTCGTAAACGTCGATAATCAATTGAAGTGTACGTTGGAATTCATCTTTAATTTGTTCAGGTGTTACGAAAGTATGACCATCATTAAGGGACATTTCACGTACACGTTGAAGCCCTGTAAGAGCACCAGATTTTTCATAACGGTGCATCATACCGATTTCAGCAATACGGATTGGCAATTCACGGTATGAGTGAACGTGGTGTTTAAAGACCTCGATATGGTGAGGACAGTTCATTGGACGAAGAACGAATTCTTCACCATCACCCATATCCATGGTTGGGAACATATCTTCACGGTAGTGATCCCAGTGACCAGAAGTCTTGTAAAGTTCTACTGAGGCAATTGGTGGAGTGTAGACGTGTTGGTAACCAGCGGCGATTTCCTTGTCGACGATGTAGCGTTCCAATTCACGACGGATAGTGGCACCATTTGGCAACCAGAATGGAAGACCTTGACCAACTTCTTGAGAAATCATGAAGAGATCCAATTCTTTACCAAGTTTACGGTGGTCACGTTCCTTAGCTTCTTCACGCATTTGAAGGTAGTTTTTCAAGTCTTTCTTGTCAAACCAAGCTGTACCATAGATACGTTGCATCATAGCATTGTCGCTATTTCCACGCCAGTAAGCACCAGCTACGTTGAGAAGGTGGAAGATTTGGATGCGACCAGTTGATGGGACGTGTGGGCCACGGCAAAGGTCTACATATTCACCTTGACGGTAGATAGTTAAGCCACCTTCGTCTTCTGAGTGTTCTTCAATCAATTCCAACTTGTATGGATCGTTTTTGAAGATTTCACGCGCTTCATCTTTAGTCACTTCTTCACGGATTGATGGGAAGTTTTCTTTAACGATTTTCTTCATTTCTTCTTCGATACGAGGAAGGTCTTCGTTAGAGATTTGACCCGCTTGGTTGTCTGTATCGTAGTAGAAACCATCTTCGATCGCTGGACCAACTCCCAAGTGAATGTCTGGGAAAAGGCGACGAGCAGCTTGGGCAAATAAGTGTGCTGCAGAGTGACGCAAGATTGGAAGGGCATCTTCGTGATCAGGTGTCACGATTTCGATGCTTCCGTCTTCAGTGATGGCACGAGTAGTGTCGATGAGTTTGTCGTTAAATTTACCAGCGAGAGCTTTTTTAGCTAGGGAATTGCTGATAGATTGAGCAATTTCAAAAGTTGTAACGCCAGATTCGAATTCACGAACAGCGCCATCTGGGAAAGTAATTTTAATCATGATTTTCTCCTTATATTATTAGTTATCAATTATTTTTATAGCAGAAGTGTTTCCCTATTTTTACAGACTTAAATCAAGAAAAACAAAAAGCGACATCCTCGAAAGGACGTCGCAACGTGGTTCCACCTTCATTTATGTACAACAAAAACTGTTGACACCTCTGATTGGCTCTAACGTGGCCACCGTTTTATGTTTGCATAAAAGTTAGTAGAGTAGTATCAGTTTAGACTTCCTATGCGTTCTCAGCAACCACGCACTCTCTGGTAGAAAGATTCTAAGTGACTTGTCTCTATGCATTATTATAGCATGATTGTGAGATTTTTCAAGGATTTTGTGAAAGTTTTTTGCTTTTCAGTTTTTGCATTAGATACCTGATAGCGGCACCAATAACTGTACCTAGTAGAATAAGAATTTCATAGGCAAGGAAATAAACAATGATAAATTCTCTGAAAGGAATGATTGTAAAGCCATAGAGCAAGCAACTACCTAAAAGCCAATGCAGTGAAAAACCAAATCGATAACTATAAAGAAGAGAAACTATAAAAACTACAACAGGCGAAATGATGAATATATTTAAAAGATAGAGCTCCGTTAGTTTTGGATTCTGTAATAGTAGTATAAATAATCCATAAAGTGGACAATAAAAGAAAAATACGACCAGATAGTAGGGGAGATATTTGAACAATTTACGCATGGTAATCACCTCGTTATAAAACTATCAACTTAGATATCCTTCCTATGAATATTATAGCATATTTGTGGTATGGATAGTAAATTAGTTGACAAAGAACTTAGTTATTGGTAGAATAGAAATTGTCGTAAAGACAAATAACTTCTTCTTGGTTACAGGCATGCCAACCTGTCACTCGGATGAAGCCAAATAAAAAGGAGAAACATCATGGCAATCTCAAAAGAGAAAAAAAATGAAATCATTGCACAATATGCACGTCACGAAGGTGATACAGGTTCAGTAGAGGTTCAAGTTGCTGTCCTTACTTGGGAAATCAACCACCTTAACGAACACATCAAACAACACAAAAAAGACCACGCTACTTACCGTGGATTGATGAAGAAAATCGGTCGCCGTCGTAACTTGCTTGCATACTTGCGCAAAAACGACGTTAACCGTTACCGTGAGTTAATCAACTCTCTTGGACTTCGTCGTTAATCTTGCGTCTAAAACGTTTCTATACTTCGTTGGCTTCGCCTCGATGTACCATCAGTACAATCTTCGTCTTGCCGCCTAGTCTATAAACGTTTTATCCAGCAAGAATCAAGCTCTCTGATATCAGAGGGCTTTTTATGTCGTCACCTTACCTCAATATACTCAAGTATGTTCTTCGGTTACGTCTCCTAGCACTGTAAGGTAAAATAAACCAGATCTTCTCCCTTGGGGGAGATTTTTTTGTTTCACTAAAATTTTTGTACAATCTTCGGCTTGCCGCCTAGTCTATAAACGTTTTATCCAGCAAGAATAGAGCTCTCTAATTTCAGAGAGCTTTTTTATTTTTTTCACCTTACCTCGATATACTCAAGTATAATCTTCGGTTACGGTTCCTAGCACTGTAAGGTAAAATAAACCAGA
>NZ_KV794273.1:67401-89720 GCF_001808705.1 Streptococcus sp. HMSC074B11 | reverse complement strand
TCCTAGCACTGTAAGGTAAAATAAACCAGAAAGATCTCCCCTCGGGGAGATTTTTTAGTTTCATTAGGATTTTAGCCTGAACTCAATCAGCTCTCTAGTTTCAACAGTCTTTTTATCTGTATCTTTCTAGCCTTGTTCCAGATTTGGAAATGTGGTATACTATTTATGAAAATTGTCTAAATTTTTAATTTTATTAAGGGAGGGTTTCATGATTTCCAAATCTTCTGGAAGCCATCAAAACCTGCGATATGTTTTTCTCCTATCTCTGTTGCTCGGAGCTTTGGGTGTATCTCTGTTTCTAGCTGTTTCTATGGGGTCGGTTCAAATTAGCTTGAGTGATACCTATCGGATTATTTTGAGTAAGATGGGGGCCCCTCTGGATATAGGAGACCTTTCGAAGTCTACACTTGCTATTGTTTGGAATATGAGATTACCACGGGTTTTTCTTGGTTTGATAGTTGGTGCTGGCCTTTCCATGTGTGGTAGCGTCATGCAGTCAACGGTCAATAATCCAATCGCAGAACCCTATGTGTTAGGAATTTCAGCTGGAGCAACCTTTGGTGCGACTTTGAGCATCATTCTCGGGTTTAAGGTCATGATTGGTCTTGGCTCTTTCCTTGGAGCGCTTGTGGCAACAGTTGCAGTCCTTCTGATTGCTTCCATGCAAGGCAGGATGACAACTTCAAGCCTGATTTTATCAGGGACAGTTGTGAATGCACTATTTTTGGCTTTTTCAAACTTTATTATTTCAATTGGCGCTAATGCTGATAGTGTCATGACCATCAAGTTTTGGACCATGGGTTCTTTAGCGGGGACTTCCTGGGCTCACTTAACCTTGCCAACTATAATCGTGGGAATTGCTTTTTTATTTTTCTCTACCCAATATCGTGTTTTTAATGCCATGATGATGGGTGATGAGGCGGCTTTGACCTTAGGGATTCCCCTACGTTTTTACTGGTATCTCTATGTGACGATTGTGGCTATAATGACAGCAATCTTGGTATCGACCTGTGGGATTATTGGTTTTGTCGGTCTGATTACACCTCATTTGGCACGAAGCTTGGTGGGGACAAATTACAGAAGACTTTTTCCGATAGCTACTTTGCTCGGCGCCCTTTTTGTTGTTTGGGCGGATGTCCTTGCTCGTGTCTTGATTCAAAATGCTGAACTGCCGATTGGGATTTTTACAGCTCTAGTAGGTGCCCCTTTCTTTATCTACATGGTTGGAAGTAGACGAGGGGAGGTGAAGATCTGATATGGACTTAATGTGCCAGGATATTCACTTTGGAATCGGAGAAAAAAAGATTCTCAAAGGAGTGTCGCTCAAACTGGAGGGCAAGCAATTTCATACCATTTTGGGACCCAATGGAAGTGGGAAGACTAGCCTACTGAAACTTCTCTATCGACAGGAAAAGCCTGATCAAGGCTTGATTTCTCTAAATGGAAAACCCTTGGAACAAATGAGCGTCAAGGAAACGGCAAAGCAGATGGCAGTTGTCACGCAGTTTAATCAGTTACAATTTGATTGTAGGGTTGAGGAAATCGTCATGCTGGGCAGAACACCCCATCTCTCTTTCTTACAAAAGGAAAAAGAAAAAGACTTTGCCTTGGTTGAGGATGCTCTAGTCAAGGTAGATATGTTCGAAAAGAGAAATCGACTCTACTCTTCTCTGTCAGGAGGAGAGAAGCAGCGGGTTTTGTTGGCACGCGCCTTGGCCCAAGAACCGACTCTCCTGCTCTTAGACGAACCGACCAATCATTTGGATATCAAGTACCAGCTAGACTTGTTAACCATTGTCAAACATCTCAATATCAATGTACTAGCAGTATTACACGATATTCAGCTAGCTTGTCGCTATTCAGACTATCTCTATCTAATGAAAGAAGGAGAGATTGTTTACCAAGGGACTCCAAAAGAGACCATCACTCCTGAGTCTTTGCAGGCTGTCTATGGCGTCCAAAGTAGGGTTACTTGGACGGAAGACCAGCAAGCCATGATTCACTATTTATAAAAAATGAAAAGGAAAACAAACATGAAAAAATCAATCAGTATTTTGCTCCTAACAGTAGCTACCTTAACTTTAGCAGCTTGTGGAAATAGTGCAACAGAAAAAGCTACCACACAATCAAGCGCAGAGACAAGTCAAAAATCTACTACAGAAACCAACTATCCTGTAACCATCAAAACTTATGATGCTAAAGGAAATGAAGTCGAACAAGTTTTTGAAAAGGCACCTGAAAAGGTCATCACCAACAATCTTTCAACGACTGAAATCCTGCTGGAACTTGGTTTGAAGGATAAAATTGCCGGTATGCTCAATCCTGATAATGCCGTAACTGGTAAATACAAGGAAGCAATTGAAGCCATCCCTCATATTGGTGATAAAAAATCAGTCTCACAAGAAACGGTTCTTTCTTATGAACCAGATGCCTTGATGGGACGAAACATGATGTTCTCTGAAAAGTCAATGGGGACTATCAGTGCTTGGAATGAAAATAAAATCCCTGTTTATACGCAAAAAGCTTCACTATCAAATATCCAACAGGATTTGGGAAATATCGTAGAAGATGTGAAGAATCTTGGTACCATTTTCAATGTCCAAGACAAGGCTAATCAATACGCAGAGCAATTGCAAGCTAAAATCGATGCGGTTAAAAAAGCCAACCCAGAAACACAGGGTGAAAAGAAAAAAGCTTTGATTATGGTTGCTTATAACGATGAAACCTTCGGTGCCTACAAGTCAGCCCTTCAAGAAAGTTTGCTCAACCAACTTGGTTACACAAATGTCGCAACAGGAACATCTGGCTTGACCTTGGAAAACTTAGTATCAATGGATCCAGAGTTGATTATCTATGTAACCAGCGACCGCAATCAAAAGTTGGATGAAAAAGCAGTGGATTTGATGAAGGCAAATGCTGTTTTGGAAAATGTACCAGCAATCAAGAATCAAAAAATCATGACCATCTCTTACGATGAGTTGATGGACTACGGTCCAGCAGTGATTGATTCCCTTGAAAAAATCAATGACTTTATCAAGAAATAAGGAGTTTAACTGGGAAGGGATTCAGGTTAGGGTCAGCCTTCCTTCAAACTATGACTCTAAACAAACCTACCCAGTTGTGCTCTTAAACGATGGGGAACTGGATTATTTATCAGACCTGTCCCAATCTGTGATTTTAGTGGGTTTGGTTCCAGAAAACCGTCTGGATGACTTTACACCTTGGAAAGCTAGTGCGTTGAAAGAAGGGGCGCCAGATTTCGGTGGGAAGGGAGACGACTACCATCAGAAGCTCTTTCAAGGAATTCTAACAACTCTGAAAAAGGACTACTTGATTGATGAAAGCAGGATTGCTTATGGTGGCTATTCACTGGGCGGTCTTGCTGCTGTTTATAGTCTCTATAGTAGCCATCTTCCTGCGACCTGTATCTTTTCTATCTGTGGTTCTTTCTGGTATCCAAACTTTACAGACTATTGCAGGGAACATGACTTGATACAGAGCCAAAGTCTGATTTATCTGCAAAATGGTCAGATAGAAGGTGCCAATCATTCCAATCGTCTGTCTAAGGCTCCTCTTTTTGCAAGGGAACTACATAATTTAATTTCAGAAGCAGTTCCCTCAGCTTATTCCACCTTTGATGTTTATGGGCATCATGAAGCTCTCGACCAACGCTATCAACATTTTTGTGACTGGCTAAAAAAAGAGTGGAAGCTTACATAAAAATCTAATACTCTTTGTTTAGGATGGACAGAGAGTATTTTTCTTGCCTTTAATCGGGTATGTTTTTACATTTCGGAGTGATTATCCAAACCGAAAGTTTAACTGAAATGCATCAAAATGTGGTATAATGAGTAGATAGATAGAATCGAGGATATTATGTCATTTACGAAATTTAAATTTAAAAAATATATAGAAGAAGCTTTGGAGGAGTTGAAGTTTACGACTCCTACCGAGGTGCAGGATAAGTTGATTCCTATTGTCTTGGCTGGTCGAGACTTGGTTGGTGAATCAAAAACAGGTTCAGGGAAAACCCATACTTTCTTGCTTCCAATTTTCCAACAGTTGGATGAAGAGAGCGATAGTGTGCAGGCAGTTATCACAGCTCCAAGTCGTGAATTGGCGACTCAGATTTACCAAGCTGCTCGTCAAATTGCAGGCCACTCGGATGTAGAAGTACGTGTAGTTAACTACGTTGGTGGAACAGACAAGGCGCGTCAGATTGAAAAACTGGCAAGCAACCAGCCCCATATTGTTATCGGAACACCAGGTCGTATCTATGATTTGGTAAAATCAGGCGATTTGGCTATCCACAAGGCTAAGACCTTTGTAGTCGATGAAGCTGATATGACCCTAGATATGGGATTCTTGGAGACGGTTGATAAGATTGCAGGAAGTCTTCCGAAAGACTTGCAGTTCATGGTCTTTTCAGCGACTATCCCACAAAAATTGCAACCATTCTTGAAAAAATACTTGTCAAATCCCGTCATGGAAAAAATCAAGACCAAAACAGTTATCTCAGATACCATTGATAACTGGTTGATTTCTACTAAAGGTCGTGATAAGAATGCCCAGATTTATGAATTGACTCAAGTCATGCAACCATATCTTGCCATGATTTTTGTCAATACTAAGACACGTGCAGATGAATTGCATACATATTTAACAGCCCAAGGCTTGAAGGTTGCTAAGATTCATGGAGACATTGCACCTCGTGAACGTAAACGGATCATGAATCAGGTCAAGAACCTTGATTTTGAGTATATTGTTGCGACTGACTTGGCTGCGCGTGGGATTGATATTGAAGGTGTCAGCCATGTTATCAATGATGCTATTCCACAAGACTTGTCCTTCTTTGTTCACCGTGTTGGACGAACTGGACGTAATGGTCTGCCTGGTACAGCCATTACTCTTTACCAGCCTAGTGACGACTCAGATATTCGTGAATTAGAGAAACTAGGGATCAAGTTTGTGCCTAAGATGGTTAAAGACGGAGAATTCCAAGATACCTATGACCGTGATCGTCGTGCCAATCGTGAGAAGAAACAGGAAAAACTGGATATCGAAATGATTGGCTTGGTTAAAAAGAAAAAGAAAAAAGTCAAACCAGGATATAAGAAAAAAATCCAGTGGGCTGTCGATGAAAAACGTCGCAAAGCCAAGCGAGCAGAAGGTCGTGCCCGCGGACGAGCTGAACGCAAAGCCAAGCGCCAGACATTTTAAAAATGAAACAAACACCCTGAGACAAGTATTTCAGGGTGTTTTTATGATATCAAAAAGGAAAGCAGAAGTGCTTTCCTTTTTGGTATAAAATATGTGCTTTCTATGACTAGGCAATTTTCTTAATCGAAAAATTACGAAATAGAAAGAGAGATTTCAAATCCATGCATCCATTCGGATTTTACTACGATGTCGATTTTTAAAGCATCTGCTAATTGTTTGACAAGATAGAGACCCATGCCTGTTGATTTTTTCCTTGTCTCTCCTGAATCACCTGTAAATCCTTTTTCAAAGATATGAGGGAGGTCGCAAGCTTTAACTCCACACCCATTATCCCTAATAATCAGGGTTTTGCGCCCCTTGTCACTTGACATAGAAATCTTGAGTTCTGGTTTGTCAGAGCTATATTTAAGGGCGTTGGCTAATATTTGAGACAGGATAAATTCAAAACTGCGTTGATCGATGTAGCAGATTCCTTGTATGTTTTCTAACTTAATCGTAAAATTCTTTTCTTTGAGCAAGGGGTCAAAGTTCTCCAAAAGATCTTGGATACACTCTTCTAGGTCAAGGTCTTCAAATAGAAAATCATTTTTCTCACTTTTCACCCTGTAGTAGAATAGGATTTGTGATACATTTCCTTGGATTTGATTTTTCACATAGTCCAATTTAAAAGCAGTATCCTCAGGTAGTTGGTCACTTTGATTGTCTAAAAGGAGGGAAAGAAGCGATAAAGGAAGTTTAATCTCATGCGCCCATTTTTCAACATAGTCCTCGTACTCGGCTAGTAATGAGTTGAGTTTTCCTATTTGAGCCTGCTTTTGATAAAGTGTATCTGCTATTTTTTCAATGCTTTCTTTCTCTGAGGCACTTGATAAATTCAATTATTCAAGCTCAGTATCGATCTTAGGATTGGCTATGAAGGCTTTATAAGCAGCGGATTTTTTTCTTTCTCTTCTTATAAGTAAGAATGATAGGATGAAAAAAAGCAGGACGGTGGCTAAAATATAGAGAAGGATGAGAGCTTGAAACATTCTCACATCTGAAAGCCAAAGCAGGACAGCTGTAAATAGATCAAATGCTAAGAGAACAAGTAACCAAGGCAGATAACTAGCTAGATATTTTAGATTATGTTTCATCTGGACTTACCTCTTCTAGCTTGTAACCAATACCTCTGACGGACTTGACTTGAAGAGCAATGCCAGCCTGTTTCATCACCTTTTTCAGCCTTGCAATGTTTACTTGTAGGGCATTTTCATCGATGAACTCAGTTGTATTCCACAGTTTCATACTTAGTTCTTCTTTTGTGACGACAGAATCAGTTGCCACTAATAAGGTTTCTAACAATTTCCCTTGATTTTGAGGGAGTAAAATCGAATGTCCGTTGATATAAAGAGTATAGGTATTTCTATCCAGCAGGAAATTATCTTTTTCAAGCAAATTTTGTCTACCTTCATAGCGTTTCAAGATGTTTTCTATACGAGCCAAGAATCTTTCTTTCTTGAAAGGTTTTGTTAAGTACTCGTCAGCCCCTAATTTTAGGGCGTAAATCTCATCTTTTAGTTGTTCACGGGAGGTGAGAACCAATATGGGCACAGAGCGTTTGGACTTGAGATTTTTACAAATTTGAAAACCTGTTTCTCCTGGTAAATTCAAATCCAGTACGATTAAATCCGTATCGTATTGCAGCACTTGCTGGCTTGTATCTTTGAAGTCAGTCAACTTATCAACTTGATAACCCGCTTTCTTTAATAAAATGACAATTTCATCTCGAATCAAGGCTTCATCTTCAATAACCAGAATATGCTTCATATCGGCTCCTCCTTTTCCTATTTTATTTTACCTTATTCATCTCTTTTGGGTTCCATTAATGACAACAAGTACTTGTTGCTATTTTTCTTTACAATTCTTATATAGATGACTTCAAATCCAGCTAACAGCAGTATTATCAGCATGGCTGTGATAAATTTCTGCCCCATGGCCATTCTTGCATTGGCTGGTACTATTCCTGTGAGGAGGGAGCTCACTCCGAAGCTACTACTGATAAGTGCAAGGGCTATTGGCAGACCAAAATACCAATTGATTTGCTTTTCTGAAGATTTACAAAGAGTTTCGTAGTTTGCTCCAAGATGGATTAAGGTCTGGTATCGTCTGTAGGATTGTCTTTGTCCCATCAAAAACTGAACGCCGATAATTGTATTTGCGACAACAAGGAAGATGATAGCCAGATAGATGGTGATATAGCTGGCAGAGATAATGTAAAATAATTGTCTTCCCATATTTTGTATATAACTTTCATAGCCAAGAGGGATTTGATTCAGCTTTTTATTGGTATCTGAGATAGCTTTCATCAGGCCTTTTTCCTTGACCAGCTCAGGAGCCAAGATACCACTAACATAATTTGAATACTGACTATCTGTATAGCTCATAAAGGTCTCATCTGGGACTATGAGGGCTACAGAAATGGTTATTTCACGATCCGTTACAATCGGTAAAGACTGAACCTCTCCAATCAATTTTACATCATTTCCCATGATTTTGATTTGAGGATTTGTTTTCAGAACAGAGTTAACTAGATTCTCATCCAGGAGAAAATCTTTTCCCATATACAAGTAGGCTTCCTTGTTTGTTAATTCTAGAGGAGGGAGACTGGCAGCCTTTCTAAGCTCATTGTATTCAGAGAGTGGCAAAAGGTGGCAACTTATATACTTCTGGAAATTATGGACTAAGACTTCCTTGTTTTTACTTTCTTTTTGCTCTTTCAATACCTTGATGAACTGTTCAAAGGACACGGACTCGTGTTCTTTCGGTTTGCCCACTTTGATTTGCAGAATCTTTGAAAACTGTGATGCTAGTCCAGCAGCTTCAAGCTCTTTTTTTACTGTATTCACATCAAGATTTTCATCTGTATCCTGCTTGCTATCTCTAAATGTATAATCCAAAACGTGGGTTTGATTGCCTGAATTGCCACTTGCAATGGCAACACCTGCTCCAAAGAGGCACAAGGCAGAGAAGATTAAGAGGGAGCAGATAGCCAGTATAGTTGAGCGTTGGATAACTAATTCCTGAATCTGTCTAAAATTATAGGTGTGGAGTTTTCGATTGCTTCCAAGCTTGACCAAAAAGTCTATAAACAAACGCATACCAAAGAAGAGTAGTATAGTTCCTAGAGTCCCCAAGAGAACAGTGATGCCCATTGTTATGACATTTTCCCAAGCTCGTCCACTCATCCCCAAGTAATAGGCTGTTCCTAGAAGCAAAATTCCTAGGACAGAAGCAAGAAGGTACACACCCTTGGGGAGTAGTTTCTTCATGCCAGAAGGAGAATAGGATAGCAGATCTCCGATTTCCTTATTGGCTGTTTTTGCACTTAAAAGAATAAAGACAGCTAATTTTACGGCTAGGAAACCGATGATTGTATAGAATAGAGCTGTAGTAGATAGAGAAAATTGATGTTCAATAATCCCTAGCCCAACAATTTTAGCGGTTATTAGGCTAATCAGTTCTGAAATCAAGATTGAAATTGGAAGACCTATTCCAAGAGCAAGGATACTGTTTCTCAAATCCTCGAGTAGGAGCAGCAAGAACAGTTTGCTTCTTCGCATCCCTAGCGTTAGATAGACACCAAATTCATGTTTTCTCCTTTCCATCTGCATACTGCTTGCGAAGTAGACTAGAAAAAAGAGAATAAAGAGGGTTGCTACATAAAGAATGGGAATCATGCTAAAGAGTTTATTTACAGCGTCACTCTCTATTTGTTTGAGAAAGATCATCACATCTTGATGGGACAAAGAAAGGATGATGTAAAAGGAGATAATAGAAAGAACCATGGAACTGAAATACAAGCCATTATTCTTTCGATCCCTCTTGCTATTTCTTGAGACTAATTTAGAAAACATTGCCATCACCTCCAGCCAGTGCAGACATGACCTTTAGTATTCTGTGGTAAAAATCTTCTTGACTTTCTCTTGGATAATCGCGTCGAATTTCATGGAATAGTTTTCCGTCTTGGATAAACAAGATGCGGTTGCAAAAGCTGGCAGCGACTGAATCGTGGGTCACCATGAGAATGGTGGTTTCTTCCACTTGATTCATTTCGGATAATTTTTGCATCAAAATGGTCGCATTTTTTGAATCCAAAGCTCCTGTGGGCTCATCTGCAAATACAATCTTAGGGTCTAAAATCAAGGCACGCGCAGCAGCTACCCTTTGCCGTTGACCACCTGATAATTGAGATGGGAACTTATCCAGAAGTTCAGCAATATCTAGATATTGGGAAAGCAATTCTAACCGAACCTTGCTTTCGTTGGCATCGACCTTGTGCAAAGACAAGGGGAGTAAAATATTTTCTTTGGCTGTCATATTGTCCAAAAGCTCAAAATTTTGAAAGAGGTAACCAATTTCCTTGCCACGATAATCAGCTAACTGACTACCTTTTAACTGACCTAAATCTTTTTCTTGCATTTGAATGGAGCCGTCAGTTGGTTTGATGATAGTAGCGAGACAGTTAAGAAGGGTTGTTTTCCCAGAACCACTGCTCCCCATAATCCCTAAGAACTCACCTTTGACAACTTGAAAAGATATACCGTTCAAGGCTTTGGTGATATTCGGCTCTTTTCCATAATGCTTTTTTAATGATTCTACTCGTAAAATTGTTTCCATGTGAAACACCTCCATCTTTTGTTACTTTCATTATAATATGAATCAGAGTAGAATAACACTTACGGATGATGTAAGAAATCTTTATCATTAGGTTATTGGAGCTATACTTACTATATTATAGCATGGTTTCAAGGATTAAAAAAGAGGAGTTGAGAGTCGAGAAATTTTCCTAATATTGAAATTAAAAAAATAATACCACTGTAGTCCATGCTCCAGCAGTATTATTTATTATTTTATAGGAAACTCTACTCCCACTCAATTGAGACTGGTATATCCCTATCCCTTGTAAATCAAGGGTTTAGAAGGGTTATATACTTCAATGGGGGGATTTTTCGGGGGGATTGATTTTTTCATATGTTGATTTCAATTAAATTTTACTCTTGTTTCTGATGCGGTTTGTATGGTAATTGCATTTGTAAGTAGTTGAGCTATCTCTTTATCAGCACCACTGTACAAGTACTAATGATAGTCAGCTATCAGGAACATATTCATACGAAAAAAGCGGTATTGATGGTTCTGAAATGGGATTCGAAGACGAAGAATTGACATTGCATTACGAACTAAAAGTAAGTGGTGATGAAAACATATTTAATATCAATCTCCTTTCAGAGAGAGGCAATAATGTGAAGTACCTCTATTCCGAGAAACTAGCTATTGATACAGACAAACAGATTATCAGTGATAACAATGGTACTGAGCTGAAATATTCAGTTTCTGGAGATTCTGTAACAATGCCTGATTTAGCAGGAGATAGTGGTGAAACAGTAACATTAAGTAAATAGAATAAACCAAAAAATAGAGCTTGATATGTAATCTATCAGGCTCTATTCTTGTAAGTTTGTAAGTAATATTTTATATTAATCATCTAATTACAGTTTTTTTACATTTTTTATTAATATTTCTGTATTGTCAATTAAAAATTTCCCATCATTATTACTAATAAACTCATTGATATATTTAAGAATACAAACATAATGATTATAGTAAACGTTATATGTATTTACATCTAAACAGAAGTGAGTTAAAGCAAATTTAACATGGTCAGTTCGTTTAATATCGGTGAAATCTACGATTTTTGCTCTATTGGTATCAATTTTCTTTCCTAGAGCATATCTATTTGGAATTTCGTTATTATCACTATTATGAATGATACTATAGTCATTCATAATGGGTGTATTTACTTTAAAATTTTCAAAAAAATGTTCTCTATTAATAAAAAGATTATGGGATTTTAATTCCTTAATTAATTTAATAATGGGTATATACAGGTTTGTGTTAAACATATTAATAGAGGTGATTCTATCTAACTCGTTTGTTAATATTTTAATTTGCTCGTCATAGCTTGTAAATAAGTTAAAACCCAGCAATTCATGCGAAAGTAGTCTATTTATTTCTGTAGGAGTCATATTTAAAACATTAGTAATTGCTTCAAAAGAGCAGACAGTTTCACTTCCATATAAAACCTTTATAATTCTTGATATGATATTAATAAAGCATGAATAGATTTTTATACTATAAAAGTCACTAACTTCTTGGACTTGTTCTAAAGTATAGTAATTCTTATCAATTATTTGTTTAAATATATCAGCTAACTTTTTTCTTGTTTCGGAAATATTGGATGTTTCATAAGTTAGAATTCGTCTATTACGTAAATCGAAAGGTAGTTCTGAAACATCGCCAAAATCAGAATTGAACACACAAATAACTCTATCCCACCCTAGACACTTTACTGCATATCCTAATTCAAATAATACGTTAGGGTTAGGAGTTCTTTTACCATTTAAACTACTGTTTATAATTGATATATCTGCTATAAATAGGCCACACTTATCAATTTTGGTTAATATTGAATCAACAATATCTGGACTACCTAGAACACCTTTTGTATCTCTGTCAATTTCAGTGATAAGAGAGTACGGAGAATCTTGGTTCATTTTTTTCAATGCTAATTTTATAGAATTCTCAATTAAATTTCTATTTGTTTTATTCGGTAAGTCAGATTGCCATGAAAAGAATATTGTAGTCATAAAAAGCTCCGATAGTTAATCAGTAGAATATTATTTGTGAATGAATTTGGTTAGCAATAACTACGATGTTTGAGTTCCTCATTTATTTTGATAATATAGAAAATTAATATGAGCAGAATGAGATGATATTCATACTCATATTGCTGAATAGAATCATAAATAGGTACTCCATGCAAATACTTATTTCTGATTCCCCAGCTATTGTCATATGATTTGTTATTTAGGACAAAATTCAAATAATTAATTTCTTGAATTGAAAATAAGGTATCCGAAAATATTAACCATCCATTATCAAGCATCCTATCAGCACTGAGTTTTTCAGATTCAGATAAAGATATACTATTAACAGAGCCATATAAGAATATTTTTTCTAAAAGACTTATTTGGGACATATCTTTAAAAGATATAACACCTGTATCATTTTGGCAAATTCCAGCATCTATTAGTAGTTTTATGTAATCTATTTGATATTCATGAAAATTTGCATAACTCAAGCATTGTTGTGAAATTAATTCCTTAAAGTTGCTTCCTTTGTATTCCTCATTAATAAAATGAATAGGACTTTGGTCAGAGAATAATAAATTAACAATCTGTTGAATATTATTATCTGAATTATTCATTGAGAAGTATTTTCTTTTAGTAAAACTCTGCAAAGATTCAATTGAAGGAGTAGAAGTAATATTATATAAATTTACATCAATAAGCCCTTCTTCACTCAATAATTTGTATTGTTTTCTTAATGATTCTTCGATTCTAAAAAGTGTTGCTGTTTTATTTCCCGTTGTTTCTGAAATTGAAGGCACATCAAAATGTATCCAATCAATACCGTACTGATTAGTCAGGAAAATATCGAAAAACCAAGTAATGAAATCTTCAATTCTTAGACTGAATTTCTGTAGTATTTTTGATAAAGCAATCAGTTTCATCACGTATAGTTGATGCTTGACTGAGAAGTAAAAACCAAATTTATAGTGATTTCTAGTCGAAATGCCTAACGTTCTTTCAAGTACCCCCATCTCTAATTGAGGAAAGCTTGCTAATGCAAAAGTACCAACACTTGTGCTCAGTTCAAAGTCTTTACAAAAATAGTCTAATATATTTTGAAAATTATGTTTTTCAAAAAGTTTAGCACTATCTATAAAAGTTGATAATGTATATTCATATTGTTTTGGCCTAGCTCCACCTGTTGCGACTGCAATAGGATTATACAAACCTTTTTCAATTCCCTCAATATGAAGCTCCCTACTCTTTTTAATTGCGTAATAGTACGCTTCCTTCTTTATATATACTCTAATATCAACTTGAATTCCAAAATCCTTATCATTAAAACTAGAATTAAATTCTTGAATTTTTTTGTCAATCAACAGTTTTTGTTTATCTGTAAGTTGAAAGTATCTATTCTTATCGAAACCTTTTATAGGGTTTCTTAAAATTTTTAAATAATTTATATTCACATCGGGGTCACAAATATATTTTTCAATTAAATCATTCCACTCTAAATTTGTGATATTACTTGGGATAACATTTTTACATGAATTTGAATCTACAAAATTATCGAGTAATATTTCAAGATGAGAGGGTGAACTCAGAAAAAATTGCTTAATGAAAGTAGGATACTTTTTTAGAAAATAGGTATTTTTTAAGAGATGACATAAATGTAGATTGGATTCTATAAAATATTGCACAAACTCTACTTCACTAATTTTTTGACCATAGTTAAATAATGTAAATATCTCAAAAAAGTCTTCACGATAGTTATATTCGCTTTGTAGAAGTTTTATGTTATTTAAAATCTCATCTTTCGGAGCAGAACCAAAATAATTATTTTGTAGTTGAATCATCGAAGGAAGAGATTTCTTTATTTCTTCAATATAGCTTAGCGACCAGTCAATTGAAAAAACCTCATTTTCTATGAATTTGATAATATTATAAAATTCAAGGGCTTCCAAAAAAGAATTTAGGCTATAAGAATTCGATAAATAAGCATCTAAAATTTCTTGAATTCTTGGAAAATAGAAACCGATAGATAAGTCATTTACATCATAAAATTTTACTCTAGAAATCATATATATTTTTTACATTTGAAAAATAAAATTACGTGCTATAAAAATACTTTGTACTTTTTATTATAAAAATCCCTCCAAAAATGTTGGTCAAAAAAATTTTTAACTAACTTTTCGGGGGGATTTAGGGGGGAATCAAACGAAGATACACCCTTTTTAGACTATTTTGTTCCTGCTAAACTGCTGTAGAATCGCTATTTTGAAGGTAAATCAAGCCTCTCCATTATTCCCACTCCACAGTTGCAGGTGGTTTACTTGTAATATCGTAGACGATGCGGTTAACGTGGTCAACTTCATTTACGATACGCACAGAGATTTTTTGGAGGACTTCCCAAGGGATCTTAGCGAAGTCAGCTGTCATTCCGTCGATAGAAGTGATGGCACGGATAGCGATTGTATAGTCATAAGTACGGCCATCTCCCATAACACCTACTGAACGAACGCCAGTGTTAACAGTGAAGTATTGCCAGATATCGCGGTCAAGACCTGCTTTGGCAATTTCTTCACGAAGGATAGCGTCTGATTCACGGACTGTCTCAAGTTTTTCTTCAGTGATTTCACCCATGACACGGATAGCAAGACCTGGTCCTGGGAATGGTTGGCGCCATACGATGTGATCTGGCATACCAAGTTCAGTACCAAGTGCACGAACTTCATCCTTGTAAAGTGTGTTAAGTGGTTCGATGAGTTCAAACTGCATGTCCTCTGGAAGTCCACCAACGTTGTGGTGAGACTTGATGGTTTGTGCAGTATCAGTACCTGACTCGATAACGTCTGTATAAAGAGTTCCTTGAGCAAGGAATTTCACATCTTTAAGTTTGCTTGCTTCATCATCAAAGACATAGACAAACTCGTTACCGATAATCTTACGTTTTTGTTCAGGATCAGAAACACCTGCCAATTTATCCAAGAAACGTTTGGCAGCGTCTGCTTTGACAATGTTCAAACCAAACTTACCACCAAGCATATCCATAACTTGGTCAGCTTCACCTTTACGGAGAAGACCGTGGTCTACAAAGATACAGATCAATTGATCTCCGATGGCTTTTTGGAGAAGAACCCCAACAACTGAAGAGTCAACACCACCTGAAAGACCAAGGAGAACACGTTTGTCTCCAACCTTTTCACGGATTTGTTTGATTTGCATCTCGATAAAGTTGTCCATAGTCCAGTCACCTTTGGCACCACAGATATTCAAAGCAAAGTTACGCAAAATATCATAACCGTGAACTGAATGACGAACCTCTGGGTGGAATTGGATACCGTAGATTTTCTTATCTGGATTTTCAATAGACGCGTATGGACAGTCAGCTGATGTACCAGTACGAATGAAATCAGCAGGAATTTCTGTAACAGCATCTCCGTGGCTCATCAAGACAAGTTGTTCTTCTGGAGTTCCAGCAAAAAGAGCAGATTCTGTGTGAGTCAATTTTGATTGACCGTATTCACGGTTACCAGCATCGCCTGCAGGAACAACCTTACCACCAAGCTTGTGAGTCAATAGCTGCATACCGTAGCAAATTCCTAAAATTGGAATTCCAAGTTCAAAAATCTCTGGATCAATATCAAACGATCCTTCTTCGTAAACAGAGTTTGGACCACCTGAAAGTATAATCCCGATAGGATTGATAGCACGGACTTCGTCAGCCGAAATCTTGTGACTTTTTAGTTCTGAAAAGACACCAATCTCACGGATACGACGTGAGATGAGTTGGTTGTACTGGCTACCATAGTCCAGTACGATGATCTTTTCGACATCTTGCAAATCAGTTGAAATGTTGCTCATCTTTTCCCTTTCTTAAAAGAAATATCTTCTTGAATATTCTATCATAAAAGGGTTAGAATTACCAACCAAACAAGCGCGGTTTGACTTTTCCCTATGAGATAGGGTACAATGGAAAAAATAAAGAAAAGAAGTGAGCAAGCATGTTACCAGCTTATATGAAAATCCACGACCAAATCAAGAAAGACATTGATGAGGGAAGTTGGAAAATTGGGGAAAGACTTCCAAGTGAGCGAGATTTAGCTGAGGAATTTGAAGTTAGCCGTATGACTCTGCGTCAAGCCATCTCCCTTTTGGTCGAGGAGGGGGTTTTGGAGCGTCGTGTGGGTAGTGGGACCTTTGTTTCTAGTACTCGTGTTCAGGAAAAAATGCGTGGAACAACTAGTTTTACGGAGATTGTAAAAGCTCAGGGTAAAACACCATCGAGTCATCTGATTTCCTATCGTCGAACGATCCCTAATGAGCAAGAAGTTGAAAAATTAGGGATCAAGGCCACTGAAAATATTATCCGGATGGAACGTGTTCGTTATGCAGATCAAGTTCCTGTAGTCTACGAGGTAGCTTCTATCCCTGAGAAATTTATCAAAAATTTTAAGAAAGAAGAAGTAACCAAGCACTTCTTTCAAACCTTGCAGAAACATGGTTTTCGGATTGGTAAATCTCACCAGACTATATATGCTCGCTTAGCCAAGGAAAAAATTGCTCATTATCTGGAAGTGGAAAAGGGACATGCTATTTTAGGGCTTACTCAGGTTTCATACTTTGATGATGGTACAGCTTTCGAGTATGTAAAGAGCCAATACGTCGGAGAACGTTTTGAGTTTTATCTAGAAAATAATTAGTTTTAACAATACTCTTGGAGTAAAATCAGATCTACTTTAAGAGTTTTTTTATTTGGTTTGGATTAGAAAACATTTTCCTTCTGAGAAAAATAGTAATCATACGAGTATTTTTCAAAGATTCGTGTTATAATAGTTAGGTTATATGGTCCCGATAAGATGGTAGTGAAGGTCGTTTATCGATTCTCTACCAGTACTTTGTAACTCTATAACGAATATTTTTTAAGGGGGGACATTTTTATGTCAGAACGTAAATTATTCACGTCTGAATCTGTATCTGAGGGGCATCCAGATAAGATTGCAGACCAAATTTCAGATGCTATCTTGGATGCTATTTTAGAGCAAGATCCAGAAGCCCACGTTGCTGCTGAAACAGCTGTTTATACTGGTTCAGTTCATGTTTTTGGTGAAATTTCGACCAATGCCTATGTAGATATTAACCGTGTGGTACGTGATACGATTGCAGAGATTGGCTATACTAATACAGAGTATGGATTTTCTGCTGAGACCGTAGGAGTTCACCCATCATTGGTAGAACAATCTCCTGATATCGCCCAAGGTGTTAATGAAGCCTTGGAAGTTCGTGGAAATGCTGATCAAGATCCACTTGATTTGATTGGAGCTGGAGACCAAGGTCTCATGTTTGGTTTTGCGGTTAATGAAACTGAAGAACTTATGCCGCTTCCAATCTCACTCAGTCACAAGTTGGTTCGTCGTTTAGCAGAGCTTCGTAAGTCTGGTGAAATTAGCTATCTTCGTCCAGATGCTAAATCTCAAGTTACTGTTGAATATGATGAAAATGACCAGCCAGTGCGCGTGGATACAGTCGTTATTTCAACCCAACATGATCCAGAAGTGAGCAATGAACAAATTCATGAAGATGTGATTAACAAGGTTATCAAAGAAGTCATTCCAGCTTCTTATCTTGATGATGAGACTAAATTCTTTATCAATCCAACAGGTCGTTTCGTTATCGGAGGACCTCAAGGAGACTCAGGTTTGACTGGTCGTAAGATCATCGTAGATACTTATGGTGGTTACTCACGTCACGGTGGTGGTGCCTTCTCTGGTAAAGATGCGACTAAGGTTGACCGTTCAGCTTCTTATGCAGCTCGCTACATTGCAAAAAACATCGTTGCAGCAGGACTTGCTAAGAAAGCAGAAGTTCAATTGGCTTATGCCATTGGTGTAGCTCAACCTGTATCTGTTCGTATCGATACTTTTGGTACTGGAACAGTAGCTGAAAGCAAGCTTGAAAAAGCAGCACGTCAAATCTTTGACCTTCGTCCAGCAGGAATCATCAAAATGCTTGATCTCAAACGTCCAATCTACCGTCAAACAGCGGCTTATGGACACATGGGACGTACAGATATCGATCTTCCATGGGAACGCTTGGATAAGGTTGATGCCTTGAAAGAAGCAGTTAAATAAAGTAAAAAGGAGTTGATTTCAACTCCTTTTTAGTTATGATTTATTGAGCGATATTCTTCAAAAAAGCCCAGTTACCAATGGACTTAGTCCCGTACTCTAACTCCATAAAATCTAGTAATACATAATCATTCTTTTTATAGAATGGAACATTTTTTTCTGTACTGGTAATGAGTCCTAAACGCTTGCAACCCTTGGATTTGACATAAGGCTCAACTGCGTCTCTAAGAAAAGCACTGCCCACTCCTTGTCCTTTAACGGATGGATTGACTGCAAGGAGCATCAAATACCAGTCAAAGCTATTAGATTTTTTCAAATGTTCTTCGGAACGGTCTACTAGATCAAGATACTTCA
The DNA here is from genome assembly GCF_001808705.1 of Streptococcus sp. HMSC074B11. Lineage (GTDB taxonomy): Bacteria > Bacillota > Bacilli > Lactobacillales > Streptococcaceae > Streptococcus. Next base: position 71,350 of record NZ_KV794273.1, on the reverse strand, counting down.
AAAAATTTCGAGGGCTAATGTAGCGAAACAGTTTTATGACACCATTTAGCAAGTAAGATAGGATAGAAAAATCATTTTGTTGTAGTAAGGCAACCGCTAATATTTCTCCACCTCGTTCAGCTACTAAACAGGTCTCTTTTTTGATATAGAGGCGAGTAAGAAGGCTTTCTAATAATTCTAAAAAAGCAGGATAGTAGTCAGGCTTCTTCAAATCATCGATAATTAGAGTTAAAAAAGGATACTCACTAAAGCTATCGGCTACTACTTTTCCAATTTTTTGGTATTCGTCTAGCCTGGCTCTTCTATATATTATTTTTTCCATTTATGAGCTCCTTTTTTATTGTTACTAAATTATAATAGTAGAATTAAGTGTTTTGATGATCAAGTACCGAGTTTTTACAAAAATATTGCCAAACTTAGTAAGTTGAAGGATTGTTAGAAAACTCTTTCTGTAACACTGAATCTGATTCTAGAATATAGGATCAGACAGACAAAGAACACTCTAAAAAGTTAGAATTTTTAGAGTGTTGTCCAAATATTGCTAAGTTTTATTTTGTTGGGATTGAGATTTCAATCAATTTTTCAGAGTAGAGGGTCTTGATATTAGCTTCATCGATATTTTGCTTTTCGATCTTGCGATTCAAGAAAAATTCTTGGATTTTTTCTATTTCTTGTTCGCGGATAGCACGATGTTTATTGGAAATGAGGATTTCATAATGAAGCGGTGCCTGAGTAAAGATAACATCAGTGTTGCCTGCAGAGTAGACTTCTACGAGTGTAGCGTCGGTACTCTCCAGTTGGCTTTTAACAAGGTTTGAGTGAGAATTAGTAGTGTTGATGAGCTTCATAGGCTTTCCTCCTGTGTTTCTATTTCTATTATAGCACTTTTTGGAAAAATTGGAAAAGTTAATTTAAACTTGATGCTGTTTTTTCCAAGCTTCAATTGCCCATTTATGACTGCCACGTTTTAAGTTAGCAATGGCTTCATCGATTGGGAACCAAGCTAGGTGATTGAAGTCCTCCAAAGGTTTTTGGATTTCTTGATAAGAAGTAGCTTCGTAGAGATAGGCTGGATTGTAGTAGTAAGTATCACGATGGCTGGAATAGAAATACTCATCTGCTTGTCCATAATAAGTGCCAATCTCAGCTGTAAAACCTAATTCTTCAATCAGTTCTCGTTTGAGAGCTTCAAAATGATCTTCACCTGCTTCAATCTCGCCACCAGGCAAGAACCATGCACCATTTGGAGCTTGAACGAGGATAATCTTTTCATGTGCTGAGTCAGGAATGACTGCATAAACACCATATCTAGTTTTGTAGGTTACACCCTCTTTTTTTTCTCCAAAGGTTGGATTTGTCATAAATTTCTCCTTTATGTGTGCGCTTTCTTTCTATCATATTAAAGAATGCTCTTACTGTCAAGTAAGAACATTCTTTTAGTATGTGGAATTAGTCATTTGAGTCAACTGTTTCCAATTTATTTTTTGATTTAATCATGATTTTACCATTGCTAGTCATGACGGCTTTGAGGTTTTTCTCGCTTGGATTTTCAAGGTAATAGTCCGTGATTGCATCTTCGATATAGTCTTGGATGGTACGACGGAGTGGACGAGCTCCCATTTTTGGATCATAACCAAGGTCTACAAGTTTCTCCTTAACCTTATCTGTTACATCTAAATGGATGTTATTGCTTGAGAGTCGTTTATTCACATCATCTAACATGAGATCAACGATTTGAAGGAGATTTTCCTTGCTGAGAGCCTTGAATTCGATAATGCCATCAAAACGGTTCATGAATTCGGGGCTAAAGAAGTTGCCTAATTCCCCAAGGACTGAGTTGGTACGACCTTCACGAGCAGCACCAAATCCAACACTAGCTTCTGCCTTACCTGTACCTGCATTTGAGGTCATGATAATGATAGCGTCTTTAAAGCTAACGGTACGACCTTGCCCATCCGTTAAACGACCATCATCCAAGACTTGAAGGAACATATGCATAACATCTGGATGGGCTTTTTCAACTTCATCCAAGAGGATCAGTGAGTAGGGGTTACGACGAACTTTTTCAGTCAATTGACCAGCTTCATCATAGCCTACGTATCCTGGAGGGGCACCGACGAGTTTAGCCACACTGTGTTTTTCCATGTATTCACTCATATCAAAGCGAATCATGCTGTCAGCAGAGCCAAAGAGTTCGATAGCTAGTTGTTTAGAAAGTTCTGTTTTACCGACACCAGTAGGACCAACAAAGAGGAAGCTACCGATTGGACGGTTTGGAGTACCGAGTCCAACACGGTTACGACGGATAGCCTTAGCGATTTTATCAACTGCATCATCTTGACCAATAACATGAGCCTTGAGGTCATCTGCTAGGTTGATGAGTTGAGATTGTTCTTTTTCTTTTAAATCACCAACTGGAATATTAGTTTTTTGTTCGATGATGTGTTCAATCGTCTTTTCGCTGATGATTGGGGTATCCTGATCTGTTACCTTGGTCTTTTGCATTTCCTTATATTTGGCAATCTGGTCACGGAAGTAGGCTGCTTTTTCAAAATCTTCATCGCGGGTTGCTTGTGCCTTGAGATTTTCTGCTTCGATTAAGCGTTGGTCGATGACCTTAGGATCTACAAAATTCAAGGTTAAGTTCATTTTTGAACCAGCTTCATCTAGGAGGTCAATGGCCTTGTCTGGCAAGAAACGGTCTTGGATGTAGCGGTTAGAAAGAGTAGCAGCTGCTTCAATAGCGCCGTCGGTATAATGAACGTGGTGGTAATCTTCGTATTTCTTTTGGATGCCTTTAAGGATAATGATGGTTTCTTCCACAGTTGGTTCATCAACCTTGACAGGTTGCATACGGCGCTCAAGGGCAGCATCTTTTTCGATGATGCGATATTCATTGAGGGTAGTAGCACCAACCAGTTGGAGTTCGCCACGAGCAAGAGCTGGTTTTAGGATATTTCCTGCATCCATATTCCCTTCTCCTGCAGAACCAGCACCGACAATTTCATGAATTTCGTCAATGAAGAGAATAACATCCTCGCGCTCACGAATTTCTTCCATGAGTTTTTGCATGCGTTCTTCAAATTGGCCACGGATACCTGTACCTTGAACAAGGCTAACGACATCTAAGCGGATGACTTCTTTGCCTTGAAGCTTATGGGGAACATCACCGTCAACAATTTTCTGAGCTAAACCTTCGACAACAGCTGTCTTACCAACACCGGGCTCACCGATGAGGACAGGGTTGTTTTTTGTTCTGCGGTTGAGGATTTCAATGACACGGATAATCTCTTCGTCACGGCCAATTACAGGGTCAATATTTCCACGACGGGCAATCTCAGTGACATTGATACCATATTCATCCAAGAGTCCTTTTTCCTGGATTGGTGGTGGTGTTTGAGCAGGACCACGATTTTGGGCACCATAGCCACCATTTCCACCGTATCCACCCCCTGACTGAGTTGGGGGGATATTGTTGTTATTAGAAGAAGGTCTAAAGTTGTTGAGATCGTTAAAGAAGTCTCCAAAGGGATCAAAATCACGGTTGTTTAAATCTGTAATGCCCTTGAATAAGCTATTGTTAGGATCTGTTTTGATAATTTTGTAGCAATTTTGACAAAGGTCGATTTGCTTTTGTTGTCCATTGAGATTGGTATAAAGATGAATCGTTGAGTCATTGATTTTACAGTTTTGACAGAGCATACCGCCACCTCATTTCTTTCTTAGTCTTGACTAAATCCAAAAGGTCAAAAATAGTCAAACAAGTATATAATTTAATTATATCATGATTATTGGGCAATTCAAGTAAAAAGATTGGATACTAGCACTATTAATAGAAGAGCGCTAATCTGGAGAAGATTTTGATAGCAAGAAAAAAATCCTATTTGTCATACAAAAAGGATTCTCGTTGGTGAAAGGTGGTGGGACAGAAATCGATAGACAAAGTCTC
>NZ_KV794273.1:56985-67301 GCF_001808705.1 Streptococcus sp. HMSC074B11 | reverse complement strand
AGTCTCGATTTCGTAGTCCCAGCCCCGCGAAGATGATTAGGAGTTTTGGGAGTCTAAAAGACGAACGAAAAGTCCAATCAGCTACCGCGTCAAAGTTTGATTGCTAATAAAAAGTGAGGTCGGGATCTTTTGTCCCAACCTCTGTATATCTATTATTAGTATAGAAGTTCGTAAATTTCCATCGCAATCAAGTCAATGCTGTCAAAAGTATATGTTTCACGAGCTTCAACATCACGAAGTGTAAAAATTGGGCCATTTTCTTCATCATGGTTAAAAGCAACTTCAGCTACAACAACTCCCTCGCGCTCAAAGTTACGTTTTAAGTTACCACCATCTTTTGTCATTGCTTCTAGGCGGTTGATGATTCTAACCAAATGTGATTCCATTTTGATTCTCCTCCATTTCTTATCGTTACTATTTTACCATAAAGAGTATCCACTTGACTAGAAAAAACTAAGATTTCTCGCTATTTCTGTTTTCTTTGAAATTTTATTGAAAATAAAAGGAAAAAGATTGTATTTTTATTCAAAACATGTTATACTCATACAAGTTTTAAGTTAGAAATTAGAAAGTAGTGGATTTATGAATTTTTCTTTTTTACCTAAATATCTGCCATATTTTAATTATGGTGCTCTCGTAACAGTCTTGATCTCTGTTTTGGTTGTCTTTTTGGGGACAATTTTAGGGGTAGTCTTGGCTTTTGCTCAACGTTCTAAAATAAGGCCCATAGCTTGGCTTGCCAATGTTTATATTTGGATTTTCCGTGGAACACCTATGATGGTACAGATCATGATTGCTTTTGCTCTTATGCATATCAATGCTCCGACAATTCAGATTGGAGTTTTGGGAGTTGATTTTTCACGTTTGATTCCAGGTATTATCATTATCTCTATGAATAGTGGTGCCTATGTATCAGAAACAGTTCGTGCTGGTATCAATGCAGTACCTAAAGGTCAATTAGAGGCGGCTTACTCTCTAGGGATTCGTCCTAAAAATGCCATGCGCTATGTCATCTTGCCACAGGCCATCAAGAATATCTTGCCAGCCTTGGGGAATGAGTTTATTACCATTATCAAGGATAGTTCACTCTTGTCAGCAATCGGTGTTATGGAATTGTGGAATGGAGCTACTACGGTGTCAACAACCACCTACTTGCCTTTAACTCCACTCTTATTTGCAGCCTTTTACTACTTGATTATGACCTCTATCTTGACACTAACCTTGAAAGCTTTTGAAAATCGTATGGGACAAGGAGAGAAAAAATAATGACTGAAACGCTTATAAAAATTGAAAATCTTCATAAAAACTTTGGGAAGAATGAAGTTTTAAAAGGAATTGATCTAGAGATTAAAAAGGGTGAAGTTGTGGTGATTATCGGACCGTCAGGTAGCGGTAAGTCAACCCTCCTTCGCTCTATGAATCTCCTCGAAGAAGCGACAAAAGGAAAGGTTATCTTTGAAGGAGTAGACATTACAGATAAGAAAAACGACCTCTTTGCCATGCGTGAAAAGATGGGAATGGTTTTCCAACAGTTCAATCTCTTCCCCAATATGACAGTGAAGAATAACATCACGCTTTCTCCTATCAAGACCAAAGGGGAAAGTAAGGAAGTTGCTGAGAAGAGAGCGCATGAGCTCTTGGAAAAGGTTGGTTTACCAGATAAGGCAGATGCTTATCCACAAAGTTTGTCTGGTGGGCAGCAACAACGTATCGCTATTGCTCGTGGTCTTGCCATGGAACCAGATGTCCTACTCTTTGATGAACCGACTTCTGCCCTAGACCCAGAAATGGTAGGGGAAGTACTAGCAGTTATGCAAGAACTTGCTAAGTCAGGTATGACTATGGTCATCGTGACGCATGAGATGGGCTTTGCGCGTGAAGTGGCAGACCGTGTCATCTTTATGGCTGACGGTGTTGTTGTCGAAGATGGAACTCCAGAGCAAGTCTTTGAACAAACCCAAGAACAAAGAACCAAGGATTTCTTGAGTAAGGTTTTGTAAGAATATCATGAAAAGCTCCAAGTGGGCTTTTTCTTATAGTTTCAGACTATAAGGTCACTTAGGTAAGAAGTGTTAGAGGGACAAGTGTTTTTTTGATATAATAGAAGATATTTGTTAGAAAAGAGAAAACACATGACACAGATTATTGATGGCAAGGCTCTTGCAGCCAAGCTCCAAGGACAATTGGCTGAAAAGACTGCGAAATTGAAGGAAGAGACAGGTTTGGTGCCTGGTTTGGTGGTTATTTTGGTTGGGGACAATCCAGCCAGTCAGGTTTACGTTCGTAACAAGGAACGTTCAGCGATAGCTGCAGGTTTCCAAAGTGAAGTCGTGCGAGTTCCTGAGACCATTACCCAAGAGGAATTGTTGGACTTGATTGCCAAATACAATCAAGATCCAGCTTGGCATGGTATTTTGGTGCAGTTGCCATTACCAAAACACATCGATGAAGAAGCTGTTTTATTGGCTATTGATCCAGAAAAGGACGTGGATGGTTTTCATCCGCTCAACATGGGGCGTCTTTGGTCTGGTCATCCAGTTATGATCCCTTCAACTCCAGCTGGCATCATGGAAATGTTTCACGAGTATGGGATTGAACTAGAAGGTAAGAATGCAGTTGTTATTGGTCGTTCTAATATTGTCGGTAAACCAATGGCCCAGTTGTTATTAGCTAAGAATGCAACTGTAACCTTGACCCACTCACGAACACATAATCTTGCCAAGGTAGCTTCTAAGGCGGATATTCTTGTCGTAGCAATCGGTCGTGCTAAGTTTGTGACTGCTGACTTTGTCAAACCTGGAGCAGTTGTCATTGATGTGGGGATGAACCGAGATGAAAATGGCAAGCTCTGTGGCGATGTTGACTATGATGCTGTTGCGCCAATCGCTAGTCATATCACACCTGTACCTGGTGGAGTTGGACCTATGACCATTACTATGTTGATGGAGCAGACTTATCAGGCGGCATTGCGTAGTTTGGTTAGATAATACAAGCATTGATTTTATATAGTGAAGAAACAAGTTCTAAAAAATGAACTTGTTTTTTCTTTCACTTATTTTAATAAAATTGCAGTAAAACTTCTACAAATTATTGAAAAAACTCTACTATTTTGATATATTAAAAGCATCAATATTTATATGGATAAAATAAGTAAGCGTCTAGAGGGAGGTTTATTTTTTGGAGTAAAATGTAATCGCTTACTAGAACATTGGAAAGGAACAATAATGGATAAGAGATTTTTTGAAAGACGGTGTCATTATAGTATTCGTAAATTTGCCATTGGTGCGGCTTCGGTTATGATTGGAGCTAGTATATTTGGTCTTCAGGTGGCTCAAGCAGCTGAAACCGAAACAGCAAGTCCCAGTGAGGAAACGATTCATCAAGTTCAACCTTTAGATAAGCTTCCAGATGATATTGCTGCAGCTATTGCAAAAGCTGAGCAAAATAGCCCACAAGATAACGCTACTGAAAAAGAAGGAAATGATGCGGTTGAATCCGCAAAACCAGCAACTGAAGAAAAGGTGACTGAGGCAACAAGTCCTAAGGTAGAAAAGGAAGCAGAAGTAGTCAGCCCTAAAGAAGACAAAGTTGAAAAAACTGAAAAACCTGCTGCTGAAGCGAATGGGAAAGAGTCTACAGTTTCAGAAGCAAGTGCTGAAAAGCCAGTAGTTCGAGAAGAACATACAGATACAACTAACCAGAATAAACCTGTAACGGACGATAAAAGCAAGGAAGAAAAAGCTTCTGCAAGTGAATCACCTCAAGCCACAAAAGAAAAGGAAAAAGAAAATCAGCTCCTTGAAGAAAGAAAACAAAATTTCAACAAAGACTGGTATTTTAAACTAAACGCTCAAGGTGACTTTTCTAAGAAAGATGTGGATGTTCATGACTGGTCTAAGTTGAACCTTCCTCATGACTGGAGTATCTATTTTGATTTTGATCACAAGTCTCCTGCTCGAAATGAGGGTGGTCAATTAAACGGTGGTACTGCCTGGTATCGTAAGACCTTCACGGTAGACGAAGCTGCTAAGGACAAAGACGTTCGTATTAATTTTGATGGAGTTTACATGGACTCTAAGGTCTATGTAAATGGTAAATTTGTAGGTCATTATCCAAGTGGTTACAATCATTTTTCATACGATATTACTGAATTTTTAAATAAAGATGGTAGTGAAAATACCATTGCTGTCCAAGTTACCAATAAGCAACCAAGTAGTCGTTGGTATTCAGGAAGTGGTATCTATCGCGATGTGACTTTGAGCTATCGTGACAAGGTGCAGGTAGCTGAAAATGGAAATCATATTACAACTCCAAAACTAGCTGAACAAAAAGATGGCAACGTTGAAACACAAATCCAAAGCAAGATCAAAAATACTGCCAAGACTTTAGCCAAGGTATTTGTGGAGCAACAGATTTTTACTAAGGAAGGTAAGGCTGTTTCAGATTTGGTTCGTTCTGTAACTAAGAGTCTAGCAGGAAATGAGACAGCTGACTTTAAGCAAACGATTTTAGTTAATAAGCCAACCCTCTGGACAACCAAAAGCTACCATCCTCAGCTCTATGTTCTGAAAACCAAGGTTTATAAAGAAGGTCAGCTAGTTGATGTAACAGAAGATACTTTTGGTTACCGTTATTTTAACTGGACAGCCAAAGAAGGATTCTCACTGAACGGTGAGAGAATGAAATTCCATGGAGTTAGTATCCACCATGACAACGGAGCCTTGGGAGCAGAAGAGAATTATAAGGCAACCTATCGTAAATTAAAACTCCTGAAAGATATGGGGGTTAACTCTATCCGTACAACCCATAACCCAGCAAGTCCACAGTTGTTAGATGCTGCGGCAAGTCTAGGACTTTTGGTCCAAGAAGAAGCCTTTGATACTTGGTATCGTGGCAAGAAAACGTATGACTATGGACGTTTCTTTGACCAAGATGCAACTCACCCAGAAGCCAAGAAGGGTGAAAAATGGTCTGATTTTGACCTCAGAACCATGGTCGAACGTGATAAAAATAATCCTTCAATCATCATGTGGTCACTCGGTAATGAGGTAGATGAGGCTGATGGTGGTGCTCGTTCACTAGAAATAGCCAAGCGTTTGAAAGCTGTCATCAAAGCTATCGATACAGAACGCTATGTGACCATGGGTGAAAACAAATTCAGTAGTAGATCTACAGGCTTGTTCTTAGAATTAGCAGCAATCATGGATGCTGTTGGTATGAACTATGGTGAGCGTAATTATGATGCAGTTCGTAAAGCGCATCCAGACTGGTTGATTTACGGTTCTGAAACTTCTTCAGCAACTCGAACTCGTGATTCTTACTTTAATCCTGCTCAAAATCTCTGGCACGACAATCGCCCAAATCGTCACTATGAACAATCAGACTATGGTAATGACCGTGTAGCCTGGGGTAGAACAGCTACTGAATCATGGACCTTTGACCGTGATCGTGCTGGCTATGCAGGTCAGTTCATCTGGACTGGTTTCGACTATATCGGTGAACCTACACCTTGGCATAACCAAGATAATACACCAGTGAAAAGCTCTTACTTTGGTATCATTGATACGGCAGGCTTGCCTAAGAATGATTTCTATTTATACCGTAGTGAGTGGTATAGTGCCAAAGAAAAACCAACTGTTCGTATCATGCCTCACTGGAATTGGACTGAAGAAACGCTCAAGGAACGTAATATGCTCATCAATGGTAAGGTTCCAGTTCGGACCTTCTCAAATGCTGCTAGCGTAGAATTGTTCTTGAACAACGAGTCCCTTGGTAAGAAAGAATTTGTTAAGAAAACAACTGAAGATGGGCGCCCTTATCACGAGGGAGCTAAACCAAGTGAATTGTATCTTGAGTGGTTGGTTGACTATAAACCAGGTACCTTAACTGCTATTGCTCGTGATGAAAATGGCAAAGAGATTGCGCGTGATAGTGTGACAACAGCAGGGGAGCCAGCTAGAGTTCGACTCACTAAGGAAGAGCATGTCATCACTGCAGACGGAAAAGATTTGTCATACATTCATTATGAAATCGTTGATGAAGATGGCAATGTCGTTCCAACTGCCAATAATCTTGTTCATTTCAATCTTCATGGCCAAGGACAAATTGTTGGTGTGGATAATGGAGAACAAGCTAGCCGTGAACGCTATAAAGCTCAGAAAGATGGCACATGGCAAAGAAAAGCCTTCAATGGTAAAGGTGTTGTCATTGTTAAATCCACTGAAAAAGAAGGGAAATTTACCCTTTATGCAGATTCTGCAGGTTTAGCTTCTGACAAGGCGACGGTCACAACTGTTTCAGGCAAAAAAGAAAATCGTCATTTTGTCGCTTTTGCTCCTGTTAAGGCAAGAACTGATGTCAGTGAGAATCCTAAATTGCCAGAAGCTGTGACAGCTATTTATAGCGATGGTAGTGTCGAAGAAAAAGCTGTGACTTGGGACATCCCAGAAGATCTCCTTGCAAGTGCTGGTGAGAAAAAAGTTCTTGGTAGTGTGGAAGGTCTCGAAGCCAAGGCTGAAGCCCTTGTCAAGGTAGTTGCGCTTGATAAGTGGTTGCCAAAAGTAGCAACTGTCCCAGTTGGTACAGCTGTTGAAAATTTGGACAAGACTGTTACGGCTGTTTTATCAGATGGTAACTTAGTTGATGCGGATGTCGTTTCTTGGACCTTGAAAGATCCATCTGCCTTGACAAAAGAAGGTGGACGTACTGAAGCAACTGGTAAATTGGAAGGCAATGACTACGAGGTGACAGCAACCTTTATCGCGAGTGATAAGGAAACAGAAAGTACTGTTACAGGTCTCACGGTTGGTGACAAGTCTCTTGAAAACTTTGAGCCTGGAAAGACCTACTACCGAGTATCCCTTCCTTATACTGCTAAAATCCCAAGTGTTGGAGCACAAACTACTGGCTACCAAGTAACTGTTCAACAAGCTTCAGTAGCTAATGATTATCAGGCTTCTGTATTTTTGAGTGACCAAAAGGGTGAATTGGTTCAAACTTATTTGATTCAATTTGTGAAAGAAGCGCCTGCCTTGACACGCTTGGAAGTAAGTGTTGAAGGAAAAGAAAATGCAACAGAAGACCAAGTTCTCCCTTATCATGTCATTGGACATTATGAGGATGGTTCGCATACTGAATTTTCAGCGTCAGATATCCATTTGGAAGTTAAGTCAGCTGATGGTGCTCATCTTGAGGTGAATGGTCAGAACTTGCTTCTTTACAAGAAAGGTAGTGTAACCCTCACTCCTCGTATTGACAATCAAACTGATAAGACTCAGTCTGTAGCAACTGAACTTGTGATAAAAGAAAATACAGTAGACAAGAAAATTGTCAAGCTACATCCTGTTTCTATCTCTACAGATATCAATCAGCAACCGAATTTGCCTGATCAAATCGGAGCAGAATTTGATAAGGGCTTACCTCGTAAAGTTTCTGTAACTTGGGACAAGGTAGATGCCAAAGAACTTGGTTACTATCATAGCTTTACCCTTAAAGGTCATGTCGAAGGTACAGATATTGAGGCTCTTGCCAATGTAACTGTTGAAGGTTTGCAGGTTGCAGAAGAAATCAGCCTTACTCTTCCTAAGGGTGAAACTGTTCAATTGCCATCTAGTGTTCGTGCTTATCATTCTAATGGAACAACTGTCTATAAAGATGTCCTTTGGGACAAGGTTCCTGAGAACTTTAGTCAGACTGAAGGTATCTATGAAATCAAGGGTCAATTGGTTGGTCGCCATTTGACTACCAAGGCCCATGTCCGTGTTTCTAGTCAAGTTGTTGCTGGAAACAATATCTCTAAACAGTGGACTGGTTCTCAATTGCCAGCTGCTATTGTATCCAATACGGGTGGTGATGATTCGGCCAATACTTTGAACGACTTGACAGTTTCAAGAGCCAATACAGATGTTAAGAATCGATGGACTACATGGCAAACAGGTACAGATAATGATTGGGCGTCTATCTTGTTTGGTAATTCAGGAGATTTGACCAAACGCTTTGTTGATAATCTTTCCGTTGATTTCTATACAGACGGAGCTATCGGACTTCCAAAAGAATATGTCATTGAATATTATGTTGGTCAAGAAGTTCCAGATCTTCCAAACGATGTCAATCATGCTCAAGGAGATACCAAGCATCCATTCAACAATGCTGCCAACTGGAAAGAAGTTGAACATCTCAAAGCTCCAGGACAATTATCTGCAGGTCAAACAAACCACTTTACATTTGATAAGGTTGAAACTTATGCTGTTCGTATGCGTATGAAGAAAGCAGATGGAACTGCTGGTGTTGGATTGACAGAAATCACTATTTTAGGAAGTAAAGTTCCAAGTGCTACCAGCTCAGAAATTTCTATCCAAGTAGATGGCAAGAAGCTTGAGCATTTCAATCCGTCTAAGACAGATTATTATATTCCTCAAGCAAGCAAGGAAATCACTGCAACAGCCAGCAACAACGGTGTGGTAACAGTTGTTCCTGCAACAAGTGAAAAAGGTGCGACACGTCTTATCTTGAAAGCTGAGGATGGAACTGTTCTGAAAGAATATCGTATCTTCCGTGATGACGAAAAAGAGTCAATACAACCAGTAGCTGCGGAAAATAGTGCCCAGACCTTGAATGTTGGTGATCAACTTCAATTGCCTGCAGAGGTAACAGTCTACTATCCATCACAGACTGGCTGGATTAAGGCTAACCTTGCTGTCCAATGGGATGCAGTGCCAGAACATGCGACTGCCGAAGAAGGTAGCTTTGAAGTTCTTGGTCATGTTCTAGGAACAGACTTAACAACCAAGATGCAAGTAACAGTTGTTACGAGGGGTAATCAAGTCATTTCAGAAAATGCAAATAATAATGAGACTGATTCTAAAGCCTTTGCGTCTACTACAAATGACACACAAGCAGCTTCTCGGGATAAGATTTTCTATATCAACGATGGGCACTTTAACGAAGATGGACGTTGGACTAACTGGTCTCGTACTCCGAAAGACCAAGAAACATCTGTGGGAATTCTCTTTAAGAAGAATGGTCAGATTACACCTCAATCTGTTGGAAAAGTAGCTATTCAATTCTTTAAAGACAGTGGAACAGATGCACCAGCGACAATGGTACTAGAAAGATATGTTGGGCCTGCCTATACAGAACCAAGTACTATTTCTCGTTATGAAGAAAATGCGGATCATCCATTTAACAAGGCAGAAAATTGGCAAGAAATTCCTTATAAGGCATCTGGAGAAATCGTGGCTGGTAAGCCGATTGAATTTACCTTTGATCCGATTCAGACAACAGCCATTCGAGCACGCATGACTCGTAAATCGACAACTAATGGTCTAGCAATGGTCGAGTTTAGTGCCTACTCTCCTGCTAAATCAAAAGATGTGGAAACTCCTTCAGTGACCATTTCAGTTGATGGAAAAGCATTGGAAAACTTTGATCCAGCGGTTTCAGATTATACAGTGAGCTTAAATGGCACTAAACCACAGGTGACTGCTCAAGCAAGTGGTAACGGTGTGATAACGGTTGTTGAGTCTATTCAGGATAACCTTCCTAGCCTTGTTCGTCTTCTTGCTAAGGATGGTAGTCTTGTCAAGGAATATCGTATTCATTTCAAACCTAGTCACCGTATAGTTCCTGAAGAAGGCGACCAAAGTCCTGTTCTCGAACGACCAAGTCTAGAAGTTGTCAAGACCGAAATTCCATTTAAGGAAATTATTCGTGAAAACAATGACTTAGCTCAAGATGAACGTCGTGTAATCTCAGAAGGTAAGAAGGGTGAAAGAGTTGATTATGTTGAGGTCTTAGGATCTAACCGTACAACTGTTCATACAGATACGACTGAGGCGCAAGATCGAATTGTTGAAGTTAAGGTCAAACCTGTCATTACTACTAGCAAAGGTGACGAGCCAGCTCCAGTCGTAGAAGTTCCAGAATTTGAGGGTGGCGTCAATGCTGCTGAAGCTGCCGAGCATGAGTTGCCAGAATACACAGATCCGATTGGCACAGTAGGTGACGAGTCAGCTCCAGTAGCAGAAGTCCCCGAATTTGAGGGCGGTGTCAATGCAGTAGAAGCTGCCAAGCATGAGTTGCTAGAATACACAGAAGCAATCGGGACAGCTGGTGACGAACCAGCTCCAGTGGTAGAAGTCCCAGAATTTGAGGGCGGTGTTAATGCAGTAGAAGCCGCTAAGCATGATGAGTTGCCAGAATACACAGATGCAATCGGCACAGTAGGCGACGCTCCAGCTCCAGTAGTAGAAGTGCCAGAATTCAAGGGCGGCGTCAATGCAGTGGAGGCTGCTAAGAATGAGTTGCCAGAATACACA